>NZ_CP107546.1:2697352-3371690 GCF_025836995.1 Microbacterium sp. M28 | reverse complement strand
CCTGCCGCGGAAATCCGGCGGGCGTGTTGTCCCTCGCCGGATGCGACCGGCTGTGGATAATAGCTGTGCGGATCGGATGCCGGAGTCGGCGCTGCCACGCGGGGATTTGCCCTGCGTGCCAGACTGACGTACCCTAAATCGGTTGACTTATGCCCAATTGGGCAGCCCCCATGTCCCCGGTAGATCTGCATCCGGTGACTGACTTCCCGGAGTGATCCATGAGCAAGCGCACTTTCCAGCCCAACAACCGTCGTCGTGCCAAGAAGCACGGCTTCCGTGCCCGCATGCGCACCCGCGCCGGCCGCGGCATCCTGGCGGCCCGTCGTGCGAAGGGCCGCACCGAGCTCTCGGCGTAACCCGCTGTGCTCGCCCGTCCGCATCGTCTGACCCGTGGTGATGACTACCGAATGGTGGTCAGGCGCGGTTCGCGGTGCGGCGGTGTCCGTGTCGTCACGTCGATTCTCACGACGTCGGATGCGGAGCGAGCAGCCCGGTTCGGGTTCATCATCAGTAAGCAGGTGGGGAACGCTGTGATCCGCAACACCGTGCGTCGACGGCTCAAAGCCGTCTGTGCCGAGTTGCTGCCAGTGGTCCCTCAGGGCACGGATGTCGTCATCCGTGCCCTTCCTGCATCCGCGACGGCTTCGTTCGCGGAACTGCGTACGGATGTGCAGCGCTGCGTCACCCGTTTGACGCGACCGGTGGCGCCGTGAGCGCCCTGCCGTCCTACGCCTTCGGCGAGGCGCACTTCCACGCAGGGGACCTGCTGCGCAGCATCCCACTGCTCCCCCGGAATCTGGTGCTGGGGTTCCTCGCCGGGTATCGCAGAGTCATCTCCCCGCTCTACGGAGATGTGTGCGCCTATTACCCATCCTGTTCCGCCTACGCTGTAGGTGCTGTGCAGCAGCACGGCGCCATCAAGGGAGCCGTGCTCTCGGCATGGCGCATCCTGCGGTGCAACCCCTGGACTCAGGGCGGCGTCGACGACGTCCGCCCGCACAAGCATTTCCACTACGACCTGACCTCTCACGGTTTCGTCGTTCCTCTTCGAAAGGACTGAACAGTGGGTCTTGACCTTCTGCTCGCGTCTGCGACATCGACACCAGCACCCGAGAACACCGGGTTCGACCTGCTCGGGACGATCCTGTGGCCGCTGAAGTGGGCGGTCGAGGCCGTGCTCGTCTTCTGGCACTGGCTGTTCACCGCGGTGGGGCTGCCGGCGGCGGCCGGAATCACCTGGATCCTGTCGATCGTCGGCCTGGTCATCGTCGTGCGCGCTGCGGTCTTCCCGCTGTTCGTCCGGCAGATCAAGAGCCAGCGAAAGATGATGGAAATTGCCCCTGAACTGCGAAAAGTTCAGGAGAAGTACAAGGGTAAGAAGGATCAGCTCTCTCGTGAGGCGATGAGCCGCGAGACGATGGCGCTGTACAAGAAGCACGGCACGACGCCGATGTCGAGCTGTCTTCCGCTGCTGGTGCAGATGCCGATCTTCTTCGCCCTGTTCAGCGTGCTCAATGATGTCACCAAGCACGCCCAGGCCGGCCTGGGCGGCGTCGGGTTGCTGAGTCCTGAGCTGACCAAGGAGTTCTACGACGCGACGATCTTCGGGACGGTCTCGCTGCACGGCACCCTGGGCAACGCGATCGAGACGCAGAACGTCACGGCGATCGTGCTGCTCGTCATCCTCGTGGTCCTGATGATCCTGTCGCAGTTCTTCACGCAGCTGCAGATCATCTCGAAGAACCTGTCCCCCGAGGCCAAGACCGGCCAGGCGTACCAGATGCAGAAGATCATGCTCTACGTGCTTCCGCTGGGCTTCATCTTCTCGGGCATTTTCTTCCCGCTCGGCGTCGTCGTGTACTGGTTCGTGTCGAACCTGTGGACGATGGGGCAGCAGTTCCTGGTCATCCGTGAGATGCCCACGCCTGGTTCCGAAGCGGCCAAGGCGCGCGAGGAGCGCCTCGCTCGCAAGGGCAAGGCCATCAACTCCGAGGGCAAGGTCGTCCCGATGTCGGTCTACGAGGCCGAGCAGCAGCGCAAGCTGGAAGAGGCGGAGAAGGCCAAGGCCGAGGCTCCGAAGCGTCAGCAGCCGGTCGGCAAGAAGCGTGCGAAGAAGAAGGGCACCAACTGATGAGCGTCGAGAACATCACCGAGCGCCCTGCGCCCACCGTCGCGGATCTGGAGGCCGAAGGGGATGTCGCTGCCGACTTCCTCGAGGAGCTGCTCGACATCGCTGACATCGACGGGGACTTGAACCTGGATGTCCGTCAGGGCCGTGCCTACGTCTCGGTCGAGGCGGAAGAGGGCGGCGGGGTCGAGCTGCTCTCCGCACCGGACACCGTGCAGGCACTGCAGGAGCTCACGCGCCTCGCTGTGCAGAGCAGGACGGGATCGTTCTCGCGGCTCATCCTCGACATCGGGGGCTCGCGCGACGCGCGGCGCCGACAGCTCGAACGGCTCGTGGATGCCGCTGTCGTGAAGCTCGATGAAGGAGCATCCCAGGCGTCGCTGCCTGCGATGTCCAGCTACGAGCGCAAGCTCGTGCACGACATCGTCTCCGATCGGGGACTCACGTCCGAGTCCTACGGCGAAGGTGCGGACCGTCACACGGTCATCCGCCGCCACTGATGTTTCACGTGAAACGGTGCGGAGCGACTCATGAGTGATGTCGAGGAGGAACCCACCGCGGCCGTGTCGCTGTTCGGTGATCGAGTCGAATTGGCGCGGTCCTTCACGGACGCATTGGCGGCTCAGGGGGAGGAACGCGGACTGATAGGTCCACTGGAGCTTCCTCGGCTGTGGACCCGTCACATCCTGAACTCGGCGATCGCGGCGCCGTTGCTGCACGGAACTGTGGCTGACATCGGCTCCGGCGCAGGACTCCCAGGACTTGTCCTGGCGATCGCTCGGCCCGACGTCCGTTTCACGCTCATCGAGCCGATGGAGCGGCGGATCAACTGGCTCAATGAGCAGGTAGACGCCCTCGGTCTCGACAATGTCGAGGTTCTTCGTGCGCGCGCGGAGGAGGTCGGCCGGCCGCAGTCGTTCGACGTGGTGACGGCCAGGGCTGTCAGCGCGCTGCGTACGCTGCTGCCGCTCACCGCACCGCTGGTACGCGACGGCGGTGATCTGGTTCTTCTGAAGGGCGTGAACGCGGCGAACGAGATTGATGCCGCCCAGAAGCAGATCAAGAAGTACAAGCTGACGGATGTGCGCGTCGAAGTCCTGGGTGAAGGCCTTCTCCCGGAAGTGACGCGCGTCGTACGCGCCACCGTCCGCGGTTAGTACCAGTGGCGATGTTTCACGTGAAACATCGTGCGGGTAGCCTGATGAGACGCCGACCGGCCTCGCGACCGGATAGGACGTGGGTTGCTGCGGGACGCGTATCCGCTGAGGGCACTGTTTGTCGACCGAACGGTCCGACATCGGGGATCAGCGAAGGGTGCAGCCGTTATGGTGGGCGTTTCACGTGAAACGGTGCGCTTCGCCAGCCCCGTGTGAAGGCAGCCGCGGCGAGGGTGCGGGCACGATCATCGCCGGGGGTTCCGACGCGGACGTCAGGGCTTCGGTCCCAGCGGCCTGACTCGATGTGCAACAAGGTGAGAGCGTCAATTGGTCGGTTGCTGATGGGTGGCCGTGCAGGATACGCATGGCGGAGGCTTAGGCTTCACAGGTCCTCCCGTGCCGTGCGAACGGCGAAAGCGACCGGTCTCCCCATCGAACGCCAACAAGATTCGCAGCACGGCGGCGGTGAGGCGCGTGCGTGAGGCTCCGGCAGGAGTCTGTCCTTGAACCGAACCGGGTGGGACAGAAATCGAATCTGATGCTTCACGTGGAACATGTTCCGGCAAGGCGACATACTCAAGGTCGGGCACGGAGGTCGCTCGCGGATCCGACGGAAGTCGTGTTCGAGTGGACTCGACGTATCCCGGCCCGCCGTTTCACGTGAAACAATCGAGTCAGCATAGTCCGACCGAGGGGAGGGGTGCTCGACGCATGATGTGGCGCTACCGCCCGAGCACGACATCGGATGCTGCATCGGTAGCGGCTTTGCGCGCCGACGTCCTGCGTGCCGACCTCGAGCGGCTGGGTCGGTACGATCCGATTCGTGTTCGCGAGCGTTTTCTCGCGGCGTTCCAGCCCGAGAACACACGCGTGATCATCTGGGAAGGGCAGGATGCCGGAACGATCGCGGTCCGCGAAGAGAGGGAAACCCGCTGGATCGAGCACTTCTACCTGCGCCCCGAAGTGCAAGGCAAGGGTATCGGTGGAGAAGTGCTCGCCGACATCCTCTCCCAGGAACCCCGCGACGTGGTTCATCGGCTGAATGTCCTGCAGGGAAGTGCCGCGACCCGGCTCTACCTGCGCCATGGCTTCGTCGTCGAGAAGCAGGATGCTGTGGACGTCTTCATGATCCGGTGATTCTCGACGGCGGGCGCCGGCGGTTGTTTCACGTGAAACGGCAGAGTGCTCCGTGCTTCCGTTCCGTGACGGCTGACCGTACCGTGGCGGCGGACGGCACTCGGCCGCTTTCCTTCGGACCAGAGGTGCCTCGCCGCGGACTGGTATGTCGGTTCGGAGTACACTGATTCACGATTCCGCGGCAGTTCTGCACGCCGCGCAGCGGAGGTTCAGGAACCTCTCGCGCCACTTGAGTGGGGGATCGTGCGATCGGTCGTGTCGCCGGAGAGGTAGTGCTCATCACGCGACAGGCGGAGTCGACCGCGATCCGTGGATCCGCCGCGTCCGGCTTCGGCAGTCTTCGTCCGTTTCACGTGAAACATTGTTCGTCGGTGCGGATCCGGCAGCGCGATGATGGTGTCATGGATTACATCACGCTCCGACTGCCTGTTCGGTTGTGGCAGCGAGTCGACGCCAGCGTCGACAACAGCATGGCGATCGATGCGGTGAACGGTGTTTCCCTCACGTTGATGAACGGGGCCTGCGTCCGCGATGCCGGTTGGCGGGCTTCGGCGGAGTTCGACGGCGAGAGAACCGCGCTCGGCTGGCCGGCGGCCGAGCGGGAACTGTCGATCGTGCCGCGTCGGGAGCACTGGGAATGGGCGCTCGATCAGCTGAATCGATGGTCGACTGCGGACGCGGACAACCTGGAGGCCCGCGAGCGGATAGAAGCAGCACTCCGATCAGCGTGAAAGCGTTTCACGTGAAACACGGCGAGCGGGAATCGGGTCTCGATCGTTTGGTGGCTGTCGGCTGCTCAACGGCATCGGTTGCGACTGTCCATGCCGGGCTTGAGCGGTAGGCCACGTCGCGAATCCGATGATGAAACGCGCGAGCGCGACCGTCGCACTCGACCGCGGTGCTGCTCGTGCGGACCGCGGCCCACCGCGGCCAAGACCGTAGCAGCTCGCTGATATGCCGGGACGGGTCTCGTAGTGACTTGGCTGAGCCGCGGTCGTTGTCGGCGCGGAGCGGGGGAGACTCACCGAGGGGTGAGACGCGTACGCACCACTCCGCGACCGGCGATCGGAATGACCGGCTACCGGCCGATCAGAAGGCGACGTACAGGGCGAAGATGTGGTGTTTCACGTGAAACGGTGACGTTTGTGAACGCGCCCCCCACCCCGATTCCGCGCCACCTCGGGTACTGCGGGCATGGGTGCGGCCCTCGATCCGCAGCAATGGTGCGCAGGTTCGCTGCGGGTCGCTACACCCGAGTGGACGCCGAGAGAGCCGAGGTCAGCCGAGCTCAGCCAAGCCGCGCGTCTCAGTCGACAGCGCCCTCTCGGGCACAGGCATCCGGTGAGGTCGAACAGCCGGCCCACCGCCGAGCCGAGCCCGTGCCCGTCAAGGTCGGTCACCTCGATTAGAGTGGAACGCGGCCCCGAAAGGAGTGGATGTTTCACGTGAAACAACCCGAAAAGGCACCACCGAACGATGGCTTCGGGATGGACACCCCACTCGCCCGTGAACTCGCTGATCTCAGCGCGCGACGCCGGGCCCTGGAGGCGGTCACCCTCGATTTCGACGGCTCGCAGACACGCGTTCTGACGGTCTCCAACCAGAAGGGTGGGGTCGGCAAGACGACGACCGCGGTCAACGTCGCTTCAGCGCTGGCGCACCTCGGCGCCAAAGTTCTCGTGATCGACCTCGACCCGCAGGGCAATGCCTCCACAGCCCTCGGCATCCCCCACAGCGCGGATGTCACGAGCATCTACGATGTGCTGATCAACGACGTCGCGCTCGCGGAGATCGTGCAGCCCAGCCCGGAGTCCGAGAATCTCTTCTGCGCACCCAGCACGATCCACCTCGCCGGCGCCGAGATCGAACTCGTCGCGCAGGTCGCGCGGGAGCACCGGCTCGGACGGGCGCTCGACGCCTACCTCGCCGAGCACCCGATGGACTTCGTGATCATCGACTGCCCGCCGTCCCTGGGGCTGCTGACGATCAACGCGTTCACCGCGGCATCCGAGGTTTTCATCCCCATCCAGTGCGAGTACTACGCGCTGGAGGGCCTGAGCCAGCTCCTCGGAAGCATCCAGATGATCCAGAAGCATCTGAACCCCAAGCTCCACCTCTCGACGATCCTCCTGACGATGTACGACGGGCGCACCCGTCTGGCCCAGCAGGTGGCCGACGAGGTCAGAGGACACTTCCCGGAGCAGGTGCTCCACACCGTCATCCCGCGGTCGGTCCGCGTTTCCGAGGCGCCGAGCTTCGGTCAGACCGTCATCGAATACGACGGCAACTCTGCCGGGGCCGTGGCCTACCGCGAGGCGGCAGTCGAGATCGCGCAGCGTACCGCGGCGCGCACCAGCAGCACACAGAGCAAGGAGAACTGATGGCGAAGCGAACTGGACTCGGGCGGGGGATAGGAGCCCTCATCCCCACCACGGAGCAGACCGAACGCCCCGTCGACGTCTTCTTCCCCGGTGCGAAGATCAAGCCGGAGCCGCCCGTCGAGACCGAGGCGACCCCGGAACTCGCCGAGATCCCCGGCGTACGGCTGGTCCATGTCGATCCGAACGAGATCGTCCCGAACCCTCGTCAGCCGCGCACGCACTTCGACCCCGAGCACCTCGCGGAGCTCGTGCACAGCGTCCGCGAGTTCGGCGTGTTGCAGCCAGTGGTCGTCCGCACGAACGCCGACGGCGCCTACGAGCTGATCATGGGCGAGCGCCGCACCCGCGCCGCCCGCGAAGCCGGCCTCGAGACGATCCCGGTGATCGTCCGGGACACGACGGATGAGGACCTCCTCCGGGACGCGCTGCTCGAGAACCTGCATCGCTCCGAGCTCAACCCGCTCGAAGAGGCATCCGCCTACCAGCAGCTGCTCGAGGACTTCGGCATCACGCAGGAGGAACTCGCCACCCGCATCGGACGCTCACGCCCGCGTATCAGCAACACCATCCGACTGCTGAAGCTGCCTGTTCCGGTGCAGCAGCGCGTGGCCGCCGGCGTCCTCTCCGCAGGCCACGCTCGCGCCATCCTGAGCCTGGACGACCCCGAAGCCATGCAGCGCCTCGCCGACAAGATCATCAATGAGGACCTGTCCGTCCGTGCGGCGGAGGAAGCGGCGAAGGCGACACCGCGCGAGGCCGGTTCGAAGGCCGCCAAGCCGCAGCCGGGTGCGCGACGCGCCTATCTCGATGAGGTCGGCAGCAAGCTCGGCGATCGCCTCAACACTCGGGTCAAGGTGAATCTCGGCTCACGAAAAGGCCAGGTCGTCATCGATTTCGCATCCATCCAGGATCTCAACCGCATCCTCGCCGAACTCGGCGAGGAGGGCTACGGCGCCTGACCCGCTCTCGGCCCCATCACCGCCCCACGAGGGCATCCCAATAGACTCGCTGCAAACGGGGGAGCGGAACCATGTCGAACAACAGACTTCCGGGACGCATCAGCGGCCGGGTCATCGGAATCAGCATAGCGGCGGCCCTGGGCGGCTTCCTGTTCGGATTCGATACCGCTGTGATCAACGGGGCGGTCGACGCCCTCGCCGGAGCCTTCGATCTCGGCCCGGCACTGCAGGGCTTCGCCGTCTCGTCGGCGCTGCTCGGCTGTGCGATCGGTGCCTGGTTCGCGGGTTCCCTCGCGAACAAATGGGGCCGCATCCCGGTGATGGTCATCGCGGCGATCATGTTCCTCGCCTCGTCGATCGGCTCGGGACTCGCGTTCGGCGTCATCGATCTGATCATCTGGCGCGTGATCGGTGGTCTGGGGGTCGGCGCGGCATCCGTCATCGCCCCGGCGTACATCGCCGAAGTGTCACCGGCCCGCATCCGCGGACGACTCGGGTCGCTCCAGCAGCTCGCGATCGTGCTCGGCATCTTCACCGCGCTGGTCTCGAACGCGATCCTCGCGAACGTCGCCGGAGGCGCGGCCGATCCGCTGTGGTTCGGACTGGATGCCTGGCGATGGATGTTCATGGCCGAGGCCGTGCCGGCGATCGTCTACGGCGTGATGGCGCTGCGATTGCCTGAGTCGCCGCGCTTCCTCGTCGCGCGGGGAGAGCTCGACAAGGCGTCGCGGGTCCTGTACGACTTCACGGGCGAGACCGACGTGAATCTGAAGATCCAGGAGATCCAGGCGACCATCAACACCGAGAAGAGGGAGTCCCTGCGCGATCTGCGCGGCAACCTCTTCGGGCTGAAGCCGATCGTGTGGGTCGGCATCCTGCTCAGCGTCTTCCAGCAGTTCGTCGGCATCAACGTGATCTTCTACTATTCGACGACGCTGTGGCTGTCGGTCGGTTTCGACGAATCGAACGCCCTCCTGACCTCCGTGATCACCTCGATCACCAACATCGTCGTCACGATCGTCGCGATCCTGCTCGTCGACAAGGTCGGTCGACGGCCCATGCTGCTGATCGGTTCCGTCGGCATGACGATCACTCTCGGTCTCATGGCCGTCGCGTTCTCGTTCGGAACTCTTCAGGACGGCAGCGTCGTCCTTCCGCAGCCGTGGTCGCTGGTCGCGCTCGTGTGCGCCAACGGTTTCGTGGTGTTCTTCGGAGCGACCTGGGGACCGCTGGTCTGGGTTCTGCTCGGTGAGATGTTCCCGAACTCCATCCGCGCCGGCGCTCTGGCCGTCGCGGCGGCCGCGCAGTGGATCGCGAACTTCTTCATCTCGACGACGTTCCCGGCCTTCGCGGAGATCGGGCTCACGTTCGCCTACGGCTTCTACGCGTTCTTCGCGGCTCTGTCGTTCTTCTTCGTGTACTTCCGGGTCCCGGAGACCAAGGGACGCGAACTCGAGACCATGACCGACGTCGTCGAGATCACCCACCGAGGTCACAAGAAGCGCGCGTAGGCTTGATGGGTGACTGAAGCCATTCCCCGCCGAGCAAGCCTCGAAGTGCTCCGCGCCGAAGCGGCCGACGAACTGGCCGTCCTCATCCAGGAGCGGCTTCTCGGCGGCGAGGACCCGTGGGACTTCATGGAGGACCTGCCGAGCGTCGACGAACTCGTCGTGTACCTGCTGCGGGCGGACAACATCTCCGCCAACGACGGCGTCCGCCCCAACGCGGCTCGTCACTACCGCGTCCTTCGTCAGATCGCCCTGGAGTATCCGCCTCTGACCCCGGCGGTCTGGAAGCTCCTGGGGGACGGGCCGAAGTACCGCCGCTGGGACGCCACGATCGCGGACGCCTCCTAGCTCGGCGACAGCCTGAGCCATGCTCGTCGACTACGACCCCGCCTGGCCGGAGATGTTCCAAGACGTCGCCGCGGAGCTGCGCGGACTCGGAAACGCGGAATGGGAGATCGAGCACATCGGCTCCACGGCCGTGCCGGGGCTGACGGCCAAGCCGATCATCGATGTCGCGGTGCACCTCACGGCCGCAGACGAGCTGGACGCGTTTCGGGTGCGCCTCGAGGCGGCCGGCTGGCGGATAGGCAGCGGGGTGCGGACGCATCCGGTGATGGTGTTCGAACCGGGCGGGGTCCGTACCCGCATCGCCCACTTCTTCCCGCCCGAGCAGTGGGACACGGCGAACCAGCGCATCCTGCGCGACTGGCTCCTCGCGCACCCGGACGATGCGGCGCTCTACCAGGAGGCCAAACTGGCCGCCGCGCGGGATGCCGCCGCCGGCCGTGCGCGCTACAACGCAGGCAAGACCGCCGTCATCCAGCAGATCGTGGACCGGGCGCGTCAGGCGCGTGGGCTCGCGTCCGTTCCGGTCTACGACAAATGACGAAGGCCCGCCCCTCGACGAAGAGGGACGGGCCGTGAAGCGTCGGAGACACTCAGCCGATGAACTCGGCGAGGTCCTGCTCGAGCGCGAACTTCGGCTTGGCGCCGATGATCGTCTTGCGCTCCTCGCCCGCGGAGAAGACCTTCATCGCCGGGATCGACGTGATCTGGTACTTCATCGCCAGCTCGGGGTTCTCATCCACATTGAGCTTGAGGATCGTGATCTTCTCAGGGTGCTCGGACTGGATCTGGTCCAGAACGGGCGCGACCATGCGGCACGGGCCGCACCACTCCGCCCAGAAGTCCACCAGAACGGTGCCCTCGGCCTGCAGCACATCCTGATCCCACGTCGCCTGGCTCGTCGCCTTAGCAGTCATCAGTCTTCTCCTTGATCGAAGTCTCACCTGCCCCAACAGCAGGAGGGTGGAAAGTGTTCCCTAGCCGACGATGACCTCGGCGGCTTCCGCGGCCGGGACCTCGACGGAAGCATCCTCAAAATCCGCGAGGAAGTGCTCGGCATCCAGCGCCGCGACGGTGCCGGAGCCGGCCGCGGTGATCGCCTGACGGTAGTGCGGGTCGATGACGTCACCGGCGGCGAAGACTCCGGGCTTCGACGTCACAGAGGTGCGTCCGTCGACCCAGATGGTGCCCTCGGCGGTCAGGTCGAGCTTGCCGTGCACGAGGTGCGTACGGGGGTCGTTGCCGATCGCGACGAACAGGCCGTCGAGCGGAAGATCGCGCAGGGAGCCGTCGGTCGTGGAACGCAGTTGCACGCCGGTGACGGCGCCGTCGCCCAGGATCTCGGCGACCTCGCTGTTCCAGATGAACTCGATCTTCTCGTTCGCGAACGCCCGCTCCTGCATGATCTTGGAGGCGCGCAGGGTGTCCTTGCGGTGGATGACGTAGACCTTCTCGGCGAAGCGCGTGAGGAAGGTGGCCTCCTCCATCGCGGAGTCGCCGCCGCCGACCACGGCGATCGTCTTCTCGCGGAAGAAGAAGCCGTCGCACGTCGCGCACCAGGAGACGCCATAGCCGGAGAGACGCTCTTCGCCCTCGACGCCGAGCTTGCGGTACGCCGAGCCGGTCGCGTAGATGACCGTCCTGGCCTCGTGGACAGTGCCCGAACCGAGCGTGACCTTCTTCACGGTGCCGTCGAGCTCGAGCGAGGTCACGTCGTCGTACACGACCTCGGTGCCGAATCTCTCGGCCTGCTGCTGGAACTTGGCCATCAGCTCGGGGCCCTGGATGCCGTCGGGGAAGCCGGGGTAGTTCTCGACCTCGGTGGTGTTCATCAGCTCTCCGCCGACCTCGACCGAGCTCGCGATGAGCAGCGGTTCGAGGCTCGCGCGCGCCGCGTAGATGGCGGCCGTGAATCCGGCCGGGCCGGAGCCGATGATGATGACCTGACGCATATGCTCTCCTCGTTCCACTGCTTCAACCCATGGTAACGGCGAGGCATTCCCCGAGGGGCGCCTCAACGCCCAGGCAGGATGCGTCGGACGACGCCCTTCGCGACCTGCAGCTCCGGCGCCCGCAGCACCCACAGGAAGACCACGTAGACGGCGACGGACGTGACCGTGATGATGCCCGCTCCCAGCACGCCGAGGATCTTGTCGGCGGTGGTCCAACCGTCCACCCCGCCGAGCAGCAGGAAGACGCCCCAGCCGGCGGCGCCTGCGGGGATCGCCGCGAGGGTGAACCGGCCGAGTGACAGCATCCAACGTCCCGTTTCGAGAGACCCGAGCCGGCGGCGCAGCAGGATCGTCGCCACGATCGTCTGCACCGTGCCGGCGATCGACTGGCCGAGCGCGACCGCGGCGGCGAGCAGGGTGAGCGGCAGCGTGCCCGATGCGGACAGTCCCCAGGCGATCGTCGCCGTGATGGCCACGAGCGCGCACTGGAAGAGCGTGAAGAAGAACGGCGTCCTGGTGTCGCCGTACGCGTAGAACGTGCGCTGGATGATGAACAGGACGGCCAACGGCAGCAGTCCGACGAGGTAGCAGGCGAGGACGACGGCGGCATCCACCGCATCCGAGGAGGAGTTCGTGAAGACCCGGGAGGCCGGCACGGCCGCTGCGACGACGGCCGCCATCGCACCCATCAGGAAGAACCCGAGCGTGCGGATGCTGCGGGAGATGTCGCCTCGCACGTCGTCGTCGCGTCCGGCGGCAGCGTGCTCGGACAGTTGGGTGAAGTACGGGGTGCCGATCGAGTGCACGATGATCGAGTACGGCAGCATGAAGATCAACCAGGCGTTGTTCATCACGAACACGCCGGCGCCGTACCCGGAAGCCTCGCTGACCACCCAGTTCTGATAGAAACCGGCCGCCATGCTCGACAGCGCCATCAGCAGCGTCCAGCCGGCGATGCGTCCGACGTTGCCGAGGCCGACGCCGCGCCAGCGGAAGTCGACCTTGAGCGCGAGTCCGGTCCTTCGCCAGAACAGCAGCAGGATGCCGGCCTGCACCATGATGCCGGCGGTCGCCGTCCCACCGAGCCAGGCGATCATGTCGGGCGTCCAGTCCGCGACGGTCACGAGGTCGCTGCCGAAGAGGGCGCCGATGAGCAGGAAGCCGATGATCGAGATGATGTTGTTCGCGACCGGTGCCCACGTGAACGGGCCGAAGATGCGTTTCGCGTTGAGGGTCTCGCCGACCAGGGCGTACAGCCCGTAGAACAGGATCTGGGGCAGGCACCAGTACGCGAACGCCGTCGCGAGGGCGAGCTGCTCGACGTTGTACGCCTTGAGCTGCAGGGTCACCAGCCAGGGCGCTGCGACCATCGCCGCGGCTGTGGCGATGACCAGGACGACCGTCCCGAGGGTGAACAGCTTCGAGATGAACGCATTCCCCCCGTCGGCGTCCTTGCTCGCCTTCACGATCTGCGGCACGATCACGGCCGTCAGAACGCCGACCGAGATGAGGTTGAACACGCTGTTGGGAAGCTGGTTGGCGACCGCGAACGCGTCCGCTGCCTTCGAGCCGACAGACCCGACGACGCCGACGAGCACGATCGTGCGCAGCAGCCCGGTCAGGCGGGAGACGAGTGTTCCCGCGCCCAGCAGCGCACTGGCCCGGCCGAGGCTGGTCATCGATCTCCTTCGTCGGAGGCGGTGGCGGCGGAGGATGCCGTGGCGTCGGCGTCCTCCGCCGCCACCGCGCGATCGCGACGACGCCGCAGGACGGTGCGCACGATGCCGAACGCCAGCAGCAGGACGATCAGAGAGCCCAGGATGCCGAGGCCGATGTTCTCCCACTCGGCCCGCACCGTCACCTCGGCAGTCTCGGGAGAGCCGATCGGCACACCGGTCGGGCTGCTGAGCGTGAACGTCACGTCGAGCTCGCCGCTGGCGACGCGCGACTGCACCGGGATCAGCACGCGCGTGTTCGTGTTCGCCTGCGCCTGCACCTGGGTGTACGGCTCGATCGCGACACGGGAGTCGGAGGGATCGACCCTCAGCATGAGATTCACCGGCCACGGCAGGTCGTTGCGGATCCACACCGGAAGGTCGACGTTCGCGCTGATGAGCTGGATCGGCGCGGGTTCCTGCACGCCGACGGATCCGAGGGTCGTGACGGTCGCGGCGCGGAGATCCGCGTAGCCGGTCTCGAACGCGGAATCGTCGAGCCCGACCGCGATCACCCGCATCAATCGGATCCGCTCGGGCGCCAGCAGCACCTGCGGATCGTCGAGGATCGAGCCGAACGCCTCGAGGGCGTCCTCGTCGGCGAGCAGCGTCGTGAGCTTCGTCGCCCGCACCGCATCGGGCTCGCTCGCGAGCGTGACGGCGCCGGGGGTCGTGCCCCGCAGGGACCGGAGCGGTGCGGCGCCGCTGGTCTGCAGGACATCACGCAGAGCATCCGCGGTCCGTGCCTCGTCACGCTCCAGTCCGATGAGGATGCCGGACGCCGGTGCGCCGGAGAACGACAGTTCTGCATTCGCCTGAGCGAGCAGCGACTCGCGGAGGGCCTCGTCCGGCTCGGCGGCGGCTGCGGACAGGATCGCGGATGCCTCGGTGTCGCTCACGAGTACGGAGGAGCCGCCGACGACCGCGTGGCCGGAAGCAACGGGCTCGGCCACGGACGTGGAAGGCACGATCGTCGTCGCCGGTTCCCCGAGGTACACGTCGAAGGTCGCGAGGTCGTCGGTGGCGACGTCTCCGCGCGGCCACACGATGCCGGTGAGCTCGCCGCGGAGCGCGGTGAGCTCTGCCAGGTCGGGGAGCTCCACGGTGTCGCTCGGCGTCGGGGACGGCGTCGGCGAAGCCGAGGAGGAGGGTGCGGGAGTCGGCGTGGGCGATTCGTCCGCGGGGAAGTCCGCGGCGGTCATGAACGGGTCCAGCGTCGTCGGGGCGAGCGCCGCGCCCAGACCGGCGTGCGCCTGGGTGGCGAGGTCGGCGTCGCCGAACTGCAGCGCGAACGTCTCGTTCGGCAGGGCTTCGAGCCGATCGAGCCACGCGACGGCTGCGGCAGGTGCGGATTCACCCAGCACCCGGATCGCGGCGGGGATGGCGGGGTCGACGGCGAGGATCACCATGCTGCCGGTCACTCCGTCGAGCTGCGCGGTGAGCGCGCCGTCCGTGCCGGTGAGCTCGGACAGCTCGTCGGCGGTGAGCAGAGCCCCGGATGCCGGAGTCGCCGTGATCGGGACCACCACGCTCACCTGAGCGGTCGCGGCAGGTCGCACGGTGAGGACCGTGCGCGCGCTCGTGTCGTCGGCCTCAGCATCCTGACCGCCTGCGGGGGCGGAGAACGAGGCGTTGACGGCATACACGCCGGGCGGCAGCTGCTGCACCAGGTCGCTCGTCGCGGCGATCGGCGTGTCGAGATCTCCTCCCGCCGGCACGGCCGCGGTCGGGGCCGAGAACAGCGGGGTCAACGCATCCGCACCCGCACCCGAGCCCAGCCAGGCCGACACGGCGGAGGAATCCGCGAGCGGTGTCGGATCGATCTCGAGTTCGACGCGCGCCTCGCCGACGGACTCACCGGTGCCGTTGTCGACCGTGACCGTTCCGGAGATCGGGGAACCCGCGGGGATCGCCCCGTGCGTTCCCAGCGACACCTCAAGGGCGACCGAGCCGTCCGTCGTCGGATCCGACGGATCCTCGGTCGGATCGGCGACGGCCGGGGTGGCGGCGCCGAAGACGCCGAGAACGATCGCCGAGGCTGTGAGGGTGAGCGCAGCGACGGCGCGGGCGACGGGACGCCGGTGCGCGCGCTGAGCTGTACGGGGGATGATCACGGTCTCGGGGTCTTCCTCGAACGCGGCGAGCGGTTCGTGAGTGCGGACCCTGTGATTCTAGGCGGGACGCCGATCCGAACCCTGAAGGCGCGTAGAGTGACGGCCGTGTCCGACACCCCCGCCATCACCCCGCATCCGCTGCATGCTTCGGCGCTCGCCGCCGATCTCGATGCCGCCGACTTCCGCTCGGAGCCGCTGCGGCGACTGTGGGGCGAGGAGGCCGATGACGCGCTCGGGCGCGGAATGCGCACGCCGATCCTGCGGGCGATCGAGGACGACCGGTCGCCCCTGGCGACCCTGGGACGCTTCTTCGTCCTGGGTCTCCCGCAACCCGAGGCAGACATGTCGGCTGCGCTGCCGCGCGTCGGGGTGGATGGCGTCGTCGCCCTCGGGCTGGGGGTCAGGGATGCCGAGGTATCCGCCGTCCGTCCGACGGTGCTCCTGCGCCCGCAGTCCTTCGTCGACGCCGACGGGATCGGGGAGTGGTGGATCGCGAGCGATCTCGACGAGGTGGCACTGGGGTCGGCGCTCCCCGCCGACCACGTCCTCGGCGTCGGTGGGGCGTCCCGGACGCTCGCCGAGCTCGTCGTCCCGCAGCCCGTGAGCCGTGCACTCGACCTCGGCACCGGCTGCGGCATCCAGGCGCTTCTGGTCTCGCGGCACGCCGGCGCGGTCGTCGCGACGGACATCTCCGACCGAGCGCTCGCCTTCGGGGAGCTGAACGCGCTTCTCAACGGCGTGACGAACATCGAGTTCCGGCACGGGAGCATGTTCGAACCCGTCGCGGGCGAGGCGTTCGATCTCGTGGTGTCGAACCCGCCCTTCGTCATCACGCCGCGCGGCGATGACGTGCCGGCGTACGAGTACCGCGACGGCGGTCTGGTCGGCGACGCGCTCGTCGAGCAGTTCCTGCGCAGCGTGCCCGATCACCTGACTCCCGGCGGGATCGCGCAACTGCTGGGCAACTGGGAGTCCCGCGGCGGAGCCGCCGGTATGGACCGGATGCGTTCGTGGATCCCCGAAGGCCTGGACGCCTGGGTGATCGAGCGCGAGGAGCTCTCGCCACTCGCCTACGCCGAGTTGTGGATCCGCGACGGCGGAACGACGCCGCGGGATGCCGCGTTCACACCGCTGCTGGAGGCCTGGTTGGACGACTTCGCCGCGCGGGACGTGACGGCCATCGGGTTCGGGTACGTCCTGCTGCGCCGGGGGCGAGCGGATGCCGAGCCGCTGCAGCGATTCGAACGGATCACGCAGCCGCTCTCGCAGCCGGGACGGGCGCTGCAGTCCGGTCTCGCAGCGCACGACCTTCTCGCCGACGGCATCCCGCAGACCCTCTTCGTCGCCGGAGATGTCACCGAAGCCCGCCACCTCATGCCCGGAAACGACGACCCCAGCGTGATCGAGCTGCGCCAGGGCGGCGGTTTCGGCCGGACGATCGGCGTGGACTCGGCGCTCGCCGCGTTCGTGGGTGCGTGCGACGGCGACCTCACGGTCGCGCAGATCGTCGGGGCGCTGGCCGATCTGTTCGAGGTGCCGCTGGCCGAGCTCTGGGCCGACCTGGAACCGCGCGTCCGACAGCTCGTCTTCGACGGGTTGCTGCTGGCGGCGCCGTGATGGGCCCGCGGGCGTGCTTGTGGGTACACCTGCACGACTCGGGAACGGATGCACGGTGAATTCGGCGAATCCGTCGTGCATCCGTTCCCGCGTCGTGCATCCGTCCCCGGGTCTGCGGAAAGGGTCCGCGGAATAGGTCGCCCGGTTCATGCGTTCGAATGAATCATGAAGGCTTTCGGATTCCTCTCGTTCGGCCACTACGCCGACGTCCCCGGTTCGTCGACGCGGACCGCAGGAGACATGCTGCGTCAGACCATCGAGATCGCCGAGGGCGCCGATGAGCTCGGAGTGAATGGCGCATACGTGCGCGTGCACCACTGGGCGCGCCAAGCGGCGTCTCCGATGCCCCTGCTGTCGGCGATGGCCGCGCGCACGAAGCGCATCGAGGTCGGCACCGGCGTCATCGACATGCGATACGAGAACCCCTTCCAGTTCGCGGAGGAGGCGGCCGCGCTCGACTACATCGCCGACGGGCGCATCGCGCTCGGTGTGAGCCGAGGGTCACCCGAGACGGCGCTGCGCGGATACGAGACCTTCGGATTCGTCGACGAGGAGGACCGCGAACGCGGCAGCATCCTGGCGCGCGACAAGTTCGACCTGTTCCTGCGGGCGATCGACGGGGAGCGCATTGCACCAGGCGATCCGCGGATGGTCGGCGAGGGACGCTACCTCGCGATCGAACCGCAGTCGCCGACCCTGCGCGACCACATCTGGTGGGGAGCGGGCTCACGTGCGACGGCGGAGGACACCGGGCGCAAGGGCCTCAACATGATGAGCTCGACCCTGCTCACCGAGGCCACAGGGCAGCCGTTCCATGAGCTCCAGCGCGAGCAGATCGATCTGTTCCGCGCCGCCTACAAGGAGGCCGGGCACACCGGGAGCCCGCGGGTGTCGGTCAGTCGCAGCGTGTTCCCGCTGGTGAGCGACATGGACAGGGCGTACTTCGGCCTCCGCAGCGAGGACGGCGACGACCAGATCGGCATCATCGACGGGATGCGCTCGACCTTCGGCAAGACCTACGCCGCCGAGCCCGACGTGCTGATCTCGCAGTTGAAGCAGGACGAGGCCGTGATGGCCGCCGACACGCTCATGCTCACCATCCCGAATCAGCTCGGACCGGAGTACAACCTGCACGTGCTGCAGGCGTTCGCCGAGCACGTCGCGCCGGCGCTCGGCTGGAAGCCGAACACGGAGGGACCGGTGCAAGGCGATCCGGTCTGAGCCCCCGAGCCGAACGCGCTAGCGTGGCGGGATGGTCGAGATCACTCCGCTTCAGCCGCAGGACCGCCCCGATTGGCTGGAGCTCTGGCACGGCTATCTGACGTTCTACGAGTCCGAGATCGATCAGGCGACAACGGCCGCGACGTTCGACCGACTCACCGCGGATGCCGAACTGCACGGCGCCCTCGCCCGCGACGACGACGGCCATGCCATCGGTCTCGTGCATTGGCTCACGCACCCAGCGACCTGGACGCGGTCGGACTACTGCTACCTCGAGGACCTCTTCGTCGCGCCGGATGCCCGTGGCGCCGGAGCCGGCGAGGCGCTCATCGCACACGTCAGGGCGTGGGCTGAGCGCAATGGCAGCGCCAAGGTCTACTGGCTGACGGCCGAGAGCAACGCCACCGCCCGCCGGCTGTACGACCGGGTCGCGGACCGTAGCGGCTTCATCCACTACCAGATCCGGATGCCGTGACGACGGTAGCCTGACGGCATGACCTTCGACGGTGGATGGGATGATCCTCGTGTCGTCGCGCTGCGCGACGAGCAGCGGCGGCGGCAGACCCGGTTCTTTCTCGTGTTCGCGCTCATCGAGGGGCTCGCGCTGCTCGCAGCCACCGTCCTCGTGTACGGCTTCGAGCTCGTCGACCCCGAGCAGGGCATCTGGATCCTGATCGCCATCGCGGTCGCCGGCGGGATCGTGCTCAGCTCGTCGCTGCTGTCGATGATGCGCCGGCACACCCAGGAGCTGCGCGACCTCGGCGTGCCGCCGGGCCCGGCGCCCGGCGATCCGAACAACGCCGGCTGATCCGAACAACGCCGGCTGATCCGCCCCGCGTCGGCTGAGCCGCCCCGCGTCGTCGAAACCTCTCCGCAATTGCGAAGCCCCGTCGTATTCACGTAATTCAGACGGGGTCTCGCAACGCCGACGGGGTCTCGACGCTGAGGTGAGGACGTAAGAGACCCAGAGGCGCCCGGTACCCTGGAACCCATGCTCAATATGGCCGATGGCCTCGCTCGACTCGGTGCGCTCGCCGCCGACCCGGTCGTCCGCACCCTGGCCGATGCGTTCGCCGCGCAGGGATTCGAACTCGCCGTCGTCGGGGGACCGGTCCGCGACGCGCTGATCGGGCGCCCGACGCACGACCTCGACTTCACGACCGATGCGTCGCCGGATCAGATCCTCGCGATCGTGAAGCCGATCGCGACCGCCCACTGGGACATCGGTCGCGCGTTCGGCACGATCGGCGCCCGCGTCCAGGGCGAGCAGGTCGAGATCACGACCTATCGCGCCGACAGCTACGACGGCGTCACCCGCAAGCCCACGGTGGAGTTCGGCGACACGATCGACGGCGACCTCGCCCGGCGCGACTTCACCGTCAACGCCATGGCGCTGCAGGTGCCGGCGGTCAAGCTCATCGACCCGACCGGCGGCGTGGAGGACCTCATCGCCGGCATCCTGCGCACACCCGCCGACCCGAAGGTGAGCTTCGGCGACGATCCGCTGCGGATGCTGCGGGCGGCGCGCTTCAGCGCCCAGCTCGGCTTCGCGATCGACGACGCCACGCTGGACGCGATCTCCGAGCTTCGCGAAACCCTCAAGATCGTGAGCCCCGAGCGCGTTCAGGGCGAACTCATCCGCCTCATGCAGACGGACGACCCGTCCCGCGGCATCCGCGTCCTCGTCGACTCCGGACTGATCGAGGAGTTCCTCCCCGAGGTCAGCGCGCTGCGACTCGAGGTCGACGAGCACCACCACCACAAGGACGTCTACGAGCACTCGCTGACGGTGCTGCAGCAGGCGATCGAGCTCGAGCACTCCCGGCATCCGGGCGCCGAACCGGACGTCGCCCTTCGGATCGCGGCGCTGCTGCACGACATCGGCAAGCCCCGCACCCGCAAGCTCGAGCCGGGCGGAGCCGTCACCTTCCACCACCATGACGTGGTCGGTTCGCGCATGGCCCGCAAGCGCCTGCAGTCCCTGCGCTTCGACGGCGAGACGACGGATGCCGTCGCGAAGCTGATCGAGCTGCACCTGCGCTTCTTCGGCTACGCCGAGGGCACCTGGACCGACAGTGCGGTGCGCCGCTACGTGCGCGACGCCGGCGACTTGCTCGAGCGTCTGCACATCCTCACCCGCGCCGACGTCACCACGCGCAATCGCCGCAAGGCCACGCGTCTCGCCAGTGCCTACGACGACATCGAGTCGCGGATCGCGGCCTTGCGCGAGCAGGAGGAGCTCGACTCGATCCGTCCGGAGCTCGACGGCAACCGGATCCAGGAGATCCTCGGCATCGCGCCGGGTCGCGAAGTCGGCGAGGCCTACCGGTTCCTGCTCGACCTGCGCCTCGACGAGGGCGTGCTCGGGCCGGATGCCGCGGAGCAACGCCTGCGCGACTGGTGGGCGAGTCGGGGCTGATCCCTGCGCGAGCCGGTCAGCAGCCGCAGGATCGGCCGATGACGAGGTGCGCGTCGACGACCAGGTGACGAGGCTCGTGCTGCGGGCCCAGCAGCGCCTCGACGGCGGCTTCGGCCATCTCGCTCAGGGGTTGGGCGACCGTGGTCAGGGTCGGCCAGCTGTAGGTGGCATCCAGGGATCCGTCGAACGAGACGATGGCGAGGTCCTCCGGGACGCGCAGCCCTGTCTCGTGCGCGGCCTTCAGGACACCCCGACCCATCTGATCCGAGGCGACGAAGAGGGCGCGCGGCACGTCGCCCGTTCGAATCAGGCGGCGCATCGCGTCGTATCCGCCGTCGGGCGTGAATGAGCCGCGGGCGATCGGTCCGGGCTCGAGTCGCAGCCGGTCGAGGCTCTCGCGCCATCCCGTCTCGCGACCGTCCTCCTCATCGCCCGTGGTGCCGCCGATGACCAGGCCGATCTCCTCGTAGCCGTGCTCCGCGAGGTGCTCGACCGCGAGGTGTGCGCCGTGCAGCAGGTCGACGCCCACCGAGTCGCGGGCGGGAACGCTGGCGCTGTTGTTCAGCACCACGATCGGGATGCCCGCGAGATCCAGGTTGCGCAGGTCGGGGTCGAAGACCGTGCTGCACAGGAAGATGCCGTCCACGAGCCGCCCGGCCAACTGCTCCAGCTGCACGCGCTCCGTGGCGACCGACGAGTCCGAACTGGACGTGATGACCAGATAGCCGTGCTTGGCCGCCGCGACCTCGACCTCGTGCGCGAGTTGCGCGAAGTACGGGTTCATGGCCGTCGGCATGAGCATGCCGAGCATCTCGGTGGATCCGAGTCGCAGCGCGCGGGCAGACGGATTCGCGCGGTAGCCGAGCTTCGCGACGGCCTCCCGTACGCGTTCCTCCGTCGCCTCTCCGACGCGCTTGGTCCCGTTCACCACGTAGCTGACCACGGCGGGGCTGACCCCGGCGAGCTTCGCTACGTCGTTCCGCGTCGCCCGTCCGGGGGATGCGGCAGGTGAACGGGACACGGCGCCATCTTAGTCGCGCGCGGTCTGCGCGACCGAAGTCCCGATCTCCGCAGGGGCGTCCCCGAAGTCCGGAATCGTCAGGCGCTCGCCGCCGAGGAGCGCTGAGCGGTGCGCGATGATTCCGGGCAGCGTGTAGCGCGCGGCCTCCCACGCGTTCACCGGGGGTAGCGAACGCGTGGCGACAGCCGTGGCGAAGTCGTCCACCAGGAAGTGGTGGCTGCCTTCGTGTCCGCTCGGCAGACGACGCAGCGACTCCGGCAGGCGCGAGGCGTCGTGCACCGGGGCGAGGCCCGAGATGAACGCGTCGCGCAGTGCCGGGTCGACGTCGGCCAGGGAGGGGTCATCCGGCGACATCGACGGCTTGGTCTCGAGCTGCTCGGTGATGTCCTCCCAACCCTCCTTGTCCTGCCAGACGGCGGTCGAGACGAGCTGCTCGAAGCTTCCCTCCGTGCCGAAGTAGCGGAACCGGGACTCGCGCAGGTGCGACGGGTAGCCCACGCGGCGGAACTCGTTGATGCGGACGCTGCCGCCGCCGTCGAGCTCGAACAGCGCTGTGGCGTTCGAGAAGTCGTTGTCGAACATGCTGACCTCACGGTCGAACACGCCGTCGCCGCGGTCGTCCCGGACTCCGATGCAGCTGACGCTCACGGCGTGCGAGCCGATGGCGCCGATCACGCCGCCCAGCGAGTGCGTGGGGTAGAGCATGGGCGGGTAGCTGGCGGTGCTCTTCCATGCCTCGCCGCCGCTGTACTGGTAGGCGGCGTAGAAGCCGAGGTCCATATCGTGCACGTAGTCGCCCTCGGCGTAGAAGATCCGCCCGAACGCACCCTCGGCCTTGCGGCCTCTGGCATAGACGGTCGCCGGGTTGTAGTAGCTGGTCTCGCCCATCATGTAGGTGAGACCGGTCTCGCGGACCGCTTCGATGATCGCGGCGATCTCCTCTTCGGTGATCGCCATCGGCACGGCCGAGTACACGTGCTTGCCGGCACGAAGCGCGCGGACGACGAGCGGTCCGTGCGTCCACCGCTGGGTGAAGATCGCGACGGCATCCACGTCTGATTCGAGCAGGTCGTCGAAGCTCGCCACGGTGCCGGCGAGGTGCTCGCGCTCGACGAGTTCGCTCGCGCGCTCGGGGAGGACGTCGGTCACGACGACGGAGGAGACGAGGGGATGGGCGTTGAACAGCTTCGCGAACTGGCCGGAGAACTGGCCCGCGCCGACGATGCCGAGGGAGAAGGTCTGGTGAGTCATGCGCGAGAGTCTTCCACGATTGGTTACTCGTGTCAACGCGACTCTATGCGCAGAAATGCCGATCAGAATTAGGTCTTGTGCCCCTGAAGTGACTCGTGTAACTTCGCGGGCAACCTCATCATCGCATAACGACGGAGTATGAAGATGACAACGAGCACGATCGTCCTCGGGCGTCGCGGAGCGACGCGTGACGGGGGAGTAAGAACGCGACGAAAGCGCAGCGATCTCAAGATCGCTCTCCTGTTCATCACCCCGGCGCTGATCGGGTTGATCCTGTTCTACGTGGTCCCGACCATCCGCGGTCTGTACCTCAGCTTCACGCAGTACAGCGTTCTGGACGATCCGACCTGGATCGGCACGGCGAACTACGAGCGCATCGCCCAGGACCCGCTCTTCTGGAACGCGCTCGGCGTCACCGTCCAGTACGTGATCATCAACATCGTGCTGCAGACCACCATCGCGCTGGGCCTGGCTCTGCTCATGAACCACATCGCCCGGTCGACGCTCGTGCGCGGCATGCTGCTCATGCCGTACCTCATGGCGAACGTGATCGCCGCGCTGCTGTGGTTCTGGATGCTGGACTACCAGATCGGCATCGTCAACGACATGATCGAGTGGCTCGGCCTGCCAAGGGTGGCGTTCTTCGGAAGCCCGGAATGGGCGATCCCGACCCAGGCGCTGATCAACACCTGGCGGCACATGGGCTACACCGCGCTGCTGCTGTTCGCCGGCCTGCAGGCCATCCCCCGCACCGTGTACGAAGCCGCGAACCTCGACGGGGCCAACCCGGTCCAGACGTTCGGGCGCATCACGCTGCCGTTGCTTCGGCCGGTGCTCGCACTTGTGCTCGTGCTGACCGTGACCGGATCGTTCCAGGTGTTCGACACCGTCGCCGTGACCACGCAGGGCGGGCCGGTCAACGCGAGCCGCGTCATCCAGTTCTACATCTTCGAGAAGGCGTTCACGCAGCTCGAGTTCGGCTACGCATCCGCACTCGCGATGATCCTGTTCATCATCCTCGGCATCATCGCCTTCGTGCAGATGAAGCTGCTCCGCGGCAACGAATCCGACCTGGCGTAAGCGTAAGGAAGAGGCCATGACAACGACCACGACCATCGTCACCCAGGGGCGGCGCATCCGCCGACGCCTGACCTGGGGCTCCGCCATCGGCTGGGTCTTCCTGGGCATCGCGATCGCGATCAGCATCCTGCCGTTCTACTGGGTGCTTCGGACCTCGCTCTCGATGAACTCAGGACTGGCCGCGAACTCGTCGAGCCTGCTGCCCGTCGATTTCAACCTCGGCGCCTTCGCCCGCGTCTTCGGACTGCAGTCCACCGAGGAGGCGCTCGCGCAGGGCGGATCAGGCGCGGAGATCAACTTCTGGCAGTACCTGATGAACTCCGTCATCTTCGCCACGCTGACCACGGCGGGGGCGGTGTTCTTCAGCTCGATGGCGGCCTACGCGTTCGCTCGGCTGCGGTGGAAGCACCGCGATCTCGTGTTCGGCCTGTTCCTCGCGACGGTGCTGGTGCCGCCGATCTTCACAGCGCTGCCGAACTTCCTGCTGATCAAGAATCTCGGCCTGCTCGGGACCATGTTCGGACTGATCCTCCCGTACGTCTTCATGACGCCCTTCGCGATCTTCTTCATGCGGCAGTTCTTCCTGAACATGCCGCGCGAGGTCGAGGAGGCGGCCATGATCGACGGGGCATCCCAGTGGCGGATCTTCACGCAGGTCGTCCTGCCGAACGCCGCAGCGCCTCTCGCGACGCTGGCGCTGCTGACGTTCATGGGCCAGTGGAACGAGTATTTCTGGCCGCTGCTCGTCTCCGATGAGGGCACCCGGGTGCTCACCGTGGGCCTCGGCACGTTCAAGGCGCAGTCGCCGCAGGGAGCGCCGGACTGGTCCGGCCTCATGGCGGCGACCCTCGTCTCGGCCGTCCCCGTGCTGATCCTGTTCGCCGTGTTCGGCAAACGGATCGTCAACTCCATCGGATTCAGCGGGCTCAAGTGATCATGAGAGGACGCCGCACCATGCGCCGCACCATGAAGAAGACCGCCGCCAGCACCGTCGTCGTGCTCTCCGCTGTTGCGCTCGGTGGCTGCACCACCGCCAGCGAGGTCAACACGATCGACTACTGGCTCTGGGACGCCAACCAGCTGCCCGGCTACCGCCAGTGCGCGGAGGACTTCAGCGCCGCGAATCCCGAACTGACCGTGCGGATCACCCAGCTGGGCTGGGACGACTACTGGAGCAAGCTCACCAACGGCATGGTCGCCGAGAACGCCCCCGACGTGTTCACCAACCACCTGTCGAAGTATCCGGACTACCTGCGCTTCGAGCAGCTCGTCCCGCTGGACGACACGGAGGTCGACTTCGATCTGTATGCGGACGGTCTGGCCGATCTCTGGGTCGGTCAGGACGGCAAGCGCTACGGAGTGCCGAAGGACTGGGACACGATCGCTCTGTTCTACAACCGGGACATGCTGGCGGATGCCGGCATCACCGAGGAGGAGATGGGCGAGCTGACCTGGAACGCCGAGGACGGCGGAACGCTCGAAGACGTCATCGCGCGCCTGACCGTGGACTCCAACGGTGTCCGCGGCGACGAGGAGGGCTTCGACAAGAACGACGTCGAGGTGTACGGCCTCGGGCTCGCCGCCTCCGGATCCGGGATGGGCCAGGCGGAGTGGAGCTGGTTCACGGGCACGACCGGCTGGACCCACACGAACCAGACCCCGTGGGGCGATCACTACAACTACGACGACGAGCGGTTCCAGGATGCGATCGCCTGGTGGGCCGGCCTCATCGACAAGGGGTACATGCCGCGACTCGAGACCACCATCGGTGCGTCGATGTCCGACAACTTCGGCGCCGGACGCACCGCCATCAATGCGAATGGATCGTGGACGCTCGGTCAGTACGCCTCCTACGACGGCATCGACCTCGGCATCGCCCCGACGCCGATCGGACCGGAGGGCGAGCGGTCATCGATGTTCAACGGCCTCGCCGATTCCATCTGGGTCGGTACCGACAACCTCGAAGGCTCGCAGAAGTGGGTCGAATATCTCGGATCGGCCGCCTGCCAGGACGTCGTCGGAGACAAGGGCGTCGTGTTCCCCGCGATCCTGTCGTCGGCCGAACGCGCGGTCGCCGCCTTCGAGGAGCGCGGCCTCGACGTGTCGCCGTTCACCGACCATGTGACCGACGGGACCACGTTCCTGTTCCCGATCACGGCGAACGCCGCGCAGGTGGACGGGATCATGCATCCCGCCATGGATGCGGTGCTCACCGGCCAGACGGATGTCAGCTCGCTGACGAGCGCCAACGAGCAGGTGAACCGGCTGTTCGAAGGTTCGGGCGAGGAGACCACTGACGACTGAGGCGTCGGGTCAGGGTCGCCGCCGGTCGGTCGACGACGGGATGCCGGCGGCCTCCGACCACGCTGTGATGTCGACTCCGGCGGTGATGATGCCCTCCGCGGCATCCGTCACCGCCGGAGGCCGGAAGATCGGCTGGTTCACGATGCGCAACGGTGTCAGGGCACCGGTGTGGTGGTCGGCTCCGGCGTCGGAGCCCCCGGCGCCGGGGTCGGAGTCGGAGTGGGCGTCGGATTGGAGGCATCGATCGCGGTGGCCTGACCGAACGGCGCTCGCGCCGGTGCGATCGAGTCCTCATCGACCTCGCCCATGTCGTTCAACTCGGCCTCCGGCAGCGGATACACGTTCCAGATCGGCTGATCACGGAAGTCGCGCAGCGGGACGGTGACCTTGTCGCTGCCGTCCTGCCAGCCGTAGTCGCCGCTCTCCGGGTCGTGCAGGTTCAGCGGAGTCCCCTTGCCGGTGAACAGCTGGACGTCCTGCAGTGCCTTCCCCTCCGCGTCATAGACGAAGATGTTGCCGACCTGGACCCCGTTCAACAGCAACTCACCCGGCGGGTAGTACCCCTCCGAGACATACTCGGTCTGGGTGCTGACCATCCACACGAACACGAACGGCAGCGCCGCTGCGGCCACGATGCTCACGACAGTGCGGACATGGCGCAGCGCATTCGACGGAAGCCACCTGCCCCGTCCCCATTGCACGCTCACCAGGGTCAGCGCAGCGAGAAGTCCCCATCCGAGCAGGCTGTCCGGCCAGAAGCTCCCATGGCCCTTGCCGGTGATGCCGAGCACGATGCCGTAGATCGCGGCCGCTCGCAGCACCCACCACACCGGCCGCAGGGCGACGAGCAGATCGAGCATCCAGGCCCCGAACCGGCTGGAGCGGATGCCCGCCGCCAGAGTGCCGAGGCGGGAGCGCACTCGGGTGCCGAGCGATTCCCGCATCCTGCTGTCCGAGCGCGGTGGCAGACCTGCGGCGTTGCGGAGTTCCTCCGCGTATCCGGCCGGATCGTCCAGGTCGATCGATCCGTCGTTGTCCGCCGCCTTCTCCGAGAGATCGGCGACGAGGCCGACCGTGATGTCTTCAGCATCCTCAGCGGGGAGATCGTCCAGATGACCGCGGACGGCTGCAGCGAAGGCGCGGATGCGTTCGTCCAGCGATGCGTCGATGGTGTTCATCACTCGGCTCCGATCGAAGGGGATGCTGATTCCGAAGGATCGAGCAGACCGCTCATGGCGGCGGAGAACTCGGTCCAGATGGCGGCCTGCTGGTCGAGGGACGCGCGGCCCTGCGGGTTGATCGCGTAGTACTTGCGATGAGGGCCGCCTTCTGACGGCACGACGTAGCTGGAGAGGGAACCCGCGGCGTACAGGCGGCGCAGCGTCCCGTACACCGACGCGTCACCTACATCGCCGAGGCCAGCTTCGCGCAGGCGCCGGACGATGTCGTATCCGTACCCGTCCTCCTGGCGCAGAACCGCCAGCACGGCGACGTCCAGTACGCCCTTGAGCAACTGCGTGGTGTCCATCGAACTCCTCTGTTGCAGTGCACGCTACCACGCAATGCGCAGTAGTGTGTGAAACGCGAGTCCGCCTTGCGTGTCGGACCGCGGTATTCGCGGGGTCAGAACGCGCGAGCCCAGACGTTGATAGCGATCACCATGACGATGACGACGATCCACATCCATCCGGTCCGGCGCTTGAGCCGCCGCCCCGACGGCGCCACTCCCGGAGGCGGCGTGATCATGCCGACGGGAGGCGCGAAAGGCAGGCTCTCCGCCGCGCCGGTCGGCGTCGCGGCGGAGGACGCCCCGGGCGAGGCGTGCTCCACCCGCAGGCGGTCGTCTCGCCAGCGCGCCCACTGGTCGAACTTCGTGATCAGCGCCCCGACGGCGCCGAACAGCCAGGCCCAGGTCGCCGGATCCAGCGTCGATGCCTGGCGCTTGGAGTACAGGAACAGCCAGTCGTCGACGATCTCGACATCCAGCTCGGCGGCGTTGTCGATGAAGCGCGCCATGATGTCCGGGGTGAACAGGTAGAGCGCGTCGCGCTCGTACCCCTCCGGGCAATAGAGCGTGAAGTAGCGGTCGAAATCGCCCTCGAGCGACAGGTGCTGGTCCTTGTCGAAGGAGGAGGGCAGGTTCGATCCGAAGCCGTTGTTGCCCACGGCATCCAGGACGATGTTCGGCAGCGGGACGTCGAGCTTCACCGCGACGTATCCCCACCGGTACGTCGTCGAGCTCTTGCCGTGCTTGACCGTGTACTGGTAGTTGCCGAACTCGACGAAGCGCGGGCTGTGCCCACGCACCAGCATCGTCGAACGGCGGCCGTTGCCGTGCTGGAAGATCATGCCGGGCAGCGCCGGGTTGTCCACGCGATCCTCGTACGTCATGTTGTTCGCCGCGGCGAAACGGCTCAGCCGGTAGCGCGCTTCGCGTCCGCGTCGGTGGCTGAACAACGCTGTCAGGCCGACAGCGATGAACACGACGCCGAAGATCGCGAACGGGAGCATCGACAGCCCGGGAAAACCACGCGACGCGACCATCGTGAACGAGGCGATCAGGATCGGCACGGCGATCGCGAGGGCCAGGACGCCGGCGACGATGCCGAGGATCATCCCGACACCGCCGCCGGTCCGCCGTGCCCGCATCTCGGCGACGAAGGCGCTCACGGCCTTCGGATCCACCGGATCCGTGAGCGGCCGCGCGTCGAACGTGATCGCCGGCTTCGGCGTGGTCACGCGTTGACCTCGTCACCCGTCCAGGACAGGTCAGCTCCGTCCGGGATCGGCAGCGCCTCGAGCCGGTCGTCCGCGCAGATCGCGGCGATCAGGTCCGCGGATCCTGCGACGACCGTCGAGTCGAAGTCGATCTCGCTCACCATCACCCAGGCGCGATCCTCCGGCCACAGGAGGCTGGGGTGCTCGGCCCGAGGCGGGAACCCGCGCGGTTCGCCCGCCCGGTCGCGCCACGGCGCGTCGAGGATCCAGTCCGGATCGCCGAACCGCGAAGGCGCGGCGGAGAACAGCACGTGACGGCGACCGGGCAGCTCGAGTCGTGCTCCCTGCGAGATCTCGTCCGACAGGATGCCGGAATGCCAGGTGGGCTTCGCGAACGGATTGTTGAACCGGTCGTGGATGCTCTGGTCGAGCATCGCCTGATGATTCGGGTCGTCGCTGATCAGGTACGCGCGCGATGAAGCGGACTTGAGGGCGCCGACGATGTCGCCCCATCCTTCCCAGACGGCCGCGTATCCGGCATCCGGCGTGCGGGTGTGCGCGATCAGGATCGACGACAGTGCGGCGAGGTGGGACGGCGCCATGGCGCCCTCGTCCGGTGAGGTGAACTCGCGTCCGTCCGGCGCGATGCGCACCTGCCACCCGGCGCCTTCCGGCGTCCGGACGATGCGCTGCCACTGGGCGAGTGGATGCATCCTCGTTCCGAACGCGGATGCCGTGTCCGCCCACGTGATCTCGCGATCGTCGAACTGTGCCATCAGGCGCTGCTGCTCGGCATCCGACAGCCGCACCCACTCATCCATGTCGGGAACGGCGCGGCCGGGCAGCGATCGCACCCGAGCCGGGTGGAACACGCGGGCGTAGGCCGGGAACCCGTGCGGCACCACGCCGAGGTCGTCGTCGAGCCGCTCGCGCAGCCATGCGCCCGCCGTGGTCGGTTCCGCCACCCATTCCATGCGTCCACGGTACCCGGCGCAGGTCCTGCTCGCCGCGGGGGCCGATACGCCGGATGTCGGACCGTTCCGCCGAGAACGTCCGACGAATGGCGTGTCGGCCCCCGAACTGGTCGGGTGACGAAAGCCGGCCACCACCGCCGACCGCCACGGTCGGCGCCGCCGCCTGGGGCACCGTCCGTTCACCCGGCCGTCGCCTCCCGGCAACACGCGCGTGCCACCATGCCCGCCGTGAGCACGCCGTCCGTCACTGTCATCCTCCCGGCCAAGGATGCCGCGCCCTACATCGGCACCACGCTCGAGACTCTGACGCGTCAGTTCGACGAGCCCGCGGCGCTGAAGCTGGTCGCGATCGACGACGGATCCTCCGACGGCACCGGCGCGATCATGCGCAGCCATGCGGAACGATTCCCGCACGCCGAGGTGATCACGAATGCGAAGCCGGTGGGCCTCGCGACCGCGCGCAATCAGGGACTGGACCACGTCGAAGGTGACGCGTTCTGCTTCATCGACGGCGACGACTGGATGCAGCCGGGGCGCCTCCGCGTGCTCGCCGACCGTCTTCGGGAGCTCGACTGCGACTTCCTCCGCACCGATCACGTCCGCGTCACGGGCGTCAAGCGCACGCTCGTCCGGGCGCCCTACGCGTGGCGCGGTGCGGTGGACTCCCCGCGCGATGCGATCCTCCCGGCCGACGACACGACCATGGTCGACTACCCGTATGCCTGGGCGGGCATATTCCATCGGCGGATCATCGACCGTGGACTCGCGGTCTTCGACGACGGCCTGTTCACGGCGGAGGACCGCCCGTGGATCTGGCGCCTGCACCTGCACGCGCGATCGTTCGCCGTCGTCGACGCCCCTGCCCTGCTCTACCGGCGGGGGGTGCCCACGTCGCTCACTCAGGTGCGGGATCGTCGACAGCTGCACTTCACCCGCGCGCTGTCCGCGGTGCTCGACACGGTGGAGCAGGATGCCGAGGCCGAGCGCTTCCTGCCCAAAGCGGTCTGGACCGTGCTGGCCCTCAGCTCCCATCATCTGGTCCGTTCGCGGCAGATGGCGCCTGCGCTGCGGCGGGAGATGCGCCGTGAGATCCGCGAGCTGCTCACCCGGCTGCCCGCCGATCAGGCGGCCTCGGCGCTGAGACACCTGGACGGACCCCGGCGCCGCGTGCTCGCACGCAGCCTGCGACAGGCGGAGCGGACGACATGACGAGACTGTTCATGCTCCACAGTGCATATGGTCTGGCGACCGCGGCCGCCGCGATCGACGCGCAGCTCTTCGACGACGACCATGAGAACGTGCTCGTGCCGGTCAATACCGCCCGCGTGCCCGAGACCAGCACCGGTATCGACGCCCAACCGGGCCTGGCGTCGCTGCGGGGGCGGTTCTCCCGGTCGGAGTCGCTGGATGAACTGCTGTCGCCGCGGCATCCGTCGTCGTGGAAGCCGGACGCCGTCGACCTGCCGGTCCTGCGCCGCCTGCTCACGAGCGCGTGGCGGCTGGACGACGATCTGGAGCTGTGCGTGCAGAGTCCGCAGGTCGCGCCGGCGAAGACGCTGCTGGCACTGTTCCCCGATGCGCGGATCACGATCATCGGCGACGGACTCATGACCTACTCGCCGATCCGCGTCGACCTGGGGCGGACCGTGGTCGAACGCGTCGGTCGCGTCGTCTACGCCGACGTCGTTCCCGGCGTCGCGCCCCTGGTCTTCACGGAGGTGGGTGCCGAACGCGTGCCCGTACCGGCGGTGGTGTTCCGCGACGCGCTCGCGGAGACGGTCGTCGCCGACCCCGCACTGGACGAGCTGGCCGACGGGACGCGCACGGTGCTCGTCCTCGGCCAGTACCTCGCGGCCCTCGACCTGGTCGAACCGGCCGAGGAGATCGCTATGCAGCAGGAGATGATCGACCGCGCGGTCGCGTCGGACCCGGCGCGGATCGTGTTCAAGCCCCATCCGTCCGCTCCGCCGGCCGTGACCTCGGCCCTGCGGCAGCGCGCACGCCGGCACGGTGTGACGTTCGCCGAGTACCGCGGACCGACGCCGGCGGAACTCGTCGCCGAACGCCTGGATGCCGCGGTCGTCGTCGCCGGGTTCTCGACCGCTCTGCCGACGGTGCGCACGCTGTACGACCGGTCCATCGCCTCGGCCGGGCTGGACACCGTGCTCGCGCGGCTGAGTCCGTATGAGAACAGCAACCGCGTCCCGGCGACTATCGTCGATGCGCTCACCCGCGACGACTCCGGCTATCGAGACCCGGCCCGACTGCAGCTGCTCGTCGACGCCGTCGGCTATGCCATGCAGCCGCGTATCGCGGCCCACCTGCGCCCGCGCGCCGAACGGTTGCTCACTGAACTGGATGCCGCCGAACGCGACCGCTACTTCGTCGCCGAGCGGCTCATCGACCTCGACCTCCCCGGGGCTCCGCGGGAGAAGTTGCTGCGGCGGGCGTTGCGCTCCCAGGGCGGCGTCGGCCGGATCGAAGAGGCGCGACTGACCGTCGCGGGCGCCAGGCGGCGTGCCGCGCGAGCATGGAAGGCGGTCACCGGACGATGACCCGGAACGTGGCGATCATCCCCGCCAGAGGCGGATCCAAGCAGGTGCCGCGCAAGAACCTGCGCCGGGTCGGCGGAGTGCCGCTGGTCGAGCGGGCGGTGCGCGCAGCGGCCGCGGCATCCGGAGTCGACCTCGTCGTCGTGTCGACCGACGATGCCGAGATCGCGGCCGTGGCGGCCGCCGCCGGTGCGCGCGTGATCACGCGACCGGCGGAGATCTCCGGGGACACCGCCTCCTCCGAGAGCGCGGTGCTGCACGCGATGGACGAGCTCGAAGGCACCGGCATCCCGGTCGGGATCGTCGTGTTCGTGCAGGCCACGTCGCCGTTCATCCCCACCGCCGGCATCGACGAGGCGATCGGGCTCATCGCCGACGGACGCTGCGACAGCGCGTTCTCGGCGCACGAGACGTACGGGTTCCTGTGGCGGCGAGGAGAAGACCGCGCCGCGGAGGCGATCAACCACGACGCGGCGCATCGGCCACGGCGACAGGACCGGGAGCCGCACTACCTCGAGACCGGTGCGTTCTACGCGTTCGATGCCGCGGGCTTCCGGGCCGCGGGGCATCGCTTCTTCGGCCGGATCGGGATCGTCGAGGTGCCGGAGCAGACCGCCGTCGAGATCGACGACGCCCACCAGCTCGCGATGGCCGACGCGGTCGCGGATCTCGTGGAGGCTTCGGATGTCGACGTGCGGATCCCGGTGCGCGCGGTCGTGACCGACTTCGACGGCGTGCACACCGACGACACCGCGCTCGTCGACAGCGAGGGACGCGAGCACGTGCGCGTCAGCCGCGAAGACGGCATGGGCGTCTCGCTGCTGCGCAGGGCCGGCATCCCGATGCTGATCCTGTCCACCGAGACCAACCCGGTGGTGCGGGCGCGGGCGGACAAGCTCCAGGTGCCGGTGCTGCACGGCATCGACGACAAGGCCACCGCGCTCGCGGGCTGGGCGGCCGACAACGGCGTCGCGCTGAGCGACATCGCGTACCTCGGCAACGACGTCAACGACCTCGCCGCGATGGCGATCGTCGGCTGGCCGGTGGCGGTCGGCAACGCGCACCCCGCCGTGCGGGAGCAGGCGCGGGTCGTGCTGGAACGCAACGGCGGACGGGGTGCCGTTCGCGAACTCGTCGAGAGGGTGTTGCCTCGCTGACCGTGCCCGGTAACCGGCAGGTCGCGTGACGTTCACAATCGCGGCGTACCCAGGAAGGACGGGGGTTTCCCACGACTGGAGGACGACATGACCGTAAGCATCGGATCGCACGTGATCGGCGGCGGCAGGCCCGTCTACGTGATCGCGGAGATCGGACTGAACCACAACGGCGATGTCGAGCTCGCCAAGCGCCTGATCGACGTCGCGGCCCGCAGCGGCGCGAACGCGGTGAAGTTCCAGAAGCGCACACCGGAGATCTCCACGCCGGAGCACATGCGCGACGTGCCGAGGGAGACGCCCTGGGGCACCATGACCTATCTCGAGTACCGCCGGCGCGTCGAGTTCGGCCGGGACGAGTACATCGAGATCGGCGACCACGCGACCATGCTCGGTCTCGACTGGTTCGCCTCCCCGTGGGATGTGCCCAGCGTGCACTTCCTCGAGGACCTCAACGTCGTCGCCCACAAGGTCGCCTCGGCGAGCCTGACCGACACCGAGTTGCTCGAGGCGCTGCGCGCGACCGGCAGGCCGGTGATCCTCTCGACCGGGATGTCGACGCTCGAGCAGATCGACCGGGCGCTCGAGGTGCTCGGCACCGACCGGGTGGTCCTCATGCACGCCACCTCGACGTACCCGATGGAGCCCGAAGAGGCGAACCTGCGGGTCATCGCGTCGCTGCGCGACCGCTACCCCGGCATCCCCGTCGGATACTCCGGCCATGAACGCGGCCTGCAGATCTCCCTGGCAGCCGTCGCGATCGGCGCGGTCGCCGTCGAGCGTCACATCACCCTCGACCGGACGATGTGGGGGTCCGACCACGCGGCATCCCTCGAGCCGACGGGTCTGGATCACCTCGTCCGCGACATCCGCGTGATCGAGACGGCGCTCGGCGACGGCATCAAGCGCGTGTTCCCCGGCGAGCTCGCCCCGATGGCGAAGCTGCGTCGCGTACCGGCATGAGCGGCCGCCTGCGCGTTGTCGCGATCGCCGACGCGGACTCGTTCGTGAAGTGGGCGGCGTCGCTGCTGACGGGTGTCAGCGGCGTCCGCCGTCATCTGCTGATCGTCGACACGCCCCTCACGGTCAGCCGTGAGCAGGAGCGGACCGCGCTGACGGGGACGGCCTTCACGGATGCCGAGGTCACCCGGCTCTCGTTCGACGAGGTCCGCGGGTGGCTGTCCGGACACCAGCCGGATGCCGTGGTCCTGGCGGGTCGCGGAGCGTTCGTCCGCCTGATCGGCGCTCAGATCGACCGACTCGAGAAGCGGCCGGTCGTCGTCGGCGGGCTGCCGGGGATGTCGATCCCGGCGCAGCGCGGCGCGCTCGAGTACCGCAAGCACTGCGACCTGGTCGTCCTGCACTCGCATCGTGAGCGACGCGCATTCGCGGAGCTGGGGGAGCGGATCGGGGTGCGCGTGCCCCTCGGGCTCGCGACGCTGCCGTACGCCGCGCCCGCCGAACGGCCCTCGTTCGTCGAGCGCGTCGCCCCCGCGTCGTTCGTCGAGCGAGCCGAGCGGGCTGAAGCGGGTACTCAGTCGCGGACGCGTTTCGACTCGGTCGGCTCCGCCGTGCTCACTCAACGAGCGGGGGGAATGTCGGAGTCCGCCGTGCTCACGGGGGGAGCGGGGCGAGGGCAGGCCACCCTGCGGCCGCCGGCCACCGATCTCGTGTTCGCCGCACAGGCCATGGTGCCGGTCGAGCGTCACGAGCGCACCGCGATCGCGGACATCCTCGTGCGGGCCGCCGAGGCGAACCCGCGCCGCCGTGTCGTCGTGAAGCTGCGGTCGCGCCGAGGCGAGGCCGAGACGCATCTCGAACGGGATGCCTACGCCGACCTGTTCTCCTCGCGACCAGCCAACCTCGTGTTCTCGTACCAGCCGATGGCTGCGGCCCTCGAACGCGCCGACGGACTCGTGACCGTCAGCTCGACCGCGGCGATCGAGGCGCTCGCGGCTGGTGTCCCCGTCATCGCTCTGGACACGTTCGGGGTGAGCAAGCAGCTGCTGAACACGGTGTTCATCGGCAGCGGCCTGCTGGGCAGCGGCGAGGAAGTGGTGCGCCGGCAGTTCCGGCATCCGCATCCCGGGTGGATGTGGGAGAACTACTTCCACCCGGCATCCGAATCGGACTGGTGGACCCATGTCGAGCAGCTGATCGCGCAGCGGCGAGCGGGAACGCTCGCGCCGCGGCCGGTTCCGCCGCCGCGCGGGGGAGCGCTGCACGCGGCGTGGCATCGCAAGAGCGTGCTCGGGTCGGCCGACCGCAGCCTGGCCGGTGCGGTCGCCCTGGCTGTCGGAGCACCGCTCGTGCGCGGCATCCTCTCGCGCCGTCGCGCCGCCACGGACACCTGGTCCGAGACCGGCACCGATTTCACCCTCGAGCCGTCCCCGCACGCCGACTCGCTCCGCCGCTGAGCGCTGAGAGGCGCGCACGCCCATTCTGTATCGTGTCAGGCGATCGGTGCGCTCGACGCCCTCACGAACAGTTCCGGCTGGAACACCAGGTGGGAGCTGGTTGCGGTGGGGCGCTGCCCGGCGGTCATCTGCTCGAAGAGCAGGTCGAAGGCGGCCTCCCCGTAACCCGCGCGCGTGGCGCGCACAGAGGTGAGGGGAATCACGGATGCCGCGGCGAAGGGCACGTCGTCGTAGCCGACGACTGCGAGGTCCTCCGGCACACGAGTCGAACCCTCGGAGACGAGTGCTTGCATGACGCCCATGGCGAGCAGGTCGTTCACGGCGAAGACCGCATCCGGTCGCTCGGACGCGGGGCGATCGGCGAGCATCCTCCCGATACGCACACCGTCCTCAAGCGATCGGTTTGGGCTGTCGATCACCTCGATCGAGCTTGTGGGGACGGAGCGCATGGCTTGTTGGAGTCCCGCGAACCGTTCGGCGACCTGGCGGATGGCGAACGGTCCACCGATGAACGCGATCCTGCGGCGGCCGGTCCGCAGCAGATGCTCGCCGACCAGTTCGCCGCCTCGCACATCGTCGACGGTGACTGAAGGCTGATCCGTCGTACGTGCCTGGCGGCTCACCAGTACTGACGGGATGCCGCGCTCGCGGATATCCGCGAGCTTCTCCTCGATGTCGTGACGTGCGGCGACCAGGATGCCCTGCACGCGCTGTTGTTCGAACATGTCAAGGTACGAGACCTCCCGATCGAGGTCGCCGTGCGAGCTCGCGATCAGCACCGAGTAGCCGATCTCGGACGCGCGGCGCTCGACCCCCTCGGAAACGACGCCGAAGTACGGCGTCGAGATCTCGGGGGCGAGGTAGCCGATCAGAGCATTGCGGCCGTTGCGCAGTTGGCCTGCCGCACTGTTGCGTACGAAACCGAGTTCGTCGATGGCGGCCTGAATGCGCGCGCGTTTCTCCTCCGACACCCGGTCTGGTGTGTTCAGGTAATGCGAGACGGTCCCTAGGGAGACTCCGGCCGCGAGGGCGACCTCCCGTACGCCGACCCTCTCGCGTCGAGGCGTGTCCACCCCGCTACGCTACCCCGCGCGGCGGACGGATCAGCTCAGCCAGATGCACCGAGTCACGCGCCATCAGATCGGATGCCTGGGTTCGGCAGGAGAGTCCGTCTGCCAGCAGCACCGCATCGGCGTCGGAATCGACCGCAGGTGCCAGGGCGAGCCGGGCGATCGACGCTGAGAGCTCGTAGTGACCGGCCTCCATGCCGAAATTGCCGGCCATGCCGCAGCACCCGTCCAGCGTGTCGACTTCGGCGCCGCTCCGGCGCAGCAGTTCCGCATCCGCGGAGAACCCCAATACTGCGTGCTGATGGCAATGCGGCTGGGCGATGATCCGTGTCCCGCTGAGATCCGGAGGCCGCCAGCTCGCCGCGTGCGGCGCGGCCGGATCGGTCAGGAACTCGGCGAGGGTCCGCACGGAAGCGGCTGCCTGCCGTGCCCGAGGATCGTCCGGCAGCAGTTCGAGGACGTCCTTGCGCAGCACCGCCGTGCACGAGGGCTCGAGGCCGATGATCGGGATGCCGGCGGCGAGCGACGGCTCGAGAATGTCGAGTCCGGCCCTCAGACGGCGACGCGCGCCGTCGAGCTGGCCGGTGGTGATCCAGGTGAGGCCGCAGCAGACGCCGGGCGGCACGAGCCCCACCCGGTAACCGGCGTCCTCGAGCACGGCGGCGGCCGCCTCGCCGACCTCAGGGGAGATGCGGTCGGTGAAGCTGTCCGCCCAAATGAGCACGTCCGGCCGGTCGACGCCGCCTCGGCCTCGCCATCGCCGCTGCAGAGAGCGAGCGGGCAGCCGCGGCAGCGAGCGGCGCGGGTCTGCGCCGATGAGCCGCATGAGCAGTCTGCGGATGCCGGGGACGCTCTGGACCGCGTCGAGCGCCCACGGGGCGATTCCGGCGATGCGCAGCCATTGCGGCAGGCGCCCGAAGGTGTAGTGACTCAGCGGACGAATCCTTCCGCGATACTTCTGATGCAGCACCTCGGATTTGACGGTGGCGATGTCGACCTCGGCTGGGCAGTCCGATGAGCACGCCTTGCAGGAGAGGCAGAGGTCGAGGGAGTCGGCCAGAGCGGGCGAGCGGATGCCGTCGACGAGCGTGCCGTTGACCGCCTCCTGCAGCACGCGGGCGCGGGCCCTGGTGGTGTTGCGCTCGTCACCGGTGGCGCGGAACGAGGGGCACATGAACCCCGCCGCGTTCGCATGGCTGGCCCGGCACTTCCCGACGCCGGTGCATCGGTGCGCAGCCGCGCCCAGATCGCCGCCGTCGTGGGCGAACGCGAACCCGATCGTCGGGAGGGGGCGCACGCCTGGCAGACGCAGGTCGGCCGAAATCGGTGCGGGGTCGACGACGATCCCGGGGTTCAGGATGCCGTCGGGGTCGAACACGGCGCGGAAGGCGGCGAAGGCGCGCAGGGCATCCGCGGAGTACATCCGCTGAAGCAGGTCGCCCCTGGCCCTGCCGTCGCCGTGCTCCCCGGACGGCGAGCCGCCGCGTTCCAGTACGAGCTCGGCCGCAGCGGAGATGAACCGGGCGAACCCGTCCGGATCGTCGGCGATCGGATAGTCGATGCGGGTGTGCACGCATCCATCGCCGAAGTGGCCGTAGCTCAGGCCGCTGACGCCATGCTCTGCCTTCAGCGCCTCAAAGGCGCGCAGATAATCGCCGAGATGTTCCGGGGGCACGGATGCGTCCTCCCACCCGGCCCACGCCGGAGCGCCCTCGGCGGTGCGACCGGCGAGGCCGACACCGTCCGCCCTGATGCCCCACAGACGTGTCGCGTCGGCGCCGGCGGGGAGCACTGCCACATCGATTGCGGACGATGCCCCGGCGATCCGCTCGGCCTCAGCCAGTGCGGTCGCGGGAGCCTCGCCTGCCGTCTCGACGAACAGCCATGCCCTGCCGCCGGGTAGAGGCGGGATGTCTCCGCCCGCTCGTCGCACCACCTCGACGAGCTGGGCGTCGAGGCTCTCGATCGCGATGGGCCGGAGCGGCAGGAGGGCCGGCACATCGTCCGCGGCCAGGGTGATGTCGTCGTAGCCGAGCACCGCCAGCGCGGTGGCGGTCGGGATCGGAACCAATCGGACTGTCGCTTCGAGGATGACGCCGCAGGCGCCCTCGGTCCCGACGAACGCCTTCGCGGCATCGCGGCCGTTCTCGGGCAGCAGATGCTCGAGCCCGAACCCCGAGCCCTGCCTGGCGTAGCGGCCGAACTCGGTGCGGATCGTGGCGAGATGGGCATCCGCCACCTGCTCCAGCTCCGGCACCGGGTTCGAGGGGCCGAGGTCGCGGATGCGCCCCGTCCCGTCGACGATCCTCAGGGCGGTGACGTTGTCGGATGTGCGCCCCCAGTGCATCGCCCTCGGACCGCACGCGTTGTTGCCGATCATCCCGCCGATCGTGCATCGGGACTGCGACGAAGGGTCAGGGCCGAACCGCAGTCCGTGCGCGGCGGCAGCCCGTTGCAGGTCGGCCAGCACGACACCGGCCTGCACCCGCGCGGTCCGCGCCTCCGCGTCGATCTCGATGATCCGGTCGAGGCCGCTGAGGTCGAGCACGAGGCCCGCACCCACGGCGTTGCCCGCGATCGAGGTGCCGGCGCCCCTGGCCGTGACGGGCAGGCGATGCTCCCTCGCCAGGCGAACCGCGGAGACGACATCGTCCGTACCCTGCGGGAAGACCACGGCCTCCGGTACGACCCGGTAATTCGAGGCGTCGCTGGAGTATTCGGCCCTGCGTCGGATGCTCGTGTCGATGCACTCGCCGAGCGCCGCCCGCAGGGCAGACAGCGCCTCTGCAACGGTGCTCACGCCTGCGTGCCGACGCGCAGCACGGGCACGCAGGCCAGACCAGAGCGCACCCGGTCGGCGGCGAGGTCGAAGTCCTGCATCCGGAACCGCCGTCCGTACTTCGCCGTGGTGGCCTCGGCATCCGCGACCACGCGCGGATCGGCCGCGACGGCGTTGCCGCCGGTGTTGGACACCTTCAGGACCACGGTGTTCTCGCCGGCGTGCAGCAGCCCGCCCACGGCGAGCCGGTACGGCGTGCCCCAGACGACCCCGGCGTGCCGCCCGTTCACGATCACCTCGGCGATCTCGCCGACCGGGGGTGCGACGGCGACGCGGAACGACCGACCGCGGATGCCGATCTCCTCGTGGTCGCCCGCCGGGTGCGGGGCGCAGCGGCCGAAGTCCAGGACGAGGTCTGCGAACGGCTCCTCGTCGAGCACGAATTGCGTGGTGTACTCGGCGGTTCCTGAGTAGTCGGGGCGACCGTCGCGCTCCCAGATGTGCGGCGTCGTCACCGGCACGGCGGCCTCGTCGTCGGGGAACCGCACCGACCACGTCGGCAGGGCGATCCGCACCCCATCCGCCGAGGCGGGAGTCGTCGCGTCGACGCCCTCCGCCGCGACGGGCGTCGTCACGATCACGGTCGCGGCGTAGGGCTCCAGATGCAGCGGGATGCCGGCGGCGACGCCCGCGCGCACGCGAGCGGTGCCGGTGGCAGCGTCCCACTCCTGGACGGTGCCGAAGGGGGTACGCGGGTGAAGCCGGGTGCGGACCTCTTCGGCGCCGGTGTTGGCGACGAAGTACACCTCCAGATCGCCGATCGACCGGTGCGCGACCCCGACGTCTGCCGAATCGGTCAGCGCGTCCGGACCGCCGAGGAGCGCGGCGAGGCGTTCGGGGAGTGCCGATTCGCCGGCCACGACGGTCGCCCCCTCGACACCGGTCGGCGCCTCACCGAGAGCGAGCACGACCCCGCCGTCCAGGATGTGTGCCGACAGTCGTTGGGCGACATCGGCCGGTACCACAGAGCCGCGGGGGAGCACCAGCGCGCCGTACCGCTCGATGGCGGGGAACACTGCGTCGTCGTCCCACGCGTCGTAGTCGAACCCGCCCTCGCGGATCGCGCCGGTGAGCGCGTCGCCGACGAAGTCGTTGGTGGATCGCCACAAGTTCAGCTCGCTCGGCTCTCCGGAGCGGAGAATTGCCCCGACCGCCCTCGGGCTCGTGTAGACGCCGACGTCGGCGATGTGGCGGCCTTGCCGCATCAGCCACGACAGGCGGTGCAGATAGGAGATGAGACCGGGCATCGCCGGAGACCACGGGTTGCGGGTGTCGAACGCCCCGGCGGCGTACAGCATCCAGCCCTTGCCGGGCACCGACGACGGCGAGTGCGGCCAGCCGTGGCCGATGAACTGGTTGATGCCGGCCAGGAGGTGCTCGTGCGCCTCGCCGCGGAGGTCCATCGGCGTGGCGCGGAACGATGGCGAGTGGATCCACGTCCACGTCTCCGAGGACACCACGTCCCGGTCGTAGAGATGGGCGGCGGACGTCGCCCAGCGAGTCTGGGTGAGCTCGCGCCACCCCCATCCCTCGCCTTCGAAGGCATCCGCGAACCTGTAACTGCTGATCCCGGCGGGCGGCTCGCCGTAGCCCTGAATGCGCAAGGGGACGCCGCGGCCGGCCGCCCAGGCGCGCAGCGGCACGACGAAGTTCTGCTCGTACAGCGCGGTGAGGGTGCCGTAGTAATCGGCGCGGAGGTCCCTGCCTGCGGCGGACCCGGTGTGCAGCCGGTGCAGCACGGGGACTGGGTCGTACCCGTGCTTCGCCCGGAATGCCTCGAACACACCTAAACTCCAGTCCGCGGCATACGCCTCGAGGCTGTCGCAGAACACCGACCCGAGTAGTTCGGCAGGGACCGCGTCGAGGAGCGGGTCGCAGACGGCGGCGATGTGCGCTTCGGTGGCGGCCCTGCTGAAGTGATCGAGCACGGGCCCCTCCGCACCGACCGCGGCGCGCTTGACCTGCTGGCCGGTGAGCCGGGCGGTGCACAGCAGGAGCAGCCGTGGGCCGTTGCCTGCGGGGATATGCAGAACGCCGTCCTCGACAGCGACGACATCGTACTCCTCCGGTGGCTCCTGAATGGACCCGTCGCCTACGTAGGCCGCGATGAACCGGTCGCCAGGCCAGCTGTTGGCCACGGGGATATCCGCGGCGGCGACGCTGATGTCCCTCCGATCCCACGACAGCTTGCGCGCCGCGGTCTCGTCGGTGATGTGCGGGCCACCGAAGGACCAGCCGCTGCCGAGGGTGAGGTCGAAGCGCATCCCCCGTTCGGCCGCCGCCTCCGCGGCGAAGCGGGCATCCGCCAGGAAGGTCTCTGAGAGATAGCGGTCGGAGTCCTCGGAGAGCGGATAGACGACCGAGAGCTCGACTCCGCCGATCCCCGCTGCGCGCATCGCATCGAGATCCGCGATCAGGTCCGTGCGGTCGACGCGCGGCCCGAACCACCACCAGCGCATCATCGGCCTGGCGTCGTCCGGCGGCGCGGCGAACCCGTCGCGGAGTTCGGAGAGAGCGGTGTCTGGCGTGGTCATGGTCATCCTTTGACTGCGCCGGCGGTCATGCCGGCGACGATCTGGCGATTGAAGAAGAGGTACAGCACGAGCGGGATGACGGTGATGATCAACACGGTCATGAAGAGCAGGTTGAAGCTGTTCACCTCTTCGCTCTGGAAGTTGAAGAGCGTGAGCTGGGCGGTCACGTTCTCGTCTCCGGGCAGGAAGTACAGCGGCCCAGTGAAGTCGTTGAACACGTGCACGACCTGGATCACGATCACGGTGACGACGACGGGCTTGAGCAGCGGCAGGATCACGCGGAAGAAGATCCGCAGCGGGCCTGCCCCGTCGATGAGTGCGGCTTCATCGAGCTCCCGCGGGATCGTCGAGATGAACGCCCGGAACAGGATGATGCTGAAGGAGAGGTTGAACGAGATCTCCATGAAGACCATGCCGGGCATCGTCTTGAAAAGCCCCAGCATCTGGAGCACCCAGATCGTCGGGACGACGGCGGGCGGGATGATGAGCCCGGAGAGCACGAGCGCGTTGACCAGCCCCGACCAGCGGGTGGGGCGCCGCTGCAGCACGTAGCCGACCATGGCGGCGAGGATCACGATCGCGGTGACGCTGAACACGGTGAGGATTGTGCTGTTCCACAGCGCGCGGGGGAGCATGTTCTCGCGGGTCTGCAGGACCTCGACGAGGTTCTCCCAGAACACCCACTGGGTGGGGATCGTGAACTCCAGCAGCGACGCCTCCTGCTGCGTCTTCGACGCGGTGAGCACGATGAACACGAACGGGATGACGAACACGACGACGGCGATGACGATCGCCAGGATGCCGAGAGAGACGTGGCGGATGCGTGCGGCGTTCACTGCTGCACCTCCTTGCGGTTGAGCCAGCGGTAGAGCGGGAAGACGATGACGGCGACGACGAGGAAGAGCACGACGTTGCCCGCGGTGGAGAGCCCGAAGAACCCGGACTGGTACTGCTTGAAGATCGCCGAGGCGACGACCTCACTGGCGAAGCCGGGTCCGCCGCCGGTCATCGCCCAGATGAGGTCGAACGAGCGCAGGCCTCCGATGAGGGAGAGCGTGATGACGCTGGCGGTGGCGGGCCTGGCCAGCGGCAGGGTGATGTTCCAGAAGATGCGCAGCGCGCCGGCGCCGTCGACACGGGCCGCCTCGATATATTCGCCGGGGATGGCGACGATCCCGGCGATGTAGATGAGGGTGGCAAGGCCCACGCCCTTCCACACATCCACGAGCGCGACGGAGACGAGGGCGAGCGAGGGGTCGGTGAGCCAGCCGGGGCCGTCGATGCCGACCGCGCCGAGCGCGGAGTTGACCAGGCCGTTGAACGGGTCGAGCAGCACCTCGAAGGTGACCCCGACGCCGATCGTGGAGACGAGCACCGGGAAGAAGATGACCGAGCGCAGGAACCCGCGGGCGATGATCTGCGAGGTGAGGAACACCGCGAGCACCAGGCCGAGCACGACCTTCAGCCCGCTCGTGATGACCGCGTAGACGAAGGTGTTGGCGAAGCTCTGCAGCAGCATCGGCTCGCGGAAGAAGGTCACGAAGTTGTCCAGGCCGATGAACTCGATGTCGAACAGCGACCACCGGGTCAGGCTGAAGTAGAAGGCCGCTATCGTCGGCAGGATGAAGAACAGCCCGTAGACGACGCCGGAGGGGATGTAGAACCATCCGGGGTACGGAGACCTGCTCCGGCCGCGGCTGCGCGCGGTCGCGGTCGCGGTCGCTGTCGTGCTCGAGGTCGGGGGTGGAGCGGTCGTGGTGGACATCGGGACTCCTTGGTCGGTCGATCGGGGTGCGCGGACGGGGAGGCCCGGCGTGCGGGCCTCCCCGTCGCGATCACCAGCCGGGCAGTCCCAGCTGCTGTGCCTGCTTGAGCACGTCGTTGTCGTACAGCGCGGCCGCATCCGTCGCGTTGCGCATGCCCGATCCGACCTCGACCGCGAACTGCGGCAGGCTCGAGCCCTTCACCGGAGACAGGAACTCCAGGGCGGGAGCGGACTCGCCGGCGCTGAAGTAGGTGTCGACGTCGGTCACGATCGGCATGGCCGTGTCGGGGACCTCGCACCCCTCGATCAGGTACGGGCCGGCGGGCGATGCCACCTCCGCGTGCACCGCGCAGCCCTCGGGGCTCGCGATGAACGCCAGGAACTCCTTGGCAGCGTCCAGCTTCTCGGGCGCGATGCTCTTCGCGATGAACGCCCCCAGTGGCATCCACATCGTCAGCTTCGCCTCGTCGGATGTGGAGGTCGGCACGGCGAAGAAGCCGATGTCGTCGGCCGTGTCCGGGTAGTTCGCCGAGACGTTGGTGGCGACATAGTTCGTGAGCATCGGGAAGTGCGCGGCCTCGCCCTGTGCGACGCGACGGATGCCCTCGTCGTACTTGGCGCTCGCGAAATCCTCGTTGAAGACCCCGGCGTCTGCGAGGTCGGCGAGCTTCTGGAAAGAGGTGAGAGCCGGCTCGTCGGCGAACTTCCGATTGTTGGCGGTGTACTCGTCCGCCCAGTCCGGGTCGGCGTCGAGCACGTTGGCGAAGTCGCCGAGCACGATCAGTTGCGAGGTGAACGCGTCGCCGTAGGTCTGCACCACGGGGGTGAGCCCAGCGTCAGCGATGGCGGCGTTGTTCTTCTCGAACTGCTCCCAGGTCTGGGGCACCTCGAGTCCCAGGTCGGCGTAGACCGTCTTGTTGTACATGATCCCGCCGGCGCGGGTGGTGCCCCAAGGCACCCCGTACATGCCCTCTTCGCCGGAGACCACGGATGTGAAGTCCTCCGAGATCACGCTCGCCCAGTCCTCCCCGGACAGGTCGACGAGCGACTGGTCGGGGCTGATGGTGGTGAGCAGGGCGCCGCTGTTGAACACGAACAGGTCGGTCATCTCGCCGGTGGCCAGTCGCGTCTTGACGACGTTCTCGCCCTCGGCCCCGGTCGGGCGGTTCTCGATGGCGATGGTGATGTTCTCGTGCTGGGCCTCGAAGGCATCGGCGAGCGCTTCGGCGAAGTCGACGTCGGTCGTCGCGGGGACGAGTAGAGAGAGTTCGACCGGCCGGTCGAGATCTGCGGCGGGTGCGGTGCACGCGGCCAGGGATGCGATCAGGACGCTCGCGCCGGCGGCGAGGGTGATCCTTCGAAGGTAACGGGACATCAACAGCCTCCTCGTTGAAACGGTTCAGAACCACCATACACGTGGCAGTCGGATCGCAAAAGGCATTTATGAACCGGTTCAAGCTTGAGAGAACGAAGTCGGCAAGGGGGGTCGTGCGGTTCTCCATGGATGCACCAAAGAACGACCAGGAGTACGTGCTACGTCGAGTGACGCTCCGTTCGCGACACGCCCGGAACTCCGCTAGACTGTCACGGTTGTCTGCCTGCCGGCATCCATTCGGATTCCAGGGCGGACACGTGCACACACCCTCCTGCTTCCAGGAAATCCCTGGAAGCCGTTCTAGTCCGAAGGAGGTGGGTAAGTGACGCACCAGTACGAACTCATGGTCATTCTGACCCCCGAGATCGACGAGCGCCAGGTCGCCCCGACACTGGACAAGTTCCTCAAGGTCATCACCAACGATGGTGGCACTGTGGACAAGGTCGACATCTGGGGTAAGCGCCGTCTGGCCTACGAGATCCAGAAGAAGACCGAAGGCATCTACGCCGTCGTGAACTTCACCGCGACCAGCGAGGCCACTCAGGAGCTGGACCGTCAGCTCGGCCTCAACGAGCAGATCATGCGCACCAAGGTGCTGCGTGCTGAAGAGGCTCAGGCGATGGTTGCCGCGGAGGCGAAGCGCTCCGAGGAGAAGGCCGCTCGCAAGTCCAAGGCTGCGAAGGCCTAAGACCCATGGCCGGCGAAACCGTCATCACCGTGGTGGGAAACCTCACGGCCGACCCCGAACTGCGTTACACGCAGAACGGGCTGCCGGTGGCGAACTTCACCATCGCATCGACGCCGCGCAACTTCGACCGTGCCGCGAACGAGTGGAAGGACGGCGAAGCGCTGTTCCTCCGCGCGTCCGTCTGGCGCGAGTTCGCCGAGCACGTGGCAGGTTCGCTGACCAAGGGCATGCGCGTCATCGCGCAGGGCCGTCTGCGTCAGCGCTCCTACCAGGACCGTGAGGGCAACAACCGCACGGCGATCGAGCTCGAGGTCGACGAGATCGGCCCGTCGCTGCGTTACGCGACGGCTCAGGTCACGCGTGCGGCTTCCGGCGGTGGCGCCGGTGGCGGGCAGTCGCGTCCGCAGCAGCAGCAGGTGTCCGAGGAGCCGTGGTCCACGCCCGGTTCTTCGACCAGCGCCGATGCCTGGAGCACTCCGGGCAGCTTCGGCGACGACACCCCGTTCTGAACAAACACTTCATTTAAGGAAAAACCATGGCTGGAAAGTCGAGCGGCGACCGCCGCAAGCCGCGGAAGGGTGGCAAGCCCACCGCTCCCGCGAAGTCGATCCGGGTCGGCGTCATTGACTACAAGGACGTCGCGACCCTTCGCAAGTTCATCTCGGAGCGTGGCAAGATCCGCGCCCGTCGTATCACCGGTGTCTCGGTTCAGGAGCAGCGTCTGATCGCCAAGGCGATCAAGAACGCACGCGAGATGGCTCTCCTGCCCTACGCCGGCGCTGGCCGCTGAGGGGTACGGACATGGCAAAGCTGATTCTCACGAACGAGGTCGCCGGGCTCGGAAGCGCCGGTGACGTGGTCGAGGTCAAGAACGGGTACGCCCGCAACTACCTCATCCCCCAGGGCTACGCCACGGCGTGGACCCGCGGCGGCGAAAAGCAGGTCGACCAGATCCAGGCTGCCCGCAAGGCGCGTGCGATCCACGACCGCGACGAGGCCGTGGCGCTCAAGGACAAGCTCGAGGGCACCAAGGTCCGTCTGGCCGTCAAGGCCGGCGCGACGGGTCGCCTGTTCGGCTCGGTCAAGACCGCCGACATCGCGGATGCCGTCGAGGGCGCTGGTCTCGGCAGCATCGACAAGCGCAAGGTGCACATCACCAACGCCATCAAGGCGACCGGTGACCACGAGGCCACCGTTCGTCTGCACGACGACGTGACCGCTGTCATCACGCTGCAGGTCGTCGCCGCCAAGTAAGGCGTGACACCCGCAACGAACGGATGCCGTCCTCCTTCGGGAGGGCGGCATCCGTCGTTTCCGACGATGCTCACGCGCGGCCGAGCAGTCGCAGCAGGGCGTTCTCCGGCGACTGCGTGGGGTCGACGAATCTCCCCTTCCGCGCCGCGGCGAGGACCCTCGGATCGATGTAGCTGGCCTTCGCGACCGCACTCGTGTTCCCCAGGGCGGTCGCGACGGCGTCGATGGCCACGCGCTCGCGCGCCTCGGCATCCTCGTCGGCCCGCTCCGCGAGGACCAGCGCAGCTGTCGTCGTGCCGCGGAGCGTTCGGAAGTCCTTGGCCGTGAACGGCTCGCCCGCGGCTTCCGCGAGGAACGCGTTCACGTCGGCAGGGCCGATGGCGCGGCGCCGACGTCCGTCGCTGTAGCGCAGGAGGAACGCCCGGGGTGGATGCGCCGCGTGCGAGGCGATCCACGCGAGGAGGTCCTCGTCCTCGAACTCGATCGCGTGGAGGAGGCTCATCTTGCCGCGAAAGGTCAGTGTGATGGTCGCGGAGTCCCAGGAGACGTCGGCCCAGCGCAGCGTCGTCAGCCCGCGGCTGCCGTACCGGCGGAGGTAACCGGGGGATCCGATCCGGATCGCGGTCCGGTCGAGGAGACGGAAGGCCACGGCGAGCACGCGTGCCCGTTCGTCATCGCCGCGCAACGCCCGCGTGGCCTGGGCGCGCAGCGCAGGGAGGGCGGCGGCGAGCCGAAGGGCCCGCTCGAACTTCTCGCCGTCTTGGCGGGTGCGCCAGCGCGGGTGGTAGATGTACTGGCGTCTGCCTGCGGCATCCGTGCCGGTCGCCTGCACGTGCCCGTCGGGATCGGGGCTGATCCACACGTTCGTCCAGGCCGGCGGGATCACGAGAGCCGCGATGCGCTCGCGGTCGTCTGCGCTCACGGCGCTGCCGTCCGGGTTGCGGTACCGGAAACGGCCGCGTGAGCGGACTCTTCGGATGCCGGGCAGGGATGCCGGGTCGACACGACGGATTCGCGGCATGACCACCTCCTGAGGAACAGCAGACCGGGTGGATCCGCTGTCCGTCAAGGGGCTTGATGCCCTGGGGCGAAGGAGCGGCGGATGCTCGGAGGGAGGAGCTCGGAGCATCCGCCGCTTGCGTGCGCGACCGGTGTCGGTGCCGGGTACCGGCAGCGTGGGGCTCAGGAGGGGTTCCCGGCTCCGCTGGGCGCGCACGCACCGGACGAGGACCGGACGACTCCTCCCCCGAGGGCGTCGGTCCTCGCCCGGTGGTGGGCGCTACGCCGTGCGGCGGCGCAGGAGGCTCGCTCCGAACAGCAGGCTCGCCAGACCCAGGACCGCCAGCGGCACGATGTCGGTCGCGCCGGTGCTGGCCAGGGCCTGTGCACCGTTGCCGGTGGCCGCCATCGCAGCGACCTGTCCGCCGCTGAGCGGTGCGGTCACCGAGGTGGAGCCCGGGTCGGTGCCCGGGTTGGTGCCCGGGTCGGTCCCGGGGTCCGTGCCGGGGTCGGTTCCGGGGTCCGTTCCGGGATCTGTCCCGGGGTCTGTCCCCGGGTCGGTTCCAGGATCCGTGCCGGGGTCGGTGCCCGGGTCGTCGACTTCCGCGTCGCCGATGACTCCGATGGCGTTGCCGCCGATCGTGATCGGAGCGGTGATCGGGAGTGCGACCTGCGTGCCACCGAGGATGGAACCCTCGCCGGTCGTCACAGCTCCGCCACTCGGCGTCACCGGTCCCGCCGTGCCGACGTCTCCACCGGTGACGGTTCCGTCGCCGGCGACACCGATGGCGTTGCCGCCGACGGTGACCGGTGCGGTGATGGGGGCGACGACTTGGGTGCCGCCGGCGGTGGAGTCATCCCCGCCGGTGGTCGGTCCCTCTTCGGATGCCGGTGCGGTGCTGCCGCCGGTGTCTCCGTCCGTGACGCTGCCGTCACCCGCGACGCCGATGGCGTTGCCGCCCACGGTGACGGGTGCGGTGATGGGCGCCACGACCTGGGTGCCGCCTGCGGTCGAGTCGTCCCCGCCGGTGGTCGGTCCCTCTTCGGATGCCGGTGCGGTGCTGCCGCCGGTGTCTGCGCCGGTGACGGTTCCGTCGCCGACGACCCCGATGGCGTTGCCGCCGACCGTGATCGGGGCGGTGACCGGTGCCACGACCTGCGAACCGCCGAGGGTGGAATCATCCCCGCCGGTCGTCGGTGCGCCGGCAGATCCTGCCGGCGCGGTGCTGCCGTCGGCGCCTCCTCCGGAGACGTTGCCGTCCCCGAGAACCCCGATGGCGTTTCCATCCACGGTGGCGGGTGCGGTGACCGGTGTCACCACCTGCGTGCCGCCAGCGGTGGAATCATCCCCGCTCGTGGTCGGTGCCTCAGCAGATCCCGTCGGTCCAGTCGTGCTGTCGGCGTCTCCGCCGTTCACGCTGCTGTCGCCGAGAACACCGATGGCGTTGCCGCCGACGGTGATCGGTGCGGTGACGGGCGCTGCGACCTGCGATCCGCTGGCGATCGAATCATCGCCACTCGTCGATGGCGCCGCGCGGGTCGTTCCTGGCGATGCCGCGGTGTCGTCTCCGCTGCCTGCGACGGTGCTGTCACCGGCGACGCCGATGGCGTTCCCGCCGATCGTGATCGGTGCGTTCACCGGTGCCACGACCTGGGTGCCGCCCAGGATCGAGTCCTCCCCGCCGGTGGTTGCGCCCGCACTCGGAGCGGAGGAGGCCGGTGCCGCGGCATCCTGTTCCGCGGACGTTGAATCGACGTCGCTCGAGCCGAGCACCGAGATGCCGTTTCCGGCGACCGTGATGGGTACGTTGACTGCGACGAGCGCCTGCGATCCGCTGAGGAGCGAGTCGGTGCCGTTCGTCTCGAGGACGGGGTCCTCCGCCGCGGGAGCCGGGTCGGCTTGGGGAGCCGGGCTCTGCTCCGAGACCCGGGGAGTCTCGTCTGGGGGTACGGCGGCGGAGGCCCCGGTTTCGGAGGATCCGAGAACGCCCACGGCGACGTCCTGCACGGTGACAGGCACGTTGACGGTCACGACGGCTTGCGAGCCGGATGCCGTTCCTGACGAGCCGTCTGTCGTCGCAGCGGGCGCCGGTGCCGCCGGGGCGGCCGCGGGCTCGGATTCCTGGACTGTGGATTCGCCGAGCACGGAGACCGCGTTGTCGACGATGGTGACGGGCACCGAGATGGGGGCGACCGCCTGGGTGCCGGAGAGGAGACCTTCGTCTCCGTCGGTTTCGGCCGCGTTGGCGACCGTGGCGCCGAACAGGGTTATCCCGCCGGCGAGCAGCACACCGCAGAGGGCGTGCTTGGTGAATGTACGCATGATTCAGCTCCTGACTGAATGGGTGATCTGGATGGCGCGCGCAAGTGTGGGTGTGCGCGCAGCACCTCGTGACCGTCCGGAAAGGACGGCGTGATCACCGGTCAGTCAGGAGAGACGTCGGTGTCGGCGACCGGCGACGACGGCACATCGTCATCCGGATCGGCGGTGGTCAGCATCCAGGCACGATGCGGACCGTCGGATGCGTCGCTGACGCGAGCGCCGTCCGTGGGGGAACCTCCGCCGTGACCGGCGGAGGATGTCGGGGTGGAGCCTTGCGGGGATATCGGCGAATCGGATGCCGGGACGCCGTCCGATCCGCCGGAGGCGACGGCATGTGCGCCCGCCGTCGGGGCCGCCAGCGCCGAGAGCTGCTCGGAAGCGACGGAACGCGCGCCGTCCGACGGCGCATGGCTGGTCAGCATCGGCGCGGCAACTCCGGCTACGGGCGCGAAGAGCGCGAGGGCGGAGTCCGGCCCCGCGACCGTGGGAAGTCCGGGTCGCGTCCCCGGTCCTGCAGGAGTCGTCGGATCGAGCCCGTCCACGACCCCCTGGGCGGACCCGTCGAGTGCGTTCCCGATCGTGGCCGTCGTCTCGTCGACGATCGCTGTGGTGCTGTCGACGACGGAGCCGACTCCGGAGTCGACGATGATGTCGCCGACGATCGGCAGACCGGTGATGGTGTCCACCAGAGGGTCCACGATTCGCGACACCGGCTCATCGTCGAAGAGGCCGATGATCGGCCCCGAGACGTCTGCGACGGCATCCGAGACGGTTTCGAGGACGGGAGCTGCGACGTCCCCGACCACGGGCGCATCCGCGACCGTGTCGGTCGCGGACTCGAGAGCCGGCGGAACCGTCGCCGTCACAGGAGCGGTCGCGGCCGGCACGACCGGCTGCACCACGTCTGTCACGACGGGCTTGACGACATCGGTGACGACCGGAGCGACGACCTGCGTGACCACGGGCTTGACGACCTCGACCGCCGGTCGAGTGACGGGCTGGACCGCAGTGGTGACGGGAGCGATCGCGGTGACGACCGGGGCGGTCACCTGCGTCACCGTCGTCGCGACCTTCTCGGTGGTCGTCGTGACGAGAGCGGTGAGCGGCCCCGTGGGCGCATCCGGATCGTCTTCGGAGGCCTGCGCCGAGCCGCCGCCGGCAAGAAGTGTGAACCCTGCCCAGGCGAGGATTCCGAACGCGCCCCACAGGACAGCGCGGGAGATGCGCGGACGTACGACTGCGGAGGTCACGTTCACCTCCCCTCCGAGGGAAACGCTGGCGACGCACGATGCGCCGATCCGCTGAGATTACTCCCGTCCGTCGGTGCGTGTCCAGGGGGTGCGGCGGCGAGTTTCGCGGCGTGTCGACTGGAGACGCGCCCGGCTGGAAAAGGACTTGACTTTCCCCAGGTTGTACACATGTGGGTATAACGAGGGCAACCTTAAAGCGCCCGTTGAAACTGGATTCCATCCACAGCCTGGGGAACGAGGCAAGCCCAGGTCAGAAGCCAATATTCGGGTACATGAAACTTCGTTTCACAGGCTTATCCACAACCGTTGTACACAGACACTCCGGTGTTGTCCGCAATCTCTCCACAGAGTTATCCACAGGCCGTGTTGCATGTGGAGAACCGCACTCCTAGCGTGGTCGAGCGACGAGATGTCTGAAGTCCGTGGTTCGCTGTGCTCGACCGCGGACGGCGTCGCAGCAGGGCTCGTCGGCCCGCACCGTCCACCGCACCGAAGGGAGCCCTGTGTCGATCGCTGACATCTCGGAGGAGCGACTCGGTGGGAAGCGACCCCCGGAGCGCACACCACCTCACGACCTGCTCGCCGAGCAGAGCGCGCTGGGCGGCATGCTGCTGTCGAAGGATGCCGTGGCGGATGTCATCGAGACCCTCAGGGGCGCGGACTTCTACATCCCCAAACACGAGCTCATCTTCGAGGCGATCCTCTCGCTGTATTCGCACGGCGAGCCGACGGATGTCGTCGCCGTCACCGATGAGCTCATCAAAACCGGTGAGCTGAGCCGAGCCGGTGGCGCCGACTATCTGCACACGCTGACCTCGATCGTTCCGACCGCGGCGAACGCCGGTTACTACGCGGGCATCGTCTCCGAGCGCGCGATCCTCCGCCGTCTCGTCGACGCCGGCACCCGCATCGTCCAACTCGGCTACGACGGCCAGGGTGACGCGACCGACCTGGTCAACAACGCGCAGGCCGAGATCTATTCGGTCACCGGCACCGAGACCGCCGAGGACTACGTGCCGCTGACGGTCGCCGTGGATGCCGCGCTCGAGGAGATCGAGGCCGCGAGCGGGCGCGACGGATCCATGACCGGCATCCCGACCGGCTTCAAGGAGTTGGACGAGCTCACCAACGGCCTGCACGGCGGACAGATGATCGTCGTCGCCGCTCGGCCGGCCATGGGTAAGTCCACGCTCGCGCTGGACTTCGCGCGTTCCGCGTCCATCGGCCACAACATCCCGTCGATCTTCTTCTCCCTCGAGATGGGCAAGAGCGAGATCGCGATGCGCCTGCTCAGCGCCGAAGGGCAGATCCCGCTGCAGAGCATGCGCAAGGGAACCCTCGATCCACGGGACTGGACCACCGTCGCGGCCACCCGTGGCCGCATCAACGATGCACCGCTCTACATCGACGACAGCCCGAACATGACGCTCGTCGAGATCCGAGCCAAGTGCCGACGCCTCAAGCAGCGCGAGGGGCTGCGGATGGTGATCATCGACTATCTGCAGCTGATGACCAGCGGCAAGCGCGTCGAGTCGCGTCAGCAGGAGGTCTCGGAGTTCTCGCGCAGCCTCAAGCTGATCGCCAAGGAGCTGCAGGTCCCCGTCATCGCGCTGTCGCAGCTGAACCGTGGCCCCGAGCAGCGTCAGGACAAGAAGCCCGCGATCAGCGACCTCCGTGAGTCCGGCTCGATCGAGCAGGATGCCGACATGGTGATCCTGCTGCACCGCGACTCCGTCTACGACAAGGACGTCCGGCCCGGTGAGGCCGACCTGATCGTCGCCAAGCACCGCAACGGCCCGACCGCGACGATCCAGGTCGCCTTCCAGGGGCACTACTCGCGCTTCGCCGACATGGCGCCAGGCGACTTCGGTGGCGGCGGCCCTGGCGGCGACTTCCACTAGTCGTCGACGTCTGGTCGCAGAACGAAGGGCCGGTTATGGATATCGCACGAGTCGATCCCGCACTGCGGAAGGCGACACTGAAGCTGCCGTCGACGGACCCCTCGAAAGCGTGGATGCGCACGGTCATGCGACTGGCCACACGCATCATGCCGGTGACCCGGATCGATGGCGTCACGGTGTCGAACATCACCATCGGAAGCGTCCGACTCCGCATCTATCGACCGGAGACCAGCGGTGGCGGCGGCGCTCTGCTGTGGATTCACGGCGGAGGTCTGCTGTTCGGCGACGCGCGTCAGGACGAAGTGCTCTGCGGTGAGACGGCCCGCGAACTCGGCATCCCGATCGTCTCCGCGAACTACCGCTTCGCACCCGACCATCCGTTCCCCGCTGCGATCGACGATGTCCACGATGCGTGGGTGTGGCTCTGCGAACAGGCTCGGAGCCTCGGCGCCGATCCCTCGCGACTCGCCATCGGCGGCGAGAGCGCCGGCGGCGGACTGGCGGCGGCGCTGGTGCAGCGGTTGCACGATGAAGGGGGAGTGCAGCCGGTGGCGCAGTGGTTGTTCGCGCCGATGCTCGACGATCGCACGGCCGCCGAAAGGTCGCTCGATGAGATCGATCATTGGATCTGGAACAACCGTGCGAACAGGGTCGGCTGGAGCGGATATGTCGGCGAAGCCATCGGCGCGCCGGATCTTCCGCCGTACGCGGCTGCCGCCCGGCGAACCGATCTGACCGGACTCCCGACGGCCTACATCGCCGTCGGGGACATCGAGCTCTTCTTCGGCGAGGACGAGGACTACGCCCGCCGCCTGCAGAAAGCCGGCGTCGATGTCGAGTTCGACATCGTTCCCGGCGCGCCGCACGGCTTCGAGAACTGGGCGCGGGACACCCAGCCTGCGAAAGCGCTTATGGGCAGGGCGCGCGCATGGCTGGAGCGCGCTCTGGATCCGGTTCAGGCGGTTTGCAACGAGCGGCGCTGAGCGCGGCGCCGTGACGACGCCTCCTGCGCGACGTCACACGGCGACGTAGTCGAACTCCTGGAATGCCGCGACCTCCGGCACCCACCGCTCTGCCACGAATGCGACGTGCGCCGGATGCTGGTCATAAGCCGCGCACACGTCCTCGTTCGCGAAGACCATCGAGAACTGGAACGCGAGATCGCTCTTCGGGCTGACCTGCGCATGGATGCGGAAGTCCTCCACACCCGGGATGGAGGTCAGTGTCGTGCGCGCATCGCCGAGAAAGCCCGCTTCGGCCGGAGACCCTGCCGGGTGGACGAGGCGGAAGGTCACGGTGTGCTGAATGCGCGGCATGGTTTCATCCTGGCATCCATCGCGACAGGGCGACCGGAGCGAGCGCTCCGCCACGCCGATCGCGTGGCGGACGCAGTGGTTCTGCCACGCGCACGAACGATCCGATCAGAACGCGCGATCCGATCCTCCGGACCGTGTGAGGTCCTCCCGTTGCGCACCATCGATCGGCTGTAACAAACGCCGAGTACCGTGGCGGGGATGAGCCACAGCATCCGGATCGAATACTGCACGCAATGCTCCTGGATGCCGAGGGCCACCTGGGTCGCACAGGAGCTGTTGACGACATTCGTCGACGAGCTGCGCGGCGGCGGTGTGACCCTGGTTCCCGGAACGGGGGGCATCTTCGAGATCCAGGCGGACGGCGACCGGATCTGGTCGCGCGCTGACGACGACGGGTTCCCCGACATCGTCGAACTCAAGCGCCGGGTGCGCGATCGAATCGCCCCGGAGCGCGCGCTCGGTCACGCGGACCGCGCAGCGGCGCGCGCCGACGACACCGCATCGTGACGCACGTCTGACCGCGGAGCTCGCTTCACTCACGCGCACTCTTGGCAGGATGGAGGCCAGGACTCGAGAGGAGACGGCATGGCATCGCACTGGATCGCACCGGAATGGGGAACCCCCGACGTCTGGCGGTTCGAGGACTTCACCCCACCGGCACCGGGGGCGGGCGAGGTCACGATCCGCGTGCGTGCTGCCGGGGTGAACCCCGCCGATGCCAAGCATGTGGCGGCCGAGCGGCCGGGCGTGAGCCTGCCGGTGGCGATCGGGTACGAGGTCGCAGGCTCGATCACGGCGATCGGTCCTGACACCGAGATCGGCTCCGGCCCGGCATCCGTCGGCGATGAGGTGCTCGCGTTCCGGATCAGAGGCGGGTATGCGACCGAGGTCACCGTCCCCGCCGAGAAGGTCTTCCACAAGCCGGCCGCGTTGAGCCACCCCGAGGCCGCGAACCTGCTGCTCACCGGGACGACCGCCGCCGAGATGCTCTCGGTCACCCGTGTGGCACCGGGCGAGACCGTGCTCCTGCACGCGGCATCCGGAGCCGTCGGCGTGAGCGTCCTCCAGCAGGCGGCACTCGTCGGCGCGCGCGTGATCGGCACGGCGAGTCCGGCCCGTGCCGACGAGGTGCGCCGCTTCGGCGGCATCCCCGTCGCCTACGGAGACGGGCTGGCCGACCGCATCCGCGCGGCCATGGCGGATGTCGGAATCGATCGGATCGATGCCGCATTGGATGCTGTCGGCACCGACGAGGCCGTCGTCACGTCCCTCGCGTTCGTGCCAGACCGCTCGCGGATCGTCACGATCGCGGCTCCGGCATCCGCACGAGCCGAGGGCTTCACCGCGATCGCCGGATCGATGCCGGCCAGCGCGACGTTCCGCGACGAGGCGCGTGCCGGGTTGATCGAGCTCGCCGCCCGCGGCGAGCTCGTCGTGCCGGTCGCGCGGACGTATCCGTTGAGCGAGGCTCAGGCCGCCCACCGCTTCCTGAGCGAGGGGCACCCCGGCGGAGCGCTCGCGCTGATCCCCTGACGCGGTCGGCGACTCCGGCCTAGACCTTCCGGACGACTCCGTCGGATCCCCGGACCGCCGCTCTCGCATCGGCGAGGCGGCGCGAACCGGCCGGATACGGCAGCCGCTCTGCGAGCCCCTGGGCCGTGTCGAACTCCTCCTCGGCACGCGGCATCTGCCCGAGCGCCGCGAGCGCCGACGCGAGCGCGATGCGCACATCGACCTCGGTCAGCGCCTCTCCGGCGGCGGCAGCCCGCGCGAGCTCACCGCGGGCGATCCGCTCGGCCGTCGCCGCATCGCCGAGTCCGAGATGCGCGAGAGCCGTCGTGGTCGCCGATCCGCGCGGGAGCGCCGTGAGCAGATCGAGCGCCTCGGCGTGCGCACCGATCGCGACGAGCCATTCGGCGCGAGCCTGACCGATCTCGTCCAGCGCCTGCCGGTCGGAGGATTCCTCCGCGCTGGCCTGTGCGCGATCGAGCAGTTTGAGGGGACTCTCGCCCCGTCGCATGCGGACGCGCGCGAGCGCGACCAGCGCGTACGTCGTCGACAGTCCGGCCTCTCCCGCCGGTACAGCTGCAGCCGCGTTCGCGAACTCCTCGGCCCGGTCCACCTCCTCGACCAGGAGGTGCAGTTCGGCGAGGTTCGCCTGCTCGAAGGCCTGCATCCGCCTCTCACCCGATCGCGCAGCCAGTTCGAGCGCGTGCTGTCCGGTCTCGAGCGCCTCGTGCAGCCGGCCGGATCGACGTGCCTGCTCCCGTTGCACGGACAGCACCGACGCCAGGATCTGTGGATCGCCGTACGCCTGCGCATGCGGCAGCGCCTCGTCGGCGAAGGGACCCGCTTCGGCGAAGCGCCCGTCCAGCGCGAGGGACACCGCCTGGTACTGGATGGCCCGGGCGAGCAGTCCGCGGCGCTGAGGTTCGGCGGTCAGGCTCGCGGCGGTCCTCGCCAGCGCTGCCGAGGCCACAGCCTCGAGGTAACCGCCCACGACCAGAAGGGCGCGGGTGCGCGCGAGGTGGTGCGTCGCGGCGCTGAACGGTGCGGTGTCCGTCCGCGCAGGGTCGGCGTCGAGCACGGACAGCGCCACCTGCGCCATCGCGGTGCTCACGAGCACCTCGGCGATCCGGGCGGTCGCGAGAACGACGCCGTCCTGATCGCCGCGTCGGCGCAGTTCGCCGAGCGCCTCGTCGAGCACGGCGCGCGCCTCGTCGTACCGGCCCGTCCGTTTGAGCACGATGCTGCGGTCGAGGCGCACCCAGGCCGCCTCGGCGCTGACGGCGTCGAGGCGACTGATGAGCTCGGCGTAGTACAGGTCGGCGGTGTCGTTCGCGCTGAGAGCGGCGGCTCGTTCGGCCGCCTGACGCAGATACGTCGTGGCGCGAGGGTCATCAGCGCGGGCGAGGTGCATGGCGAGGGCATCGACCGCGTGCGGACGCCGGCGCAGGACCGCATCGGCATACGCGCTGTGCAGCACCTGGCGGCGCACCGCGGAGAGCTCGTCGTAGGCGGTGAGGCGGACGAGCGGATGCTGGAAGACCAGGCCGGGCACCGGACGACCGTCGATCACCACGTCGCGCTCGAAGAGCACGGCAGCGCGGAGCGCGGCATCCACCGCTTCGGCGACCTCGCCCGTCGACCAGGTCGGATGCAGAGCCTGCGTCGCGACCTCGACGACCTCGGCGGCCGCGGCCTCCCCACCCGCCGTCGCCACGATCTCGGCGACCCTCCTGGCCGCGGGACCGAGACGAGCCAGACGGGCCGCGACCAGGTTCCGCACCCCGGGCGAACGCGCCGCGCCGGGATCCTCCCGGCCGTTCTCGCGAGCGAGTTCGACCACGAACAGCGGATTGCCCAGCGACAGCTCCCAGACCCGATCGCTGATCTCTGTACCGGCGATGTCGGTCGCGAGCGCGAGACAGTCCGCCCTCCCGAGGCGTGGAAGCTCCAGCCACTCCAGCAGACCGTCTCTCGCGAGCGCGTCGAGGACGCCCCGGCGCGGATCCGCCGCAGACAGGTCCTCGCTCCGCAGGGTGGCGATGGCGTGCCAGCCCGGTCCGGAATCGTCGCGGTGGCGGAGGAGACTGCTCAGCAGCTGGAGGGTTCCGAGGTCTACGGCGTGCAGATCGTCGAGGACGAGGACCACCGGCGCCGAGCTCGCCAAGTCGTCCAGCAGGGCCGCGACGGCGTGGAACAGGCGACGTCGCTCGTCGTCCGGACTGCGCTGCATGCCGGGCACCGTGCCGCCGAGGCTCGGCAGGAGGGCGGCGAGTTCCGCGTACTCGTTGCCCGCGCGTGCCCGTTCGACCGCTGGGCGGCTGGAGAACCAGCCGTCCAGCGCCTCGACGATCGCGCCGTACGGCGGCTGACCCTCGGCGTCGCGGCCCGCGCCCCACAGCACGATGGCGCCGGCGTCGAGCGTTGCCCGCGCGGCCTCGGCGACCACGCGGGTCTTGCCGATACCGGACTCACCGGCGACGACGATCAGACCGGCGGCATCCGGAGCACTGAGCCGACCGATCGCCTCATCCCGTCCGCGGACGGGCGTGCCGCCTCGGATGCGCAGGGCCGGCGGAGCGGCGACCGCGACGCCGGTGGGCCGTGCCGCGTTGCCGTGGGTCTCGAGGGCACGCAGATGCAGTTGCTCGGTCTGCGAACCCGGCCGGATGCCGAGCTCCTCGTCGAGGGCCTCGCGGCACAGGTGGTACTGATGGATCGCCTGCCTGCGCAGTCCGAGCGACAGGTATGCGCGCATGATCGTGCGGTGGGCGCTCTCCTCGGCCGGTTGCCCGGCGAGCACGTCTCGTGCCACGGCGACGGCATCCTCGGCGCGGTCGCCGTCCAGGAGCGCCTCCGCCAGGGTCAGCAGCACGCGCAGCCGCGTCTGCGCCATCCGTTCGCGGGCCGGCTGCGCCCAGACCGCGTACCGATCCTCGGGCAGCACCTCGCCGGTCAGGGATGCCGTCGCCCTCGTCAGCTCCGGGATGCCGCGGATCCTCAACGCCTCGGCTGCGGAGCGTTCGGCCTCATCGACGTCGACCAGCACGAGACCCGGCTCGAGGCGCAGCATCGCACCGTCGCTCGTGAGATAGCTCGACGGCTGCCGGGGCGCGAGTTCGGGTTGCAGGGCGCGGCGCGCGGCGTGGAGCGCGACGCCGAGGCTGCGAGAGGCGGCGTCGGGTGCGGCATCGGGCCAGCATGCTGCGATGATCTGCTCGCGGTGCAGGCGGTGTCCCGGCGTGACCGCGAGCAGCTTCACGAGCGTGCGCGCGCTCGGACGCGACCACTGCTCCGGCAGCGGAACGCCGCCGTCGCGGGTCGCCCGGAAGCCGCCGAGCAGGTGCACGTGCAGGCGGGGCGCGCCGTGCGCCGCGGGGGCATCGGTCGCGGTCGCCATTCCTCTGAGGATACTCGCCGCATACGCGCGTCGGCCCCTCCTCCCCGGAGGGACAAGGGGCCGACGCGCGTAGCCGAGGCCGGTGTCAGGGCACGTCGATCGTGGTGACCACGAACTGCCGCATCGCGGTGAACGGCGTCGCGTACCCCGAGCCGAACAGGCCGGCGGCGCGGTCTGCGCCACGCGCGTCGAAGTTCAACGAGACGGCCTCGAGGCGCCCGTCGCCGTCGAGATCGGCGAGGGCGAGCTCGCGTCCGGCCGTCACGTTGATCGATGCCGTCGCCGGCTCGAATCCGCTCCCGGTCGAGGTCAGCAGCAACGACGCAGGGTACGAGGTCAGGCCTCCCTCCGAACCGGCGACGAGGATGCGCTCGCCGTCGGGGGAGGTCGCGAATCCGGCATCCTGCAGGGTCGACACCGTGCGCATCATCGATTCCTGACCGTCCGCGCGGAACGTCGTGACCCGACCCGTTGTCACGGCCATGAGGCCCTCGGGGCCGGCCAGCCACGCGCCCAGGTTGTGCGGCCCGCCCAGCAGCGAGGTGTGCAGCACGTCGCCGGTGCGGCCGTCCCGGATCTCCATGAACATCGTCGGCGCAGCAGCGGGAGTCTGGCGGCCGAGCCAGGTGTAGACCACCGCGTGCCCGTCCGCATACGAGATCTCGGGCGACGCGAAGGTGGCCGCGCGCTGCGTCGCCCCGTACACGACTCCGTCCAGTCCGAGAGCCGTCGGCGCGGACGGCGTCGCCGACCATTTCACGGCACCCGACTTCGCATCGAGGGCGACCGCAGCCGCCGAGACGTCGGCCGGCGCGAGCCCGAGCGAGCCGCGCGACGAGTACTCGGCGTACACGGTTCCCTCACCGAACGAGATGTCGCCGAACACGACGCCGTCCTGCGGAGCGTAGCTCCAGGCGCGCTTCCCGTCGCCGCGGTACGCGTGGATCGCATCGGTCGCGAGCACGACCTCGGCCTTGCCGTCGCCGTCCAGATCGGTCGCGGCGACCGTGCGAACGAACTGTCCATCGCCGTCGAACGTGCGGATCACCTTGCCGGTGTCCGCATCGATCACGGCAGCGGCCGTCTCGGCGGCGACGACGATCTCGTCGCGGCCGTCTCCCGTGACGTCGGCCCGGAGCAGTTCGTGCACCGAGCCGGGCACCGTGGCGGTCCAGACCGGCACGCGCTCGCCGTTCACGAGTGCGCGCCCGTCGTACGCGAAGACACCGCGCGAGTTGCCGCCGACGATGAGCTCGTCCGCGCCGTCTCCGGTGATGTCGATCGCCGTCGCCGACGACGAGTCGGCGGGCAGCGGTGTGATGGCGCTCTCCTTGCCCGAGCCGAGGTTGTAGGCGTGCACGTTCTGCAACGTGTCGACCGTGCGGACGCGCGTGTCCTTGCCGTCGACGATCACCTGCGACCACAGCTGGGACGCGGCAGTGCCGGTGTGCTCCCACTTGAGCGCACCGTTGGAGCCGGCCAGGGCCGAGATCCGGCCGTACCAGCTTCCGCTGCGGTTCGCGCCCGTCGCCGAGTCGGCGTCGTCGCGGTAGTTGACGATCACTCGGCCGTCGGCGATCTGCACACCCCAGGCCATGATTCCGGTGGCCGTGTTGTCGGCATCCCGCTTGAGCGTGCGCGACCAGAGCTGCGCGCCGGAGTCGCCGTCGAGCGCGCGGGTCGTCGTGGCGTTGAACTGCGCCGCGCCGTCGAGCGTCGCCTCGTTCACCACGATCTCGGCGCCGTCCGCACGATCGAGTTCGCCCAGCGCCGAGGCGAGCGGCATCGCGTTGACGCGCGTGTCGAGCACGGCGCGCGCGCCGTCCTCCAGCGCGTAGGTCACGACCTGGTACTGCACGCCCTCGTTGGCATCGGACTGCTCGAGCGCGACGAGGCGCTCGCGCGAGGCATCCAGACGCAGCTGGCGCGAGTACATCCGATCGGTCGCCGTCCATGCGACCTCGCCGGTGGCACTGTCGAGGATCAGCGTGTGACCGCTGGGCACCGTCTCAAGGGCGTCCTTGCGGCGGTTCCACGAGACCGCGATCAGCCCGTCGCCGACGGGCTCGATGTCGGCCCAGCCGGATGCCGTCGGAGCGTCCGGCTGGTAGGTCCACGTCGAGGCCACTTCGAGACGGTCACCCGCTCGGTCGAACGTCAGGCCGCTCATGGTCATCGCGGAGCCCGCTGGCGCGTTGATGTTGAACACGGGGGAGTCGGCGATGACGAGCGTGTCGTCGACGAGCTGGATCGAGTACACGGCCGCATAGAGGTTCGACCACAGCGTGTGGCCGTCGGCCCCGTCGACGATCGTGACGAACGTGCCGGTCGACAGCGCACCCTGCATCGGTCGGTACGGGTCCGACCCGACCGAGGCGGAGAAGGCGAGGTCGTCCACCCCGTCGCCTGTGAGGTCGCCGGTTGCGAAGCCGTCCTCAGATGCCGGTGTGAAAGGGCTGACCGCGTTGAACCCGACGACGATGCGCGCCGGGAACGGCTCGATCTGCCACGGCCGCACGGGCTTGACGCCCCAGTCGGCGAACCACGACGTGTTGTCGCGGCGCCAGACCTCGCCGCCATCAGCAGTGCGCCGCTGCAGCATGCCGAGTGAGTCGATCGCGAAGTAGTCGCCTGCGCCGCCGGCGGCGGGGACCGTCGCGGCCATGCCGTAGTTGCCCTCGACGGATGCGCGCACGGTGTGCTTCCAGCCGGTCCCCGCCGTCTCGTCGAGAAGCGTGTTCCCGTCGGCGGGGGACTCCTGCTCGGCACCGGGCTCCACCGCGCTGCCGAGTTCGGCGCCCGTGGCGGCATCCGATTCCGCTGCGCCGGTGAGGTCCTCGCGGTAGACGTCGGCCTGCGCCTGTGTGGTCAGGGACTCGATCTGCTCCGGAGACAGGACGAGCGGATCCTCGGTGCCGTCGGCCGCGAACGCCGGCGACACCATGCCGAACGACATCGCGACGGCCGCACAGGCGGCGGTGATGCCGATCGTTCGGCGTTGTGTGCGGGTGAACATCATGCTCCCTTTCGGATGAAGCTGATCGCCGAGCCGTCGGTGACGACGGACTCGTTGAAGGAGTACTGCAGTGCGTCGGTGCCGGCGGCGTTCTCGATGCCGATGGTGGCCGAGGAGCCGCGTTCGAGCGGAGAGGTGCCGACATCCTTGTACTGCAGGGTCACGGCTCCGGACTTCTCGTCGAAGACGACTTCGAACGAGAGGCGGATGCTCGTGTCGTCGGCGAGGGCGGCGTTGTTCCAGACGATCGCGAACCGGCGCGAGCCGGGTGCGCCCGTCGTCGCGGTCTGCACGCTCGCCTTCTTGTCGATCACGAGGTCGTCCCAGAACACGGCGATCGCGCCGTTCGGCGCGGCTGCCGTCGGCATGGCGCTGTTCGCGTAGTCGCCGACCCGTGGTGCGACGAAGTTCACGAGGCCGTTCGTGGTGACGGCTGCCGACGTGTACGTCGTCCCGTAGTGCGTCACCGGGAACGGCAGAGCGATCGTCTCGGCATCCTCGTCGCCCGAGACCGCCACCTTCGATGCGCCCTTGATCCACGAGTAGCTCGCGGGCAGACACGAGGTCCCCGCGGCATCCGTGCGGGCGGGGAGGTCGATGTCGTTCACGACGTCGCCGCCGACGGTCAGGCCGGCGCGCGAGACGCCGTTGCAGAGCACCGGGGCCGCAGGCGAGGCCGCGAGCGAGAACGAGCCCTCTGCCACGTCCGGCAGGGTGTATCGCCCCTGCGCGTCGGTCGTCACGGCGGCGACCGGGGTGTTCTCGACCGTCACGGTGACGCCGGCGATCGGTGCGCCGACGACGTCGCGCACGACGCCGGTGACGATGTGATGCGCAACCGAGGTCAGCGCGATGTCGTGCACGGCGTCATCCCCGGCGGCGACGGTGTAGCCGTCCTCCACGAGCGTCGCGTAGCCGTAGCCGCTCACCTCGAAGTCGAACGTGCCGGCCGGAAGCACCACGCGGTAGTGGCCGTTCGCGTCGGTCGTCGTGGTGCGCTCGAAGCCCTCGCCCGTCACCTTGACCGTCAGGTTCGACAGGATGGCATCCGTGGCTGCATCGGTGGCGGTGCCGGTGATGATCGCGCGGGTGTGCGGTGCGGCGTCGACGGCGGCGAGCACGTCGAGCCTGCCCTCGCCCCAGACGTTGTTGCGCGCGGGCGTGCCGCCGCAGTGGGTGTCGTCGACGTCGCGGGCCGTCCCGTTGAGCAGCGCCTGCGTCGCGTCGATGTCGCCGATCAGCGTCGGCGCCTCCGACCAGAGCAGTGCGACGGCGCCGGAGACGTGCGGGGTCGCCATCGAGGTGCCGTTCAGCGCGCTGTACCGGCTGCCCCGAACCGCGGAGCGCACGTTGACGCCCGGCGCCGAGATGTCGGGGCGGAGCGAGCCGTCCACCGGCGAAGGGCCGAAGCCGGAGAACGACGCGATCTTGCCGTTGACGTCATAGGCGCCGACGCCGTACACATCGCCGAGCCCGCCGGGTGCGTTCGTCGTCATGCAGGTGACACCGTCGCCATCGTTGCCGGCGGCGAAGGCCTCGAAGATGCCGGCCGCATTCCAGGCCGCGATGATGTCCGTGTAGAAGTATGCGTCGTCGCTGCCGCCCCAGGAGTTGTTGATGATGTCCGGGGCCAGGTCGGGACGCGGGTTCTGTCCGTTGCGATCAGTCGGGGCGAGCATCCACTGGCCGGCCGACAACAGGTACGAGTCGGAGCAGGACTTGCCCTCGCAGCCCTTGGCGGCGATCCACGTCGCGCCGGGGGCGACGCCGATGCCCTCGGCTCCGACCATCGTGCCCATGGTGTGCGTGCCGTGGTCGTTGTTGTCGCAGGGAGCGCTCGTGGGGCAGAGCCCGGTCGGGTCGAACCAGTTGTAATCGTGCGAGAAGGTTCCGTCGCCGAGGTTGCCCCGGTAGTTGCCCACCAGAGCGGGGTGGTCGTACTGCACACCGCTGTCGATGTTGGCGATGACGATCCCCTCGCCGGTGACGTCGTACTGCGACCAGACCTGATCGGCCTTCACATCGGCGATGCCCCATTCGACCGGAGTCTCGGCGGTGACGGCGGTGGTGCTCGTCGAGGCAGCCACCACGGTGTCATCGAGCGCGTAACTCTGCTCGGGGACGATCTGCGCGACGTCCTTGCGTGCGGCGAGATCCTCGATGATCTCGGCATCCGCGGAGGTCGCCCTGATCGCGTTCGTGATCCAGTACGGCTGGTACAATACGTCGTGCTTGTCGAGGAAGTTGCGCAGCGGCCGCTGCGTGTTGGCGGCCGTGGTCGTCAGCTCCTGGTACGCGAGCGTCGCCTTCTTCTCGTGACCCTTGGCCTTGCCGGCAGTCGCCAGGTCCGCCTTCTCGGTGAGGAGGATGTAGAACGTGGCGTCCTCGCCGCTTCGGGCGACGTCGAGGACGGACTGATCGATCTTGTCGGAGTGGTCGTCGGCCGGCGCTGCGGATGCCGGCGGCACGGCGACGAAGATCGCCGACGCCGCGGCTGCGGCCGCCAGCGACGCCACCCATCGGGTGGTTCTGGGCTTGTGCATGACGTGTTCCTTCGTGACGGGTGAGAACTGACCCGCTCACGAACGATCACTCGACGCCTACGGGATCGCAGCAGGCTATCGACGCGCTCTTACTGGGGAATTACCGGTGACATCCGGTGGATGGCGGTCCCAGGCGCGCGAGATCAGGGGCGCACGCGGACGGTGCGGCCTTCGAACGTCACCAGGTCGCCGTCGTGCAGCTGCCGTCCACGGCGCCGGTCGACCTCGCCGTTCACCTCGACGTAGCCGTCGATGATGACCTCTTTGGCGTCGCCGCCGGAGTCGAGAAGCCCGGCGAACTTGAGGAACTGGCCGAGGCGGATCATCTCTCCGCCGATGTGCACGTCTTCGATCGGGGCGTTGGAAGTCACGCTTGAATGCTAACCGCGTTCCGCATCCAGCTCGTCCTGGATCGAAGCGATGATCTCGGCCAGCGCGCCGGTGGCCAGCAGGCCAGGGCCGAGCGGTCCTGCGCTGTCCTCCCCGACATGCGGCAGCCGTCGCAGGGCCGCGCGCACGTCGTCCGTCATCGCGGCCACCTGCCATGCGACCTCACCCGCCACGGCATCCGGATCGTCGGGGGCTGCGAGCCCGGCGGCACTCGCGGCGTACGCGGCGGCGCCGAGCGCGTGCGCCCCCATGTGGGCGACGCCGGCGGCCTGCGCGGCGGAACGCGCCGACGCCACCGCGGCGGGTGCGGTCAGGCCGCGTGCGGCCCGACCGGCGACGAAGCGGCGGTGGATCTCCTCTGCGGCGGTGAGCTCGCCGCGTGCGAACGCCCGGGCGCGGGCGATCGCATCACGAGGGCGGTCGTCGTCGGAGCTCTCCGCTTCGAACAGCCCGAGCACCCGCTCGGCGCAGGATGCGGCCCAGTCCGCGACCGCGCGTCTCTCCTGCTCCGAAAGGGACTGCGGCGAACTCACGACGTCGCCCGTCGCCGCTCGGCCCTGGCGCGCGCGGCCTCGTGCGCGTCCCGCAGCAGTTCGAGGACCGAATCGGCCGTCCGCGCGTCGGGGTTCACGACCGAGATCCATCCGGCGTCGCCGTACACCGGATGCGGCACAAAGATATCGGGTTCGGCGGGATCGGCATCCGCTGCGGCGAGTGCGGCAGCGCGCTCCCGCGTCAGATGGATGTTGACCCGGAAGCGACCGGGGCCGTTCAGTCTGCTCCTCACATCGTCGGGGTAGTCCTTCGTGATGATCGTTCCGTACGGCTGAGTCCGTTCGGGCATCACGCCATCCGGGGCGTAGTAGAAGAACGCGTCGCCCCATGCGAGCGGAGGAAACGCGCTGCGCTCGTCCGGCTCGATCACGAGCGAACCGTCGAGTGCATGGATGTGATCGATGATCTCGTACATCTTCATACATCGATGATGGCGTTCATGTGCTTATGTGGAGTGCATGCCCGGGACGATGGGATTTCGCATACCGAACCCTCAAGAGCAGGTGTACACGACGATCGAGGTCGGCCGGATCACCGGTTACTCGACGCAGCAGATCCGCGACCTCGAGCGGCTCGGGGCGATACCCGAGGCCGAGCGCGGCGCGAACGGCTATCGGCGCTATCGGCCGCTGCATGTCACGGCTGCGCACGCCTACCGCGCTCTGGCGGCCGCGATCGGTCCCGTACCCGCCCGTCGGCTGATGCCGCGCCTGCTGCGGGGCTCCGTCGACGATGCCGCGGAACGCATCGACGCGCTTCATGCGGCGCTCGATCGCGAGCGGTCACGAGTGCGCGGCGCTCGCCGCGGCCTCGACGCCGTGCTCTCCGAGCCGGAGACGCCGTTCGACAAGCGCGACGTCATGACCATCGGTGAACTGGCGCAGGCCCTGGGAGTACGGTCGTCCGCCCTGCGGCACTGGGAGCAGGAAGGACTCGTCCGTCCGGAGCATGAGGCGCGAACCGGCGCGCGCCAGTACGGCGACCGCAGCATCGCCGAAGCCAGGATCGTCGCATCCCTGCGCGAGGGCGGCTATCCGATCCCTCGCATCCGTCAGGTGCTCGACCAGCTGCGCGAGCACGGGCTCAGCGCGCAGGCTCGGGAGCTCCTGGACGAACGCCTCAGGGCGCTGACTCGGCGAAGCGTCGAACTGCTCGCCGCCGCCAGCCATCTGCACGCGCTTCTCGCCGCTCGACTCGAGTGAGCGATGCCGCCGGCAGGGCGCGGCGGTTCAGTCCGCCGCATCCGTCCTGTGCACGGTCGGATCCGGCAGGATCGTCTCGATCTGCGGCTTCGCGTTCGCCTGCGCACGGCACCACACCACGAAACCGATCGCGGTGAAGACGCCGTAGAAGACGTACATGAATCCGGTCGCGTAATAGCCCGAGCTGAACAGCAGCGGCACCCCGACGACGTCGACGGCGATCCAGATCAGCCAGAACTCCGTGTATCCCTTCGCCATGCCATAGGTCGCCAGCAGCGAACCGACGAAGGTCCAGGCATCCGCCCAGACCGGCTCCCAGGAACCGAGCGCCCGGAACACCGGGGTGAGGGCGACCGTCCCCACGACGAGCACGACGACGAGGCCGACGCGCTCACCGTTGGATGCCCAGCGCGGCGTCAGCTGACCGCCGTTCTCGGTCGCGCGGCGCCAGCGGACCCAGCCGTAGATCGCGACGGCGATGAACATGATCTGCCGACCTGCCTGCCCGAGCAGTGCCGGCAGCGAGTGCGCCGGGTCGAGGATCGAGGCGAGGAAGACGGTGAGCAGCAGCAGGTTGCCGATGATGCCGATCGGCCAGGCCCAGACTTTCCGGCGCATGCCGCCCAGCGCGCTGGCGAGACCGAAGGCGTTGCCGACCACCTCTCGCACGAGCAGCGTCTGCCCACCGGGCAGCACCCACTGCGACGAGAAGGCGTCGACGAGCCAGTGCAGGAGTTCCATCGGGTCAAGTCTCTCAGGGGACGGCTCCGCTAACGCGTCAAAGGCGGCGCCACCGTTTCCCGCTGCACGAGCACGGGATCCAATGTGATGCGACGAGGCTCGCGCCGTCCGTCGAGCTGGTCCATCAGCAGCTCGACCGCAGCGCGGGCCTTCTCGGCGATGTCCTGCCGCACGGTGGTGAGCGACGGTGTCACCATGTCGGCGATCGGCAGGTCGTCGAAGCCGACCAGCGAGAAGTCCTCCGGCACTCGGATGCCGCGGCGAGCGAACGCCTTGATCAGACCGATCGCCAGGATGTCGGCGGTGACGACCGCGCCGGTGAACCGCGGCGATCGGCTGAGCAGATCCTCGGCCGCGGCATCCGCGTCGGCGAAGGTGAGATTCGCGACCACCCGCTGGGGGTCGGCGGACATGTCGTGCTCGGCGAGAGCCCGGGCGAACCCGGTGAAGCGGGCGTTGATGACGCCCGCGCTCGTCGCCCCAGGACCGACGAACGCGATCTCGCGGTGCCCCATGTCGAGCAGGTGCCGCGTCGCGGCGTAGCTTCCGCCGGCGTCGTCGATGCCGATCGTGGAGATCTCGGCATCCGTGTAGGCGTCGATGAAGACCATCGGCACGTCCTGGTGGCGGCGCAGCTGCTCGACCTCGTCGGCCAGCACGCCGAGGAACACGGCCCCGTCCACGTTCCAGGAACGCAGGCGGCGAGCGGTGTCGGCGGCATCCGTCGCGGCATGGATCATCAGGTGCTTACCGGCGGCGCTGACGTGACGTTCGATCTCACCGAGGAGCATCGCGTCGTGCGGATTGGAGAGTCCGAGGTCTCCCTCGGCGGCGGCGTAGTAGACGAGCGAGATGATCTCGCTGCGCGCCACCGACAGCGACCGTGCCGCGGCACTGGGCTGATAGTTCAGCTCGGCCGCAGCCTCGAGCACCCGCGTCCTGGTCGCCGCCGACACGCGACCGTCCCGACCGTTGAGCACGTTCGAGACGGTCATCTTCGAGACGCCGCATACTCGCGCGATATCCGCGATCGTCACCATGTCCGTCGTCCCCCTCGTCCCAAGACATCCTGCCCCTTGACGGGAACGGTCTCGCTGTTGCATCATAGTTTACCGGTAAAGGTATACCGGTAAACCTGACAAAGGAGTCCAGATGTTCCGACCAACGAGGCGCACCAGGGCCGCCGTGGCGATCGGTGCGGCCACAGCGCTCGCGGTGGCGTTGACGGCGTGCACGAGCGGCAGCGCCGGTGTCGAAGACACCGAAGCCGACAAGGGGCTGCCCATCGCAGGCGACACCCTGACCTACGATCCCAACACGCTGGTCAACGACGGCAAGCCCATCGAGCTGGAGTGGTGGGCCTGGAGCCACATCGAGCAGTTCCAGGCCATCGCAGACGCGTACCAGGAGATCCACCCCAACGTCACGATCAAGGTCGTGAACCAGCCATGGGAGGACTATTGGACCAAGCTCCCCCTTGAGCTGCAGTCCGACGGCGGCCCGGCGATCTTCAACGTGCACAACTCCCAGCACGACAACCTCATCGACAAGATGGAGCCGTACGACATCGACGCGGCCGACCTCGAAGCCGACTACACGGGCGCCGCCGCCCACGTCATCGACGGGGAGACGTACTACATCGACCTCGGCCTCATGAGCGGGTCGATCTACTACAACACCGACATGTGGAAGGCCGCCGGGCTGACCGACGCCGACATCCCGACCACCTGGGACGAGTTCCGCGAGGTCGCCGAGAAGCTCACCATCCGTGAGGGCGACGAGCTGCGCCAGGCCGGGTTCAACTTCAACGGCGGCGGCCAGGCGATGCAGATGGGCATGGCCTATCAACTCGGCCAGAACCTGTTCGCGGAAGACGGCACCACGCCCACGGTCGACAACGAGGCGAACCTCGAGGTCATCAACCGCTTCCTGGACATCTACGCCGACGGTTCGGGCGACGCGAACTTCGGCGCATCCGGCACGGAGAGCTTCGGTCAGGGCCTGTCGGCCATGACCTACGCGTGGGGCTGGTACTCCGGCACGCTGACCAACGACTACCCCGATCTGCCCTGGAGCGCCTTCCGCACGCCGGTCCCGGATGCCGCGGAAACGCCGTACGCCTTCGACCGCTACAACGGCGAGTCGACGTTCGGCATCAACGCCAACGCGACGGATGCCGAGAAGGAAGTGGCTCAGGACTTCCTGCGCTACTACCTGACCGACGAGGAGTCGATGAAGGAGCTCTCCCTGGCCTTCAGCATCTTCCCCGCGTACAAGCCGATCGCCGATGATCCGGCGTTCGCCGAGAACCCGGCGCTGGCGGCCTTCGGCGACATCGAGCGCTACATCTGGCCCGGTCCCGTGCCGGCGACCTTCGAGACGTCGACGGCCACCATGTGGGAAGAGATCCTCTTCAACGGCGTCGCCCCCGAGGACGCCCTCGCCACGGCGCAGGCGACCATCGAGAAGGACCTCGATGGCAAGGACTTCGTCTCCGCCGAGAACCTGTACGCGTTCTACGCCGCCAACTGAGCACACCCTCGCAGGAAGGAGCGCCCCCGGCCGCCACGGCGGCCGGGGGCGGCACCCGCATGACCCTTCAGACACCCACGCGCTCGGATGCCCCACAGGCGCCCACCGCGGTCACTCAGGCCACCCGCCGCATCAGGAAGCCGGCGAGCGAGCTGTGGCTGCGCAATCTCACGGTCGGCATCATCATGCTGTCTCTCGTGGTGCTGCTGCTGATCCCGATCGGCATCGCCTTCGTCGGCAGCTTCCACGACTGGAACCCGCTCAACGGCACGTTCGACTTCACCGGCATCGACAACTACACCGAGCTCTTCGCGGACGCGACCTTCTGGCGGGCCTCCGGCAACACGCTGATCTTCGGCATCCTGGCCATCGTCGGCCGCGTCGTGCTGGGGCTCGCGATCGCCTACGCGCTGTTCTCGAAGCTCAGCCGGTGGCGGACCTTCTTCCGGACGATCTTCTACCTGCCGACCGTGATGCCGCTGGTGGCCGTCGCGTTCCTGTGGACGCTCATGTACAACCCGCAGTTCGGTGCCATCAACACGCTGTTCGGCCTCGACATCAACTGGCTGTTCGACCAGCGCTACTCGCTGCTCGCGATCGTGATCATGACGATCTGGAAGGACTTCGGCTTCGCCGTCATCCTCTTCCTCGCCGGCCTCTACGCGATCCCCGAGGACGTGCTCGAGGCGGCATCCGTCGACGGTGCGAGCGCGTGGCGCGCGTTCTGGCACATCATCCTGCCGCTGCTGCGGCCGATGACCTTCTTCATCGTGATCACGTCGATGATCGGCTACCTGCAGGCGTTCGTGCAGGTGCTCGTGATGACCAACGGCGGCCCTGGCACCTCGACGCAGCTCATCTCGTTCATGATCTACGACCAGGCGTTCGTGAAGTACGACTTCGGCTACGCCTCCGCGATCGCCTTCGTGCTGCTGATCATCACCGCCGTGCTGACCGCCGCGTCCTGGCGGATGAACCAGTCGGCACTCGATGCCCCGCGGCGTCGACGGTTCGCCAAGCGCTCCGAAGGGAACCCCTCATGAAGGTGCGCGTCTTCGCGTTGAACGCGATGCTGCTGGTCGTGGGCCTGATCATCGTCCTTCCGTTCTTCTGGATGATCCTGTCGGCTTTCAAGTCCAACGCCGAGATCGTCGGATTCGATCAGACCTTCTTCCCGAAGGAATGGACGGTGGAGAACTTCATCTCGATCCAGACGAAGCTCGATTTCTTCCGGCTGTTCTTCAACAGCGTTCTCCTGTCGGTGACGATCACGGCGCTGTCGGTCTACACGAGCCTGGTCGGCGGCTTCGTGTTCTCGAAGTACCGCTTCCGCGGCCGCGGTCCGCTGTTCGCGGTGATCCTGTCGACCATGATGGTCACCTGGGCGGTCGTCATCATTCCCCGGTACACGATGTTCCGCGAGGTGGGACTCGCCGACAGCTACGCGTCCATCATCGTCCCCGCGGTCATCAGCGCGTTCGGCATCTTCATGATGCGCCAGAGCATGGATGCCGTGCCGGACGAGATCCTCGAGGCCGCGCGTATCGACGGGGCGTCGGAGTGGTTCATCTTCCACCGCATCGTCGCGCCGATGAGCGTCAACGCCATCTCCGCGCTGTCGATCTTCATCTTCCTCTGGGTCTGGGAGGACTACCTCTGGCCGTATCTGATGATCTCGTCCGAGGAGAAGCAGGTGCTCGCCGTCGGGCTCACGACCTTCAGAGGGCAGTACGGCACCGACTACGGTGGACTGTTCGCCGCCACGACACTGGCGATCGTGCCGGTGATGATCGTCTACATCGTGTTCCAGCGCCGGTTCATCGCCGGGGCTGCGAGCGCAGCACTGAAGGGTTGAGGATGCCGGTACGCACGAAGATCTCATTGTCGGACGGAGCGCCGGCGCCGGCGGCCGAGGCGGCGATCGTCACGGGTCCCGGATACCGCATCTCGGTCCTGACGGACCGTCTGATCCGCATCGAGTGGGATCCGCAGGAACGGTTCGTCGACGAGAAGACGCAGCAGGTGCTCAACCGCGCCTTCCCCGCGCCGGACTATCGGCTCGTGCGGGACGAGCACGGCATCGAGATCACCACCGCAAGCCTGCGGCTGAGGTACGACGAGCGGATGCCGAGCACGGCAGGGCTGTCGATCACGCTGCTCAACGGCGCCACCGATGTGCACTACACGACCTGGCGTCCGGGGCAGCAGTACCCGCAGACCCTGCCGCTGCGCGGGAACCTCGGCAGCACGGCGCGCACCCTCGACGAGGTCGACGGGGCGATCGAGATTCCCCCGGGAATCCTGTCGACCTTCGGCTTCGGCGTGCTCGACGACACGGAGTCGCTGCTGCTCGGGGAGGATGGCTGGATCCGCCCGCGGGACACCCAGGGACAGGACTTCTACTTCTTCGGCTACGGCCGCGACTTCGCCGCCGCGCTTCGCGCCTTCCACGAGCTCACCGGGCCGATTCCGCTCGTCCCGCGGTTCGCGCTGGGCAACTGGTGGAGCAGGTACTGGGCCTACGACGAACCCGAGTACCTCGCCCTCATGGCGCGGTTCCACGACGACGGCATCCCGCTCTCCGTCGCGGTGATCGACATGGACTGGCATCTCGTCGATGTCGATCCGGCCATCGGCACAGGCTGGACCGGGTACACCTGGAATCCCGCGCTCTTCCCCGATCCGGAACGCTTCCTCGGGGAGCTGCATGACCGCGGCCTCGCCGTCACGCTGAACCTGCATCCGGCAGACGGGATCCGCCGCCATGAGGCGTCGTACGAACGCGTCGCCGAGGCGATGGGGATCGACCCGTCGGTCGGGAATCCGATCGACTTCGATGTCGCCTCCCAGACCTTCATGGGCGCCTATCAGGACCACGTGCTCGGCCCGCTCGAGGACCAGGGCGTGGATTTCTGGTGGATCGACTGGCAATCGGGCGAGCACTCCCGGATGGCCGGTCTGGATCCGCTGTGGATGCTGAACCACACGCACTTCCACGCTTCAGCGCGGCACGGTCGCCGGCCGTTGACGTTCTCGCGTTACACCGAGCGCGGCGGACATCGCTATCCCGTGGGGTTCTCCGGCGACACGATCGTCAGCTGGGCCTCTCTCGCGTTCCAGCCCGAGTTCACGGCCACCGCCGCGAACGCCGGCTACACGTGGTGGAGCCACGACATCGGCGGTCATATGCACGGCGTGCACGACGTCGAATTGGCCGTTCGCTGGCTGCAGTTCGGCGTGCTCTCACCGATCAACCGGCTGCATTCCTCGGCCAACCCGTTCAGCTCGAAGGAGCCGTGGGCGTACGGCGAACCGGCCGCGACGGTCATGCGTCGCTACATGCGCCTGCGCCACCGGTTGATCCCGATGCTCTACACCGCGGCATGGGCGGCGCACCGCGACCACGTGAGCGTGGTGCGGCCGCTGTATCACGACGCCCCGCGCGAGCATGCGTCCTACCGGCATCCGCACGAGTATCTGCTCGGAGAGCATCTGCTCGTGGTCCCGATCACGGCGCCGCGGGAGCGGGCCTCCGAGCTCGCCACCGTGCGCGGCTGGCTGCCCGAGGGCGACTGGGTCGACCTGATCACCGGCCTGCGGTACCGCGGTTCACGCGAGGTGCTCCTGACGCGTTCGCTCGACGAGTTCCCGGTGCTCGCGCGTGCGGGTGCCGTCGTCCCCCTCGATGCGGATCCGATGTCGCACGCCGCCGACGCTCCGGAGCACCTGGAGCTTCTGGTGATCCCCGGCACGGCGACATCGACCCTGATCGAGGACGACGGTTCGGCCGCGCCGGAGCCGGGAACGCTGACGTTCAGCCAGACCCTCGAGGTGCGCGTCGACGGCCGCGCCGACCTCACGATCACGGCATCCCACAGCGGGGAGCCGATGCGCGCCCGACGGGTGTCGGTGCGGGTCCCAGGCGTGCGCGGCGCCGCGTCGGTGTCGCTCCAGAACGGGCGGGTGCTGTCCGCGAGGCTTCTCGCCGCCGACCCGGACGCGCTCGCGCCCGCGGGACTCGGCATCGATCTGGGCGAGATCTCCGTGGAGGACGGGTTCACGCTGCGGATCACGGGCGCCGAGCGGTCGGCGGCGTTCGATCCCGAGCGCGTCTTCGGCCAGCTGCAGCAGGCAGGGATCGGCTACGAAACCAAGCGGATCGCCTGGAGCGTCGTCACGGAACAGGGAGCACCGAACGCGCTCGCCGCGATGGACCTGCCTCCCGAGCTCCGGGATGCGCTGGTCGAGCAGCTGTCAGCGGTGCAGGCCTGGTGACCACCGCCGTCGCGCCGCCGACTCCGTAAGCTGGAGCGATGACGAAGAACACGATCTGGACCATCGTCGGCGTGATCGCGGCCGTGGTGATCGCCTGGTGGCTGGTGGGTGTGCTGTTCTCCGTGCTGTGGTTCATCGCGAAGCTCGCGATCGTCCTCGTCGTCGCCCTGGTCGTGTTCCTCGTGCTGCGCAGCGTGTTCAGCAGGAGCGACGTCTGACCCGGCCCCGGCACGCTCACCGCGACAGCTGCGCTCGCAGCACGGCGTACAGCGAGGGAATCGCCGCGCCGAAGATCAAAGCCAGGCCGGCACCGACGAGCGTCTCGACCGTCCGCTCGACGAATCGGACCCCCGGTGCCTGTTCCGACGTCGACAGGATCAGCGTCAGCGCGACCAGGGTGGTGAAGGCCGGCGCCACGTACCACCGGCTCTGCTGCATCGCGCTCATCGCGCCGATCGCGAGGGCGATGAGGAGCCCGGTCAGGACGCCACCCGGCTCGAACAGTGCGAAGACCACGGCGGCCATCGCCCCGAGGAAGACGGATGCCGAGCGACCGGCGCTGCGCAGGATCACCTGCCCTCGCGCGGGGCGCATGACCAGCAGCACCGTTGCCGTGGCCCATCCCACGTGCTCGACGTCGAGCAGATACCCCAGCGATGCGGCGATTCCGCTGGCCAGACCGAGCAGGATGCCGTAGCCGACGAGGTCGGCACCCCGGGTGATCGGCGGCGAGGGCGGCAGCGGCTCGTCACGCTCGGGCCAGAGGAGCGACACCAGCCAGGCGTACACGGAGCCCACGACGATGCAGCCGGCCATGACCGTCGTCGTCGGCAGGTCGGGGAAACTCAAGCCGATTCCCACCAGAGGCAGCACGAGTACGAGCAGCAGCTGCCCGACCCGGCCCCATCGGGTGCTGAGACTGGCCGCGATCGACATGACCAGCAGCGACGCGACAGCGACAGGCGGGACGCCGGTGAGCACCGAGCCGAGCAGCAGGCCGAGGGCGCTGAGTACGCCGACGATCGGCAGGATGGCCCGCCGGCTGCGGCGAGACGGAAGGCCGAAAGCCGCCGCCGGAAGCACGCCGATCGCGAGGGCGAGACCGGCTGTCGGAGAGAACGGTGCGACGAGGATGCCCGGCAACGCGAACACGACTCCGAGAGCGAAGCGCGACCACTGCCACGTCAATCCCGTCGGAGGGTGCATGACACCGTTATACACGGGCCGAACCATGGACGCGGATGCCGCGGAAACGATAGCGTTCGATCATCCGCTGCGTTTCCGCGGCGGGCCTCATCGAAAGGTTCAACATGAACTTCTGGACTTCGTTCTGGGACATCATCTGGTGGTTCGTCTGGGCGTTCGCCTTCATCGCCTACCTGTTCGCGCTGTTCGCCATCATCGGCGATCTCTTCCGCGACCGGAAGCTGAACGGCTGGTGGAAGGCGGTCTGGATACTCTTCCTGATCTTCGTGCCCTTCCTCACCGCGCTGGTCTACCTGATCGCGCGCGGCAACGGCATGGCCGAGCGCAGCGCGGCCGAGGCGCAGCAGGTCAGGCAGGCCACGGACTCGTACATCCAGCAGGTCGCGGGCTCCAGCCCGGCCGAGGAGATCGCCAAGGCGAAGGCGCTGCTCGATTCCGGCGCTATCACGGCTGAGGACTTCGCGCAGCTCAAGGCCAAGGCACTCAGCTGACCCGCTGAACACGACGCACAAGAGGGACGATCCGGTTTCGGATCGTCCCTCTTGTCGTTGTCGCAGGTCAGAAGCTGCCGATGCCCTTGCCGATCATCGAGAACCCGATGACGAGCAGCAGAATGGCCATGATGACCGCGTTCTCCTTGGTCAGCCACGTGCGCAGGGCATCCAGTGCACCGCCGAGTCTGTCGGCGGCGAACAGGTAGCCGACCACCGGGATCAGCACGGTGGATGCCGCGACCAGGGTGTAGATCGCGATCACGCCGATGATCGATCCCGTCGACAGCTCGGCCGCCCCGATGTCGGTACCGGCACCGGCGGCCATGATGAGGTTCTTCGGGTTCAACGCGGAGAGCAGGAACCCGAGTCCGAACGCGCCGAAGAACGACACCTTGTCGATCGCCTTCATCCAACCGGGCAGTTTCGGCTCCTCCCCGGGCTTCGGCCGGCCGCGCCATTGCTTCAGCGCCAGCAGGAACAGCAGAGCGCCCAGGACGAGCTGGATGACGCCCTTGATCGGCTGCGAGGCATCCTCGTCGCCCTCAGGAAGGATCGACGACAGCAGGGTGAAGACGGTGACCGCGAGGATGATGCCGATCAGCCAGCCCAGCAGGAAGCCCACGCTCGTCACCCTCGCCTTGGGAGAGAGGAGCATGAGGATCGCGGCGATGATCGGGATCGGACTGATCGCGACACCCAGCGCGAGGGGGAGGATCTCCCCGATGACGGAGTTCATCAACTGTCCTTCTTCTCGGTACCGGTGAGATCGACGATCGCGGCGCGGTTGGTGGCGTAGAGCTTCTCGCCGGAGAGCAGTTCGAGCTTCTCCAGGCGGTTCCGGGTCTTGGCGCGAACGCGGCTGAAGCCGAGCGTGATGTGTCGATCGGCGAGCCACGTCTTCAGGGCGGCGAACGATTCGGCGCCGGTCACGTCGATGTCGGTGACGGCCTCCATGTCCACGACCACGTGCTTGACCTCACCGTCGCCCGCGGCCGTGACGGCATCCTTGACCGCGGTCGTGAAGACCGCGCCGTTGGCGAAGAACAGCGGTGCCGCCATCCGGACGACGATGACGCCCGGTGCCGTGACGGTGCCTTCCGGCGCATCCTCCAGCAGTGATTCGCCCGGGTCGCCGGACGACTCCAGGACGTCGATGGCCGGGTTCGCCGCACGCTTGGCGATGTTGATCAGCGCCAGCACGAAGGCGACGAGGATGCCGGGGATCGACCCGACGAACAGGGTCACGAGGAAGCAGATGGCCCCGATGAGGAACTCGAAGCGGTCGGCCTTCCACAGCTCGATGAACTCGCGGATGCCGAGCAGAGGGATGACGGCGACGCCGACGATCGCCCCGATCACGGGGGAGGGGATGTCGGCGAGCAGCTCGGTGCCGAACAGGAGCAGCAGCAGCGTGCCGACCGCGAGGACGAGGGAAGGAAGCTGCGTGCGCGAGCCGGCCTGATCCATCGCGGCGGTGCGGGAGGTCGATGAGCCCACCGAGAAGCTGCCCTGCGCGCCGGCCGCGATGTTCGCGACGCCGAACGCCATCAGGTCGCGGTTCGCGCGGAACGGGTAGCCGTGCTTCTCGGAGTACGAGCGCGAGACCAGCAGCCCCTCGGCGGTGGTGACCATCGTCAGCGCGATCGCTGACGGGATCAGCGCCGCCCAGGTCACCCAGTCCAGCATCGGCCAGGTCAGCGCAGGCGCGCCCGCCGGCACTTCGCCGAGCACGGCGACGCCCTTCTGATCGAGACCTGCCGCGACGACGACGACCGTCGCGAGCACGAGGACCACCAGCGCCCAGGGCACGGCCCTCAGATAGACGCGTCCCACGAGCAGGATGGCCACCGAGACGACGGAGATCAGCAGAGACCAGCTGTTGAGCGTGCCGAGGCCCGTGACCAGGTCGGTCAGCTTCTCGATGAATTCGCCACCCGATTCGATCTTGACGCCGAGCATCTTGGCGACCTGGCTGACCATGATGTCCAGCGCGAGTCCGCCGACGAAGCCGACGAGGATCGGTTTGGAGAGGAAGTTGGCGAGGAAGCCGAGCTTGAACACCGCGAGCAGGATGAACATGATCCCGCAGATGATCGCCTGCGCCAGGGCGAGCGTCGCGTAGTCCGCGCTGCCGGCGGCGGCCAGCCCGCCGACGGACGAGGCGACCAGGGCGGCGGCCGCGGCATCCGGCGAGGCCACCACCTGGCGCGACGAGACGACGAGCGCGTAGATGATCGTCGGGACGATCAGAGCGTAGAGCCCGGCGGTGGGCGGCAGGCCGGCGATCTGCGCGTATCCGATGTTCAGGGGGATCGCGATGGCGAGAAGGGTGACGCCGGCGGTCAGCTCTGTTGCCAGGTTCTTCGTCGTGAGGCCGGCCAAAGGACGCTGCATCGTGGATCCTCTCGTTCGTCCTGTCCCACATTGGCACCTGCGGGCATCTCGCGGCCAGCGGCTGGCCGGAAGATCACGCGGGGAGGATGAGGATCACCGCGTCCGGATGGCCTGCTTCAAGCGGGTGCGCACATCGAACAGCTCGTTGCCGCCGACGATCCGCGCCCCTGGCACTCCAGCCCGCAGGACCGTGCGCAACGCACTGCGCCGCACGGCGATCACCGGGAGCTTCCCGACGATGCCGAGCGGCGTGAGCGGCTGGACGACGTCGCCGTCCGGCAGGACCACGATCGCGCCGCCGAAGCGCACGCGGGCGGCGCGCGAGACCGCGCGCATCCGTGCGAGCAGTTCGCCGACCGGCATCCGATCGCCGGCCTCGGGCCCGGTGATCTCTTCACGGCGGAAGCCGACCGGGCCGCCGAAATCCTCCGAGACCAGGCCGTAGAGTCCTGTCGGACTCAGCACGACGTGGTCGAGCGTCTCGTCTCCCGGACCGGCGACGACGTCGTGCCAGACCGTGAAGCCGATGCCGAGGTCGTCCATCGTGCGTGCGGTGTCCTCCTCCGCGAGGGCATCGGCGAGCAGGCGCCGCAGCTCCCAGGTGGCCGTCCGGACGAACGCCGGCGAATAGGGGTCCGCGACCTCCTGCCCGGTCCACTCGCGCACCAGCGCCAGGTAGCGCTCCCGACGCCAGGACCCGGCCCGGCCGTAGGATGCCGTCCGCGGACGCGTCCCCGACCTGGTCGCGTCGGTGCGACCGCCCCACTGCAGGCGCTCGCCGTCGTCGTGGCCGCGCTCGTACGCCAGGCGTGCTTCGGCGGTGCCGATCAGCTCCCACGCGTGCTGGACCTGGATGAACGCCGCGGCATCCCCGCCGGTATCCGGGTGCGTCTCGCGCAGCCGCAGGCGATAGGCGCGGCGCAGGGTGTCCTCGTCGACGTCCGGGGCGACGCCGAGCACCTCGTACGCCGAGGCTGAGAGAGGGCTGTCGAACACCGGTTCAGGCTATCGTCGCCCCGCGGGTGTGTCGGCCGGCTTCGGAGACTCTGGCGTGATTCGTGAGACGTGGCCTGCGGGGTGATACTTGGCCAGGTCAGCCAAGTCTCACCCCGCAAAGTAAGTCTCGCGGGTGGATCAGGATGCCGGGGGCACCGGATGGTCATCCAGGACGAGCTGCAGGAACGCGAGGTCGAGCCATGCGCCGAACTTCGTGCCGACCTGCGGCAGCAGGCCCGTCTGGACGAATCCGTGCTTCTCATGCAGTCGGATCGATCCGGCGTTGCGGCTCTCGATCGCGGCGATCATCACATGCACGCCGTGTGCGCGTGCGCGGTCGATCAGGGCCGTCATCAGCTCGTTTCCGATGCCGCGACCCTGATGGTCGGGGTGGACGTAGACGGAGAGCTCGACCGTGTGGCGGTACCCGCTGCGGGCGCGCCACGGACCGAACGTCGAGTATCCGACCACTCCTGAATCGTCGACGGCGACGAGCACAGGGAAGCCCTGACCGGTCCGCTCGGCGAGCCATGCGGCACGATCGGCCACGTCGACGGTCTGCTCGTCCCAGACCGCCGTGGTGTTGGCGACGGCCTCGTTGTGGATCTCGGTGATCGTCGGAAGATCGGCTGTCTCGGCATCCCTGATTTGCACGGTGTCGACGGTATCAGCGCCCGCACCGGGCGCGCGTACGCTGGAAGCAGGGCGACTCGGGACCAAAACCGAACGGTTCGTCGTTGTCCTCTGTGGACGCACCTCGCGTCAGAGAAGGAGTGCCACTCATGACCGACACCGGAACCATCACCCGCACCCCCGGAACCGAGACCGCCGTCCTCGCCGGCGGCTGCTTCTGGGGCATGGAGGACCTGATCCGTCGTCAGCCCGGCGTGCTCGACACCCGCGTCGGATACACCGGCGGCGAGAACGACCACGCCACCTACCGCAATCACCCCGGTCACGCCGAGGCCGTCGAGATCGTGTTCGACCCGACGAAGACGACGTACCGCGACATCCTGGCGTTCTTCTTCCAGATCCACGACCCGTCCACGCTGAACCGTCAGGGCAACGACGTCGGGTCCAGCTATCGGTCCGCGATCTTCCCGCTCTCGCCGGAGCAGGAGCAGGTCGCGCGCGACACGATCGCCGACGTCGACGCGTCCGGACTGTGGCCGGGCAAGGCCGTCACCACGATCGAGCCGGAGGGCCCGTTCTGGGAGGCCGAGCCGGAGCACCAGGACTACCTGCTGCGCATCCCCAACGGGTACACCTGTCACTTCCCACGGGCAGGCTGGGTGCTGCCGCGCCGCGAGAACGCCTGACCGTACGCCCGCGAGACTTGGTTTGTGCGGTGAGGCCCCGCCACTCCAGCCAAGTCTCGTCCCGCAGAACAAGTCTCGCGGGTACGGGTACGCGTGCGCTGCGGATCAAGCGTGGACGTCCGCCGGCGATTCCCCGCCCTCGGTGAAGGTCGGCTCCTTGCCCAGCATCCGACCGATCAGCAGCACGATCCCGACGATCACGAGCCCGAGGATCAGGCCGGCGATCGCGGACATCAGGGTGTCTCCGAACCACACGACGAAGCCTCCGAGCGGCTCGAGCAGGTGCTCGACGCCGTGCACGAAGTCCGTGATCGCGGTCAGACCGACCGCGCCGAGGTTCGCCAGCACGAGGTGGCCGCCGACCCAGAGCATCGCGACCGTGCCGACCACCGAGATCACGCGGAACACCGCGGGCATCGACCGGACGATCCGCGTGCCGGTGTGCCGTACGCGACGGTCCGAGTTCTTCGCCATCTTCAGTCCGATGTCGTCGATCTTGACCAGCAGCGCCACGGCGCCGTAGACGATTCCCGTCATCAGCAGGGCGATCACCGCGAGGATGCCGAGGGTCATCCAGATGCTCAGACCCGATTCGAGGTTCGCCAGCGAGATGAGCATGATCTCGGTGGACAGGATCAGGTCGGTGCGGACGGCGCCGAACACGAGCTTCTTCTCGTCGCGGGCGCCCTCGTCGGCATGGCCGTGGTGGAACCCGAACCACTCGAGGACCTTCTCGGAACCCTCGAAGCACAGGTACGTGCCGCCGATGATGAGCAGGTAGGGCAGCACCCACGGGGCGAACGCGGTCAGCAGCAGCGCGATCGGGATGATGATCACGAACTTGTTGACGAGCGATCCGAGCGCGATCTTCAGCACGACGGGCAGCTCGCGTGCCGGCGTGATGCCCTGCACGTACTGCGGGGTGACGGCGGCGTCGTCGATCACGACACCTGCCGCCTTGGACGACGCCTTCAGCGCCGCGCTGAGGATGTCATCGACGACGGCGAGCAGACCAACCGACATGGGACCCCCTGAGTGTGCTGTCGGGTTGCAACTCTAGCGGGCGGGCGTCGCCGTCTCGCTCGACGGGTGCCTCAGCATCCGCCAGGCCGTCGCACCCATCCCCGCCGTCAGCACCGCGAGGATGCCGAGACCGAACGGAACCCCGGCGACCGTGGCGACGCCGCCCACGACCAGCGGACCCGCCGCGTCGCCCAGTTCGCGGCCGAGCTCGGCGCTGCCCATCGTGCGGCCCATCCGGTCGGGCGGCGTCGAAGCGGCGAGGTGGGCGAAGGCGAGCGGGGTGACGACGCCGAGCATGAGACCGATGCCGACCGCGGCGACGAACAGCGTGATGACGTTCGGCGCCAGCGCCAGCAGGACGAGCGCGACGGCGGCGATGGCGAGCCCGGCTGCGGTGCCGCTTCCCGTGTGCAGGCGGCCGCGATCGCGGGCGTTGCCGGTGAGCGGCTGCACGACGGCGGAGGCCAGCGCGAGCAACGCGACGGCCGCCGCGCCCACCAGCGGGTGGAGTCCGAGCCGGACCGCCAGCAGCGGCAGGAAGCCGACGGCGACACCGAGGATCGCCGTGCTCGTGGCGAGCGTCAGCGTCGGGATGAGGAACGACCGGTCGATGAGTTGCGCTGCCAGGTCTCGCACGGTCGCCCTCTTCTTCGGCAGCGGGGCCAGGTGCGGCACCCCGACGGCGACGGCGATCGCGGCGACCAGCGCGAGGATCACGAGCACGCCGTAGACGGCTTGCAGCCCGAACGCGTAGGCGAGCCAGATGCCGAGGATCGGACCGAGCATGTAGCCCATGCTCTTCCAGGCGCCGTAGCGGCCGAAGTACCGCCCGAGCAGCTCGTCGCCCGCGAGCCGCGCGACGGCCGCGGACGACGAGGGCGAGAACGCCGACGCCGCGGCGCCCTGCCCGAGCCGGACGAGCGCGAGTGCCAGAGGGCTGGCGAAGAACAGCGCGACGGCGGATGCCGCGGCGAACGCGACGAGACCGCCGAGGATCACCGGCTTCACGCCGATCCGGTCGCTGAGCACGCCGAAGACCGGTTTGAGGAACACCTCGGCGACGTCGTACAGCGCGAGGACAGCACCGAACGTCAGCAGCGACATCCCGATGTCGTCCGATTCCGCACCCAGCACGCTGGCGACGCCGTGCGCTCCGAACGCGGTCGTGAAACCGGCCAGGTACAGCGGCGCGACGGTCAGCCGTCCGCGGGAACTCGTCACCGGGTCAGCGTAGCGGGGCGGCGTCCGACCCCATCCGGATGCATCCGTACGGGAGGGCGCTCGCCCCTCCCCGGACGCATCCGTAACCGGAGGAGAACACGCGAACGGGAGGACCGATTGCCGCGTTGCGGACCTCCCGATCGCGCGTTCTCCTCCGGATCGTACGCCCGCCTTCCGGATGCTGTCAGCTCGCCGCCGCTGAGGGCAGCCGCACGTCGAAGCGGCATCCGTTCGGCTCGTTCGTCGCGCTGATGCGCCCCTGGTGCGCCTCGACGATCCCGCGCACGATCGCGAGTCCGAGGCCTGCGCCGCTGGTACCGCTGATGCCGGAGACCGGTGTGCGGGCATGCGTGCCGCGCCAGCCGGGGTCGAAGATCCGGTCGAGGTCCTCCTCGGCGATGCCGGCGCCGGAGTCGCGGACCGAGAGCATCACGCCGTCGGCATCCTGTGCCGTGGTGATCCGAACCTCGCCGCCGGTCGGCGTGTGCTCCAGCGCGTTCATGAGCAGGTTCGACACCACGCGTGACAGTTCGCGCGGATCTCCGACGAGCGTGTGGTCGGGGCTCGTCCGTTCCACCAGAACGATGCTCTTCGCCTGCGCCACTGGTGCCAGCTCCGCCGCCGCATCGCTGACCAGGTCGTGCAGCGAGAGCGGTTCGAGGGCGAGCACGAGCGTTCCGGAGGAGATCTTCGACAGTTCGAAAAGGTTGTCCACGAGCGAGGTCAGCCGATCGACCTGCAGACGCATCTGATGGTGGAACCGGGCGGTGTCGTCGGCGAGGCCGTCCTCGAGCGCCTCCGTCATCGCCCGCAGCCCGCTCAGCGGGGAGCGCAGGTCGTGCGAGATCCACGCGACGAGCTCCCTGCGGGAGGCGTCGATGGCCTGCACCTCCTCGCGGGCCTGCGCGAGGCGGTGGCTGGTCTCGGCGAGTTCGGTGGCGAGCGCCTCGAACTCGGCGCTCGGCGCCGCCGACGGATGCTGGTCGACGAGCTCTCCTTCTCCCATGGCGTGGGTGAGGCGGCGCAGTTCGTCCCCGGCCCTGGCGATGCGCAGACCCAGCAGCAGCGCGACGCCGACCGAGACGACGGCGGAGACGAGCGTCACGGTCACGACGACGAGGAAGTCGTGCGCCGAGATGTACATCGCGAGCGCGACCGCGAGCACCCCGGCGGCCAGCGACAGCACCGAGGTCAGAACGACGACGAACAGTTGCGCGATGAGCGGGCGTCGGTGCAGGAGCCGCAGCGCGAGCAGACCCAGTGCGCCGACGACCAGCGCGCACGCGAGCGCCATGCCGACGATGGTGAGGAAGTCGGGCAACGGCATGTCAGCCTCCGAGGTCGAGACGGTACCCCACGCCCCAGACGGTGACGAGGATCTGCGGATGTCCGGGGTCGGCTTCGATCTTCTCGCGCAGTCTGCGCATGGTAACCGTCACCGTGGAGAGGTCGCCGAACTCCCAGCCCCACACCGTCCGCAGCAGGGTCTGGCGGTCGAAGGTCTGCCGCGGATGCTTCAGCAGGAACGCGAACAGGTCGAACTCGCGGGCCGAGAGCTCCAGCGGCGTGCCGGACGCCGTCACGATCCGAGCCGAAGGGTCCAGGTGGAAGTCGCCGAGATCGAACGGCGCCTCCGGCGCGAACGCGGCGAGGCTGCGGCGCAGCACCGATTGCACGCGCAGCACGAGCTCGCGCGGCGAGAAGGGCTTGGTCAGGTAGTCGTCCGCACCGGCTTCGAGCCCGTCGATCCGGTCCTCGGGTGCGCCGAGCGCGGTCAGCATGATCACGGGCACCAGCGACGTCGCCCGGATGCGGCGGCACACCTCGACCCCGTCGACACCGGGCAGCATGCGGTCCAGGACGACGAGATCCGGTTGCGTCGTGGCGACGGCATCCAGCCCGGAGAAGGCGTCGGACGCGACGTCGACGAGGAAGCCGGCCGTTCGGAGGTACGTCGCCGCGACTTCGCAGACCATCGGGTCGTCCTCGACGATCAGGACGCGACGGTCGACGAGGTCCCCGGCGGGTTCGGCGGGCGCGGTCGACGTCATGGACCCAGAGTAGGTCGGCGCCCGCGCGAACGGGGGTGGTCAGGGCAGCTCGTCCGCGGTTCGTAAGGGTTTGGGGGCGGCGCAGCGCGCGTGCGGTTCCTACATTCTGGGTATGAGTTCTTCCGTCGACGTGATCCTGCCCTGTCTCGATGAGGCACGGGCGCTTCCGTCATTGCTCGCCGAACTGCCGTCGGGCTATCGCGCGATCGTGGTGGACAACGGCTCCACCGACGGGTCGCCAGAGATCGCCGCCCGCTTCGGGGCGACGGTCGTGACGGCCGCTCAGCGTGGATACGGGTCGGCCGTCCACGCCGGTCTCATGGCGGCGACGGCCCCGATCGTGGCGTTCTGCGACGCGGACGGCTCGTTCGACATGCGCCAGCTCGACCGCGTCGTCGACCCGGTTCGTCGCGGCGAGCAGGATCTCGTGCTGGGTCGGCGCGTCAGCGTCGCCGCGTCGGCCTGGCCGCTGCACGCGCGATTCGCCAATGCGGTGCTGCTCTGGTTCGTGCGTCGTCGGATGCATGTCGACCTCCGGGACCTCGGTCCGATGCGCGCGGCGAACCGCGAGCGACTTCTCCAACTCGGCATCCGGGACCGCCGCAGCGGCTATCCGCTGGAGCTCGTGCTGCGTGCACGCCGCGCCGGATGGCGCATCCACGAGGTGCCCGTCGACTACCGGCCCCGCGTGGGCAGATCCAAGGTCACCGGCACCGTCGTAGGGACGGCTCAGGCCATCGGCGACATGCTCCGGATGCTGCGGAGGTACGCATGAACGACGTCACGGTCATCATCATGGCGAAAGAGTGCGTCCCCGGTCGGGTCAAGACGCGGTTGCATCCGCCGTTCTCGCTCGAGGACGCAGCGTCGATCGCGCGGGCCGCGCTCGATGACACCATCGCGGCGGTGCGCGAGGTCGACGCAGGCCGGGTGCTGTGCGTGCAGGGAGAGCTCGCGCCGGTCGAGGGGTTCGATCAGGTCCCGCAGGCCGCCGGTGATCTCGATGATCGGATCGCCGACGTCCTCGACCGCGTCGCTGGACCCGTGCTGCTCATCGGCATGGACACGCCGCAGGTCGACCCCGAACTGCTCGGCGCGCTGGCGCACCGGTGGCCGCTCGGCGTCGACGCCTGGTTCGGCCCCGCCGCCGACGGCGGGTTCTGGTTGCTGGGGCTGCGCGAAGCTCACGTCGGAGGGAAGCCGAGAGGAGACCTCGTGCGCGGGGTCGCCATGTCACAGGACGACACCGGTGCCGTGCAGCGGGCTCGGCTGGTGGATGCCGGCCTGAGCGTCGCCGATCTGCCGCTGCTCACCGACGTCGACGACCTCACGAGCCTGAGGACCGTCGCCGCCGAACTCGACGGGTCGAGTGCGCTTCTGCGATTGCTCGATGCGCGCCACCGTGACACCGTGCCCACGGCATCCGCGCTCGGGAGTCGAGGAGGTGCGTCATGACGCTTCCGGTCACGACCGCGCCGCACTTCGGCGCCGGAGGCGGCTCGCCCTACGCGACGGCGTTGCGCAGCGGCGGGGGCGTGCTGCGGATGGTCGATCACGACGGTGTGCACGGCGCACCCGTGGAGCTGGCGCGGTTTCTCGCGGCGGCCGACGATGCCGATCGCACCGTGCTGGTGCGCGCGGAGGGGGCGGTGCTCGACATCGGGTGCGGCCCGGGGCGCATGGTGCGCGCCGCCATCGTCGCGGGTCATCTGAGCCTCGGCATCGACGTCGCGGCCGCCGCCGTCGCGCATGCGCACGCACAGGGGCTGCCGGTGCTGCACCGATCGGTGTTCGACCCGGTGCCGCGCGAGGGTGAGTGGGGGACCGCTCTCCTGCTGGACGGGAACGTCGGCATCGGCGGGAACCCGACTCTGCTGCTGGCGCGCTGCGCCGAGCTCGTCCGGCCGGGTGGTCTCGTGTGCGTCGAGGCGCACCCGGATCCGCGCCGAGACCGCGGCTTCCGCGCGACCCTGATCGACCACGAGGGGCGGGCGAGCCTGCCGTTCCCCTGGTACGAGATCGGGCTGAACGGGCTGCGTCGGCGTGCGCAGGATGCCGGGCTGCAGGTCGAGGAGACCTGGTCGCAGGACGAGCGGGTGTTCGCTCTCCTCGTTCGGTGAGGGGGGCCCTTCCCCGATCGTCGGCCCTTCCCCGTTCGTCGAGCGAGGACGGCGGAGCCGCCCGAGTCGGAACGCGGTCGACGCCCTGGGGCGGTCAGTCCGTTTCGTCTCGCTTCGCTCGCTCAACGAGCGAGGGAGAGGATGGCCGCTCAACGAGCGAGGGGCGCGACCGCTTCATCACCGTGATCGCAGGGACGATCACGAAGTCGTGCAGGATCACCGCGGCCGCCAGCCACAGCGCGAGGTTCAGCAGTTGATCGGGTCTTTGCGTGCTCACGAGGAGCCACCCGCTCCAGAGCAGCGCTGAGACGCCGAGAGCGCCGAGGACGATCCGCGCGGCGCGCATCAGATCACCTCGATCGAGGTCAGCCACTTGGTCTGCAGTACCCCGGGGCGCCCGGGGGCGATGATGCGCGCCGGGTAGCCGTGGTCCAGATCCAGGCGCTCGCCGTTGACGTGCAGAGCAACGAGCGTCTTCGCGTCGCGCGTGTACTGCGGCGGCATCGTCGTGGCGGCGAACGCCCCTCGTTGCTGCATGCTCTGCAGGCGCACGGTGGCTTCCGGCGGGGCATCGACGAGATCGAGGAGGTCCGCGAGGCGCACGCCCTGCCAGGTGGCCGTCACCGTCCACCCCTCCACGCACGCGATCGGGAGCTCTTCGCGACGCTGCGGAAGCGCATCGAGTTCGGCGAGGCTGAGATCACGCATGCGGTCACCGCTGATCACGGTGAGCCGCCACTCCGGGTCGGAGGCGAGCGCGGTGACACCTGCCTCGCGCGCCGAGCGGTTGACGGGCAGCGCCTGCGCCGCGGTGATCCGACGCCGGTCGTCGGTCACGCTGAACGGACCGACGGGCAGCACCGCATGCGTGAGCGCCAGCGCACCCATCGCCGCGGATCCGGCGCCGACCCCGATCAGGAAGCGCCGTCGCGACACGGCATCCGGATCACTCATCCGACTCGCCTCCTTCTCGCCAGTGGCGGCGGATCTTCGGCAGCTGTACCGCGATGTGCAGCAGCAGCGCTCCCATCAGCGCCCAGGCCAGCGCGAAATGCGTGCGCCGGAACGAGAACTCCCACGGATACCACTGCAGGACGTTGAGGATGCCGGTCATCGGAAGGACCAGGGCCGTGGCGACCAGCACGCCCACCGACGCGCGCTCGAGCACGCTCACGGGACCGGACACGGGCGGCCACTGGAACAGTCGCGGATACACCACCCACAGCTTGGCGAGCAGCAGAGGCACCAGCATGCTGCCGACGATCACGTGAGCGCCCTGCGTCCACGCGTACAGGTACTCGGGTCGGGCCGGCGCGACGAACCAGCCCACCGGGCTCTGCAGAAAGTGGCTGTACAGCCCGGTGGCGAAGCAGATCAGGAAGGCGATCGCCAGCAGCCGCCCGACGACGACCGTCATCCGGGCGTTGCGCACCGGTGAGGCGAGTGCGCTCTGCACGCGTGCGGCCCGTGGCCGCAGGGCGCGGTCCAGGCGGTCGATCAGCGCGGTGCGGTCCGTCATGGCCTCAGTCTGCGCGGAGGCGCGGCCGTTGCGTGCCCCGATCGTCTTACAGGGTGGTGACGCCGCAGTGGGATGCCGAGCTGTCACGGAGGCGTAAGGAATGGGGGTGCCGCGCGGCGCCCGGGCGGTCCAGGCTGAGGGCATGGATGACGAACAGGTCGAGATCGCCGTGATCGGCGGTTCGGGGCTCGCGCGGCTCACCGTGGATGATGCACGATCGCTCGCGCCGATTCCGACCCCGTACGGCGCGGTGCACGGTGCGGTCGTCGGGTCGCTCGCTGGGCGGCGCACGGCGTTCCTCGCCCGGCACGGGGCGGGTCACCGGGTGCCGCCGAACCGGGTGAACGCCCGGGCGCAGCTCTGGGCTCTCGCGTCGCTCGGTGCGCGGATCCTCGTCTCGACCAACGCGGTCGGCGGCCTCGAATCCGACATGCGGCCCGGCGACATCGTCCTGACGGACCAGCTGATCGACCGCACGTGGGGTCGGGCCGATTCGTATTTCGACGGTGGTGAGATCGTCGAAGGCGTGCAGCATCTGCCCTTCGCCGAACCGTACAGTCGCGAGCTGCGCCGCATCGCCGCGAACGCACTGCGATCCCTGGGGGAGACTCCGCGCGAGCAGGCGACGAGCGTCGTGGTCCAGGGGCCGAGGTTCTCCACGCGTGCGGAGGCCGCCTGGCACCGTCTCATGGGCGCGAACATCGTCAACATGACCCAGCTCCCCGAGGCATCCCTCGCGGCCGAGCTCGGATTCGCGCACGTCAACCTCGCGATCGTCACCGATACCGACACCGAGCACGGCGCAGGCGACCAGGACCGGTCAGCCACCGCGGAGCGCGTCTTCCAGGTGATGGCCGAAGCCGAGCCGCGCCTGAACCGTGCGATCGCCGCCATCGTCGATGCGATCCCGGCGGGCTTCACGGAGCCGCCCCTGCTGTCTGAGGACGTCGTCCGCAGCATCCTGTCGGCCGAACCGCTGCGTCGGGACGGGGACAGCGGATGAGCCGCACGCTGCTCGTGACCGGCGGGCGCGGTTTCATCGGCGGCGCGGTCGTCGAGCAGGCGCTCGCGCACGGCTGGTCGGTCCGTGTGCTCGATTCGATGCGCCCCGACGTGCACGACCCGTCGGAGGGTCGACCGCTGCCGGCGGGCGTCGAGTTCGTGCAGGGCGACGTCCGCGACACGGACGTCCTCGCCGCGGCGCTGCGCGGGGTCGACGCCGTGTGCCACCAGGCCGCGAAGGTGGGGCTGGGCGTCGACATCGGAGACGCTCCGGACTACGTGGCGTCGAACTCACTCGGCACCGCGATGCTGCTCACGGCGATGCGCGATGCCGGCATCCGCCGCCTCGTCCTGGCATCCTCGATGGTCGTCTACGGGGAGGGCCTGTACCGTGACGGCGACCGGCAGCTGCAGGCGCCGCCTCGGCGGCTCGCCGACCTCGAAGCCGGCGTCTTCGACCCCCGCTCGCCCGAGACCGGACGCCTGCTGCAACCGGAGCTGATCGACGAAGACCAGCCGTGCGACCCGCGCAACACGTACGCTGCGACCAAGTTCGAGCAGGAGCTGCTCGCGCGGGACTGGGCCCGCAGCACCGGTGGTGCCGCGGCGATGCTGCGCTACCACAACGTCTACGGGCCGTGGATGCCGCAGGGCACACCCTACGCCGGGGTCGCGTCGCTGTTCCGCTCCGCGCTGGAACGCGGGGAGGCGCCGGACGTGTTCGAGGACGGGCAGCAGCGTCGCGACTTCGTCCACGTGACCGACGTCGCCGCGGCCAACGTCGCCGCGCTCGAGTGGACCGCGACCGTGGACGCGGGGGTGGCGAGGGCGTTCAACGTCGCCAGCGGCGACGTCCGCACGATCGGCGACTTCGCCCGTGCGCTCGCCGAGGCCATGGGCGGTCCGGCTCCACGCGTCAGCGGGCGGTTCCGCGCGGGCGACGTGCGGCACATCACGGCATCCTCCGCCCGCATCCGCGCCGAGCTCGGCTGGCGGCCGCAGGTCGCATTCGAGGAGGGTGTCGCGCAGTTCGCGCAGGATCCGTTGCGAGCGGCGGTCGAGCAGCCGTGAGCGTCGTGCGGCCACGGGTGGCGCTGTGGAGCGGGGCCGTCGCGGTCCTGCTGATCGCCGCCGCGATCGCGATACCGGCACTGACCGGGTGGAATGTGCGGGTCAAGTCGTTCCCCCCGTTGCACGCCGAATGGATGCCGAGGATCGGCCCTGGCCTGCCGGTGGCTGTGGCGGTCGGCGTGCTGGCGGTGCTGTTCGGTCATAGGCTCGCCGCCCGCGTGCGGTGGGTGCCGCTGCAGTTGATCGTGTTCGGCGCGGCGTTGGTGTGGCTGCTCTCGCTGGCGCTCGTCGACGGTCTCGACGGGATCGGGACGATCCTGAACCATCGCTACGAGTACCTCGGCACGGCGCGTGAGGTCACCGATTTCGGGGCGACCCTGCGCGAGTACGTCGAGCGCATCCCGTACGCGCACGAGGACAACTGGCCGGTGCACATCGCGGGGCACCCGCCTGGGGCGCTGCTGTTCTTCTACGTCCTCGTGCGCGTCGGGCTCGGCAGCGGACTCGCCGCCGGCCTCGTCGTGATCGTGCTGGGGGCGACCATCCCCGTCGCCGTGCTGGGCGCACTGCGCGCCCTGGGGGCCGAGGCATCCGCTCGCCGGGCCGCACCGTTCCTCGTCTTCACGCCCGCCGCCATCTGGATCGGGGTTTCCGGCGACGGCATGTTCACCGCGTTCGCCGCCTGGGGGCTGTGGGCGCTCGCCCGTGCGGCCACCTCAGCACGTCGCGGCGAGGGCCCGGTCGCGATGATCGCGTGGTCTCTGCTCGCCGGTGCACTGCTGGGCTACTGCGTCATGCTGTCGTACGGCCTGCCGCTGCTCGGCGTGCTCGCCCTCGCCGTCCTGTTCGCGGCGCGTCGATGGTGGCCGCTGCCGATCGCGGCGGGTGCGGCTCTCGTGGTCGTCCTGGCGTTCGCCGCCGGCGGCTTCGCCTGGTGGGAGGCGTTCCCCGTGCTGCAGCAGCGGTACTGGGACGGCGTCGCCTCGCGACGACCGCCGACGTACTGGATGTGGGGCAACCTCGCGGCGTTCGCGATCAGTGCGGGCCCCATGGTCGCGGCATCGCTCGGGGGAGCAGCCGATGCCGGCATCCGGCGTCGTCGTACCGGGCCTCCGAGCGACGACGGCGTGCGGGTCGTGCTGCTGCTCGTGGCGGCGGCGTGGCTGAGCATCCTGCTGGCGGACCTGTCGAACATGAGCCGTGCGGAGGTCGAGCGGATCTGGCTGCCGTTCGTGCCGTGGGCGCTGCTGGGCCTGGCGCTGTTCGGAAGGCGGACGCGCCAGGTCATGCTCGCGGTGCAGGTCGTGTTCGCGATCGTCGTGCAGTCGCTGCTGCACACCGGGTGGTGAACAGCAGCGACCGTCGCGGGGGAGATCGGATGGGAGGAGAACTCGCGGATGGGAGGAGCGATTCCGGCGATTCGGCCCTCCCGTGCAGGTGTTCTCCTCCGACGCGGATGCCGGAGATCGCGCGGCTTCGCCCTGAATCGCGCCCGCGCCCGCCGGGCTCAGCCGGCGATCGTCGAGGCGTCGATGACGAACCGATACCGGACGTCCGACGCGAGCACGCGGTCCCAGGCCTCGTTGACCTCGGATGCCGAGACGATCTCGACCTCGGGGGAGATGCCGTGCTCGGCGCAGAAGTCCAGCATCTCCTGCGTCTCGGCGATTCCGCCGATGTTGGAGCCGGCGAACGAGCGCCGCCCGCCGATCAGCGTCCCCACGTGCAGGCTGAGCGGCTCGGCCGGTGCGCCGACGTTCACGAGGGTGCCGTCGAGGGCGAGCAGCTTCAGATGCGCGTCGACGTCGATCGGCGCCGAGACCGTGTTGATGATGAGGTCGAAGGCGCCGCGGAGCTCGCGGAACGTCTCCGGATCGTTCGTCGCGAACGCACGGTCGGCGCCGAGCGCGATCGCGTCGTCCTTCTTCGCGAGTGTGCGGGTGAGCACCGTCACCTCCGCGCCCATGGCGTGCGCGAGCTTGACGGCCATGTGGCCGAGCCCGCCGAGCCCGACGACAGCGACGCGCGTGCCGGGGCCGGCGTTCCAGTGCCGCAGCGGCGAGTAGGTCGTGATACCGGCGCACAGCAGCGGCGCCGCCTTCTCGAACGGGATCTCCTCGGGCAGGCGCAGGACGAAGTCCTCGGTCACGACGACGCTCGTGGAGTAGCCGCCCTGCGTGATCGTGCCGTCGACGTCCTTCGCGCCGTAGGTGCCGATCGCGCCGTTCAGGCAGTACTGCTCCGAACCGGCCGTGCAGTTCGCGCACTCCCCGCACGAGTTCACCAGGCATCCGACGCCGACGCGGTCACCGACCCGGTGCTTCGTCACCTCGGAGCCGACCTCCGCGACGACCCCCGCGATCTCGTGCCCGACCGTCAGCGGGTACTGCTGCGGACCCCAGTCGCCCTTGATCGTGTGGATGTCGGAGTGGCAGATCCCCGCCCAGCGGATGTCGATGAGCACGTCGTGCGGCCCGACATCGCGGCGCTCGATGGTGCTGACGGTGAGACGGTCGGTGGCGGAGGGCGCGACGATCGCGGCGACGGTGCTTGGCATAAGGATGAGAATACGCCTTCCGGTCTCGACGCGCTCGAATCGATTCGATACAATCGGAGGTCGCACCTCTGCGTGTGCATCCCCGATCCGCCCCCTCCTGCCTGTCGAGCGACTGTGTCCCCTTCCCTCACCACCGGCGCGCCCTGGCGCGTCATCCTCGCCTTCTCCGTGCCGCTGCTGATCGGCAACGTCGTCCAGCAGCTGTACCAGTTCGTCGACACCATCGTCGTCGGACGTCAGCTCGGCGTCGACGCGCTCGCCGCCGTCGGCGCGACCGGCAGCCTGCTCTTCCTGCTGCTCGGCTTCGCGTGGGGTCTCACGAGCGGTTTCGCGATCCCGACCGCACAGGCTTACGGCGCCGGGGATGCCCGGGCCGTCCGACGCTCGGTCGCGGTCGGAACGATCCTCACCGGGGGGATGAGCATCGTGCTCACGATCGCCGCTCCGCTGCTCGCGGAGCCGGCGCTCGCGGCCATGCAGACCCCGCCAGAGCTCATGGACGATGCGGTCGTGTTCGCTCAGGTGAGCTTCCTGGGTGCCGCGGCGACGATGTTCTTCAACTATCTCGCCGCGATCATCCGCGCGATCGGCGACTCTCGCACGCCGCTGTGGTTCCTCACGCTCGCCTGCGCGCTGAACGTCGGCCTCGTCGTCCTGCTGGTCGGACCCGTCGGCTGGGGCGTCGCCGGCGCGGCCCTCGCGACCGTCGTGGCGCAGGCCATCTCGGTCGCGCTCTGCCTGGAGTACCTGCGCCGCCGCCTGCACGAGCTGCACGTCAAGCGCGATGACTGGCGCGTGACCCGCACCGAGATCTGGGAGCACCTGCGTCTCGGCCTGCCCATGGGCTTCCAGGCCTCGATCATCGCGATCGGCACGCTCGCGGTCCAGGTCGCGCTGAACGAACTCGGCGCGGATGCGGTCGCAGCATGGACCGCCGGGTCACGCGTCGACAGCCTCGCCTCCGCGCTGCTGGCCTCGCTCGGACTGGCCACCAGCATGTACGTCGCTCAGAACGTGGGTGCCGGACGCCCCGATCGCATCCGCCGCGGCGTGGTCCAGGCGACGTGGATCGCGGTCATCGGGTCCGTCCTCCTCGGCGTTCTCCTGATCACCACCGGCGCCGCCATCGTCGGGGTGTTCGTGGGCGACACCGCTCCCGTGGTCGTCGACCTCGCGCATCAGATGCTCATCATCAACGCGTCCTGCTACGCCATCCTCGGCGTGCTGTTCGTTCTCCGTGGCGCCCTGCAGGGACTCGGCCACGCGATGATCCCAACCGTCACCGGGGTCATCGAGCTCGTCGCGCGCGTCGTCGCCGCCGTCGTCCTGGGTTCGTTGTGGGGCTTCGTCGGTGTGGCTTGGAGCAATCCGCTGGCGTGGATCGGCGCCGTCGTCATCCTCATCCCGGCCTACGTCCGCGAGCACCGCCGCCTGGCACGCATGCCGATCACGTCCACCGTGTTCACCGAGACGACGCCGATCCCGGTCGTCGGCCCGACGAACAGCTCGCTCGTCGTCGACGCCGTCCTGACCTCGCCGATCCCGCTCCCCGGCGCGATCAACGCTCCGCGAGGAAGGCGAGGGCTGCTTCGCGGAAGGCGCGGGAACCGGGCGCGTTGAAATGATGCCGGTCCGGGATCTCGAGGAAACGGCCCTGCGGGGCCGCGGATGCCAGGCTCCGTGATCCCTCGATGATCGCGTCCTGCGATCCGGTCGCGAACAGCACCGGCTGCTGCGGTGCATCCGACTCATCCGGGTCGATCGTGCGGGACGCGCGCATGCCCTCCGCGAGGGCGAGCAGCGCGTTCAGGTCGTTGCCCGGCACCCGCTCGGTCAGCGCGATGTAGTTCTGCGTCGCGGCATCCACAACGGGCGTGCCGTCCGAGATGTACGCGCGCACCTGGTCGAGATCGAGCCGTGCCAGCGGGATGCCCTCCGGGACGCCACCGAGCACTGCGCGGGTGATGCGGGCCGGGAGGTCGACCGCGACCTGCCACCCGACCCTGGCCCCGAGCGAGTAGCCGACGTAGCACGCCTCCTCGACGAGGTAGGTGTCGAGCACGGTCTCCATGTCCGAGGCGAGGGCGCGGATGTCGTAGCCTTCCGGCTCGTGCGGCTTGTCGCTGAGGCCGTGCCCGCGCTGGTCGACGCCGAGCACGAAGTAGCCGGCGCGCTCCAGCATCCGTGTCCAGCCGGTCAGCACCCAGTTGTCGCGCGTGCTGGAGGCGAACCCGTGCACGATGACGACCGCCGGCGCATCGGGATCCCCCCAGGTGTAGGTCGCCAGGCGCACGCCTTCGCCGACGAAGACCATCTGCGGGTCCGGCATCCGATTCAGTTCCGAAAGAGGTACGGCCATGAACCCATCCTGCACCCGCACAGCATCACACCGGAGGATGACGCAGGGTAGTCCTTCCGGTGGATGTGCGGCGGCTCCGACTCGCCTACTCTGGAGATACACAGAGCGCATCGGGGGGTGCACGATGGTGACATCGTCAGCAGTGGCAAACGAATTGGCCGGATTGTTCGTACCGATCGGGGTGGCCGGAGCCGTGATCGCCGTGATCTGCGCGGTGATCGCGCTGGTCGCGCTGGCCCGCGGTTCCGAGGGCGTGGTCGGCGGCGCGATCGCCGCGTGGATCGTCGGAGCGATGCTGAGCGCAGCGGCAGGGTTCGCGCACAATTGGATCCCCGCTCTCGTGGCCGGCGCCGCGCTGGTCGTCGCGCTGACAGCGGGCGGAATCGTACGGGCGATCCTGGTCCGTCGGCCGGTGCGCGAGCCGAAGCCGATCACGGAGGCAGTGGCCGCCACACCGACCAAGCCGGTCACGGCGGAGGCGCCTCGGCAGCCCGCTTTCGAGGTTCCGCGCGCCGCGTTCGAGGCCGGCGCTTCGGCGGCGCATTCATAACTCCTCATCGATCGCGGCGGCTCGATCCGCGAGAGCGGTGATTCCGCGGTTTCCAGCCCGGCATCGCCGCTGGACAGCGCGGATCTGAGGAGTTGTGAACTCTCAGCGGTAGTCGCGGTCCAGGTGCTGCCCTGTGCGGTCCCCTCCGGCGGCGACCCGCTGCGCCTCGCGGGTGCGCAGCTCGACGCGGCGGATCTTCCCTGAAATCGTCTTCGGCAGCTCCGGTACGAACTCGATGATCCGCACCCACAGGTGCGCGGACAGCCGCTCGCGTGCGAAGGCGTAGATCGCGGATGCCGCGGCCGACTCGTCCCCGGCATCCGGCCGAAGGCACACGTACGCCTTCGGAACCGACAGCCGCGTCGGATCCGGGCTCGGCACGACGGCGGCCTCGATCACGAGCTCGTGCTCCAGCAGCACCGACTCGAGCTCGAACGGAGAGATCTTGTAGTCGGATGCCTTGAACACGTCGTCCGCTCGGCCGATGTAGGTCAGATACCCGTCCGCATCGCGGGTGGCGATGTCGCCGGTGTGATGGAACCCGCCCTCGCGGGACTCGGCGGTCTTCGCGGCATCCCGGTAGTAGCCGGCCATCAGGCCCACCGGCGCCTCGGCCAGGTCGAGCGCGATCTCGCCCTCGCCGTCGGTGACCTGGCCGGTGACCGGGTCCAGCAGGACCACCGGGTACCCAGGGAGCGGACGACCCATCGAGCCGTCCTTCACGACCTGACCGGGGGAGTTGCCGACGCAGGCGGTCATCTCGGTCTGCCCGAATCCGTCGCGAATGGTTCCGCCCCAGGCGTCGCGCACCCGCGCGATCACCTCCGGATTCAGAGGTTCGCCGGCGCCGACGAGCTCACGTGGAGGCTGCGCGAGCCGACCGAGGTCGGCCTGGATCAGCATCCGCCAGACCGTCGGCGGAGCGCAGAAGGTCGAGACGTGATGCGTCTGCATGACGTGCATCAGAGTGTTCGCGTCGAAGCGGTCGTAGTTGTAGACGAACACGGTCGCCTGGGCGAGGAACGGCGAGTAGAAGCTCGACCAGGCGTGCTTGGCCCACCCCGGCGAGGAGATGTTCAAGTGCACGTCCTCCGGTCGCACGCCCAGCCACCACATCGTCGACAGGTGCCCGACGGGGTACGACGCGTGGGTGTGCTGCACGAGCTTCGGACGGCTGGTCGTGCCCGACGTGAAGTACAGCAGGCTCGTGTCGGATGCCGGGGTGGGGCCATCCGGTTCGAAGGCCTCCGGCGCGCTCGCCGACTCGGCGAAGTCGGTCCAGTCGGCGGGCGCCCCGTCGACCGCGATCCGCAGGATGTCGCCGCCGACACGGTCAGCGAGCGATCCGAGCGCCACGACTGCGCTGGCCTCGCCGTGCTCGATGCGGTACGCCAGGTCGGATGCCGAGAGCAGTGTCGAGGTGGGGATGGACACCGCGCCGATCTTCGTGATCGCGAGCATGACCTCCCACAACTCGATCGAGTTGTTCAGCATAACGATGACGTGATCGCTGCGTCGGATGCCGAGACTCAGAAGCCAATTCGCCACCTGATCGCTGCGGCGGGACAACTCCCCGTAGCTCCACGTGCGAACGCTCAGGTCGGCGGAGACGATCTGCACCGCCGGACGCTCAGGGTGCTCACCGGCCACGACATCGAACCATTCGAGTGCGAAGTTGAACGCGTCGAGCCGCGGCCAGCGGAAGCCGCTCCTCGCGCCGTCGTAGTCGGTGGCGTGGTCGAAGAGGAAGTCGCGCATCTCGCGGATGGCGGTCGTGGCAGCGGTGGCAGGACGGCTCATGCCTTCCATCCTGCACCCCGAGCGGGCGGGCCCCGGATCGAGGATCAGTAGTCGGCGTGCCGTTCCTTCTGGATCTCCAGCTCGGTTTCGCAGTCCGCCCATGCGAGCAGCGCGCTGTCGAGCTGTCGTCGCAGCCAGACCGCATCGAGCTCATCGCCTCCGAGTCCGTGCAGCTGCGTCCGGCGGTCGTCGACCGTCCCTGTCAGGTCTGCCGGTATCGCGTTCGTCGTTCGTTCCATGGGATCGCCTTCCGATCAGTGAGTGGGTTGCTACCGGTTCCAGCGCCGCAGCTTGTCCGGGTTGCACACGACCCAGACGTTCACGAGGAGCTGGGATCGCTTCTCGGCCGTGAGAGCTCCGACGACACGCTGATCGCGAATGAGCGTGAGCCCCGGGACGCCGTTGATGGACGCCGCCGCCGTGCCGGTGCCGTTCGGCATGACCTGCAGCAGCTCGGATGCCGCTGCCTCCCTGCCCTGCACCGGAGCCGCCGCCGTGGGCAGGTGTCCGCCGCTGTCGATGACGACGGCGACGTCGGGATGCAGGAGCGCCCGGACCGCATCCTCGTCGTGGGAGCACAGCGCATCGGCGAGTTCTTCCAGGATGCCGTGGTCGGCGGCGCCGCGGCGCCGCCTGCGAAGCCACGCCGGGTAGTGCTTCCGGCTCATGCGCTGACCGCGCCGACGTGGTTGAGCTTCTGGGGACTCATCACCCACAGCAGCTGAAGGATGCTGTCGCCGGACGTCGTCGCCGTCACCATCGTCGTGATCACACCGTTTTCGGTGAGAGTCGCCGCCGGCTGCCCGTTGACGTGCACCCAGTCGATGGTCTTCCCGGTCCAGAAGTGGTGCGCGAAAGCCGCGACGAACTGAGCGACGCGTTCGCGCCCGATGACCGGGATGCGGGCGGCCAGCTTCGTGCCGTTGCCGTCCGTGTAGCTCACGACATCCGCGGCGAACAGCGCTTCGAGCTCGTGCGCATCCCCGTTCCGCGCAGCAGTGAGGAACGCCTCCAGCAGGCGTCGCTGCGCGGTGGCATCCGTCGGGACGTTCCTGGGGGAGGACAGATGGGCACGGGCACGGCTCACCAGCTGTCGTGCGCTGACGACGCTGCTGGAGATCACTTCGGCAATCCGGGTGTACGGGTAATCGAACGCTTCGCGCAGGATGTACGCCGCACGCTCCGTCGGCGTGAGCTTCTCCAGCGTCAGCAGGATCGCGAACTGCAGGGCCTCGGCACGCTCGGCGCCGAGCGCCGGGTCGTCGTCCGTGTTGACCGGCTCGGGAAGCCATGGCCCGATGTAGGTCTCTCTGCGTGTGTGGGAGGACTGCAGGACGTTGATCGCCAACCGGGTCGTGATGGTCGTGAGGAACGCCACCGGTTCCTGGATCTTCGAGCGATCCGTGTTCTGCCAGCGGATCCACGTCTCCTGGACGATGTCCTCCGCATCCGCCACGGTGCTCAGCATTCGGTAGGCGATTCCGAACAGACGTCGTCGATGCGCGTCGAAGATCCTCAGCGCTTCGTCGAGGTCGTCGTGTGCATCGAAAGCGTCGTCGACGGCCACGTCATGCTCACCCATGGCTCATCGAACCCCCGCCAGGCTGCGACGGCCTTCGTCGTGCATCCAGGTGTCGAGCGTCGTGGCCGCGATGCGCATGGGGTCACGAGGCAGCAGCAGGTCGCCGGAGATGTTGAAGCCCACCGGAGCGGTGTCGTCATCCGCCACGACGTAACGCGGGTCGTGATCGATTCCGAGGACGCGGCGCACGAACTCCGACAGCGGCATCCGCTCCGGCCCGCCGAAGTCGACCGCGCCGTTGAGGGGTCCTCCCAGCGCCAGCTCGACGAGAACGTCGGCGACATCGGATGCCGCGACCGGCTGCACCGGTTTGATGGGCAGGTGGACGGTGTCCTCGGCGGTGTTCCATTCGGCGATCCGGCGGGCGAAGTCGTAGAACTGCGTCGACCGGAGGATGGAGTGCTCGATCGGGCCGGCTTTCACCAGGTTCTCCTGCACGCCCTTGGCCGCGAAATAGCCGTCTTCGCCCGCGTGATCCGCACCGACGATCGACAGCGCGACGTGATGCTTCACGCCCGCTCGCCGCTCGGCATCCAGCACGTTGCGCGTCGTCGTCTCGAAGAACTCCCGTGCCGCCTCGCCGGACGGGTTCGGAGCGTTGGTCGCATCGATCACGGCATCCGCATACTCCAGGGCCGCATCCAGTCCGCGACCGGATCGCGCATCGACTCCGCTCGTCGGCGAGGCCACCACGACGGCCTGAGCGCGCCGTTCGAGCTTCTCGACGACCTTCCGGCCCACTTGGCCGGTTCCACCCAAAACAACGATTCGCATCTCGTCCGCTCCGTTTCTGGACCTGCGCCACTACGCAGACTGCCCTATATGCACTGACCGCGCAGTGGTTCGGTCTGTGACAGGGGGCGACTCCTCTCCCGAGATCTCGGTCGAGCGCGCAGCGAGGGCCGCTTTCACCCGGTCCTCCGGATCCGTCGTCGCTCGTATCCGAGCGTCGCCATGAGAAGTCCGAGTCCCACCGCGACGCCCGCGATCTGCGCTGGTGCGGCCGGGATGCCGAGGCCGACGATGAGGACGAGCGCGACGATCGCACCGCCGAGCACCGAGTTGACCGCTCCGATCATGCTGGCCATCGTGAACAGGAACGACGAACGGGCGTACCGCACTCCCAGCTCCCCGGTGCGCGGGTCGTCGAGGGCGATCAGCTCGGGACCCAGGGGATGCAGGCCCACGAAGTACTCGCGGATGCGTTCCATGCGCCGGCGTGCGGTGATGTTCTCGACGCTGTTGTCGACCAGTCGCACGACCGTGAACCAGCCGAGCATGAAGATCGTCGGGAACACCGTGAACGCGAGGGAGGCGAGCAGGGCCGGCGAACCGGAGGCGAATCCGATCGCCACCAGTCCGCTGGACAGCGTCGACAGATAGATGGCGCTGCGGGTTCCTGCTTCGTTGATCGTGGAGCTGGCGATCGCCTGCAGCACGAACAACTCCGTGCCGGCGGCGCTGTTCAAGGCGCCGCGGTCGGCGTCAGCGGTCGACATGGCCGTCACGCCGCCGATTCCGTCACGAACGCCCGCAGATCATCCGGCGCGAGGGCGTCCCGGGTCGTGATGAGCTTCTCGACGTCGGCGATCCGGTTGGGCGTGTTGATCGTCATCCCGGCCTGCACGACCCCCTTCTTCGTCCAGAACGCGACGAACGACGCCGCGTCGACATCTCCGCTGATCTGAAGGTCGTCATAATCATCCGCACCTCCGACGAAGCCGCTGTACTCCATGCTGATGTCGAACTGATCGCTGTAGAAATACGGCAGGCGGACGAAGTCCGCATCCGTGCCGAGCATCGATCTCGCGGCGTGCGGGCCCGTCCGCAGCGCCGTGGCCCAGTGCTCGACCCGAAGCGGACGGCCGTATCTGGCGGACGGAATACTCGCGATGTCGCCGGCGGCGTACACGTGCGGAGCGGATGTGGCCAGGCGGCCGTCCACCGCGACCCCGCCGCCCAGCGCTCGATCTCGCAGCGCGAGCCCCGCAGCACTGGCGAGCCCGATGTTCGGCGCGGCTCCCACGCCGACGAGGACGACGTCGGCGGGGATCCGCTCACCCGTGGAAAGGGTGACCCCGGTCACCCGGCCCGCCGTGCCTTCGATGGCGGCGACCTCGACCTGGCGCCGCAGCTGCACCCCGCGGCTCGTATGGACGTCGGCGTAGAAGGCCCCCATCCTCGCGCCGAGCACCTTCGCAAGCGGCTGCGCGCCGTGGCCGAGCACGGTGACCTCGAGCCCCAGCATCCGTGCGGACGCCGCGACCTCGAGTCCGATCCAGCCGTCCCCGATCACGACCAGACGCCCGGCGCCTGCTTCACGTGCGTCGATGAGTGCCGCCCGCAGGAGATCCGAGCTCTCCAGCGTGCGCAACGAGAGCACCCCCAGAAGGTCAGCACCGGGAAGACTCAACGGGCGTGGCGACGAACCCGTTGCCATGAGCAGCTCGCTGTACGACTCGGTGGACCCATCGGACACCGTCAGTGTGCGGCCGGCGACATCCAGATCGACGACCGTCGCCGCGGTGCGGACGATCACCCCGTTGTCGGAGTACCACTCCGGCACGAGGGTGAAGACGCTGGTGCGGTCGCTTTCGCGGCGCAGGTAGTCCTTCGACAGCGGTGGCCGCTCGTACGGGTGATGCGGTTCCGCGCTGATCACGGTGACATCGCCGTCGTGGCCGGCCCGACGGATGGCCTTCACCGCTCCGATGGTCGCGAGGCCGCCGCCCACGATCACGATCGGCGCGGCTGAATCGCCGGCGGTCCGTGTTGATGTGCTGGAGATCGACATGTTCACCTTTCGGGGCGGGTGTTCCGTGGAGTACGGCAGTCCTGCCATCAAAGACCGGGCAACGAGCGCGGTTGTGACGAACTGCATGGCGCGACAGAGCACTGTCACAGCACGGACGCGCTCCCTGTCACATTGACAGCGTCCCCCAGATCGGACGGAGACACCGTCGACCAGCGCCACGGATCAGGAGAGCACGATGAATGACAGACTCAACGGCAAAGGGGTCCTCGTCACCGGCGCATCGTCGGGGATCGGCCGCGCAACGGCTTTGGCGCTGTCCCGAGCGGGCGCGAGAGTCGTCGCGGCCGGGCGGAGGATCGACGAGCTGAACGCGCTGGTGGACGAAGCGCCGACGGAGATGCTCGCTGTGACGCTCGACGTCACCCGCCGAGACTCGGTCGACCACGCGGTCGCATCCGCCGTCCGTCGGTTCGGTCGGCTCGATGCGCTCGTCAACAACGCCGGGCAGATGCTGGCGGGCATGATTCTCGATGCAGACGTCGATCAATGGGTGCGGATGGTGGAGACGAATCTGCTCGGGTCGATGTTCAGCGTGCATGCCGCGCTTCCGCACCTCATCGAATCGCGGGGCGCGATCATCCAGGTCTCGTCGACATCCGGTCGAATCGCGTCGGCCGGCAGCGGCGTCTACGCGGCGACCAAGTTCGGCATCGCCGCCTTCACGGAGTCACTCCGTCAGGAGGTCACCGAGCGTGGCGTTCGCGTCGTCGTCGTCGAGCCGGGCTTCGTGGCCACGGAGCTGACGACGCACATCACCGATCCGACGATGAGGGCGGCAGCGGACAGCATCGGTCAGTCGATGCGCACCCTGCAGCCCGAGGACATCGCAGAGGTGATCGTCTTCGCGCTCGGCCGACCCGGGACGTGTCGGTGAACGAGGTCCTGGTCCGACCGACCGATCAGGTCCGCTGACTCGCTGGGACGGCGCGGTGCGACACCTGGATGGCGGCGCACCGCGCCTTCACGTCGTTCCCTCGCCGTCACCCGGCGGCTCTGCGACATCCGCCACCGCCTGAGCGAAGGCGTGCGGTGCCTCAGCGGGCAGGTGATGACCCGCGTGCGGGATCTGACGGTGCTCGCGAGGCCCGGTGAACAGGTGCGCGTGCTGCGTTCCGTCGGTGGCGGGGAAGTTGCCGTCCGCGGTCCCGTCGAGCGTGATCGTCGGGACGGTGATCGCGGGAGCCGTCGCCAACCGCTCCTCGAGCTCGACGTATCGGTCCGCTCCGGGCGCGAGCCCGAGCCGGTGCCGGTAGGAGTGGATGACGACCTCGACGTAGTCGGGATTGTCGAACGCGATCGCCGTGCGATCGACGTCTGCGGCGCTGAACGCCCATTCCGGGGAGTTGCGGCGCCAGATCACCTCGGCGATGTCGCGCCTGTTCGCCTCGAGCCCTCGACGCCCTCGTTCGGTCGCGAAGTACCAGAAGTACCAGAAGCCGGCCTCCAGGTCGGGGCGGATCGGCGTCTGCGAGGCGGCGATGTTCTGGATGAGGTAACCGTTCACGGAGACGAGGCCGGAGATCCGCTCCGGCCACAGAGCTGCGACCACGCATGCGGCCCGCCCTCCCCAGTCGTAGCCCGCCAGGACCGGTTCCTCCAGCTCGAGGGCGTCGATGAACGCCAGAAGATCCGACCCCAGTGCCGCCTGCTCACCGGTTCGCGGTGCGCGAGCATCCCGGAACCTGGTGGGTCCGTGACCGCGCAGGTACGGCACGACGACGCGGAATCCGGCTTCTACGAGCAGAGGTGCGACGTCGACGTAGCTGTGGACGTCGTAGGGGTACCCGTGCAGGAGCACCACGGGCTCCGCCTGCGGATCGCCGATATCCACGTAGGCGACCGAGAGATCGCCGGCGTCGATTCGGCGCACGTTCGTGAACGGTTCGGCGGTGATAGTCATCTTCATCCTTCCGTGGTGCGATGCCCCGCCCGGGGTGATCCGGGCAGGGCACCGCACGGTTCGGTCACGCGACGGTCGGCTGCAGGCTCGCGACGTACGCCTTGCCTGCCGAGGCGATGACCTCGGCGACGGCGTCGGGGTTCGAGACCGAGATCGCGTGCGATGCGCCTGCGATCTCGCGCGTGCCCTGCGAGGCGGCGCGCACGGCGCCGGCGCGATGGACGGCGACGGGAATGTTCAGATCCTGGTCTCCGAACACGTGCCAGGACGGGATGCTCTTCCACGCGGGGTTTCCGGTCGGCAGCGCTTCCGAGAGCGCCGCCTCGGTCGCCGGCCGCTGGGTGGCGGCCATGAGCGCTGCGACCTCTGCCGGCACGTCAGCGGCGAACTGGTGGTGGAACAGCTCCTGACGGATCACGAACTCGGTGCCGCCTGTGGCGACCGGGTAGGCGGCGAGTGCGTTTCCGAGGGTGCTGCCCGGTTCGCTCGTGGACAGTTCGAAGGCGCTCTGGCCGGTCTCGGGCACGAAGGCCGCGACGTACACCAGCCCGACGACGGACTCGTTATCCGAGGCGGCTTCGGTGATGACGAGTCCGCCGTAGGAGTGACCGACGAGGATGACGGGGCCTCCGATCGACGCGATCACGTCGCGGACGTACGCGGCGTCGCCCGAGAGGCTGCGCAGCGGGTTCGCGACCGCCACGGCGGTGACGCCGTGGCTCTGCAGGCGTTCGACGACGCCGTTCCAGGATGCGGATTCGGCGAAAGCGCCGTGGACGAGGACGATGGTGGGCTTCTGGCTGGTCATGATCTTCTCTCTGATTGGTGGTGGTGGCAGGCGGATCAGGCGGTGGCGAAGGCTTTGCGGAGGACGTGGACGGCCTGCTCGATCGCTGCAGTGCTGGCAGCGGAGCCGCGCAGCGGGTTGAGCATCATGAAGTCGTGGATCGTCGCGTCGTACCGGACGAGCGTGGTGCGCACGCCTGCTTCGATGAGCTTGCGACCGTAGGCCTCTCCCTCATCGCGCAGGACGTCGTTCTCGTCGACGATGAGGAGCGTCTCGGGCAGCCCCTTGAGCTCGTCGACCGGGGCCCGCAGCGGGGACGCGGTCACGTCTTTGCGTGCCTGCACGTCCGGGAGGTAGTTGTCCCAGAACCAGGCCATCGCATCGGCGCGAAGGTGGAAGCCCTCGGCGAACTCGCGATAGCTGTCGGTGTTCTGCCCGGCGTCGGTGACGGGGTAGTAGAGCGACTGATGGATGAACGCGACGTCGCCGCGCCGCTTCGCGAGGATGGCGACGACAGCCGCCATATTGCCGCCCACGGAGTCGCCGGCGATGGCGAGCCGGGAGGCGTCCAGGCCCTTGCTCGCCCCGTCGTTCATGATCCAGCGCGCCGTCGCGTAGGCCTGTTCGACGGCGACCGGATGCCGCGCTTCCGGTGACCGGTCGTATTCGACGAACACGATCGCCGCGTCGGCGCCCGTCGCGAGGTCGCGTACGAGTCGGTCATGCGTCCCGGAGTCGCCGAGCACCCAGCCTCCGCCGTGGATGTAGAGCACCACGGGCAGGTCACCCTCGGCGCTTGTCGGCTTGACGATGCGCACGCGCACGTCGCCGACGTCGGCGGACACGGTGATCCATTCGTCGATGACATCCGGCTTCGAGATGGGGGCGGATTGCACGTCGTCGAGCAACTGCCGTGCGCCGTCGACGCCGCGGTCGACGAGGGACGGCGGTTGGGCTGCGGCATCCGCGAACGCCTGAGCCTCGGGCTGCAGAATGTGGTCGGTCATGTCGGTCCTTTCGTATGAAGGTGAGGACTGGGCCTCGACCGCGACTGGTCACCTGCAGCCCATGCCAGACAAGACCGGGCAGCATCGTCCGCTGTGACGACGCGGACCGGTCGGATTCACATCGGGGCGATGTGTCACAGCTCGAGGCCGTGTCTTGTCAGATGAGTGCAGACGGATTCCCGTGGCAGCCAAGCGGAACGAAGGAGCGACATGAAAATCACGGTCATCGGCGGAACGGGTCTGATCGGCGCGCGACTCGTCAGGAGCCTCCGTTCAGCAGGCCACGAGGTCCTGGCCGCTGCTCGCTCGACCGGCGTCAACTCCTATACCGGCGAAGGCTTGGAGGATGCGCTGGAGGGCGCAGAGGTCGTCGTCGACGTCTCGAATTCGTCGTACACGGACGAAGCGGCGGCGCGCGAGTTCTTCTACACCTCGACCATGAACCTGCTCAGTTACGGCGAAGCCGCCGGTGTTCGCCACCACGTGGCGCTCTCGGTCGTCGGCACGGATCGGCTCGCCCGTGCCGAGGGCGGCTATTTCGTCGCCAAGGAGCAGCAGGAACGACTCATCATGGCCTCGCAGCGCCCGTACTCCCTCGTGCATGCCACGCAGTTCTTCGAGTTCATCCGCAACATCACCGACCACGCGGTCCGCAGCGGCACGGTCCGGATCGCTGACGTCCTCATCCAGCCCATGGCCGCAGACGACGTCGCCGAAGCGGTCGCTCGAACGGCACTGGGCAAGCCCCTCCACGGCATGGTCGAGTTCGGTGGGCCCGAGGTGTTCAGCCTCGAGGAACTCGCCGTCATCGACATGCGATCGCGCCAGGACGAGCGCGAAGTCGTCCCTGACCCGCTCGGGACGTATTTCGGGGCGCATCTCGCGAACCGCGATCTGCTTCCGGAGGCCACCGCGTCGATCGCTCCGACGAGCTACCACGACTGGCGCATCCAGACGCGTGGAGCGGTCTGAGCAGCTCGGTGGCATAAATAGCTTCCTATTTACTAGGAAGCGAGGTAATCTTTCGCTCGGTTGCATCCCGCAGCCTCTCAGGAGCGGCCGATGACACGGAATCCGCACGACGAGCCCCGTTCCGAAGACGAATCGCTCGCGGCGTTCGAAGCGCAGCGCCGGCGGCTCTTCGGGATCGCCTATCGCATCCTCGGAAGCGCCTTCGAGGCGGAGGATGTCGTGCAGGAGACCTGGATCCGCTGGCATCTGTGCGACCGATCGGCTGTCCGCGACGTGGGCGCCTTCCTCGCGACGACCGCGACCCGCATCGCCATCAACGTCCTCAACAGCGCGCGATCGCGGCGGGAGACCTACATCGGCCCCTGGCTGCCGAGCCCGGTCGATACGTCCGACGATCCGCTCCTGGGTGCGGAGAACGCCGAAGCCCTCGAACTGGCGACCCTGCTGCTGATGGAGCGGCTGACCGCGACGGAACGTGCGGCCTTCGTCCTGCGCGAGGCGTTCACGTATCCGTATCCGCGGATCGGTGAGATCCTTCGGGTCTCCGAGACCGCCGCGCGGCAGCTCGTAAGCCGTGCCCGCAAGCATCTCGCGGTCGATGCCATGCACGCCGTGGACACGAGCGCCCAGAAGCGCCTGTTCCGCGTCTTCCTGGACGCGGCCCGGGGCGGGGATGCCGGCGCGCTGGAATCCCTGCTGGCCGCGGATGCGGTGAGCTACACGGACGGTGGCGGGGCCGTCCGTCGTACCGCCCGCCGCCCGATCCAGGGCAGCGAGAAGCTACAGCGGTTCCTCCTGGGCGTCGCGACGTGGTTCTGGGACGACGTCACGGTCGAACTCGTCGACGCGAACGGACGGGCCGGAGCGGTGCTCTGGCGCGGATCGCGACCCTTCGCTCTGCTCACGGTTGCGATCCGTGATGAGCGCGTGACGCGGATCTTCTGGGTCATGAATCCGGCGAAGCTGGCATCGCTCGCACCACTCGCCCTCCCGGAGGGCATGTCGTGTTAGGTTCGGCCCGTGCCAGAAGAAGCCGGACCCTCGAACGTCGCCCTCGACGACATGGTGTGCTTCAACCTGCACGCCGCCTACCGCGCCGTCACCGCCGCATACCGGCCGCTGCTCGAACCGCTGGGCGTCTCGTACCCGCAATATCTGGTCCTCGCGGCGCTCTGGGATTCCGGTGACCTCTCGGTCGGGACGCTCGTGACCCGCCTGCAGTCGGACTATGGGACGATGACGCCGCTTCTCAAGCGCATGGAGAAGCAGGGGCTGATCCGCCGCACGCGGAATGCGCAGGACGAACGCTCGGTCATCATCGCGCTGACGGAGCACGGCGAAGCCTTGCGCGTTCATTCGCCCGGCATCTATCAGTCCGTCGTCGAGACGTTCGGCTTCACCCCCGAGCGGGCTCACGCCGCCCTCGAGGTGCTGCGCTCGATCACAGCCCACGTGGCCCCGAACGATCGCTGAGGCGACAGCCTCGTTTTCGGACTGCCGTCACATCGACGGCCCTCGCCTTGTCATACCTGGTAGGCGCCGACAGTGGCGCTCGTCCAGACCGAAAGGCATGAAATGGCAAAGATCGTCGTCATCGGAGGCACCGGCCTCATCGGATCCAAGGTCGTCGCGAAGCTGACCGCGCACGGGCATGAGGCGATCGCCGCTTCGCCGAACACGGGCGTCAACTCGCTCACCGGCGAAGGGCTCGCCGAAGCGCTCGAGGGGGCCAGCACCGTCGTCGACGTGTCGAACTCGCCCTCCTTCGCGCCGGACGACGTGCTCGAGTTCTTCACCACCTCGACCCGCAATCTGCTCGCGGCCGAGCGGGCGGCCGGAGTCACCCACCACGTCGCCCTCACGATCGTGGGCACGAACCGCCCCCAGAACATCCCGTACTTCGCGGCGAAGGTCGCCCAGGAAGAGCTCATCCGCGAGTCCGGCATCGCCTACTCGCTGGTCCATGCGACGCAGTTCTTCGAGTTCGTCGGCAGCATCGCGGACATCTCGACCACGGATGACACGGTCGTGCTCCCCGGGGCTCTCATCCAGCCGATCGCCGCAGAGGATGTCGCTACCGCGGTGGCCAGAGCGGCCGCCGGCGACCCGACCGGCGACATCGAGATCGCCGGTCCCGAAGCCTTCGGGATGGACGAGTTCGCGCGGCGCGCGCTGACCTTCCGGGGTGACTCGCGGACGGTCGTCCGCGACGACACGGCTCCGTACTACGGCGCGCAGATCGAGGAGCGCACGCTCATCCCGGTCGAGGGGGCGCACATCTTCGAGACCACCCTGGAGGAGTGGCTGCCGCTCAACCCGCCGCGCAAGTAAGCGGCACCGTGCTCGATCCGGAGGAGAACACGCGAATCGGAGGACCGTCTGGCGTCGAACGGACCTCCCGACCGCGTGTTCTCCTCCGGTTCGGTGTTCCGGGCGTCCCGTAGGCCGGGCTGTCGGGTGCAGCCCGCGCCCGCCCGCGCTCACCCCAGCAGTCCGCGTCCGTCCCGGAGCTCGAAGACCAGTTGCGTCTCGGTGCCTCGCACCACGGGATGCACCGTGATGTGCTCGAGGACGATGTCGCGCAGCGCCGCGGCATCCTGCACGGCGACGTGCACGAGGAAGTCGTCGACGCCGGCGACGTGGAAGACCTGCAGCACCCGGGGGATCGCGACGAGCGCGTCGAACAGCGCGGTGACCTTCGCGCCGGTGTGGTTCGCCAGACGAACCTTGATCATCGCCTGCAGCGGATAGCCGAGTGCGGCCTCGTCGAGGCGGATGCGGGTGTCACGGATGATCCCGCGTGTCCGAAGCGACCGGACGCGGTGCGCGCACGTCGACTCCGCCAGTGACAGACGGGCCGCGAGCGCCTTGTTCGTGATGTCGGCGTGCGCGCTGAGCGCGGCCAGGATCTCGAGATCGAGCTCGTCCAGCACCGCTGGTGTTTTCGACAAGGTCGGGCTCCTTCCGGCATCCGAATTCGCTTGAAATCTTGTTCTCATCACCAGAACTTGCGGATGTTGTCGAATCCTCCCATCTGTCTTGCGATGTGAGCAAGCATGGAGAGCATGCATCCCGACACGATGGCCGTGCACAGCGGCCGCGCCGACCTCACCGCCCTCGGCGTCCACGCGCTTCCGATCGATCTGTCGACGACGAACCCGCTGCCGGATGTCGAGCGCGGCGGAGAGTCCTATGAGGCCATGGCGACGGGCGGTCGTCCGCCGGCGAATGGAAGCATGGTCTATGCGCGGCTTTGGAACCCGACCGTCGCTCGGTTCGAGGATGCGCTCGCGGAGCTGGAGCACGCCGAGGCATCCGTCGCCTTCGGATCGGGGATGGCGGCGATGACCGCGGCGATCCTCGCGATGTGCGGTGCGACCGGACGCCGTCACGTCGTCGCGGTGCGTCCGCTCTACGGCGGGACGGATCATCTTCTGGGCTCCGGCCTCCTCGGAGTCGAGACGACCTACTGCGAACCGACGGATGTGGCCTCGGCCGTGCGGGCCGACACGGGACTCGTCGTCGTGGAGACCCCGGCGAACCCGACGCTCGACCTTGTCGACATCGCCGCGATCGTCGCCGCGGCGGACGGGGTGCCGGTGCTGGTCGACAACACGTTCGCCACCCCGGTGCTGCAGAATCCGCTGGATCACGGTGCCGCGCTGTCGCTGCACAGCGCCACCAAGTATCTCGGCGGGCACGGCGACGTGATCGCCGGCGTCATCGCGTGCAGTGAGGAGACCGCCGAGGCGCTGCGCCGCGTTCGGGCTGTGACCGGCGGGCTGCTGCATCCGCTCGGCGCCTACCTGCTGCATCGCGGACTCACCACCCTGCCGATCCGGATGCAGCGGCAGCAGGAGAGCGCGCAGCGCATCGTGCAGTGGCTGATCGATCGACCGGAGATCGAGGAGGTCTTCTTCCCCGGACTCGACGGCGACCCCCGGGGCATCCTCACGCGTCAGATGCGCGGCACGGGCGCGATGATCGCGATGCGCGTACGCGGTGGTTACGCGGCCGCGAGCGCCGTCGCGTCAGCCGTGCAGCTGTTCACGCACGCCGTCTCTCTCGGGGGAGTGGATTCGCTCATCCAGCACCCGGCGGCCCTGACGCACCGCCCGGTGCCGGCGGAGGCGCGACCGGCGGCCGATGTGCTGCGGCTGTCGATCGGGCTCGAGCATCCGGATGACCTCACCGCGGACCTCGCGCAGGCGTTCGCGGCCATGCCGTCGCTCACGCTCGCGCACTGAGCCGGAGCGGCGGCCCGGATGTCCGGGTTGGTGCGGGTGCGGGTGCCATCCACCCGCGCGAACCCGGACACGGGGAGGGGTGCTCAGCCCGCCAGCCACGCACCGAAGGCGTCGAACGAGTACGGCCGTCCGAGGAACGAGGCCACGAGATCCGCGGCATCCGCTGACCCTCCGCGCGCGAGCACTTCGTCGCGGTACCGGCCTGCGACCTCGGGGGCGAACAGATCCGCGGGGTCGAATGCGCTGAACAGATCCTTCGCGATCACCAGGCTCCACATGTACGTGTAATAGCCCGAGCTGTACGAGGTCAGGTGCCCGAAGCCGGCCTGGAAGTGCGTATCGGGCAGCAGCGAGATCACGGAGTAGCGCTGGGACAGCTCGCGCATCGCCGCGTCATGATCGGCCGGACGCTCCAGGTGCAGCCGGTAAGACACCGCCGCATAGAAGATCTGCGTCCGCACGGAGCGCCCGCGGTCGGAGTCAGCGGCTTCCCGCATGCGCGACACGAGGTCGGCGGGGATCGGGGCGCCATCGGCGTCCAGAGCGAAGGTCCGCAGGATGTCGGCATCCCAGGCCCACTCCTCCAGCATCTGCGACGGGGCCTCGACGAAGTCCCACTCGGTCGCGACGCCGGAGAACCGCGCCCAGACCTGGTCGCCGCCGAGCACATGGTGCAGCAGGTGACCGAACTCGTGGAACAGCGTCTTGACCTGCTCGTGCTCCATCAGACCCCGGGGGAAGTTGCACACCAGCACTCCTTCAGGGAGCTGGATGCCGCGCACACCCGTGACCAGATCGAACTGCGCCGCGTGCTTGTACTTGCCGTCCCGAGGATGCAGGTCGAGGTGGATGCGGCCGATGCGCTCGCCGTCGCGCAGGACGTCGTAACTGGCGACTTCGTCGGCCCAGACGGGAGCGTCGGGGACCTCGCGGTAGGTGAGCCCGAACAGGCGCCCCGTGACATCCAGCAATCCCTGGCGCACGCGCGAGAAGTCGAAGTATCGACGGACCTCCTGCGCGTCGACGTCGTACTGTTCGCGACGCAGGATCTCGCCGTAGTACTCGGCGTCGGCCGTCGTGATCTCGGTGATCGTCGGGTCGTCCCGGCGCGCGCGGGTCAGCAGCGCATCAAGATCGGCCGCGGCCCGGCCACCGGAGAGCTCGGCGATGCGCTCGATAAAGTCCCCGATCGCGGCGCCGGTGCCGATCATCTTCACCTCGGTGTCGAAGTCCGGCCAGGAGTCGTATCCCAGCAGCTGCGCCTGCTCGGCGCGCAGGTCGAGCAGCTCATGCAGCAGGGCGCCGTTGACCGGCCAGCCGCGATCGTTGTAGGCGCGGGCGATCTCCTCGCGCGCGGCGGCGTCATGGGCGTACGCACGGAACGGCCGGAAATCCGGATAGTCCGTCGTGATCTCGACGAGTCCGTCCTCGTCCTCCGGGTGCGCCGCGACGAAGTCCTCCGGGAGTCCCGCCAGACGTTCCGGCGCGATGCGGATGCTGCGGACGTCGTCGCGCACGTTGCGCGAGAACTCCTGGTCCACGACCGTGATGCGCGCACTGATCTCGGCGAGCCGGGTGCGCGTGGCGTCGTCCTGGTCGACGCCGCCTCGACGGAAGTCGCGGAGGATGCGCTCGAGCAGACGGGCGGCCTGGGCGTCGAGATCGTCGGCGTCAAGTGCCGCGAAGACCTCATAGAGCTCCCGGTCCTGGTCACGTTCGGTGACGAAGGCGGATGCCTCCTGCAGTGCCTGCTCGGCCAGTTCGCGGGCGGCGGCATCCGGGTGAACCTCGGCCAGCAGCTGCGTGAAGCTGGACGCGTTCGCCGTCGCGATCTCGCCGAGGTTCCAGAGCTGCAGCGTCTCGAGCGCCGTGCGGGACGTGCCGTCCTTGAGTCGTGCGACGACATCGCGGGCGGCCGAGAGCGAGGATTCGGAGCGTTCGGCGATGAACGCGTTCCAGTCGGCGGCGGGCAGGGCGAGCGGTTCCAGAGCCATGCGCTTCAGCTTATGGGGCGGGGTGCTTCCGTCCGGCGTGTCCGGGTTCGTGCGGGTGTGCGGCGGAGTTGGTCGCCTCAACCTGGACACGCCTGGAGGGCGTGTCCAGGTTCGTGCGCGTGCGGAGGTCGGTCACCCGCGCGAACCCGGACAAGCCAGTGCGCTTTTTCTCGTTCGTTGAGCGAGGACGTGCTCGCTCAACGCGCGAGGGAACGCCGCGCGAACACCCGCCGCCCGATCAGCCCCTGGCGCGGCGCGAACAGGTACACCAGCGCGAACGCCGCGCCCTGCACGACGACGACCAGTCCGCCAGGCGCCGCGTCGAGCCAGTAGCTGAGGTAGATGCCGGTGATGCTGCAGGCAGCAGACAGCACGGGCGCGATCAGCAGCATCCGACCGAACCGATCGGTCAGCAGCTGCGCCGTCGCGCCGGGGATGATCAGCATCGCGACCACGAGCACGACGCCGACCACCTGCAGCGCCACCACGGCCGTCAGCGCGAGGACTCCGAGCAGCAGCGCCCCCAGCATCCGCGGCGACAGGCCGATCGCGAACGCGTGCGTCGGGTCGAATGCGTACAGCGTGAGGTCGCGCCGCTTGACGATCAGCACGGCGAACGCGACGGCGGCGAGGATCCCCACCTGCACCAGGTCGCCCACCGAGACTCCGAGGATGTTCCCGAAGATGATGTGGTTGAGGTCCGTCTGACTGGGGGTCACAGAGATGAGCACGAGTCCGAGGGCGAAGAGCGTGGTGAACACGATGCCGATCGCGGCATCCTCCTTCACCCTGCTGGTGCCGCGGATCGCGCCGATCAGTGCGACCGCGAGGAAGCCGAACACAAGGGCTCCGAGCGCGAAGGGTGCTCCGACGACGTAGGCGATCACGACGCCCGGCAGGACGGCGTGCGAGACGGCGTCGCCCATCAGCGACCAGCCGACGAGCACCAGCCAGCACGACAGCAGCGCGCACACCACGGCCGCCATGACGGTGGTCGCCAGCGCCCGCACCATGAAGTCGTACTGCAGCGGTTCGAGGATCCAGTCCCAGATCACGGGGCGTCCTCCTCGGCATCCAGCCCGAAGGCTCTCGCCAACTGGGCCGGCTCCAGCGCTTCGGCGACCGCCCCGTGGAACAGCACGCGCCGCAGCAGCAGCACCGCCTCGTCGGCGAGCTCCGGCAGTGCGTGCAGGTCGTGCGTCGACACGAGCACGGTCCGGCCGGACGCCGCCAGCTCGCGCAGGAGCCGGACGATGGTCGCCTCGCTGCGCTTGTCGACACCGGCGAAGGGCTCGTCGAGCAGCAGGATGCGGGCATCCTGAGCGATGCCGCGGGCGACGAACGCGCGCTTGCGCTGCCCACCCGACAGTTGCCCGATCTGACGATCGGCGAGGCCCTGCAGTTCCACCCGTTCCAGCGCCTCGTCGACCGCCGCGCGATCGCCCGGCCGCGCGCGCCGGGTGATGCCCTGGCGTCCGTACCGGCCCATCATGACGACGTCGCGCACCGAGACGGGGAAGGTCCAGTCCACGTCCTCGCTCTGCGGTACGTAGCCGACGAGCCCGCGGCGCCGAGCGGATGCCGAGTCGCCGCCCTCAAGCCGGACCGTCCCTGCGGTGGGCCGCACGAGCCCCAGGATGGATTTGAACAGCGTGGACTTGCCGGAACCGTTCATGCCGATCAGTCCCGTCACCCGGCCGGTGTCGACCGTGAGCGAGACGTCGTCGAGCGCGACGATCTCGTCGTAGCGGACCGTGAGGCCGCTGACTTCGATCGCGCTCATCCCGTCAGCCCCGCGACGATCGTGTCGGCGTCGTGCCGGATCAGGTCGAGATATGTCGGCACGGGCCCGTCGGCCTCCGAGAGGGAGTCGACGTAGAGGATGCCGCCGAACGCGGCGTCCGTCGCCTCGGCGACCTGCTGCATGGGCTTGTCGGACACGGTCGACTCGCAGAACACTGCGGGGACGTCGTTGTCGTCGACGAACTCGATGACGTCCGCGATCTGCTGCGGGGTCGCCTGCTGCTCGGCGTTGACCGGCCAGAGGTAGGCCTCGGTGAGTCCGGCATCCCTGGCGAGATATGAGAAGGCTCCTTCGCACGTCACGAGGGCTCGCTGGTTATCGGGGAGTTCCGCGAGGGCGGCGGCGAGGTCGTCCTGCACCTGCTGCAGGTCGGCCTTGTAGGCCTCGGCGTTGGCGGCGTAGTCGTCGGCGTGCCCGGGGTCCAGTTCCGCGAAGGCCTCGGCCATCGTGTCGACGTAGAGCTGCGCGTTCGACGGACTCATCCAGGCGTGCGGATTGGGTTTTCCCGCGTAGGCGTCACCGGCGATGTCGATGACGTCGACGTCGTCGGAGACCACGACGTGCGGAACGTCGATCGTGTCGACGAACTGCGTGAACCACACCTCGAGGTTCAGGCCGTTGTCGAGGATGAGGTCGGCGTCCGCGGCCTTCCGGATGTCACCGGGGGTGGGCTCGTAACCGTGGATCTCCGCACCGGGCTTCGTGATCGACTCCACGCGCAGGTGGTCGCCCGCGACGTTCTGCGCGATGTCCGCGAGGACGGTGAACGTCGTGAGCACCAGCGGACGGTCGTCCTCGGAGGACGCGTCAGGGCCTGCGCATCCGGCGAGCAGAAGGGTGCCTGCCGCCAGGGATGCTGCGGCGAAACGAGGATTTTTAGGCACACCGAAAACATACCTTCCCGGTGTGTCCGGGACAACCGTGCGGTGCGAGGCGCGGGTGATGCGTGGGGTGTCGCGAATCGGCGCCTGGCGGCGCGGGAGACGACTATGCACGTCACCTCCAGGGGCGTTGCATCGTGGCGCCCCCAAGGGAGGGGGCGCGTTCTGCCGCATCGACTCCGGCGAGGCGGCCGTGTGCGCCACCTCCACGTAAGGCGGCCGCCCTGCTCACGGCGGATCCGCCCACGGCGGATTCGGGCCACAGGACGGATGTCGCGGCGCACGCTGGAGCCATGAGCGAAGAGAACCCCATCCCGCAGTTCGGTCCCGAGGCCAGACGCGCACTGTTCCACGAGCGCGTGCTCGTGCTCGACGGCGGCCTCGATGACGACAACGGCACGCTGCTGATGACGCAGCTGCTCACCCTGTCCGCGGAGGATCCCGTCGCGGACATCGCGCTGTGGATCCACTCGCCGGGCGGATCCGTGCCGGCGATGCTGGCCATCCGCGACCTCATGCATCTCATCCCGAATGACGTGTCCACGCTCGTCCTCGGGATGGCAGCCAGCGCAGGACAGTTCCTCCTCTCCGGAGGCGCGAAGGGCAAACGCCGCGCGCTTCCGCACGCTCGCGTGCTGATGCACCAGGGTTCGGCGGGCATCGGCGGCTCAGCCGTGGAGATCGAGGTGCAGGCGGGTGATCTCCGTCAGATGCGCGACACGGTCCTCGGGCTCATCGCCGGGGACACCGGCCAGGCGCCGGAGCGCATCTTCGAGGACTCCCTGCACGACCGGTGGTACACGGCATCCGAAGCCCTCGAGTACGGCTTCATCGACGAGATCATCACCTCGTCCGCCGACGTCTTCCCGCGTCGACGCGCACGGGTCGGACTGGGAGGACAGTCATGAGCAGCTACACCATCCCGAACGTCATCGCGCAGCATCCCCGCGGGGAGCGCATCATGGACGTCTACTCCCATCTGCTCGCCGAACGGGTGATCTACCTCGGAACGGGCATCGACGCCGGGGTCGCCAATGCGCTGATCGCCCAGTTGCTGCATCTCGACGCGGATGCCCCTGACGCCGCGATCCAGTTCTACGTCAACAGCGAGGGCGGTGATCCCGGCGCGGCGCTGGCGATCTACGACACCATGCAGCACATCCGTCCCACGATCGCGACGACGGTCGTCGGACAGGCGATCGGACCGGCCGCTCTGCTCGTGGCTGCCGGCGCTGAGGGGCAACGGGCGGCGCTGACGCACGCGCGGATCGTGCTGCATCAGCCGGCCGGTCAGTCGCGCGGCGCGATCCCCGACCTGATCCTCGCGGCCGACGAGGTCGTGCGCGTCCGGTCGGACCTCGAGGCGGTGCTCGCCCGGCACACCGGTCGTTCGGTGGATCTCCTCAGAGCCGACACCGATCGGGACCGGGTGTTCACGGCATCCGCTGCCCGGGAGTACGGGCTCATCGACACGGTGCTCGGCGCCCGCGGCTGACCACGCCGGGGCCGACACGCCGCCTGTCGGACGTTTCGACCGAGAATGGTCCGACATCCGGCGGGTCGGCCCCCGAAGCCGGACGGGCTCAGGCGGCGAGGGCGAAGACCCCGCGCCCACCGGAGGCGGAGGCGGAGACGGATGCCGGGGCCGACCGCAGCTCGTCGGCGATCGCGCTGGTGAGCTCGATGAGGCTGGTGTCGAGCGCGCCGGCGATCGCGGCGATCATCTCGCTGGACGGTTCCTTCAATCCGCGTTCGACCTCCGAGAGGTACTGCGGCGAGACGCCGGCGGTGTCGGCGGTCTCGGTGAGGGTCTCTTCGCGTTCGTGCCGGCGGCGACGCAGCTGGTCGCCCAGCAGGTGGCGCCAGAGCGGCTCCGGATGGCGATTCACAGGACGCGGGAACGGGACGATGTCGGCCATGCCTCACGATAAACCGCGCCGGCACGCACGATCGAGGCGTTCTGCTCAGAGCAGAACGACGGCGGCGACGTGCGGCGCACGAATCGGCCCCCATCCGCGGCACCGCTGTGGGAGGATCGGCCCGTGACCACCCATGTGAACGCCGACAACTTCGTCCGTGCCGAAACAGATCGGATGTTCCACGATCTGCAGCAGAGCGCAGGGGGCGTCAACGTCTTCCTGCACAACCGAGAACCCGCGGCGATCGATCGACAGACGGTCATCCGGCTGAACCGCGACACCCTGTACAGCTTCGCGGTCGTCGACGTCGCGAAGGGCGCCACTCTCTCGCTCCCCGACGCCGGCGAGCGCTACCTGTCCGCCATGATCGTGAACGAGGACCACTACGTGCAGGCGGTCTTCCATGAGACGGGCGATCACGAGCTCCACGCCGACGAACTCGGCAGCGACCACGTGGTGGTGGCCGTGCGGATTCTCGTGGACCCGGCCGACCTCGACGACGTGAGGGCCGTGGCGGGGTTGCAGGACGCGATCACTCTCACGAGCGGTTCCGCGGAGCCGTTCGAATACCCGGACTACGACGCGTCGTCGTTCGATGAGACGCGGAATGCGCTGTTGTCCCTCGCCAGGGACCTGACCGGGTTCGACCACATGTTCGGCGCCCGAGACGAGGTCGAACCCATCCGGCACCTCATCGGGACGGCGGCAGGATGGGGAGGCCTGCCCACCAGCGAGGCGTCCTACATCGGCGTGGATCCGCGTCTGCCGGTCGGACAGTACGAGCTCACCGTCGGCGATGTGCCGGTCGACGGCTTCTGGTCGATCTCGGTCTACAACGCCCAGGGCTACTTCGAGCCCAATGATCGAGACGCCTACACGGTCAACAACATCACCGCCGTGAAGAACCCTGACGGCTCCACGACCGTGCGTTTCGGCGATTACCCGCCGGAGACGCCCAATGCGATTCCGATCACCGACGGGTGGAACTACCTCGTGCGGCTGTATCGACCGCGAGCCGAGATCACCGACGGCACCTGGGTGTTCCCGACGATCAGGAGCTAGACGGAGGGCTGTGACGCGGCGGGCGTCTGCTGGCCCGCCGCCCAGCTCGCCACTAGACCGAGCCGTTCGGCGGACGGCGATCCGGGTTCTGCGGTGTAGGCCATGAGCACCTGACCCGGCTCGGCCGTGATCGCGAGCTCTTCGTAGGCGAGGGTGACATCGCCGACGATCGGATGACGGTACCGCTTGGTACCAGCTCCGTGCTGGCGGACGTCGTGCGCAGCCCACAGGCGGCGGAACACGTCGCTCTGCGTGGACAGCTCGCCGACGAGATCCTGCAGCGCCTTGTCATGCGGATCGCGGCCGGCTTCCGCGCGCATGATCGCGACGCACATCTCGGCGAACAGGTCCCAGTCCGGGTAGAAGTCCTTCGATGCCGGATCCAGGAACTGGAACCGCGCGAGGTTCGGCGTGCGGCCGCCCTCGCCGATCAGCGGCGAGAAGAACGCCCGTCCGAGCGGGTTCACGGCGATGAGGTCCTGGTGCTGGTCGCGGACGAAAGCGACGGCGCCGGTCAGGGCATCCAGCGCCCACTGCAGGCTGATCCGCGGGGCCGCACTGGATGCCGCGCGCCGCCGTGCTCGCCCGGAGGTCGGGATGCCGTCGGCGGCGCGCGCAAGATCGAACAGGTGCGCTCGCTCGGTGTCGTCCAGGAGCAGTGCGCGCGAGAGGGCGTCGAGCACCGACGACGATGCGCCGGCGATCGCTCCGCGCTCGAGCTTGGCGTAGTACTCGACGCTGACGCCGGCGAGCATCGCGACCTCGGTGCGCCGCAGCCCCGGTACCCGCCGGTTGGCGCCGCCGACGATCCCCGCCTGGTCGGGCGTCACCTTGGCGCGCCGCGACGTGAGGAACTCGCGGACCTCTGCTCGATTGTCCATGCAGCGATCGTAGGACGCCGGCTGCGCGCGAGGGGCGCTCTGCCGGTACACCCCTCGGCAGAACCTTCCTCGCGCCCGCGAAGCGGCGTTGACTGTCATCACCACACCCCAGGGAGAGAACAATGCGTGGAGTCATCATGCACGGACCCGGCGACGTCCGGGTCGAAGAGCGCGAGAAGCCGACTATCACCCGCCCCACCGACGCCGTCATCCGGATCGCCGCGACCTGCATCTGCGGCTCCGACCTCTGGCCGTACCGCGGCGCGGACAGCGTCGACGCGACCCCGATGGGTCACGAATACGTCGGCGTCGTCGAGGAGATCGGCGCGGAGGTGGCGAACGTGAAGCCGGGCGACTTCGTCGTCGGCTCGTTCTTCGCGAGTGACAACACGTGCGAGATCTGTCAGGCCGGATACCACTCCCGCTGCGTGCACGCGGTCCCGGTCGGCGCGTTCGGCACGCAGGCCGAGTACGCGCTGATCCCGCTCGCGGACGGCACGCTCGTCGCGACGCCCGGCCAGCCGGACGAGGATCTCATCCCGGCGCTGCTCGCGGCATCCGATGTCCTCGGCACGGGCTGGTTCGCGGCCGTCGCCGCTGAGGCCGGCCCCGGAAAGACGGTCGCGGTCGTCGGCGACGGAGCGGTCGGGCTGCTCGGCATCCTGGCGGCGAAGCAACGGGGAGCCGAGCGCATCATCGCGATGAGCCGGCACGCCGATCGCCAGGCCCTGGCGCGTGCCTTCGGTGCGACGGACATCGTCGAAGAGCGAGGGGATGCCGGAGTCGCGAAGATCAAGGAGCTCACGAACGGGCTCGGCGCGCACTCGGTCATCGAAGCCGTCGGCACCCAGGAGTCGATGATGCAGGCGATCCGTTCGACGCGCGCCGGCGGGCACGTCGGCTACGTCGGCGTCTCGCACGACGTGTCGCTCCCCGGCGAGGAGATGTTCTTCTCGGGCGTGCACCTGCACGGCGGGCCGGCACCGGTGCGGCGGTTCCTGCCCGAGCTCATCCAGCTCATCTGGGACCGGAAGATCGACCCCGGCAAGGTCTTCGACCTGACGCTGCCGCTGGAGGATGCCGCGGAGGGCTACCGGGCGATGGACGAGCGCCGCGCGACCAAGGTGCTGCTGACGGTCTGAACGTCGGACCCGGCAGCGGAGAGGAGCAAGCATGCACATCGAAGAGAGCCGTCCCACGGTCAAGAACCCGCCCGAGCAGTTCACCGGCGACGTCTGGTTCGACCCGATCATTGTCCCGCACGATGCCGACCAGCGGATGTCCGGCGGCCTCGTGCGCTTCGCTCCCGGCGCACGCACGGCCTGGCACTCGCACGCCCGCGGGCAGTATCTGCGGGTCACCGAGGGCGTCGCCCGTGTCGGAACCCGCGACGGGACGGTCGTCGAGGCGCACCCGGGGCAGACGATCTACACCCCGCCGGGGGAGGAGCACTGGCACGGCGCCACCGAGGACTGCTTCATGCAGCACCTCGCGCTGCTGGAGTCGGCCGACGATCCCGCCGAGACGACGACCTGGCTCGAGCACGTCACCGACGAGGAGTACGCCCGGCGGGTGTGAACCCGCGTCCTCGGCGTGTGCGGGTCAGAGAGATTCTCGACGGATCAGGGAGGTGGACAGCAGATGCTCCTTCTCGGCGGGCAGCCCGCGGATCGTCGCGAGGAGCGTGTCCGCCGCGGCACGGCCCATCTCTTCGAGCGGCTGGCGCACCGTCGTGAGCGGTGGATCCGACGTGCTGGCGATGAGGATGTCGTCGAAGCCGACGACCGAGACATCGGTCGGCACGCGGCGACCGGCAGCCTGCAGCACGCGGAGCGCTCCCGCGGCCATCAGGTCTGACGAGGCGAAGATCCCGTCGAGGTCCGGGGCCCGCTGCAGCAGCCGGGCCATCGCCGCGGTGCCGCTGTCGAGGGTGAAGTCTCCGTGCACGATCGGACCCGGAGCGATGCCGTGCCGGGCGAGCTCATCGGTCCATCCGCGGGTGCGATCCCTCGCCTGTTCGAGGTCGAGCGGCCCGGTGATGATGCCGATGGATCGGCGACCCGCCTCCACGAGCGCGCGAGCCGCGAGAACGCCTCCGCCGTAGTTGTCGGAGTCGATCACGATCGGCTCCGGGCCGATCTCGGCGTGCGGGCGCCCGACCCACGCGATCGGGACGGGCGAGTCGGCCAGTTGATCGACGAGGTGCGTGATCTCGTGCTGGAGGATGACGATCGCGCCATCGAGGGCGCCCGAGCGGAGGAAGCGCGGGATGCGGTCGAGATCCTCCTGGTCGGCGGGCAGCAGCACGGGCTGCACCTCGCCGGCGGCCAGCCCCTTCGCGGCGCCCTTGAGCACAGCGGTGAAGAAGGTGCCGCTGTGGCTCCCGAGCTCCTCGAACGCGATGATGAGTCCGACTGCTCCCGCACGACCGCCGCGCAGCACGCGGGCGGCGAAGTTGGTCTCGTAGCCGAGCCGCCGTGCCTCCCGTTCGACCGCCTGGGTCATCGCGGGGTCGACATTGGTCGCGCCGGCCAGCACACGGGCGGCGGTGGCGCGGGAGACTCCTGCCGCCTGGGCGACGTCGACGACGGTGGGTCTGGCCATGATTCTCTCCGCAGAGTTCGTTGACGGATCGAAGATCGTTCTCTTGCTGAAGAGATCTTTGCATGAATTCCGGAGAATCCTCGACACCTCGGCGTGTGCGCAGAACCCCGATTCTTGCGAGTCAGAGGTTGCCCTCCTCGATGATCTTGGCTACTGTGACCCGAACGAGAGATCGATCTCTCGGACGCACCGAAGAGTCGTCAGCACTCACATGTCCCCGAAGAAGAGGAGCTGTTGTGAACCGTCGCAAACTTGCCCTGCCCGTAGCCGCACTCGGCGCATTCGCGCTGCTGATCTCCGGATGCTCGTCCGGCGGATCAGGGTCGGAGTCCGGATCCGGCGATCCGAACGCCGAGTTCGAGTTCTGGTCGTTCACCGGGATCGGGCAGAAGGATTCCGTCGATCGGTACCTGGAGATCAATCCGGACGCCAAGGTGAAGCTGAGCGAGGTCGGCAGCACGACGGAGACGGCGACCGCCCTCACCGCCGCCCTCGCCGGCGGCCGCGTGCCCGACCTCGTCATGATCCAGAACGATGACCTCCCGAAGTTCGTCGAGAACCCGGGGAACTTCGTCGATCTGCGCACGCTCGGTGGAGACGACATCGGCGACGACTATCTCGACTGGGCGATCGACGGCGCGACCGCGGAGGACGGGTCGATCATCGGCATCCCGACCGACGTCGGCGGGCTGAGCTTCGCCTACCGTGCCGACCTGTTCGAAGCAGCGGGGCTGCCGACCGATCCGGCCGAGGTGGCGGAGATGTGGTCGACGTGGGACAAGTTCATCGAGATGGGGGAGAAGTACACCGCCGCCACGGGCGAGCCGTTCGTCGACAACGTCGAGACCAGCGTCTTCTTCTCCACTGTCAACCAGGTGAGCGAGAAGTACTACTCGCCGGACGGAGAGCTGATCTACGACACGAATCCGGAGGTCGAAGAGGCGTTCGATGTCGCCGTCCGCACCTACGAGGCCGGCATCAGTGCCAGCATCCCCGCCTGGTCTTCGGGCTGGGCTCCGGGCAAGGCGAACGGCGCGTTCGCCGTCACGACGGCTCCCTCATGGATGCTGTCCGGCATCCAGACCGACGCGCCGGACACTGAAGGGCTCTGGCGCCTGGCGTCGATCCCCGGCGTCGGCGGCAACTGGGGCGGCAGCGTCATCGCGATCCCGGCCCGCGCCGACAATCCGGAGGCGGCATGGCAGTACATCGAGACGATGCTCTCCCCGGAGGGCCAGACCGAGCACTTCGCGACGACCGGAACATTCCCCGCCGCGAATGCGGCTCTCGAGAGCGACGACGTGCGCAGCTACACCGACCCGTTCTTCGGCGACACCCCGATCGGGGCGATCATGAGCGACTCGGTGCTGCAGTTCAACTCGTTCTACAACGGCCCGGACACCAGCGCGATCGGGGCCGCGCTGCTGAACGCCCTGGTCGACATGGAGGCCGGCAACGTCGACCCGGCCGACGCCTGGCAGACCGGACTGGACAGCGCCAAAGCCGCGATCGGCGGCTGAGAACCGAATCGTCGATGGCCGGCCGGCGCCGCGGAGCGCCGGCCGGCCATCCCCACCGAGGTAGGACCATGACCGCCACAGAGACCGCCATCCCCGTCCAGAAGATCCGTCGGCGCGATCGGCCGCCGACACGCGAGATCAGGCAGCCGTTCGCCGAGCGCCTCGCGCCGTACCTCTACGTCGCACCCTTCTTCGTCATCTTCGCCGTCTTCGGCCTCTTCCCGCTCCTGTTCACGTTCTACGTGGCGCTGTTCGACTGGAACCCCATCGGTGAGCAGACGTTCGTGGGTCTGGCGAATTTCGAGCGGCTCGTCCAGGATTCACGGTTCTGGAACGCCTTCGTCAACACCTTCGGGATCTTCCTGATCTCCACGATCCCGCAGCTGCTGCTGGCGCTGGGACTCGCGCATCTGCTGAATCACGCCACGCTGAAGCTCGCGAACTTCTTCCGGATGGCGCTGCTCATCCCGTATATCACCTCCGTCGCGGCCACCGCGCTCGTGTTCGCGCAGATCTTCGACAAGAACTTCGGTCTCATCAACTGGATCCTCGGGCTCGTCGGGGCACCGGCGGTGAACTTCATGTCGTCGCAGCTGGGGTCGTGGATCGTGATCTCGTCGATGGTCATGTGGCGCTGGTTCGGCTACAACACGCTCCTCTACCTCGCGGGTCTCCAGGCTCTGCCACGGGAGATGTACGAAGCGGCGTCCGTCGACGGAGCATCCGGATGGCAGCAGTTCATCCACCTGACCATCCCGTCGCTGAGGCCGATCATCATCTTCACCGTGATCATGTCGACGATCGGCGGACTGCAGATCTTCACCGAACCGCTTCTCGTCGCACCCGAGTCGGGGCTCACATGCGGCGGCGGCCGTCAGTGCCAGACGCTCGCCCTCTTCCTCTACGAACAGGGCTTCGGGCAGTTCGAGTTCGGCTACGGCTCCGCGATCGGAGTGGCGCTGTTCGTCATCGTGGTCGTCGTGTCGTCGATCAACTTCTACCTCACCACCCGCACCAGGAAGGCTCGCGCATGACTCACGTGACCAGGGAGAAGGCACCGCTGTCGCCGGTGAAGCCGGAAACCCCCGCGCGTCGTCGTGGCCGAGGCGGCCGTGTCGGCAAGGTGTCGTGGTACGTGTACGCGTTCCTCATCGTCGCCGTTCTGATCAGCGTGTTCCCGCTGTACTACATGTTCGTCATCGCATCAGTGGGCGCCTCAGCCGTCACCTCGATGCCGCCACGGCTGTATCCGGGATTCAACTTCGTCGACATCGCCACGAAGGTGTTCGAGACCGTGCCGTTCCTGCAGTCGCTGCTGAACAGCGTGATCGTGTCTCTGGCGGTGGCCGTCATGACCTCGTTGCTGTGCGCATTGGCCGGGTTCGCGTTCGCGAAGCTGCGATTCCCCGGTCGCAACACCCTGTTCCTCATCGTGCTGTTGACGATGACGGTTCCGGCTCAGCTCAGCGTGATCCCGCAGTACCTGATCATCTCGTGGCTCGACTGGGTCGACACCCTGCAGGCGATCATCCTGCCGGGGCTCGCGAGCGCGTTCGGCATCTTCTGGATGCGTCAGCATCTGGCGACCACGCTGAACGACGAGCTGATGGCCGCCGCACGCATCGATGGTGCCAACAGCTGGCAGATCTTCTGGCGCATCGGGTTCCCCGTCGTGCGACCGGCGGCCTTCGTGCTCGGGTTGATCACGTTCACCAGCGTCTGGAACGACTTCATGTGGCCGTTCATCGTGCTGAAGTCGCCCGAGCTGTTCACCGTGCAGATCGCGCTGAAGCAGTTGCAGGCGAACCGCACGATCGACCTGGCGCTGACCATGGGCGGATCGTTCCTGGCGACCCTGCCGCTGCTGATCGTCTTCTTCTTCGTCGGTCGCCGCATGGTCGCAGGCATTATGGACGGGGCGTTCAAGGGATGACCATCGAGATGAGCGCCATCGATCAGGATCGGTGGCGCGATCCGACCCTGAGCGCGCGCGAGCGCGCGCAGGCCCTCGTCGACGAGCTGACCCTCGAGGAGAAGGCCGCGCAGCTCGGATCCATCTGGCTCACCGAGAACGCCGACGCCTTCGCTCCGCGTCTCGCCGACGATCTCACCGATGCCGTCGTCGACCCGTTCGCGCACGGTCTCGGCCAGCTCACGAGGGTGTTCGGCACCGCGCCCCTCGACCCCAGGGACGGTGTCGCGAAACTGCGCGCGCTGCAGCGCCGGGTAACGGACAACCAGCGCCTGGGGATCCCCGCGCTCGTGCATGAAGAATGCCTGACCGGTCTCGCGGCCTTCGGCGCGACGGCCTTCCCCGCGCCGCTCGCATGGGCCGCGACGTTCGACGATGACCTGGTGCGCGAGATGGCGCGCGCGATCGGCGAGGACATGCGCGCGATCGGCGTGCACCAGGGCCTCGCTCCCGTGCTCGACGTCGTCCGGGACTACCGGTGGGGGCGGGTCGAGGAGACCCTCGGCGAGGACCCGTATCTCGTGGGGCAGCTCGGCGCCGCCTACGTCGCCGGGCTCGAAAGCGCCGGGATCATCGCCACGCTCAAGCACTTCGCCGGCTACGCCGCGTCCCGAGGAGCGCGCAACCACGGGCCGGTCAGTATGGGGCCGCGCGAATTCGCCGACACCGTGCTGCCGCCGTTCGAGACGGCGCTGCGACAGGGCGGCGCGCGCAGCGTGATGACCTCCTACACCGACGTCGACGGCATCCCGAGCACGAGCAACCGTGCTCTGCTCGACGGCATCCTGCGCACGGAATGGGGATTCGACGGCACCGTCGTCGCCGACTACTGGGCCATCCCGTTCCTGGTCTCGATGCATCGGGTGGCCGCGGACGCGGCTGAAGCCGGGGCGCTCGCGCTGCGCGCAGGAGTCGACGTCGAACTGCCGTCGACCGTCGCGTTCGCCGCGTTGCCGCGCCTTGTCCGCGAAGGCGTCGTCAATGAGAGCGACCTGGATCGGGCGGTCATGCGTCATCTGCGGCAGAAGATCGAGGCGGGCCTTCTCGATGAGGGGCCCGTCGTGCCGGATGCCGCCGAGGACGTGGATCTCGACAGCGACCGCAACCGAGCGCTGTCCGCGCGGATCGCCGAGGAATCGATCGTGTTGCTCGAGGACGACGGCATCCTGCCGCTGGCGGCCGACGCCAGCGTCGCGCTGATCGGACCGGCCGCGGCGGAGTACCGGAGTCTGCTCGGATGCTACGCCTTCCCGAATCATGTGCTGACGAAGCACCCAGGGCACGACCCCGGGATCGCGATCCCGACGATCGAAGCGGCGATGCGCGCGGAGGCGGGCATCGGTGAGATCCGTCTCGTCCGAGGATGCGAGATCCTCGGCGGTGCCGAGGAGATCGCGACGGCTGTACAGGCGGCGCGGGAGAGCGACGTCGCCGTGGTCGTCGTGGGCGATGTGGCCGGGCTCTTCGGTGAGGGCAGCTCCGGCGAGGGCTGCGATGCCCCCGACCTGCGACTGCCCGGGCGCCAGCACGATCTGGTCCTAGCAGTGCTCGCCACCGGCATTCCGACAGTGCTGGTCGTGGTCTCCGGCCGGCCGTACGCGCTGGGCGAGTACGGCGCGGCTCGATCGATCGTGCAGGCCTTCTTCCCCGGGGCGGACGGCGCCGGGGCGATCGCGGGCGTCCTCTCCGGTCGGGTCGCTCCGAGCGGGCGCCTCCCGGTGCAGATCCCGCGCTGGAAGTCGGCGACGACCACCTATCTTCAACCGCCGCTCGGCCAGCACAACGCGGGCATCACGGTGGCGGACCCGACGCCGCTGTATCCGTTCGGATACGGTCTGACGCGCGGACGAGTCGAGTACGAGTCCATCGACGCCCCTGCGGCGCTGCGCACCGACGGCGCAGCCGAGATCGTCGTCAACGTGCGCAACGCGGGCGAGTCCGCGGTGGAGGTGGTTCAGCTCTACGCCTCGTTTCCTGCAGGCGCGGTCGTGCGCCCGCAGGCGCAGCTCGTCGGGTTCGCCCGCATCCGCGTCCCCGCGGGGGCCCGTCGAACCGTGCGCTTCACGCTCGAGGCCGCGCGCCTGGCTGCGACCGGGATCGACGGACGACTCGCTGTCGATCCGGGTGTCGTGGTGCTCGCGGCGGGGCCGTCGGTCGCGGATCGCGCGTGTGCGGCATCCGTCCGGCTCGTAGGGAACCGGCATCGTGTGCTGGCCCGCGCGGGGAGGACCGCGTGGGACGTCGATCATGGAGAGGACGAGGAATGAACACTCAGCAGCCGACGCGGGTGCCGGCGCGAGGCGAGAGCCGTCACGCTCTTGCGCCCTCCACCGTGCATCTCACGGCGGGGACGTTCGACCGACGCCGACGCCTCAATCGCGAGTACCTCGTGTCGCTGTCCGAGCGGAACCTGGTGCAGAACCACCTGATCGAGGCGGGTATCGGGGATCAGGCGTGGCACCTGCATCCGTCCGGCTCATCGATCGCGGACCGAGGGCTCGACCGGCACTGGGGCTGGGAGACGCCGGGCTCGCTGCTGCGCGGGCACTTTCTCGGACACTGGATGTCGGCGGCCGCTCGCGAGACGGCGACGACTGGAGACGTGGTGCTGCGCGCCAAGCTCGACGGCGTGCTCGAGCTGCTGGCGCGGTGCCAGGAGGAGAACGGCGGCGAATGGGTCTTCGCCACGCCGGTCTCCTTCCTTCGACGGCTGGCCGAGGGCCGCGACGTCTGGGCGCCTCAGTATGCGATCCACAAGACGTTCATGGGACTCGTCGACGTCTACCGGGATCTCGGTGACGAACGCGCGCTGCAGATCGCACACCGCGCCGCCTGCGCGATCGCGGAGTGGGCGCGTGGTTTCGAGCGCGAGAGATTCCAGCAGATCCTCGAGATGGAGACGGGAGGGATGCTGGAGGTGTGGGCCGATCTCCTCGAGGCGACGGGTGACGACCTCTACCGCGAGCTCCTCGACCGGTACTGGCACGCCTCTTTGTTCGACGCGCTGCTGGCAGGTGAGGACGCCCTCACGAACATGCACGCCAACACGACGATCCCTGAAGTGCTGGGCGCCGCCCGCGCCTTCGAGGTCACGGGGGAGGAGCGCTGGAAGCGCGTCGTCGAGCAGTACTGGGACTGGGCGGTCACCCGCCGCGGAACCTTCTGCACGGGCGGCCAGACGTCTGGCGAGATCTGGACGCCGCCGTTCTCCTTCGCAGCCCGGCGCGGGGCGAAGACGCAGGAGCACTGCTCGGTGTACAACATGATCCGGCTCGCCGATGTGCTGTACCGGTGGGGCGGCGACCCCGTCCATCTCGACTACATCGAGACGAATCTGCACAACGGACTGCTGGCGCAGCAGCACCCGGAGACGGGAATGGTCGCCTACTTCCTGCCGCTCGAGGGCGGTGCCCGCAAGCACTGGGGCACGCCGACGGAGGACTTCTGGTGCTGCCACGGGAGTCTCGTACAGGCGCACACCCGTGTCGCCCCGCTGGCGATCTATGCGGACGACGACGCGCTGACGGTCGCGCAGTACCTGCCGGTGCGCGCTGAGACGATCGCAGCGGGACAGCCGGTCGCAGTCGAAGTGCGCCTCCGCGACGATGCGAGCTACGTCGGGCCCGACGCCAACGGCGGGCCGGGCGGCGAGCTGCACCGTCCGAAGGCGCTGCGCGTGCGGGTTTCCGTCACCTCGGTCGAGGACGCCTCCGCACGGGTGCGTCTGCGGATCCCGGAATGGACGTCGGGAGAGCCGCTCGTGACGACGACCGTCTCATGGCGGCGCGACGGGCGGTTCTTGGAGATCGTCCACGACGGAGGCGAGTCGACCGTCGAGCTCGAGTTCCCGTTCGCGCTGCGTGCCGTGCCGATCCCGGATGAACCCGACACGGTCGCGTTCGTCGAGGGGCCGATCGTCCTCGCCGGCCTCATCGACAGGGAGGTCTCTCTCGAGGGGGACCCGACGGATCCGTCCACGCTCCTCGTCGCCGACGACGAGCGGCAGTGGGCCCAGTGGCTGGTGCGGTACCGCTCGCGTGGCCGGGATGCCGGAATCCGCTTCATCCCGCTCAACGAAGTGACTGATCAGCGGTACTCGGTCTACTTCCCGATCAGGCCGGCCGGCTGACCGGCGAGCGGGTCGAGCCGCGTTCGACGAGCTCGGTCGGCATGACGATGGGCTCGGTCGAGACCTCGTCGCCGTTCGTCGCCCGAGCAAGGATTCGCACGGCTGCCGAGGCCATCTCGCGGATCGGCTGACGGACCGTGGTCAACGACGGATGCAGCCACCGAGCGCCTCGTACGTCGTCGAAACCCACGACCAGGACGTCACGGGGGATGCTGCGGCCGCTGTCGGCGATCGAACGATAGGCGCCGGCCGCCATCTCGTCGGAGCAGGCGAACACGCCGATCGGTCCGCTTCCGGGCAGCTCGGCCAGTGCGCGGGTGCACGCCCGGCGGGCATCCCAGGCGCTCCAGTCCGCGCTCGTGCGCACACAGGGGGCGCCGGGCGCGATCTCGTCGATCGTGCGGACGAACCCGTCCACGCGCGCCCGTCCGTAACGGTACGACGGTGCTCCGCCGATGACGATGAACCGCTGCGCGCCGCGATCGACCAGGTGTCTGGCGGCGGCGGCGCCGCCCGCGCTGTCGGTCGTCCGCAGGCTCGGCAGCGGGCTCGACGCCTCCGAGGGCGGTTCCATCAGCACCAGGGGGATCGACGCGCGTCGCATGGCGGCGATCTGCGTGCTGGTCGGCACGATCAGGCCGACGATGACTCCCGCCGAGCCGCGGGACCGGATGCGTTCCGGCCAGTCGTCCGCCGGATCCTCCCGTTCGGCCGTCAGGACCAGGTCGTAGCCGAGCTCGGACGCGGTGGTGCGAGCGCCCGCCGTGATCTCCTGGGTGTACGGATCATGGAAGTGCCCGAGCACCAGGTCGAACATCAGCGACGTGCCGCGTCGTGGACGTCCTCGCTTCTGACCGGCCGTCGAGTACCCGAGCTCCGTCGCTGCGCGCAGCACGCGCGAGCGCGTGTCCGCCGCCATCTCGCCTCTCGCGCGCAGAGCGCGCGACGCCGTGGTAACGCTGACCCCTGCCCGTGCGGCTACATCGGTGAGCGTGATTCGCGCAGTGGCCATGTCACCATTTTTGCGCAAATTCTGTGCGCTACGCCATCGGTCGGTGGCATGGTTTCGGACGTTGCACATGCCCGTCGATGCGGAGGGACGAGTCGATGAAGACGACGCTGCCGACAGCGCTGAGAGCGCGCGGATCCGAGGTGCGCCCGCCGAGATCGGGCACCCGGCGGAAGGAACGGCCGTGAGCAGGCGCAGAGCGCTCGTGGTCCGAGGGGGCTGGGAAGGTCATCGTCCGGTCGAATCGACCGACATGTTCCTCCCGTTCCTCGCAGGCAACGGCTTCGACGTGAGGGTCGAGGACTCCAATGAGATCTACGCCGATCGCGAGGTGATGGATCGCACAGACCTCATCGTGCAGAGCGTCACCATGTCGGACATCTCGGACGAGGCGCTGAAGGGCTTGCTGGGAGCGGTCGAGAGCGGGACTGGTCTGGCCGGATGGCACGGCGGCATAGCCGACTCCTATCGCAACAGCTCCGACTACCTGCAGCTCGTCGGCGGTCAGTTCGCGACCCACCCCGGCAAGCACCCGGACGAGCGCGATGGCGGCGAGGCCGACAACTTCCTCTGCTACACGGTCGACATCAGCGACCTCGGCCGCGAGCACGAGATCACGGCAGGGCTCGAGGACTTCACCCTTCGCACGGAGCAGTACTGGGTGCTCGCGGACGACCTCAACGACGTGCTCGCCACCACCACCCACCCCGTGCAGCCGTACCACCCGTGGCATCGGCCGGTCACCTCGCCCGCCGTCTGGACGCGCGCGTGGGGTCAGGGCAGGGTCTTCGTGGCCACACCCGGTCACAGCCTGGTCGTCCTCCGCGATACGAGCGTCCGCACGATCATCGAGAGGGGGATGCTGTGGGCGAGTCGCACGGAATCGCATCCCCGTCACACCTGAGCACTTCTGGAGAACACGTTGACCACCACAACCGCCCGCGCGATCATCGATCTCGACGTGACCGGCGATCGCATCAGCCGGCACATCTACGGGCACTTCGCCGAGCATCTGGGCCGGTGCATCTATGACGGATTCTGGGTGGGTGAGGACTCCGAGATCCCGAACGCGCGCGGGATCCGTCTCGACATCGTCGAGGCGCTGAGGGCCCTCGACATCCCGAATCTGCGCTGGCCGGGCGGATGCTTCGCCGACACGTACCACTGGCGCGACGGCATCGGCCCGCGCGAGCTGCGGCCGCGGATCGCCAACACCAACTGGGGCGACGTGGTCGAGAACAACCACTTCGGCACGCACGAGTTCATGGACCTCTGCGATCTGCTGGGCGCGGACGCCTATGTCAACGGAAACGTCGGCAGCGGCACCGTGCAGGAGATGGCCGAATGGGTGGAGTACCTCACCCGCGGCGACGACAGTCCGATGGCACGGCTCCGGCGGGAGAACGGTCGGGACGAGCCGTGGAAGGTGCCGTTCTGGGGGCTCGGCAACGAGGCGTGGGGATGCGGTGGGAACATGTCGGCAGCCCACTACGCCGAGGAGGCCCGGCGCTACGCGACTTTCGCGCACAACCACGGCGACAACCGCCTCACCCGCATCGCCGCCGGCGCGAACGAGGACGACCTGGACTGGACTCGTGTGCTGATGAAGACGCTCATGGAGTGCCACGGCTGCACGCTCTACGGGAACCTGCCGTACCAGGCGATCTCGTTCCACTACTACACGCACTCCGGATCGGGGATCAACTCGGAGGATGCCGCGCCCTTCAGCGACGAGCAGTACTACGCCACGATGGCCTACGCCGCCGACATCGAGCGCGTCGTACGCGGTCACGTGGCCGTGATGGACTCGTACGATCCCGGCAACCGCGTGTCGCTGGTGTGCGATGAATGGGGCACCTGGTGGAACGTCGAGGAGGGGACGAACCCCGGCTTCCTGTTTCAGCAGAACACCGTCCGGGACGCTCTGGTCGCGGGGCTCCACTTCGATGTCTTCCACCGCTACGCGCGACGCATCTCGATGGCGAACATCGCGCAGACGGTCAACGTGCTGCAGGCGATGATCCTCACGGACGGAGACAAGCTGGTGCTGACGCCGACCTATCACGTGTTCGAGATGAACAAGGGGCATCAGGATGCGCTGCAGCTGCACACGCACCTGCGGGACGTGCCGACGGCCCGCGTGCGCGGCGGCGAACTTCCGCTGGTCTCCATGTCGGCCTCGACGCGCGAGGACACCGCACTGATCTCGCTGAGTCACCTCGCGCTCGACGCCGACTGCACGGTGGACGTCGACCTGCGGGGGCGAGCCGCGACGGTCACCCGGGCTCGTGTGCTCACCGGCGATGACGCGTCGGCGCACAACGATGTCGGCGCGCCGGACCGGGTGGCCCCGCGCGAGCTCGACGCGGTGTTGCGCGACGGGGTGCTGACCGTGACCCTGCCGCCGCACTCGTTCGCGACGATCGAACTGCAGCTGGAGCCGGAGCTCGCGGCGATCGAGTGAGAGGACGGCGCCCGGCGTCACTGTGACGGATCGGCGTTCGCGGCATCCGGGTCGGTGCGTGCGGCATCCCGCTTCCGCACGATCCGCAGTTCGCTCGCGAGGATGCCGAGCACCACGAGCGCTCCGCCGATGAGCGCCGTCGCGGGCAGGCGCTCGCCGGCGATGCGTCCGACGACACCGGCCCACACCGGCTCGCCCGCGTAGATCACGGTGGCGCGTGTCGGCGACACCGACTTCTGCGCCCAGTTCATCGTGAGCTGGATGAGGCAGCTGGCGGCTCCCAGCCCGATCGCGGCCACGACCCACACCCAGGAGAACGCCGGAACGCCCTCGCCGACCACGGGCATCGTCAGCAGGGACAGGAGACCAGCGACCAGCAGCTGGATGATCGTGATGCGACCCAGGTCGACCTTCCCGGCGAAGACGCTGATGAGGATGATCTCGCCGGCGATGGGCAGTGTGCTGAGCAGGGTCGCCACTTCCCCCTGGCCGAGCGTGAGGGTGAGAGCATCCGGTCCGGCGATCAGAAGGAGTCCGACGAACGCGAGCCCTGCGCCGACGAACGCCATGGTGTGCGGGCGCTTGCGGAACACAGCCCACTGCAGAAGCGGGACGAGCGGAACGTACATCGCGGTGATGAACGCCGACGTCGAGGAGTCGATCGTCTGCAGCCCGACGGTCTGCAGGCCGTACCCGAGGTGGATCATCAGCCCGATCGTTGCGCCGGCTCCGATGTCGGACCAGCGGATGCCGCGCAGCACGTTCCGGAAGATCACCGCGCTGATGAGACCGGCGACGAGGAAGCGGATCCCGACGAAGAACCACGGGCCGGAGTACTCCATCGCCCAGTGCACGACGAGGAAGGTGCAGCCCCAGACCGCGGTGATCGCGATGAGCGCGAGCTCCTGGGGGCGAAGGCGCATCCAGCGCAGACGAGAGGGCATCGCAGGCCTTTCTCGATGTGCCGCACAGAGTCTACGCCGCTGCGCGATTTCCCCGGCGCACCCGCACATAGTGACGGATTAGGATGTGTCGCGAGCTTCGCGCCATCCTCCCCCTTCTCTTCGCTCCGGTGGCATCGGTCATGCCGCCGGGACGGAACCGTCAGAAAGACTCCTCATGAGCGAAAACGCCGACAACCGCGACGAACGCGAGCCCGACTTCTTCGACCAGCTCGTTCAGGGCGGCGGGAGCGCTCCACGGGAGCAGGCCACCTTCACTCAGGCGTTCCGCGGCTACGACAAGGGCGAGGTGGATGCCGCGATCGCAACGCTTCGCGCCCAGCTGCAGCGTGCCGAGACCGACGTCTCGCTGGCGCGCAGCGGCGCGAGCGGCGAGGCCGACGCGGTCCGCGCCGAGGCGGAGGCCGCGCAGGCCGAGGCCGCGGAGCGGATCGCCGAACTGGAGGCGGCGGCCGCTGCCGCCCAGGCACAGGCCGCGGAACTCGAGCAGCAGGTCGCGACGCTGACCAGCGAGCTCGTCGACGCCCCGAAGAAGGACGGCGATGACGAGGGGTCGCGCCTGCAGTTCGAGGCCGTGCTCCGCGTCGCCGAGGAGCAGGCGACCGTCCTGATCCAGAACGCCGCCACGCAGGCCGAGCGCCTGCTCGAGGCCGCGCGCGAAGAGGCCGAGGCCAAGCGCGCCGAGCTCGCGGCGGACGTCGCCCGCATCACGGCCGAGGCCCAGTACGAGGCCGACCAGGTGCGTCTGCGCATCGACACCGAGTACACGGCGCACGAGGCGCGCATCGCCCGCGAGGCCGCCCACGCCGCCGAGAAGGTGACGCAGGCCGAGCAGGAGGCCGCCGCCGTCCGCGCCGAGGCCGAGAAGGGCTCCGCCGCGCTGCGCTCGATGGTCACGCGCGAGACGCAGCAGCAGCGCGCGGATGCCGAGCGAGAGGTGCGCGAGATGAACACGCGCGTGCTCGAATTCGAAGAGAGCCTGACGCGCCGCCAGAACGACGCCCAGCAGGAGTTCCTGACGCTGCACAATCAGGCCGTCGCGCACGCCGAGCGCATCACGAGCGACGCGAACGAGCAGGTGCAGTCCTCGCTCGAGCACGCACAGCGCATCTCGGCGAAGGCCGACGACTACGAGCGTCTGATGCGCTCGCAGGCCCAGACGATCGAGTCGGATGCCCAGGTGCGCGCACGTGAGACGCTCGACCGTGCACGGGTCAAGGCCCAGAAGATCGTGGAGACCGTGATCGGGCACACCACCGAGGTGCTGCGCGACGCGGAGGACCGCACGCGTCAGCTGCGCTGGCAGCAGCAGCAGCTGAACAGCTTCATGGCCGAGGTCCGAGAGCTCATCCGCCCCGACGGCGTGCTCACCGCCGGCCCGACGGATGACGCCGACGAGGATGATGCCGATGAGGACGAGTTCACCGAGGACGAGTTCACCGAGGACGAGTTCGAACCGTCCGAGGCCTCCGACGCGCGCTGAGCCGGTCGCCTCTCTCGTTCGTTGAGCGAGCGGAGTGCGTGAACCCGTTTCGGCTCGGTCGGCTTCGCCGACCTCGCTCGACGAGCGGCGAGGCCGTCCTACGCTGGGAGCATGTCCCATCTGGTGAGCGCCGCCGAGCTGTCCGAACTGATCACGAGCGGAACGCCGGTGCGGGTCCTCGACGTGCGGTGGCGGCTCGGCGGCCCCGACGGATACCCCGACTATCTCGAGGGTCATGTTTCCGGGGCGGTGTACGTCGATCTCCAGACCGAGCTGTCGCGTCACGGGCGGCCGGACGAAGGGCGGCATCCGCTCCCGGACACCGCGACGGTCCAGGATGCCGCGCGCCGGTGGGGCCTGAACGATGGCGACCGGGTCGTCGTGTACGACGACTACGGCGGTCTGGCGGCCGCGCGCGCCTGGTGGATCCTCCGGCACGGCAGCATCGACGTCCGTGTCCTGGACGGCGGCTGGCCCGCCTGGCGCGCCTCGGGTGCGCCAGTGGAATCCGGTGCGGTGACGGCCCACCCGGGCTCGGTGACGCTGACCGACATCACGGGTGACAGCCTCACGATCGACGAGGTCGCCGCGTATCCGGCATCCGGAGTCCTGCTCGATGTGCGGGCTCCCGAACGATACCGCGGCGAGACGGAGCCCTACGATCCGGTGGCCGGCCACATCCCCGGTGCGATCAACCTGCCGACCAAGGCTCACCTGGCAGCGGACGGCACGGCGCTGGACGGCGAGGCGATCCGCGCCACGCTGACTGCGTCCGGCGTCGACGAGGTGACCCCGGTGGCCGCCTACTGCGGTTCCGGTATCACGGCCGCGCACACCGCCCTCATGCTCGCCGAGGCAGGTGTCGACGCGAAGATCTTCCACGGCTCGTGGAGCCAGTGGTCGAACACCACCGGTCGTCCCGTCGCGACCGGGCCGCAGCCGGGCTGACCTTGCCGTCCGGCGCTCACTCGCGTTCGCCGTACCCCCAGCGCAGCAGCAGCATCCCGGGCCCGAACCGGCGGCGCATCTGCAGCACGCTCGAGCCCGACGAGATCGTGAGCGGGGTGGTCGTCGATCCGTCCGGCGTCTCCTCGACCTCCTCGATCCAGTCGGGCAGGGCATCCGGATGGAAGCGCGTCCACAGCACCAGGTCGCGGGCCTGACGGGACACGCCGTGGCCCGTCTCCCGGACCGACGGATACCCGGGTGGAACTTCGAACGACCACTCGATCATCGTGTACTGAGCACTGTCCACCGGCTGATCCAGCTCCATGGAGAATCCGTGCACCTCGCCCGAAGGGTGCGAGTACCGAGCCGCGATGCGACCTCCGCCGACAGCGCGGAACACCGGCGGCGGGGTCCGCACGCCCGGTGTCATGTCGACATACGGCACGTGCGTCAGCAGACCCGACATCGACTGGATCAGCGTTCTCGTGGTGCGGGAGATGACGTCGCCGTCCGCGCCGACGAGAGTCACCGCGTGCGTGCTGACGTCGCGGGACAGGTCGAACTGCGGTGTGCCGAGGGCTTCGAACACCTCGGTGACGGCGTTCTCCAGGATGCGCTCGTTCAGCGGGAACGCGGGGGTGCCGATCGGCCCGACACGCTGCGTCGGGCCGATCAGGCTCGACAGCGAACCGTTCTGCAGACGCAGCAGGCGCTCGATGTCGTCGATCGCCGACATCGACTGCGCGCCCTCGGGGCGCCTGGCTCCTGAGCGCCAGTAGCTCAACGTCGCCATCGACACCGGGTTGCCGTTCTCGCGCAGGCGCTTGTTGAGCCAGGCGAGTGTCACTCCGCGCGCGAGGATCGCTTCACGCAACGCCTCGGCGAAGCCGTTCCCGGCTGTTCGATGGAGGTCATCCCCTGCCATCACAGACCTCCCCCAGGTATGTGAACAGTGTTCTCGTAGATTCGAGCATACGACCAGGCGGTTTCGCCCAGGGGCTCCGGACGGAGCCGCAGGTCCCAGGGTCGGTCGAATCGCGAGCAGGAGCCCGATCGCGAGACGAACGGCCTCGCAGCGACGCCCCTATGCTGCGCACGCGTGGAGTCCGACGGTCCGCCTGGGGACGGCCGTCGGGCTCCGACGCCGTGCTCATGCCCCGCCGGCGGCCCCCTTCCGCGCCGGTAGACTGGGACGGACCACCATCAGGACCGAGGATCCGTCATGTCTGCCCCCGCCCGCGCCTTCACGGTGCGACACATCCAGCTGCTGCGCGCGGCGTTCGCAGCGATCGCGGCACTGATGGTGACGTTCTCCTCCGATCACTCCGCCGCCGTCGGACTCTCCGTGTTCAGCGGTTTCGCGATCGTCACCGGGTTCGTGCTCGCCCTGGGCGCCTGGCTCGCCGTCGAACCGGGGCGCCGTTGGTCGTACGTCCTGCTCGCCGTGATCGACGGCCTCGCGGGCATGGTCGCCGGCATCCCGCTGCTTCGGACCGAGGACATGTTCTTCATCATCGTGGTCTCGTGGGCGATCCTCTCCGGGGTCGTCGAGATCATCGCGGGCCTTCGCGGACGCCGTGAGGACGACCCGCTCGCGCGCGATGCGCTGTTGATCGGAGGCCTCGGCATCCTGCTCGCGGTCGCGCTGCTGCTCATCCCGGCCGGATTCTCCTCCGACTACACGGTCGACGAGGCCGGCACCTTCCAGCTCACCGGCATCATCCTCGGCGTCGGGATGCTGGGCGGATACGCCGCCCTGGTCGCCGTCTTCCTCGGCATCGCGGGCCTCACTCCGTCGCGTGACGCCCAGACCCCTGCCGCCGATGCGGCCCCGCTCTCCGGAGGTGCGGCATGACCGACGACAAGCCCACCCGCCGCGAACTGCTGCGTCCGCTGCACCTGCTCGGCATCGCCGCGGCCGCAGGCATCTTCGCCGCCGCCGTCACCTTGATCTCGACCGGCGCGTTCACCGCCCGTGTGAACACGGCGATCGCGAACGGCACCTACGAGGGCCTCAGCCCGGTCGCGCTCGGTCTGGTCGTCGGAGGCGGAGCGTTCATCGTGACCCTCCTCGGCATCGCGATGCTCATGCTCGCCGTCGACCCCGCGCAGTACGAGGACGAGGAGATCGACCGTCCGGTTCTGTACGACGAGGAACCGGATGCCGAAGGCGACGCCGCGAAGTCCTGATCGCGCCTGAGCCCTGGTGCCGAGCTTCGCTCACGCTTCGGATGGGTCACCGCACGCGTGACCGCCGACCCGTCGGGTCACGCTCGGTGAGGGATCTCGGATGCTGAGGTCGCCGCGCGCGTGACCGGACAGCGTTCGCGCGACCGCAGCGTGCGGTGATGCGAGCAGACGGGGTCCCCGGCCGCGGGTATCCCCGCGCGGCGACTACTTCGCGAGCTGCTCCGCGATGCCGGTGTACGTCGCGGGGGTCAGGGCGAGCAGGCGCTGCTTCGCGGCATCCCCGATCTCCAGCGTCTCGACGAAGGCAGCGAGCTCCGGGGCCCCGACGCGGTGTCCGCGGGTGAGCTCCTTGAGCAGCGCGTACGGGTCGGTGATCGTCGAGCGACCGGCGACGACCTCGGCGCGGATGACGGTCTGGATCGCTTCGGCGAGCACCTCCCAGTTGCCATCGAGGTCGTCCAGCAGTACGTCACGGCGCAGCGAGATGGCGTTCAGACCGCGGCGCAGGTTGTCCAGCGCGAGCACCGAATGCCCGAACGCGACGCCGATGTTGCGCTGCGTCGTCGAGTCGGTGAGGTCGCGCTGCAGACGCGAGGTGACCAGGGTCTGGCCGAGAGTCGCGAGCAGGCCGCCGGCGATCTCGAGGTTCGCCTCGGCGTTCTCGAACCGGATCGGGTTGATCTTGTGCGGCATCGTCGACGAACCGGTCGCGCCGGCGACGGGGATCTGCGCGAAGTATCCGAGCGAGATGTACGTCCAGATGTCGGTCGCGAGGTTGTGCAGGATGCCGCCGGCGTGACGCACCCGGTCGTACAGCTCGACCTGCCAGTCGTGCGACTCGATCTGCGTCGTCAGGATGTTGAAGTCGATGTCGAGCGACTCGATGAACGAGCGCGAGATCTCGGGCCAGTCCGCATCCGGCTCGGCCGCGATGTGCGCGGACCAGGTGCCGGTGGCTCCGGAGAACTTCGCCAGGAACTCGGATGCCGCGATCTGACCGCGGACCCGCTCCAGGCGCCATGCGAAGACCGCGAGCTCCTTGCCCATGGTGGACGGCGTCGCCGGCTGCCCGTGGGTGCGCGACAGCATCGGGGCGTCGGCGTGCTCGACGGCCAGTTCGCGCAGCTTCGCGATCACGCCGTCCAGCGCCGGCAGCCACACGCCGAGCACGGCGCGCTTGACGGTGAGCGCGTAGGAGGCCGAGTTGATGTCCTCGCTCGTGCACGCGAAGTGCGTGAGCTCGGCGATGCGGTTCAGGCCCAGCGTCGACAGCCGGTCGCGGACGAGATACTCGATCGCCTTGACGTCGTGCTGCGTGACGGCTTCCTTCTCGGCCAGCCAGTCGATCTCGGCCTGGCCGAAGTCGCGGTACAGGGCGCGCAGGCGCTCCTTGTCGGCATCCGACAGCGGCGACGTTCCGAACAGCGAACGGTCGGTGAGGGCGATCAGCCACTCGATCTCGACCTCGACGCGGGCGCGGTTCAGGCCCGCCTCCGAGAGGAAGTCGCCGAGACCGGCGACGGCGGTGGCGTAGCGCCCGTCGAGGGGGCTGAGCGGCTGGACGGGGAGCGGGGCGTGCGAAGTCAGGGGAGTCCTCCTGATCGGGGCCCCTCGTGTGCGGGGCGTCGTGCGGGCTGGCGCAGGGCGGGCTCGAGCTGGCGGAACAGGCCCCGAGTCGACGTCTCAATCATACCGAGCACGGCATCGAACATGTCCGGGCCCGCGTAGTAGGGATCGGGGACGTCGGTGGCCTCGGTCGACGGATCGAACGAGAGCAGCAGTGTGACCTTGCCCTCCTCGTCCTCGTCGTGCGCCCACTCGCGGAGGTTGCGCTCGTGCGTGCGGTCCAGCGCGACGACGAGATCGTTCTCCCGGAAGGATGCCGCGGTGAACTGCCGTGCCCGATGACGTGAGCCGTCGTAGCCGCGGCGGTCGAGAGCGGCCAGGGTGCGGTGGTCGGCGCGTTCGCCCAGGTGCCAGTCTCCGGTGCCTGCACTGCTGGACAGGATCCGATGCCCGAGTCCCTGCCGGTCGGCGAGGTCGCGGAACACCACTTCGGCCATCGGGGACCGGCAGATGTTGCCGGTGCACACGAAGATGACGCGGAAGGGTTCCGGGTCGGTCATGGATTCCATTCTGCCCACGGGTGACTGCTCCTGCACAGATCGGATTCTCAAAGGCTTGTTCCCGGATGCCGTGGAGCGCGCGGAATCGCGACACGGAGCGAGGGCGACGCGCGGCAATCTGACGGCATGTACTCCACCGAGATCGCAGGCGACTGGGCCCCGGAACAGATCTGGGGCTGGCACGCCGCACGTCGCTTCGTCAACGATGCCATAGAAGCTTTGGAAGATGCCGGGGTCCTCCTCGTGCCGCTCATCGCCGACACCGATTGGCAGACCGCGGGAGTCCGCAAGCTGAACGCGACCATCGACGGTTTCGCAGTGCAGTGCGCGTCAGTGGAGTCGTCGCTGCGCCTCCGGCTGTGGGAGCTGGAGGCCGCGCGGTGAGCGATGACGACGATCTCGAGATCAGCCACGGCGGGGCGATCTCGGTCGACACCGATGCCCTGCGGGATGCCGCGTTCCGGCTCGGATCGATCGGCACCCTCGTCGGACGGGCGGCGGATGCCGCGCACACCGCTCACCGGTGGATCGCTCAGACGGCCGAGCTGTCCGCCGCGATCGGCACGGTGGAGCTGTGGGAGGCGGGGGATCGGCTCGCTGCGATGCGCACGCGGATCGACGAGGTCATCGCGGGCACCCACCTCATGGCGGATGCCTACGAACTGGTCGAGCTGCGCACCGAGTACGACGCGCTCCTGCTGACGGATGCCGCGGCGGCCGAGCGCCTGCTTCCGCAGATCGTGGACCTCGAGGCCACCGATGCACGCCTCAGCGGCATGGCCGACCACCTCGTCGAACAGTGGGAGCAGGGGCGGTTCGATGGACTCGACAGCCAGTTCGACATCGCGACCACTGCGACAGGTCTGAACTTCGGGGCCATCACCTCCATGGCCGCGATCCTCGGCAGCTCGACCGTGTTCGGCACGCTCCTCCCCGGCGCGACCCTCAAGGGCGGCGCCGATCCCGTGCGCGTCGCACCGGTCGCCGCCTCGTCTCCGGTCGCGCCGCCGGCCTCGCTCGCCGACGGACTCCGGCGGTTCCCCCAGACCGAGGATGCCCAGGTCAAGGTCGAGACCTACACCTTCGAAGACGGCCGTAAGAGCTACGCCGTCTACATCAAGGGCACGCAGTCGGCCCTCTACGGAGCCGGCGAACCGTGGGACAGCAAGTCGAACACCGAGCTCTACACCGGTCGGATCTCCGCGTCGTATCAGGCGACGCTCGACGCGCTCCACCAGGCGGGCGCCGAACCGGGCGACCCCGTCGACGTCTACGGGCACTCGCAGGGGGCCATGGTCGCGTCGTACCTCGCGATGGACGATCAGTACGACGTGCGGACGGTGGTGACCGCGGGCAGCCCGGTGCAGCCGACGCTGCGCGACGACCAGCTGCTCATCGAGCTGCGGCACACCGATGACGTCGTCAACGCACTCGCCGGCGGCGGTGCACCGGGGAGCACCGGATCGGCCGACAGCATCGTGGTGCAGCGTGAGGGCGACCCGGCACCGAGCCTGAAGGATCTGATCCTCGAACCGCACATGACCGACACGTACACCGAGACGGCGGAGATGGTGGATGCCTCAGGCGACCCGCGCCTGGACGCATACCGCGCTCATCTGGCGCAGTTGGCGACCGCCGTCAGCATCGAGTCGACCGAGTACATCGGCGACCGCACCGGCTGGACGCAGTGAAGGGTCAGGCGTTGCTGCGCTTCTTCTGCGGACGGAGGATGAATCCGAAGACGGCGTTGATGATCGAGATCACCAGGGCGCCCACGATCACCCACCAGAAGTTGCCGACCTCGACACCCCAACCGAATCCGCTGGTGATCCACGCGGTCAGCCAGAGCAGGAAGCCGTTGATCACGAAGCCGATCAGGCCGAACGTGAGGATGTACAGCGGGAACGCGATGATCTTCACGATCGTGCCGACGATCGTGTTGACGAGGGCGAACAGCGCGCCGACGGCGAGCAGCGTCAGCACCATCTGCAGGTCCCCACCGGGCGGGAACGGTCGGACGGTGATCTCCAGCGCAGGGATCAGCGCCGCCACCCAGAAGGCGAAGGCGTTGATGACGACCTTGACGATGAAACGCATGATCGAACCAGTCTCGCATGCGAAACCGGGGACGAGCCACGGGGACGGCCACTAAACTGGGCACGAACCTGCCCGCCTGCGCCGTACGGCCGACGAGCCATTGAGGAGCCGCTTATGCTGACGCTCCTCGCGGTCTTCCTCCTGGCGTCGCTGGTCCTTCCCGCGCTGGTGCGCTGGCTCGGCGCCCAGGCCTTCGCGATCGCGGCGCTCGTCCCGACGGCGGCGTTCATCCACGCGATCGTCCTGACACCGCAGGTGCTCGGCGCCGACCCTTCGCCGTTCGAATCCGTCGCGTGGATCCCGCAGCTCGGCCTGAACCTGTCAATGCACATGGATGTGCTCGGATGGGTCATGACGCTCATCGTGACCGGCGTCGGCGCGCTCGTGCTGCTCTACTGCCGGTGGTACTTCCACGACAGCGCCGCGGGGCTCGGGCAGTTCGCGGGGGTCCTGCTCGGGTTCGCCGGCGCCATGTACGGCCTCGTGCTCACGGACGACCTCGTCATGCTCGTGATGTTCTGGGAGCTCACCAGCATCCTGTCGTACCTGCTCATCGGGCACTATCGGGGTCGTGCCGCCAGCCGTCGTGCCGCCCTGCAGGCGCTGCTGGTGACGACCCTCGGCGGACTGGTCATGTTCGTCGGCGTCGTCCTGCTGGTGGTGGACGCCGGGACATCCAGCATCTCCGCCATGCTCGCCGACCCTCCGACAGGGCCGATCGTGAACGCCGCGATCGTCCTGCTGCTGGTGGGCGCGCTGAGCAAATCCGCGATCTTCCCGTTCCACTTCTGGCTGCCCGGGGCGATGGCGGCCCCCACACCCGTCAGCGCATATCTGCACGCGGCAGCCATGGTCAAGGCCGGCATCTACCTCATGGCGCGGTTCGCGCCGATCTTCGCGCTCAGCGAGCCGTGGCGGCCGATCGTCATCTCGCTCGGAGTGTTCACGATGCTGCTCGGCGGCTTCCAGGCGCTGCGCGAGACCGACCTCAAGCGCGTCCTCGCGTTCGGCACGGTGAGCCAGCTGGGCTTCTTCACCGTCGTGGTCGGCTACGGCACGCAGGCCGCAGCCCTCTCCGGCCTTGCCCTCGTGATCGCCCACGCGCTGTTCAAGTCGGCGCTGTTCCTTATCGTCGGCGTGATCGACCGGCAGCTGTCCACGCGTGACATCACCGAACTCTCCGGCGTCGGACGGCAGGCGCCCGTGATGGCGACCGCCGCGTTCATCTCGATCGCATCCATGGCCGGCGTCGCGCCGACGATCGGGTTCGTCGCGAAGGAATCCGCGCTGACCGCCCTGCTGGATGACGCGCTCGCCGGTTCCCCCTGGGGCGTCGTCGCGATCATCGGCGTCTCGCTCGGCGCGGTGCTCACGGCGGCCTACGGCATCCGATTCCTGTGGGGGGCCTTCTGGACCAAGCACGACGCGCAGGGCGATCGGATGCCGGACACCCCGTGGCCCGATCCGCCGGTGGGCTTCCTGTCCGCGCCGATCATCCTCGCCGGAGTCACGCTCGCGGCCGGCATCGGCGCACCGGCGGTCGACGTCGCTCTGCAGGGGTACGCGGTCACCGCCGCCGAGGGACTCGGCGGCGAGGGCCCAGGGCACCTGGCGCTCTGGCACGGGCTCGAGCCGGCTCTCGCCATCTCGATCCTGTCGATCCTGCTCGGTTTCGGTGTCTTCCTGCTGGCGAGGGCGACGGGGTGGGATCGCAAGCCGAGGATCCTGCCCTTCACGGCATCCGACGTGTACTACCTGATCACCCGCAGCGTCGACCGGCTGTCGGTCTTCACGACCTCGCTGACCCAGCGCGGTTCGCTCCCGGTGTACGTCGGAACGATCTTCATCGTGCTCGTCGTCGCCGAGATCACTGCCCTGCTCGCCGCCGATGTCGATCGGCTCCAGCTGTCCGCATGGCACACGCCGACCCAGCTGGTCGTCGCACCCATCATGGCGGCCGCCGCCATCGTCGCGGTCCGTGCGCGCAAGCGCTACACCGGCGTCGTGCTCGTGTCCGTGACGGGCTTGGGCATGGTGGTGCTGTTCGCCACCAGCGGGGCGCCCGATCTCGCGCTCACCCAGATCCTGGTCGAGACGGTGACGCTGGTCACGTTCGCTCTCGTGCTGCGTCGCCTGCCGTCGCGGATGGGCGAGCACAATGCGTCCGTCGGACGGGTGCCGCGGGCGATCCTCGCGATCGCGGTCGGTGTCACCATGGCGCTCGTCGCGATCGTGGCGACGCAGTCGCGGGTCGCCGATCCGATCTCGATCATCTTCCCCGACCTCGCCTACGACATCGGACACGGCAAGAACGTCGTCAACGTCGCACTCGTCGACCTCCGAGGGTGGGACACGATGGGCGAGCTCTCGGTGCTCGTGCTCGCCGCGACGGGCGTGGCGTCCCTCGTGTTCGTCACGCACCGCGCCGATCTGCTCGCCGCCACCCGCACGCTGCCGCGCTCCACCCGGCGCAAGGCCCGGCTCAACCCGCTCGTGGAGACGACGGACGGCGTCCGATTCCAGACCGCCGAGAACCGCAGCGCGCCGCGGGCTTGGCTCATCGGCGGGCAGAAGATGAAGCCGGAGAACCGGTCGATCCTGCTCGAGGTGATCGTCCGCATCCTCTTCCACACGATCATCGTCGTGTCGATCTATCTGCTGTTCGCCGGGCACAACAGCCCCGGCGGCGGGTTCGCCGGCGGCCTGGTCGCCGGCATGGCGCTCGTGATGCGCTACATCGCCGGCGGACGCTGGGAACTGGGTGCCGCCGCCCCGACGGATGCCGGGCGCCTGCTGGGCGCCGGACTCATCGTCGCCGTCGGCACCGCCGTCGTGCCGCTGTTCTTCGGGCTCTCGCCGCTGACCAGCACGTTCTGGGAGTGGGAGATCCCGCTCATCGGTCACGTCGAGTTCGTCACCTCGACGATCTTCGACATCGGGGTGTACCTCGTGGTCATCGGGCTGGTGCTCGACGTGCTGCGCAGCCTCGGTGCCGAGGTCGACAAGCAGGCCCTCGAGATGCGCGCGCGGGGGGTGAACGTCTGATGGACATCTCCCTGACCCTCGTCTTCGTGATGGCGGTGCTCTTCGCCTGCGGCGTGTACGCGATGCTCGAGCGCAGCCTCACCCGCGTGCTGATCGGCTTCCTCCTGCTGGGCAACGCGACCAATCTGCTGCTGCTGATCGTGATGGGCGTCCCCGGCAACGCGCCGTTCTACGGCGAGACCGACGTCAGCGACCCGCTGCCGCAGGCGCTGACGCTCACGGCCATCGTCATCACGTTCGCCGTGTCGGCGTTCCTGCTCGCCCTCATCTACCGCTCCTGGCAGCTCGGTCAGGCCGACACCGTCGAGGACGACGAAGCCGACATCGCCCTGCGCGAGCGCACGGATGCGGATGAGGACGTCCTCGACGACGAGGGCGACATGGAGGACGAAGAGGCGACGACCGACTTCGTGGGTGTGCAGACCGCGCCCATCACAGTCCTGCACGCGCGGGACCACCCCTCGATCCAGGACGACGCGCCGGTGGATTCGCCCTACGCGCCGCGTGCATCCGACCAAGAGGAGGACCGCCCATGAGCGCGCTCGTCCCCCTCCTCGTCGCCCTTCCCCTGCTCGGCGCCGCCGTCACGCTCGTCTTCGGACGCAGCCCTCGTCTGCAGATCGTCGTCACAGCGGCGACTCTGGGAGCCGTGGCGGTCATCGCCGCCGTCCTCCTCGTCGTGGTCGACGGCGGAACCCCGCTGGCCGTCTCGGTCGGCGGCTGGCCGGTGCCGTTCGGGATCATCCTCTACGTCGACCGCCTCGCCGCTCTGCTCGTGCTCGTGTCGAGCATCGTGCTCGTCGCGGTCCTGCTGTTCTCGATCGGGCAGGGCGCCGCCGACGGGACGGACGAGACGCCGATCTCGATCTTCAACCCGTCGTACCTGATCCTGGCCGCCGGCATCTTCAACGCGTTCATCGCGGGCGACCTGTTCAACCTGTACGTCGGATTCGAGATCCTGCTGGTCGCCTCGTATGTGCTCATCACGCTGGGCAGCACGGAGTCCCGCATCCGCACCGGCGCCGTCTACATCGTCGTGTCGCTGGTGTCCTCGATCCTCTTCCTCGCGTCGATCGCCATGATCTACGGGGCGCTGGGGACCGTGAACATGGCGCAGATCGCCGAGCGGATGACCGAACTGCCCCAGGAGACGCAGCTCGTCCTGCACCTGATGCTCGTCGTCGCGTTCGGCATCAAGGCCGCGATCTTCCCGGTGTCGTTCTGGTTGCCGGACTCGTATCCGACCGCCCCTGCGCCGGTCACGGCGGTGTTCGCCGGTTTGCTGACCAAGGTCGGCGTCTACGCGCTGATCCGCACCGAGACCCAACTGTTCGCCGAGAACAGCATCGACACGATCCTGCTGATCGTCGCCTTCGCGACCATGATCGTCGGCGTGCTCGGCGCCGTGGCGCAGGCCGAGCTGAAGAGGATCCTCTCGTTCACGCTCGTCAGTCACGTGGGCTACATGATCTTCGGTCTCGCGATCGCGACACCGGCGGCCATCGGGGCGACCGTGTACTACATCGTCCACCACATCGTCGTGCAGACGACCCTGTTCCTCGCGGTGGGCCTCATCGAACGAAGAGCGGGCAGCACCAGCATCCTGCGGGTGAAGGGCCTCATGAAGGCCGCGCCGATCCTGGCCGTGCTGTACTTCGTGCCGGCGATCAACCTGGGCGGACTGCCGCCGTTCTCGGGGTTCATCGGCAAGTTCGCACTGTTCGAGGCCGCGGCATCCGTCGGGACGCCGATCATGATGGTCCTCATCTTCGGCGGCATCGTCACGTCGCTGCTGACGCTCTACGCACTGATGCGTGCCTGGAACCTGGCCTTCTGGCGCGAGGAGGAGGACTCCGCCGAGACCGAGGGGCGCATCTCCTACCTGGGCAACGCGCCGGCCGCGGATGAGCAGCAGGAGCGCCGCCGCATCCCGAAGATCATGACGATCGCCACGGGCGGCATGGTGACCGTGACGCTCGCGCTGACCGTGTTCGCCGGTCCGCTGTACGCGCTGTGCGATCGCATCGGTGACGCCCTGCTCGAACCGGTGAGCCTGGTGCAGCTGGAAGAGGAGGTGCAGCCGTGACCCCCGACGCCCGCCCCGGTCTGTTCCAGGCCGTCCTGCTGCAGCTGCCCTTCCTCGCCTGGCTGGTCGTGCTCTGGATGCTGCTGTGGGGGCAGTTCACCGTGCTCGCGTTCGTGACCGGACTGGTGGTCGCGATCTTCGTCACGCGGGTGTTCCGCCTGCCGACGATCGAGCTCAGCGGTCGGATCAATCTCTGGTACGGAGCCCTCTTCCTGGTGCAGTTCCTCTTCGCCGTGCTGCGCGGCGCGCTGGGCGTCACCGTGCAGGTGTTCGACTTCCGACACCAGCCGGGGGCCGCGATCATGGCCGTCCCGCTCAAGTACGCGGATGATCTGGTGATGACGCACGTCGCCGTGACGGCATCCCTCATCCCTGGATCGCTCATCGTCGAGACCGACCGGGACCGACGCATCCTGTACCTGCACGTGATCGGAGTGCGGACCGTCGCGGATGTCGACCGTCAGCGCGAACAGGTGCTGCGCTGGGAGCAGCGCATCGTGCGGGCGCTGGGCAGCCCGGCGCAGTACCGTGCTCTCAGGGACGACGAGCGCGCGCTCGCCGCTGGCGGACGAGCGGGAGGCCTGCGATGAACATCCTGCTGATGGCGATCATGGTGGTCTTCGGCGTCGCGGCGATCCTGACGCTGATCCGGATCGTACGAGGCCCGTCGATCCTCGACCGAGCCGTCGCCTCCGACGTGCTGCTCACCGAGGTGATGTGCGTGCTGGGTGCCGAGATGGCGATCAACGGGCACTCCCGCAGCATCCCGGTGCTGCTGATCATCGCGGCCGTCGGGGTCTTCGGCTCCATCTCGGTCGCGCGGTACGTGGCGAGAAGGGACAACACCACACCATGAACCTTCTCGGTCTCGAGATCCCCGGCGCCGTCATCGACTGGATCGTGCTCATCCTGATCCTGTGCGGAGCGCTGCTGTGCCTGTCGGCCGCGGTCGGGCTGCTGCACTTCCACGACGTGCCATCGCGCCTGCACGCGGCGACGAAGCCGCAGGTGCTCGGTCTGCTGCTGATCTGCATCGCGATCGCGTTGTCGCAGCGGTCGATCGGCGGCATCCTCCTCGGCGCGGCGCTGGTCGCCCCCGTGGTCCTCATGCAGTTCGCCACGGCACCGCTGTCGGCGCACATGGTCGGACGGCAGGCGTACCGCAACGGCACCACCGATCAGCGGCACCTCGTCGTGGACGACCTCGCCGATTCGAAGCAGACGCCGCCCGCCGCCGGGTGAGCCGGGCGGGCTGGCGCAGTCCGGCGGTCCGGCGCGTTTCGCGTTCACAACTCCTCATTGATCGCGGGAAGATGCGGATTCCATCGCGGTGACCGTGGTTTCCGCGCAATCGATGAGGAGTTGTGCGCCGGCTCCCCACCCGCCCTGCACCGCGACGGAGTCGCTGCAGGTTCTTCTCATCCGCGCGTTCGCGCCCCACGGGACCCGCCGGATGGCCGAAGGTACCGTGATGAAGAGCGAGCAGACCGTCCCGCAGCGCACCGCCCAGGCTTTCGCGCGAGTCATCGTGACTCGATCCGACCTCCGTCTGGCCGGCATGACGGGACGGGACATCACGGCTTCCGTGAGAGCGGGAACGATCGTGCGGTTGCGGCGCGATCGATACGCCGTGCGACCCGTCACCGCGGACATAGCAGAGGCGGTCCGCATCGGCGGACGACTGTCCTGCCTATCGCTGCTGCGGATGATCGGTGTGTTCGTGCTGACGTGCACGGCGCTGCATGTGCACGTCGTGCCCGGCACGTCGCGCGTGCGAGCGCCGAGAGCGTCGACGACCCGCGTGCACTGGGATGCCGTCACCGACGACCGTGCGCCGCTGCACGTCGGGTCGCTTCGTGACGCGGTGCGTCTGTCGATAAGGTGCCAGCCACCGCGCGCGGCGATCGCCACTCTCGACAGTGTCCTGCACCATGGACTGCTGTCGGCGGAGGAGTTGCGGGAGATCTTCGAAGGCCTGCCTGCCCGTTTCCGACCGCTGATCGGGCTCGTGGATGCCTCGGCCGAGTCCGGGCCGGAGACGTTCGTGCGGCTCGTGCTGCGGAGCCTGGGGGTGCGCTTCGAGACGCAGGTGACGATCCCGGGGATCGGCCGGGTCGACTTTCTCGTCGAGGGCTGGCTGATCGTCGAGTGCGACAGCAGGGCCTTCCATGAGGGGTGGGACAAGCAGGTCGACGACCGCCGTCGTGACATCGCCGCGGCGCGCGCAGGCTACGTCACCGTCCGTCCTCTGGCGACGGACATCCTGGACGGTTCGGACACCGTCCGGCGGCAGCTGGCCGAGGTGATCGACGCGTTCGCGGCCCGACTTGGCGCTCATAACTCCTCATCGATCCCGGTCCGCTCCGGGGCGAACGCCGGAACGGCGCCGGCCGGCCGCCGCTCATCCGCGCTCCATGAGGAGTTGTGAACGGAGTCAGAGCCGGTCGGCGAAGGCCTGGATCAATTCGGCGGCCGGACTCGCGTCGCTGATGAGCGTCTCGTGGCCGTGGCCGCGGATCACCTCGAGTTCGGCGTCAGGGACCAGGTCGAGGATCTCCTCGCACCAGCTCATCGGCGCGAGCGGGTCGGACTCGCCGCGCAGCACCAGCACGGGACAGTCGATGCGGGGGAACGCGTCCTCCGGCCGGTGCACGATCATCGCGCGCATCTTGCGGATCAGATGCGGCCCACCGCGCAGGTACTCTCTGGCGCCGCGCCACAGCACGACAGGGGACTCGCCCAGAAGATCCCACAGCAGGTAACCGGCCTGGGCGCCGATCGTGCGCGCCGCGCTGTTCACGCTCGGACCGGCGAGCACGGCTCCGGCCACGAGCTCGGGATGCCGCGCGGCGAGCTCGGCGGCGACCTGGCTCCCCATCGAGTGGCCGATCACGACGACACCGTTGAGGTCGACGGAGCGCAGGTAGGCGGCGACGAGATCGGCGTGGCGTTCCATCGTCAGCGTGCGCACCGGTTCGGGCGCCTCGCCGAAGCCGGGGAGGTCAACGGCGACGACCTCGCCGCGCAGCCGGCCGGTCAGATCGAGGAACACACTGCGGCCCATGCCGATGCCGTGCAGCACGACGAACGGACGCCCTTGGCCGAATCTCTCGACGACGAGCGTTGCGCCGCCGTGTTCGAACTCCTGGATGCTGGCGGGGATGCCCTCGGGGGCGAGCAGGCGGGACGGCATATGAGGACGATATCCGAACGGCGATGTCCGTCGGCCGTGTGAGACTGGCGTGTGACCTTGCAGGATGCTCCCCACCCGATCGCGTTGAAGCCGAGTCTGCGTACACGCATCGCCCAGTCGTTGTCGGATCCCCTGCTGCGGGCGCTGGTCGCGTCCACGGCCGTCTCACGGATCGGCCGCGGCGTCTTCCTCTCGGTCACGGTCCTGTACTTCACGCTCATCATCGGCTTGTCAGCCGGTGAGGCGGCGGTGGTCCTCGCCGTCTCGAGCGCGTTCGGCGTCCTCGCGTCATTCCTCGGGGGATGGCTCGCCGATCGGTGGAGCGCGCGTCGGATGACGTTCGTCTTCGAAGCGGTCGGGGCGGTGCTGTTGGCGACGTACGCGTTCGCCAACACGTTCGTCGCCGCGCTGGTGATCGCCACCCTCGCCGGGTTCTTCGACACGATCGCGCATTCGTCCCGGTCGGCGATCATCGCCCGCGGCTTCGCCCCGGACAAGCGGGTGCACGCGCGTGCCGTGCTGCGGACGGTGACGAACCTCTCGATCGCCATCGGCTCCGGCATCGCGGCGATCGCTCTCGCGCTCGGCACGCCGGAGGCCTACCGGGCGGTCATCGTCGGTGCCGGTGTCATCGGCATCCTCGGGACTCTGCCGCTGCTTCGCCTGCCGGAGTCGGTCGACGCGCCGACCCGCAGCGTCGAACCGGTGCGGACCGAGACCGGCTCCATCGATACGCTCACGACGGCGGATGCCGTGCGCGCGGCCCGAGCGGACTGGCGTCGCCGCTCACCCTGGCGCGACCGCCGATATCTGCTGCTCACACTGCTCTCGGCGGTCTTCGGGATGCAGTTCGGCGTCGCCGAGCTCGGCGTCCCGCTCTGGATCACGACGCGCACCACGGCGCCGGAGGTCGTGGTCGCCGTCATCCTGATCCTCAACACGGCCCTCGTGGTGCTGTTCCAGGTCCGCGCGTCCCGCGGCACGCACGACGTGCGCACCGCGGGACGTGTCACACTGATCGCCGGGTGGCTGATGGCCGCAGCGTGCATCGTCTACGCGCTCGCCGCCGGTCTGCCGACCTGGGTCGCGATCGCCGTGCTGCTCTCGGCGGCGGTGCTGCACACGTTCGCCGAGATCCTGTCGCAGGCCGGGGCATGGGGATTGAGCTTCGAACTCGCCGACTCGGTACGGGCGGGCGCCTATCAGGGCGTGTTCGGCATGGGGTTCTCGGTCGGCGCGCTCGCGGCCCCGATTCTCGTCAACGCCACCGCGATCACGTACGGGCTGGTCGGCTGGGTGGTGCTCGCGGCGCTCTTCCTCGCGTCCGCCGCTGGCATCTGGCTGATCGCTCGCCGGGCGGCTGAGCAGCCGGTCCTGCGAGCATCCGATGCGGCCGAGGCGGCCGACGCGAGCTAGACGCGCACCACAGGGGAACGCCTGCGCCGATGACATCCTGCCCATCGGGATGGCGCAGACGCCCGTCGGCCCGGACCGGAATACGGTTGCCGAGACGGATCGGAGACCGTGATGATGCACACACCCCTCGACGGCGGTACGGCTGAGGCCGTCTTCGCCGAAGCACGCTTCCCAGGGGTGTGGCGCGAGCCGATCCGCAATCGTCGGATCGCCGAGCGCGCGCAGCAGTTCCTCGACCGGGCGCTCGTCGAGGCGGGGACGCCGATCCCGTGGTGGGGATTCGCCGACTACGTCCGGTTCGACGTGAACGGGGACCGGCAGCAGTTCGAGGATCTGTACTTCGACCGCCGGCGCCGCCTGTTCGCCGCGGCCATCGGCGCCTTGTTCAGCGATGACGTCCCGATCTCGGCGACCGAGGACGTGATGTGGGCCATCTGCGACGAGTACGCGTGGGCGCTGCCCGCGCACATCGCGCAGCTGTCGTCACCGCATCCCGAGGTCCCGCACGACGAGAGCATCGACCTGTTCGCCGCCGAGACGGCCTTCGCGCTCGCCGAGATCGTCGCGCTGCTGGGACGACGGCTGCATCCGCTGGTCGTCGCCCGCGTCCGGCGAGAGGTGGAGCGTCGCGTCCTGACGCCGTTCCGCGAGCGATCCTGGCCGTGGGAGACCTCGGAGACCAACTGGTCCGCGGTGTGCGCGGCGAGCATCGGCATCGCCGCCATGCACCTCGAGGCCGACGGCCTGGAGAGCATCCTGGATCGCTGCACCGCCGCCATGGACGTCTTCCTCGCCGGGTACGGGAACGACGGCATCTGCGTCGAGGGACTGAACTACTGGAACTACGGGTTCGGACATTTCGCGTTCTACGCCGAGGCGCTGCGCCAGCGCACCGGCATCGACCTCTGGCACGGTCCGCATCAGGACAGGCTCGCCGCTATCGTCCGCTACCCCCGTGGCGTCTCGCTCGGCGGGCGCGCGGTCGCCGCGTTCTCCGATGCCGAACCGTACGGCATGGTCGCCTCCGCGCTGGCCGGCATCACCGAGACTCTCGACCCGTCCTCGGCGGTCTCGCGCGAGCTGTGGTCGACGTCCGGCTGGGCGCACAACTGGGGGCCGGTGATCCGTCAGTTCGTGTGGGCGCGCGACCTGGCCGACGAGGTGGCCGACGCCCCGGCATCCGCCACCTGGTTCGCCGACGCGCAGTGGCTGGTCATCCGTGCGTCTGCGGGCGCGAACGAGCTGGGATTCGCCGCCAAGGCCGGCCACAACGACGAGCCGCACAATCACAACGACCTCGGGTCGTTCGTGCTCGCAGTGAACGGGGAACCGCTGCTGAGCGAGCTCGGCATGGGGTTCTACGACGCCGCCTACTTCCAGCCCGGTACGCGGTACGACAGCATCTCGGCCGGATCGCAGGGCCACAGCGTGCCGACCATCGGCGGCGTGCGTCAGCGTCAGGGCCGGGATGCCGCGGCGATCGTCGAGGAGGTCTCGGCGGGCGACGGCCACCTCGTGCTCGATCTGACCTCGGCCTACGATCACCCCGATCTCCGCAGGGCGCGCCGCACGCTCGCGTTCGCGGACGGGACGCTCACGATCTCGGATGAGTTCGCGCTCACGGACGCCGTGGAGATCGTCGACCGGATCGTATCGCTGTTCCCGATCGCCCTCGCGGGGGAGGCGGCGGTGATCCGCGGCGACCGCGGCGCTGTTCGGCTGACGTGGTCGGACGGCTGGGAGCCCAGGCTCGACGAGGCGCCGTTCCGCACGCACGACGGCGACCCCTCCACCGCGCACTTCCTGGATCTGGTGCGCACGGCGTCGAACACGCGGTGCACGATCACCGTTTCGGTCGTCTGATTACCTGCCCCGCGTTCGAATCGCTCTGTTTGCTCGAAATCGGCTGATTCCGAGCAAACAACGCGATTCGAACGGGCCCCGATCAGCCCGCCGGCCGCAGCACGAGCGTCTCGACGGTCGCGGCGTCCACCGCCTTCGCCGTGTACGCCCATCCGCGCTGTACTCCCGCCGCCCAGTCCGCGGTCTGATCCGTGTAGTGGTCGTCGAACGCATGGCCGGATGCTCCGGTGAGGTGGATCCAGCTGGACGCGTCGAAGTCGGACAGGTCCACGACCATCCGCATGGAGGGCACGGTCGTCGTCGCATAGGACGTCCCGAGCTCCCACCCCGTCGCGTTCACGATCGAGGCGCCGCCGCCCACCTTGTAGGGGCCACGGTTGAACAGCCACTCGATCGGCGCGATCCCGGATGAGCCGAGCGTGTCGCTGACGAGGGTGAGCGCGTGCAGGTCGCCCCAGCTCCAGCGCGACGGCGTCTCGCCCTGCAGCCCCGCCAGCTCGTCGTAGGCCTGCTCGGCCGACAGCGTCAGCATGGCGTCCATGCCGTCCACATCGATCGCCTCGTTGACCCACAGCGGGTCCTCCGGGTCGTCGAGCATGGCGCCGACGACCGTGAACAGGCGGCTCTGGCTCCCGAGCGGCAGCGGGGTCTCGCGGTTCGCGAAGATGTTCTGCGCCAGATTCGACCACAGCACGTTCGCGTACGCCGCCCCCGCCGATGAGGCGGCGTTCTGGGCATCCCAGGTGCGCAGGAGCTCGACCGCCTCCTGCGGCCCCTCGCCCTCGAGCTCCACCTCGCCCATGGCCGTGGCCAGCTGCTTGCCGATCCACATCTCGTCGTCCATCTGGATCGCCCGCATGTCGTGCGCGGTCAGCGGCGCCGCGGCCGCCCGACGCTCGATCAGGTGGGCGATGCGCCCCGCGCGGTACCCGTAGTCCCAGTCGCGGGAGAGGAAGTGCTCGTAGTCGTCCGTCACGATCGCATTGTTCGCCGTCACGATGTACCCGGATGCCGGGTTGTACGCCACGGGCAGCTCCTCGAACGGGATGTACCCGGTCCAGTCGTAGGCGCTGTCCCACCCGGGCTGCGGCAGCCAGCCGTCGCCGGCGCCCCGCGTGGGCAGGCGACCCGGAGTCTGGTAGCCGATGTTGCCCTCGACGTCCGCGTAGATGAGGTTCTGCGCCGGCACGTCGAACAGCGACGCGGCGTAGCGGAAGTCGTCGAAGTCCTGAGCGGTGGACAGCGCGAAGATCGCGGTCGACGTGGTCCCGGCATCCAGCGCTGTCCAGCGCAGACTGACCGCGTACTCGCCGTCGGGGACCTCCGGCGCTCCGGCCAGAGGCAGGACGGTGCCTCCCGTGCCGACCACCGGGTCGTCGCCGACGGCTGTGAAGTCGTCCGTCAGGCCCGAGATGATCGGACCGTGCGCGGTCTCGCGGACCGTGAGCGGAATGTCCTCGCCGCCGGCGACCTTGATGGTCTCCTCGCGGATCTCGAGCGGGACCAACTGGCCGTCGCGCCAGTACGAGTCGCCGTCCACGCGCTCGACATACAGGTCCGTGACGTCCGTGGTGAGGTTGGTGAAGCCCCACGCGACCTGGGCGTTGTGTCCGATCACGATTCCTGGCAGGCCTGAGAACGAGAAGCCGCCCACGTCGAACGGGCACTCCTCGGTGACCTCGGAGCACTTCAGCTGCACCTGGTACCAGACGCTCGGCAGGGAGGCGCCGAGGTGCGGATCGTTCGAGAGCAACGGCATCCCGGTCTCGGTGAGGTCGCCGGAGACGACCCACGAGTTAGACCCGATGCCCTCGCCGACGTCGCCGATCAGCAGGCTCGCGGCCTCGATGACGGAGTCGGCCTCCTGCCAGTCGACCGTCGTGAGGGCGGCCTGCGCGTCGGCCTCGTCCTCCGTCGGTGCCGAGTAGGCGGCCGGCTCCGCCGTGGTCTCCGACCCGAGCGCCGGCACGGAGGAGATCTTCGGGACGATCACGGGGTTCCGCTCGAACGGGTACTCCGGGTAGAGCTGCTCGAGCATGGCCTGGGTCTCGGCGGCGTCCGAGCCGTCCGCCCCGAGCTGCGACGCGAGGATCGCGCGCTCGGTCTCGTCCTCGATGTTCGTGCGCAGATCCCAGGCCATCGCCTTGAGCCATGCGACCGAGTCAGCCGGCTCCCACGGCTCGACCTCGTACTCCGGATTCTGGATGCCGAGCACGGCGTACTCCAGGCTGAGATCGGCGCCGCTGCGCGTCGCCAGATACGCGTTCACGCCGTCCGCATACGCCTGGTAGTAGCCGAGCGTGGTCTCGTCCATCGCCGCGACCTCATCCTCGGCGACGTCGCGCCAGCCGAGGGTGCGCAGGAACATGTCGGTCGCGACCTGGGACTCGCCGAACATCTCGGCGACCCGGCCGCTGGTCACGTGCCGACGGAAGTCCATCTCGAAGAACCGGTCCTGGGCGTGCACGAACCCCTGAGCGTGGAAGAGATCACTCGAGCTGTCGGCGGTGATGGTGGGGATGCCGGACGCGTCGCGCTGCACGGTGACCTGAGCCTGGAGCCCGTCCAGGTCCGCCTCGCCGGTCGTCTGCGGGAACGAGCGCCCGACGGTCCAGGCGAGGAAGAAGCCGGCGATCACGGCGATCACGACCAGGCCGGCGATCACGGCGAGCAGAACCGTGCGGACGCGTCGGCCGATCGATCGGTGCGGGGCCGCGGAGGTGGGCTCGTCTGTCGTCATCGTCAGGCTTCTTTCGGGTGGAGCTGTGAGACCGGGTTCCACCGGGTCGGGGTCCGCGTGTCGGGCCACGCGCACCTCGGCATCCTAACCCGGCGGGAGCCCTCCCACGGAGTCGGCGCCGTCACCCGATCAGGCTCGGCTGCAGGTCGCGCAGCGTGCGGCGGTGCGTCATGCGGGTGACTCCGACCATCGCGAGCAGGAGCGCTGCGACGAGCCAGATCGCGAGCACGGCGAGATCCCATCCGGCGCGGGCGAGGTTCCCGCCGTACATCAGCTGGCGCATGGCGTCGACGACGTACCCGAGCGGCAGCACGTGATGCAGCGCGGCCAGCGGCGCCGGCAGCGTCTGCCACGGGAACGTCCCACCGGCGGTGACCAGCTGCAGCACCATCAGGACGAGACCGAGGAACTGCCCGACCGAACCCAGCCAGACGTTGAGCGCGAGGATGATCGCGGCGAACGTCGCCGAGGCGAGCATCAGCACGCCGAGCGTCCCGATCAGGTTGTCGAACCGGAACCCGAGCGTGATCGACAGGACGCCCATCAGCCCGACCATCTGCAGCGCGCCGAGCGCGGCGGGTGTGAGCCAGCCCGCCAGAGTGACCCTGATCGGCGAGTGCAGCGCGGTGACCGCGCGACGCGAGATCGGCTTGACGATGAGGAACAGCGCGTAGATGCCGATCCAGGCGGCCAGCGCGGCGAAGAACGGCGCGAGTCCCGCGCCGTAGTCCTCGGCGGAGGCGACCTTGTCGCTGGACACGGCCACGGGGTCGGCGATCGTATCGGCCTGGCTCGTGCGCAGCTCGGGGGTGGAGGCCGGGATCCGATCGACGCCGCCCTGAAGGCCGTCGCGGAGCTGGACGGTTCCGTCCGCGAGCGTCGACAGCCCGTCGCGCAGCCGGGCGGCGCCGTCGTTCGCCGCCGCCGCTCCGGTGGCGGCGGTACCTGCGCCGGTCGCGAGCGTCGAGGCGCCGTCGGCGAGGGTCGAGGCGCCCGCCGCGACCGACGCCGACCCGGCGGCGAGCTGATCGACCTTGTCGACCGCGGCCTGCACGTTGCTGTTCCCGTCCTGGAGCCGCTGGCCGAGGGGATCGAGGCGGGCCAGTACCTGGTCGATCTGCTCCGCGGTGAGACCCTGGTCGGTCAACAGGGTCTGGATGTCGGTGCGCACCTGCGGGAGGGTGTCCGCGGCCTGCTGCACCGCGGAGCCGGCGCGATCGGCGGTGTCGGCGAGCTGCCGATTGCCGTCGCTGACCTGCTGCGCTCCGCTCGCGAGTGTCGCCGCTCCGTCGGACAGCGTGCGGGCGCCCGTGGCGAGCTGGGCCGTGCCGTCGGCGAGCTGCGCGGTGCCGTCGGCGAGTTCCGAGCTGCCGGATGCCGCGGATGCCGAGCCGTCGACGAGCTGCGTCGCGCCGTCCGTCGCCGTGACCATGCCGTCGCGGACGTCGCTGAGCCCCGTGAGGAGCTTCTCGGCCGCCTCGCTGCCGACCATCTCGGCCACCGAGCTGCGGATCTTCTCCACCGCCTGGGTGCCCATCGAGGAGGCGAGGTAGTTGTTGGCGTCGTTGGTCTCGAGTTCGATCCGCGCCTGGTGCGGGTCGGTTCCGGATGCCGAGGTGAGCGCCTCGGAGAAGTCGGCCGGGATCGTGACGGAGAAGTCGATGTCGCCGTCGTGGAGGGCCTGTGCGGCCTGTTCGGCGGTCATCTCCTGCCAGTCGAACGCGTTCCCCTCGATGAGGTTCTCGGCGACGTCTTCGCCGTAGTTCGCGGGGTCGTCGGCGGTGCCGGATCCGGTGTCCTCGACGACCAGGGCGACCGGGACCTCGGAGAACTTGCCGTACGGGTCCTGATTGGCCCACAGGTACAGGCCGCCGTAGAGGATCGGCACGCACATCAGCGCGAGCAGCGCGACGACGCCCATCCTGCTGGCGGTCAGCCGGCGCAGCTCCGCGGCGATCATGGCCGGCACCTTCATCGCACGTCCTCCTCTGCTGCGTCTTCCACGTCCTCCTGCGGCAGCGCGAGCGGCTCGATGGGTCCCGAGGCGTTGATGGCACCCAGCTCCTGCATCCGTTCCAGTGCCACAGCGGCCGAGCCGCCGAGGATCACGAGCATCGCGATCCCGCGGTCGGCGAACTCGCCGGCGATGCGCCACCACCCGTCGGGCCTCCCGCCATGCCGGTCGGGGGAGACCAGCACGATCGCTTCGACGCCCTCGCGCAGCACGGCGAGTTCGCACAGGATCCGCACGCGCGCGGCGGGGTCCACGGTGCCGATGGGGGCTGCGGCGATGTCGTCGTATCCGAGCCCGGTGAGCCAACGCCGCGCGTGCAACGGCGTCGCCGGCCTGCCCGCGAACATGAGCTCCTCGCCGACGACCCCGGCCAGGGTGATGTCCGGGTGCGGATCGCTGACGTCCGGGGCGTCGACGAGCGCGACCGTTCTGCGCAGCGCCTTCGCATCGGTGGCGCCGTCGATGCTCACGTGCCCTGTCTCGGGCTTCATCCGGCCGCTCGCGATCAGCCCGAGGACGGTGGGGCGCTGCTCGGTCTCGGCGAGGGCGTAGCGGACCGCGCCGCTGTGGAACTCGAGGCTGGTCGTCGGCAGGGCGCGGCCCTTGCTCACCTCGTGCAGTGCGACTCTCATTCCTGCGCCTCCGGGCGTGCGATCTCGGGATGAGCGGCGAGCAGCTCATCGGCCTCGCGCCAGGAGAGTCCGGCAATGCTCAGCACCGACCGCACGGCCAGGTTCTCGGCGCCGGTGCTCGCGGCATCCGTGCGGGAGACCACGGTGCGCGCCATCTCCTCGATCAGGCGACCCACGGTGGGGGCGGCGAGGTCGGTGCGGAAGCTGCCGTCCTCCTGGCCGCGGCGCACGAGCGCCGCCACGGTGCGGCGCAGCGGGGCGAGCGCCTCGGCCGTGTCGGCGACGTGGGCTTCGTCCAGCGCCAGGGCGGCGGCGACCTGCACGTGCGCGGCCTCCTGCCACAGCCGCGATGCGAGGCGGGCGAGGGCGATGCGGGCATCGGCGTCGTCGACCGAGGCGGCGATCTCGTTGAAGCGCTGGGCGCCGTTCGCGATCAGCTCGCGGATCAGCGCGTCGCGGTCCTCGAAGTGGCCGTACAGGGTGCGGCGGGAGAGGCCGGCGCTGCGGGCGATCACGTCGACCGAGGCGTGGGGGTGGTTCGCCAGGGTCTGGCGGGCCGCGTCCAGGATGCCGGCGCGGTTCTCGACGGCGTCGCGGCGGAGTGCACGGGAGGTCATGCCTCCAGGGTAACTATCATGCACAACCGTGTGCAAGTTAATCCAGTCGACTCACAGCATCCGCTCTGCCGCGCACAGAAACGGGGGCCGACACGCCGGATGTCGGACCGAACCGTGGGAACGGTCGGACAGATGGCGTGTCGGCCCCCGAACGGAGTCGACGGCGGGCGTCAGTCGGTGCCGGAGTCGAACGCGGCACCCTCGGATGCGGCGTCGACGGCATCCGCCAAAGCCTCGTCCGTCTCGGCGAGCGTGGTGCCCTCGACCGAGTCGGTGATCTCGTTGGCCTCACCGGCGGTCACGCGGCCGACGAGCTCGCCCGTCGCGCCGCCCACGAGTCCCAGGCCCGCGTACTGCTCGAGGCGTGCGCGCGAGTCGGCGATGTCGAGGTTGCGCATCGTGAGCTGTCCGATGCGGTCGACCGGACCGAAGGCGGCGTCGCCGACGCGCTCCATCGAGAGCTTCTCCGGGCCGTACGACAGGTTCGGCGAGACGGTGTCGATGATCGTCCAGTCGTCGCCGCGACGCAGACGCACCGTGACGGAGCCCGTGATCGTCGAGCCGACCCAGCGCTGGATGGATTCGCGCAGCATGAGCGACTGCGGCTCGAGCCAGCGGCCCTCGTACATCAGGCGGCCGAGGCGCCGACCCTGCTCGTGGTACGTCGCGAGGGTGTCCTCGTTCAGGATGCCGTTGACCAGGCGCTCGTACGTGATGAACAGCAGCGCCATGGCCGGGGCCTCGTAGATGCCGCGCGACTTCGCCTCGATGATGCGGTTCTCGATCTGGTCGCTCATGCCGAGACCGTGACGTCCGCCGATCCTGTTGGCCTCGTCGACGAGCGCCACCGGGTCGGGGTACTCGACGCCGTTGATGGCCACAGGGCGGCCGCGCTCGAACGTCACGGTGACGTCCTCGGTCTCGATCTCGACGGACGGGTCCCAGAACTTCACGCCCATGATCGGGTCGACGGTCTCGAGCGAGACGTCGAGGTGCTCGAGGGTCTTGGCCTCGTGGGTGGCGCCCCAGATGTTGGCGTCGGTGGAGTACGCCTTCTCGGCGGAGTCGCGGTACGGGAAGTCGTGGGCGACGAGCCAGTCGCTCATCTCCTTGCGCCCGCCGAGCTCGGTGACGAAGTCGGCGTCCAGCCAGGGCTTGTAGATCCGAAGGCGCGGGTTGGCCAGCAGGCCGTAGCGGTAGAACCGCTCGATGTCGTTGCCCTTGTAGGTCGAGCCGTCGCCCCAGATGTCGACGCCGTCCTCCTTCATGGCGCGCACCAGCAGCGTGCCGGTGACGGCGCGGCCCAGCGGCGTCGTGTTGAAGTAGGTCTTGCCGCCCGAGCGGATGTGGAACGCGCCGCAGGCGAGGGCGACGAAGCCCTCCTCGACCAGGGCGGTCTTGCAGTCGATCAGGCGCGACTTCTCGGCGCCGTACTCGAGTGCGCGCCCGGGGATCGATTCGATGTCGTCCTCGTCGTACTGCCCGAGGTCGCCCGTGTAGGTGTACGGGACGGCGCCCTTGTCGCGCATCCAGGCGACGGCGACGGAGGTGTCGAGGCCTCCGGAGAAAGCGATGCCGACGCGCTCGCCGACGGGGAGGGACTGAAGGACCTTGGACATGGCTCCCAGTCTATCGGCGCGCGGCGTGTCGCCTTGGTCGGGCGACTCGGAGGCCCGCCGCGAACGAATCCTGGGCGAATTCGTGACGAATCCGTGCCGACGCCGTCTTACCAGTAGAGGTTGATGATTTCGCCTCGTCGACGGCGCCCCTCCGGCGCCCTGACTTAAGGAGCAGACATGGCTGAGCAGGTTTCCGGGATGACGGCCAAAGCGCGCACCGCGGGGACGGTGTCGGGCGAGCAGGGACGGACGGTCATCGACGACGCGGTCGTCGCGAAGATCGCCGGCATCGCGACCCGCGAGGTCGAGGGCGTCTACGCACTCGGTGGCGGTGCCGCCCGTGTCGTCGGTGCGATCCGTGATGCTCTGAACTCCACCGATCTCAGCCAGGGCGTCAGTGTCGAAGTGGGTGAGCGTCAGGTCGCGGTCGACATCACGATCGTCGCCGCCTACCCCGTCTCGCTCCAGAAGGTCGCCGCGGACGTGCGTGTCGCCGTCTACCGCGCGATGGAGGAACTCGTCGGCATGGAGGTCGCCGAGGTCAACGTCACCGTCAACGACGTGCACATTCCATCGGACGACGAGGACGGCTCGGAGGAGGCGCGAGTCCGGTGACGCCCACCGTGACGGGGGCGGTCATCGCCGGCGCGCTCGCCGTGTGCTGGGTCGCTTTCGGCTTCTGGGCGTTCGTGCTCGTCGCCCTCGCGACCCTGGTCGGAGCGGGGATCGGCTGGATCGTCGACGGCCGCGTCGACGTCAGGGCGATCGCCGATGCGCTGCGCGGACGTCGCTCGTCGTCATGACGATGAACGGACCGTTCGGCGGTCGGACGACGATCACCGCGCGGGCGCTGCACCGGCTTGCGATCGGGGTCTTCTCCGACGCCGCCGGGGTGCGCATCGATCGGGTGCGCGTCGAACTGGAGGACCAGCGCGGCTCGCTTCGGGTCTCGGTCACGGTGCCGGTTCTGCTCGGCCGCTCCGACGACCTCGTGCAGAGGGGATCGGGAATCCGCAGGAGGGTGATCTCGTCGCTGGAGGACCTCGCCGGGCGCCGTGCCTCGGCAGTCGACGTCCGGTTCTCGGGGATCGAACGCACAGACAGGAGAGTGCAGTGATGGACAAGGCGCGCGTGTACCGCCGTGTGCTGCGCAGGGAGACGCACGCTTCGCGCACGACGCCGGCGGTCGTGGCGGCGGCTGTGCTGATCGTGCTCATCGTCGCCGGCTTCGGCGTGATGGCATGGTCGGTGCTCGATGTGGGGATCGCGCACCAGGTGTCGACGTATCCGGCGAGGGCGGGGATGGGGATCTTCGTCGCCGTCGGATGCATCGGCATTCTCCTGGCCGGGTTCTTCCTGGCCGCGGCGCTGCTGCCGGGCCGTCGCGCTCGCCGGGCCCGAACGGACGATGAGCATGCACTTCTCGTGGATGACGGTGTGCTCGCGGATGCCACCGCAGACGCCGTCGCGGCGCGATGTGGGATCGCGCGCTCGCAGGTCAGCGTCGTCGTGGGGCGACGCTCCGTGCGCGTCGAGGTGGTGCCGACCAGCGGCGTCGTGGTCGACGAGGAGTCCGCACGGCAGGCCGCCGTGCGGGTGTTCGATGAACTCGGATTCGTCGTGGATCCCACGGTCGTGGTGGCGCAGCGCGGGGTCGTCGCATGAACGCGACCAACCGCGTCGTCAATCGCGTCGTCCTGGTGGCGGCCGCCCTCGTGCTGGGCGCCGGGGGCGCCGCGCTCCTCCTGTACGGCGCGGGGTGGGCGTGGGCGGAACCAGTGCGCGACGGGGTCGATGCGGCCGTCGCCGGGGCGAGTGACCTGCTCGGGGGCGCTTCGGTCGCCGTGGCCGACGACCGCCGCATCCCCGTGGCAGCGCTCCTCGTGGCCGGTGCGGGCCTGATCCTGGTGGCGCTCGCGGTGATCTTCATCGCGACACGAGGTGGCGGACGCTCCTCCACCGTGCTGTCGGCCCGCGAAGCCGGCGGCGTCACATCGGCCGACGCGAACATCGTCCGCGCGATCGTCGACGACGCCATCGGCCGCCGCTCGGACGTGATCGCCGGGCACACCGACGTCCACATCGTCCGTGGCGAGCCCGTGGTGCGAGTGCGGGTGCGTCCGCGTCGCGGCGCGGATCTGGTCGGCGTGGTCGCGTCCGTGGCCGCGGCGATCGACGAGTGGGCGGTGTTGCGCGGAACGCGGATGCCGGTGCTCCTGCATCTCAGTGAGCTCCGCGTGGTGGACCGACTCCGATCCACGACACGGGTACGGTGACGCGGATGACGGTGACACGTCTGGAGGACGTCGACGACGCGTTGATCGTGACGCGTGCAGTGGATGGGGACACTGCCGCGTTCGCGGTCCTCGTACGCCGTTACGGGCCGATGATGCGGGCTCATACGCGTCGGCTGCTCGGGGGAGCGCCGACGTCGACGACATCGTCCAGGACACGTTCGTCGTCGCGTGGCAGCGTCTGGACGAGCTCGACGACCCCGCTGCGGTGCGGTCGTGGCTGATGCGCATCGTCAGCCGTCGCGCCATGGACCGCCTTCGCGCGACACGACCGCATCTCGATGTCGACGATCTCGACCACGCGGCGCCGGCGGAGACCGCGCCTCCCCGGATCGTCGAGGCGAGAGCGCGCGCCGCTGCGCTCGACGCGGTTCTGGCGGAGCTTCCGGAGGCGCAGCGGCAATGCTGGATCCTGCGCGAGCTCGGCGGGCAGTCGTACGAGGAGATCGCCGACGAGCTCGCCGTTCCGGCATCCACTGTTCGGGGCCTGCTGGCCCGTGCCCGCAAGTACATCATCGTGAGGATGGAGCAATGGCGATGACCCCAGACTTCGACCATGAACACCTCGATGGACACACCATCCAGGAGCTGAGCGCTTATCTCGACGCCGGGCGCGAGCCGCCCGATCCGTCCATCGACGACTCGCCCGGATGTCAGCTCGCGCTGGATGCCCTCGAGCGGCTGCATGGCATGGCACCCGAGCTGCTGCAGGCCGACGAGGAGGACGTCGCACGTGTCGATGACACGTGGGTGGATGCGGTGATGGCCGGCATCGCCCTGGACGCACGCGCGGGAAGGCGGATCCCGTTCACCAGCGAGGACGGCGACCTGGCGATCACCGAGGGGGCGGTGCGCGGGCTGGTGCGAGCTGCGGAGAACCGGGTGCCCGGCGCATTCGTCGGACGATGCCGGTTCGACGGCGACGTGACGCAGGTGGGTGCGCCGATACGGGTCGACGTCGACGTGAGCGTGCTGTACGGGCACCGCGTACGCGACGTGTCAGAAGCCCTCCGGGCCGAGATCTTGCGCAACCTGCGACGTCACACCGATCTCGTGATCGTCGGCGTCGACATCCGCGTCCATGACGTCCACCTGCTGCCTGTCGCCCAGAGAGGGGAGTGAGCGATGACCGACGAGGAACTCGCCACGGTGCTGGAGACCGCCGTCACCGGTGTACCGGGAGTCGTGGGCGTGTTGCGGTCCGGCTCGCTGCTGGGCAACGCGCTCGGAGCCGCGACCGAGGCGGTCGGGCTCCGCGACGGGGGTGCGCGGTTGCGCGCCTCCTCGGGCGCCGAACGCACGCGCGTGGAAGCGGCGATCGCCGTCGGGGATTCGAAGGCGGCGTCGGCCACGATCGCGGCCGCGCGTGATGCGATCGTGAGGACCGTGGCAGAGCATTCGCTGCCCCCGGCCGACGTCGTGCTGACCGTCGTGCGGGTGGAGCCGGTGTGAGCAGGCCGCACAGGTGCGCGGGATAGCCTGAAGGCTCCTGCGCTTCTGGAGAACCATGCCCCGCACCCTCGGAACCCTGCTCGCCGCCGGCCTGCTCGCCATCGGCCTGACGGCCTGCACGTCACCGGATGCCGCGCCGGACGTCCCGACGACGCAGGCTTCGGCCCCATCCGAGGCTCCGGAAGCGGATGCCGGTGCGGCCGCCACCGATCTCTGCGCGGCGGGCGACGGCGGGGGCCAGGCCTGCGTGATCAGGGGCGGCACGGTACCCGGTGATCTCGCGTTCTCCGGATACGAGGTCGTCAAACTCATCGACACGACGTTCGATGGCACTGTCACGGTCGACGGCGTGCGCGAGCTCGTCGTGACGAACGCGCGGTTCGGCGCCGACCTGTCCGTCTCCGGCGTCGACGGCGTCGTCATCAAGCTCTCGCAGGTCGCCGGTTCCGTGAGCATCGCGGATGCCCAGCACGCCATGCTCGTCCAGAACACGGTGTCCGGCGACCTGACCTGCGAGGCTGTCCCCGCTGACGGCGACGGCAATCAGGTCGGCGGCACGGACACCTGCCCCACGCGCTGACGCGGGACACGCCGCAGGGCGCTCGACCCGTCCGGGGATTTTCGCACCAGAGTGATGCTCGGAGGTGCGACATGGTCGAGGCGATCCTGTGGGGTTCGGTGGCCGCGGCGCCGCTCATCGTCGGTGCCGTTCTCGCCACGCTCAGGGCGTGGCCGCCGAGATGGCTGGGCATCGTGCTGGGTTTCGGCGCCGGCGCGCTGATGGCGTCGATCGCGTTCGAGCTCTGGGAGGAGGGGCTCGAGCTCGCCGGTGCGCTGCCGTTGACGATCGGGGTCGCCGCCGGAGCGATCTGCTATTTCATCGCCGACCGCATCGTCGAGAGGCGGGCGACCTCGTCCGCGGGTCAGGGCGCTCCGCTCGCCGTCGGCGCGCTGCTGGACGGCATCCCCGAGCAACTCGTGCTCGGCATAGGGCTTGCCTCCGGCGAAGGGGTGAGCGTCGCTCTCGTGATCGCGATCCTGGTCTCCAACCTGCCGGAGTCGATCGGCTCGGCATCCGACCTGCTCGAAGGCGGGATGAAGCGCACCCGCGTGCTCGGCCTGTGGGCGGGCGTCGCCGTCGTGTGCGCGCTGGCGACCGTCGCGGGCTTCGCTCTCGCGGACGCCGTGACCCCCGAGTTCCGCGCCGCTGCCAGCGGGTACGCGGCCGGCGCGCTGCTGGTCATGCTCGTGGACTCGATGGTGCCGGACGCGCAGTCCAAGGCGAAGGACCTCACCGGCCTCGCCACGGTCCTCGGATTCGCCGTCGCCGCCGGGCTGTCGTTGGCGGGCTGAGCCCGACGCTCAGTACCCCGGGTACTCCTCGAGCTTCTGCTCGAACTCGGCTCGGTCGGCTTCGCTGAGCAGCTCGGGCGCGAGGAACATGATCTGCAGTCCTTCGACCGGTTCGCCGGTGCGCGCGGACTGCGCCTCGCGGGATGCCGTGAACTCGCCCGTCTCGTCGTGCGAGGTGTCGTAGATCGTGGCGTAGAACCGGCGCGGGTCGGGGTAATCGTCGCTGTACCACTCCCAGGTGTCCTGCGTGCGCGGATCAGCCGATCCGTAGAGCTTCTCGCGCATGGACTCGTCGAGCCCCGATGTCTCGTCGTTCAGCGAGATGATCCCCCACATCCCGTGCTCGGTCAGCACCTCGTCGATCACGTCCATGACCGCGAGCTTGCGATCGTGGTCGTGGATCGGCTCGTTCGTGCCCCACTTGGCCGACGTGTACTGCACGAGCATGGACTCGCCCCCGTAGCCGTTGCGCTCCGGGCGCAGGTCCTCGTCGCCCGCCTGGGTCCAGGTGTAGCCGAACTCGGCGCTGAGGCGGTCCCGCATGTCCGCGAGCGCGGCATCCGAGGATGCGCGGATCTCCTCGAGCGACGGCTGCGCGAGGATGTCCGCGTTCGAGGTCCCCTTGATCCCGGGGTAGGCCTCCTCGTGCTTCTGCTCGGCCGTCTTGCGGCCCTCGTAGCTGCCGGATGCCGACGTCTGCACCGCTCCCATCGCGCCGACGGTCGCGGTGTTGAACAGCAGGGCGATGGACAGCGCCACGGCTCCGAGCCGACGACCGCGCCGCGTGAGCAGCGCGGCGATCGCGATGCCGACGACGACGAGCTGCAGGGCGAGCATCGTGACGCCGTAGATCGTGTCCGTTCCGCCGGCGAGGAACGTGCCGAGCAGGATCACGGCGAACAGGATGCCGGAGACCAGCGCGATCCACCCGATGGCGTTCGCCGGCCGCTTCGGCTCCTCGATCGTCGCGACGGCGTTCTGCACCGCGATCGCAGCGGGATCCGGCGTCCGGCGCGCACCCCGGTAGCCGCCGGGAGGCGGCAGGGGCGGAGCGCCGTCGGAGTTCGTGACGTAGCGGGACCGCTGCTGTTCGGGATCTACCATGGCTTGTCCGTCCCGGAGCCCGAGCCGTCGCCCTCGTCGTTCTCCTGCCGCTCCTCGCGGCCCTGGTCCAGCCGGTCCTCGAGGTTCTCGAGCTGGTCCTCGGACGGCTGCTCCTGCTCCTCCTGCGGCTCCTGGGGCTGCTCAGGTTGCTCCTGCTGCTCCTGCTGTTTCTGCTTGAGCCGCTCCTCGAGCTCGTCGATCGTCTCGCCCATGCTGCGTTCGGGGTCGGAGGACTGCTCGTCGGCCTCGGGTTCCCCGCATTCTGCGGGAGTCTCCAGCGTGACGGTGAGCGCCTCGGCGTACAGCGCGGTGGCGCCTGGTCCGTCACCCTCATCGCGCGCCGCGTCGCCCATCTGCTCGATCACGAGCGCGAGGTTGACGCGGACGCCGCAGACCTCGAGGCCGTGCGCCAGAGGCAGCGCCTCCTCGAACTTCGCGCGCGCCTCGGGGAGCTGCAGCGAGGCGGCGAGCCCTGTGCCGACGTTGAAGGGCGCCTTGTACGGCTCGAACCAGTTCAGGAGCTCCTGCCCGTGGGCGGCGCGGATCGTCCCCTCGTAATCGCCGACGACATAGGAGGTGATCGACTGATGCGCGAACGCGTACATGCTGAGGAGCTTGCCGGTGAGCAGCAGCGCGGCGATCGTCAGCGGGAGCGTGCCGATCACGATCCATTTCCGGATGCTGCGGCGGCGCCGGTTCGCGGCGAGCAGTGCGGCCGCGGCGTCCGTCGGCGTGGGAGCGGGCGCGGTCATACGTCACCCCCTGCCCGCACGGTGAGTCCGCGCAGCCGTGCGACACGCGCAGTCGCCACCGCGAGCTCCACGGCCAGCAGCAGCATCATGAGCGCCGCGGCGATCCAGTACAGCTCGATCACGTTGCCCACCTCGCCGGATTCGGCGTAGTTCGTGGTCGTCGTCGGCGCCTCGGGCAGATCGATCGCGGCATCCGCCGTCCGATGCTGGTACGGGATGCCGAGCTCATCGGCGATCGTCTGCAGGGTCGCCTCGTCGATCACCGACAGGGCGTCAGCGCCCTGGTACTGGATGTACGACCCGCCGGAGTCTCCGAGGGAGGTGTCCTTCATGGGGCCGCCCTCGGCCGTGCCGTAACCCAGCACGGACCCGCCGTCGGTGTACTCCGCGCTCGCGGCGAACGACTCCGGCTCCGTGGCAGCCGTCTGCTCGCCGTCGCCGAAGTAGAACACCATCCGGGACCGATCCGGCGAAGTCTCGGCCGCACTCTGCAGCGTCTCCGACACGAGCGCGCTCGCGATGCCGACCGACGACCCCTGCGACTGCGCGGTGACCTCGGGGCGGAGCACCTCCATCGCCGAGGCGAGAGCCGTCGTGTCGGTGGTCAACGGCATCCGCAGTTCCGCATCGGCGTCGAACGTGACCAGCGCGAAGCGGGCCCCTGGGTACTCGTCGATGATGGACTGCACGTCCGCGCGGACGCCGTCCAGGCGCGGCTGATCACCGGCCCAGTCCTCCGCGACGATGCTCGCGGTCGTGTCGACGACCAGCACGATGTCGGTGTCGGTCGCCAGTGTCTGGCTCGTTCCCCCCGGGATGCCGGGGCGCAGCAGCAGCGCGCAGCATGCCAGGACGAGCACGAGACGGAGAGCCCACAGCATCCGTCCGCGAGCAGCGGGAGCCTTGACCAGGCAGTACACCGTCAGCGCGACGAGCGGCAGGCCGATCGCAGCGATGAGCCAGGGGTTCAGCACGGGCTGGAAGATCACAGTCGCACCCTCCACAGCACCACGATGAGACCGAGCACGGGGAGCACGAGAAGGACGATCCACAGGTTCGGGTGGTCGCTCCAGACGACCTGTGCCTGCCCACGGAGCTCGGTGGCCTCCTCCTCCTGCACCTGCGTGACGATGTCGCCGACGGTCGTCGTCTCGCGCAGACCGAAGGCCGCGCCGCCGGTGGCCTCCGCCGCCGCGATGAGCTCCTCGCTGGGGCCGGCGTCCTTGCCCTCTACGGGGTTGAGCGCGAACACGCGGATCGCCTTGGATGCCGCGTACGCCGCGGCTTCCTCCAGGGTCACGATGGAGGCGCCGTTGACCTCGTTGTCGGTGGCCAGGATGATCGATCGGCTGCGCTCGTCGCCCTCGTGATCGAAGCCCATGGCGCAGGAGGCGAGTCCGTCGCCGATGAGCGACGCACCAGGACCGTTCAGGGTGCCGACCCAGTGCTCCGGGATCTCCTCCGCGTACTCGAAGCTCTCGCTGATGCGCTGCAGGTGCTCGCGGACGAAGTCGTAGTCGTCGGTCAGGGGGAAGATCTGCACGGCCGAGCTGTTGAAGATGACCAGCCCGATGCGCTCGCCTTCGAAGCCGTCCAGCAGTTCGTCGAAGACGGTCAGCACTTCGATGTCGACATCGGTCATGGAGCCGGAGACATCCAAACACAGCATGATGTCGCGGCTCGTGTTCACGGGCTGGATGGTCTGCGACGACATCGGGCGGGCGGCCACGACGCCTGCGATCAGCACGGTGACGGCCGCGAGAGCCAGCAGGCCGGTCAGCGCGAGAGCGCGTCGGTGGATCGCCTGGCGGAACGACGGCAGGATGCGCAGCCGCTCGGCGCGGGCGATCGGGGCGGCGTCGACCGCGGCATCCGCTCTGCGACGGCGGAACCCGGCCAGCAGGCCGATGCCCACCGCGATCAGCACGGCGAGGACGGCGCCGACGAGCATCCAGATGTTCGCTAGTTCCATGCCGTCACCACCGTTCTGGCGGCGGCGATTCCCGCCGCAGGGTCGATGGCGGGTCCGCGGCGGAAGACACTCGGGTAGTAGTGCCGGTGAAGCGCGTCGATGAGCGCGGGGTGGACCCCGAGCGCGATGAGGTCGTCGAGCGCGAGCACCGGAGCCTCGACGCCGCTGTACTCGTTGACGAACGCGCGCACCGTGCGGCTGAGCTCGAGGTTGGCGCGCTTGGCGTCGATCTCGCCGGAGCCGTAGGCCGCCTCGATGCGATCGATCTGCTGCAGGTACTCGGCCCGGAGGACCGCGAGCACCTCGTCGATGCGCGTCGGGCCCAGCGGTGCGACGCCGGCGAGCTCCAGCCGACGCTTCGGCCTGGTCAGGACGACGACGATCCAGGCGGCCAGGATCAGGACGGCCAGGATGCCGAGCGCGAGCAGCATCCAGCCCCAGCCGTACTGGGCCGGCGGGTAGAGCTCATCAGAACCGGACATTCGCCCTCCGGTTCAGCATGCGCAGGAGTGCCGTGACCGCGCCGTCCTGCGTGTCCAGGTCGACCCGGCTGATCTCGAGCCGGTCGAGCAGCTCGTCTCGGCGGGCGGCGTCGGCGGACGCGAGAGCCGTCAGCTCCCGCACGATCGCCTCGTCGCCCTGGACGAAGTCGGGTACCTGCCATCGGCTGTACACGTCGGCGCGCACGCGACCGGTGGTGTGGTCGAGCACCGGGTCGGCGTCGCGCAGGGCGATCCAGAGCACGTCGTGCTGCACGCGCAACCGGCGCAGCAGCCGCTCGGTCTCCTGGGTCACCGGGGCCTCGTCGGTGACGACCACGAGGATCATGCGCCGCGAGATGGTGCGCGCGACGTAACCGAGGAGTCCGTCCCGGTCGCTCGGGGCCGTGCTGGTGTCGACGGCGTGGTCGATGCGTCGGAGGGCGTGCTCGAGGGCGCCCTCGCTGCGCGCCGGGGCCATCCGCCGGATGCCCGAGGCGTCGCCGTGCACCACGGTGAAGTCGTCGCCGTGGCGCAGCGACAGGATGCCGAGAGCCCCTGTGGCGAGGATCGCGAGCTCCTTCTTCGGACGCTCGTCGTGCGCCAGGGCGGTCATGCCGCGGCCGGTGTCGACGACGAACATCACGGTGTGCATCCGGAGGGCCCTGTGGCGCTTGACCAGTGGCGTGCCCTGTTTCGCCGTGGCGCGCCAGTCGATGTCGCGCACCTGATCGCCGTACTCGTAGGCGCGCAGGTCCTCGAAGTCGTGGCTGCGCCCGCGCATGAGCGAGGCGTACGCGCCGTCGAGCGCGTGCATCGACTTCTGCGACGAGTGGATGAAGAGCTTCGCCCTCACCCTGGTGATCAGGCTGGTCATGCGTTACGGGGTCGGCACCGCGGCGAAGATCAGGTCGATGATGTCCTCGCTGCGGACGCCCTCGGCATCCGCTTCGAACGTCAGCAGCACGCGGTGCCGCAGGACCAGGTGGCGGAGCGTGCGGATGTCCTCCGGGACGACGTGCGTGCGCCCCATGAGCAGGGCGAGGGCCCTGGAAGCCTGCAGGAATGCGATGGATGCCCGAGGGCTCGCGCCGTACTTGATGAGGCGGGCGCGCTCCTCGCCGATGTAGGGCGCCGGGTTCCGCGTGACGTACGCGAGCTGGACGATGTAGTTGCGGATCGACGCGTCCACGTAGACGCGGCTCGCGATGTCCTGCAGCTGCTCGATGTCGGCGAGGGACACCGCGCTGCCGACGTGGCGGTCGGGGTCGAGCACACCGGAGTCGATCCGGTTGAGGATCTCGAACTCCTCCGCAGGGCTCGGGTACTCGACGATCTCCTTGAGCAGGAAGCGGTCCATCTGCGCTTCGGGGAGTTCGTAGGTGCCCTCCTGCTCGATCGGGTTCTGCGTCGCGATGACGAGGAAGGGTCGGGGGAGGTGGTGCACCTCGCCGCCGATCGTGGTCTGGTGCTCCTGCATCGCTTCGAGCATGGCCGACTGCGTCTTGGCGCTGGAGCGGTTGATCTCGTCGAGCAGTACGAAGTTCGCGTGCACGGGGCCGAGCACGGTGCGGAACGAGCCGGTCGCGGCGTCGTAGATCTGGTTGCCCGTGATGTCGCTGGGGAGCAGGTCGGGGGTGCACTGGATGCGCTTGAACTGCGCGCGGACCGTGTCGGCCAGCGTACTGGCGGCGGTGGTCTTCGCGAGCCCTGGGACGCTCTCGAGCAGGATGTGTCCGCCGGCGATGAGCGCGATCAGCAGGCTCAGGCGCAGCCGCTCCTGGCCGACCATCTTCGCCGAGTACGCGTCGGTGATGATCCGGAGGATCTCCGTCGCGCGGGAGAGCTCGGCGTCGTTCGTCTGTGGGCCGGACGCCTGACCGGTTGCTGCGGGCGGCTTGGGTGCGGTCGCGGCGGGGACGCTGCTGATCGGGGGAGTGGGCGCCGGCGGGGGCGGCGGGATCGCCGGGCCGCCGTTCGCCGCGGGATAGGGCTGGCTCATCTCGGTCTCCTCGCTCGCACCCGGGAGACACGTCGATGCCGTCCCCCGGGGAACAGCGTAACCCGCGGGCGGAATGCGGGTCGGCCTTCGAGCGCCGTCGAAGAGATCCGGCGGCCGACGTTCACGCGAACGGGGGATTCGCGCATTGGGGAGGGGGGAACGTCGGCCGCCGAGCTTGTGGGGAACCGGGTCAGCGGCTCCGTCCGTCTTTGTCGCGACGGTCGTCGTCGCCGCCGCGATGGCCGCGGTCGTCATCGCGGTGACGGTCATCACCGCGATGACGGTCATCGTCCTTGCGGAAGTCGGCGTCATCGGACGGGCTGCGCGGTTCGGGATTCACACGGACCGGCTCGTCGCGGTCGTCACGATCGCCTCGGTCATGCCGGTCGCGACCGTCGCGTCCGCCGTTGCCGCCGGGCGTCGTGGGGGAGACGGGTGCCGGGGCGACGGTGGAGCCGCCGTCACCTTCGCCATCGCTGTCACCGTCGTCGACCGGCGCAGGCGCCGGGACGACAGGGGCCGGGACGGGAACGGCGGATGCGGCGGGCGGAGCCGGGGTCGGCGTCCGGATCGTTTCGTTGCGGTCGAGGATCACCTCGTCCGTCATGACGACGTCCGTCACGACGCCGCCGGGGATGACGACGCTGGTCGACTCCGGCTCGGCTGCGCCGAATCCGGATGCCACGGCAGGAGCGGTCACCACGACGAGGCCGAGCGCGCCGGCGACGGCAGCCGTCACCAGGGTCTTCCTGTTCATCGGGTCCTCTCCCCAGACCGCGCGAAAGCGCTGTGTCCCGTATATCAGGATGACGGACGGATCTAACGGCCCGGGTAAAGGAAGATGAAAGCTCTTTTAGATCCGAAGGCATGGGTTCCGGCATCCGCATCCCCGACAATGGTTCCCATGCCAGTGCGCGAGCCGAACGCACCCGACGCGCGTTCCGACGCTGCCGGGTTCTCGGTGCGGGCGCGGCTGACGATCGTCATCACGCTGGTCGCGGCGCTCGGGATGCTGGCCGTCGGCCTGGCCGTGTACGCGGTCGAACGGCATCGGATCACCGAGAGCGTGCAGGATCAGCTCCGGGCGGATCTGGAGTCGGTGCGTCTCATCGTCGGGACGCCCCCGGATGGCGGGTGGGCCGACGCCACGGAAGCGCTCACCAGCGTGATGCGCGTGATCGTGCCCGGCGTGACCGGCGGCACGATGGGAGTGATCGACGGCGAGGTCGCGCTCGTCCCCGGCATCGGACGAAGCGTCGACCCCAGCGCGGACGAGGACTTCGTTGCGCTCGTGGTCGACGAGACCGCCGGTGGAGAGGTGGTGGCCGGCACGTATCGGGAGAACGGGCGGAACTGGGCCTACCTCGCAGCACCCATCGAGGTGTCGTCCGACCAGGACACCGCAGCGGTGTTCGTCACGGTCTATGACCTCGACCTGGAGTACGGCGGGCTCGAGCTGTCGGCCCGCGCCTACCTGATCGCCGCGGCCGTCGCTGTCGCGCTGATCGCGGCGGTGTCATGGTTCGTATCGACGCGACTTCTGCGGCCGTTGCGCGACATGCGGGAGATGGCGGAGCGCGTCTCGGCGCAGTCGCTCGACGAGCGCCTGCCCCAGCTCGGACGGGACGACGTCTCGAGCCTCGCCCGCACGATGAACGGGATGCTCGACCGCCTCGACGAGGCGATGGCCGCGCAGCGGCGGCTGCTGGGAGACGTGGGTCATGAGTTGAAGACGCCGCTGACGATCGTGCACGGCTACCTCGACGTCATGGACGCGAAGGATCCGATCGACGTCGAGCACACCCGGCGTCTTGCCGTCGACGAGATCGAGCGGATGGGGCGCCTGGTCGGCGACCTCGTGGACGTGGCGGTGCTGCTCGACGATGAGGGCCTGCGTCGCGCGCACGTTCCGGCCGGGACGCTGCTGCGAACGATCGCGCAGAAGGCGACGATGATCGCGGACTCGGAGGTCGTCCTCGGCGAGATCGCCGAAGCGGATGCCGAGATCGACGCTGCGCGCATCACTCAGGCCATGCTGCAGCTCATCCAGAACGCGACGACGCACGGCGGGGGCGCGGTCGAGCTCTCCTCCGCGATCATCGGCTCTCGACTCCTGCTGCGCGTCAGGGACCACGGCCCCGGCATCCCTGATGAGGACAAGCAGCGCATCTTCGAGCGCTTCCAACGACTCCAGGACGGCGGCCGCGGCCCCGATGGCAGCGGCCTCGGGCTCAGCATCGTCCAGTTGATCGCCGAACAGCACGGCGGCGAGGCTCTCGTCGAGGATGCCGAGGGCGGCGGTGCACTGTTCACGCTGAGCATCCCGATCTCGCCCGACGCGGCATCCGAAGCCGACGACGCGGATACGCTGGAACCGCAGGCGCGACCGACGGGAGGCGAGTGAGATGCCCTCGATCCTCATCGCCGATGACGAACCGCGCATCGCCGGTTTCCTCGAGAAGGGTCTGCGGGCCGCCGGGTTCGCCACCCGGGTCGCGAACAACGGGCGTCAGGCGCTCGAGCTCGCCCTCACCGACGAGTTCGACCTGCTCGTGCTCGACGTCAACATGCCGGAGATGACCGGGTTCGAGGTGCTCGAGCAGCTCCGCGGTACTGGCTCGCAACTGCCCATCATCATGCTCACGGTGCGCATCGAGTTGCGCGACACCGTCGCGGGTCTCGAAGGCGGCGCGGACGACTACATCGCCAAGCCGTTCCGGTTCGAGGAACTGCTCGCCCGCATCCGCCTGCGCATGAGGCAGTCCAGGACGCCCACGATCAACGAGCTCGTCCACGGTGATCTCGTGATCGACCTGTCCGCTCGAAGGGCGCGAGTCGACGGCGTGGAGATCGACCTCACCGCGCGTGAGTTCGCCCTGGCGGAGGAGTTCGTGCGGCATCCGGGGCAGGTGCTCAGTCGCGAGGTCCTGCTCAGCCGCATCTGGGGGTACGACTTCGACCCGGGGTCCAACGTCGTCGACGTCTACATCGGGCACCTGCGCGGAAAGCTCGGAGCCGAGCGCATCGAGACCGTCCGCGGCATGGGCTACCGGATGCCGTGATGCCGGTCCGTCAGGCGCGGATGCCGCGGCGCCGGCCGATCCACACCACGAACGCGCCGACCAGCACGATGACGGCGGCGATGCCGACGACATAGCCCGCGACGCCGATGTACCCGCCCGGCACCTGGTGCGGGTCGAGGAACGGGTAGGGGTACCACCACGGGCGACCGTAGAGCGGCGAGGTGATGTGCTCGGCGCGCAGCAGCGTGTACACCGCCCACACGATCGGGAACGCCGCGACGATCCAGAGCGCCGACCACGACAGGCCGCGGCGGCGCGGAGCGAACAGCACGTCGAGCAGCATCACCAGCGGCATCACCACATGCAGCGTCTCGTTGGTCCACACATCCGAGAGCCCTGCCAGCGGGATGTTGCGCAGCAGGATGTTGTAGACGATGCCGGTGACGATCATGTACGAGCTCGCGCAGACGAACAGCGTCGCGAGCCAGGCGGGCTCGGCATCCGTGTCTCGCCGGTGGCGCAGCAGCCAGATGCCGCCGATGATCAGCGCGACGACCGCGATGAGGTTCGACAGGATCGTGAAGTAGCTGAAGAAGTTCGTCACGACCGTCGGAACGTGCGATCCCCATTCCGTGTCGGAAGCGAACGCGTTGCTGATCGCGAGCCAGGCCTGCCGCGTGATCGCGGCTGCACCGAGCACGGCTGCAGCGAGTCTGACGTACGGCCACCAGGTCATGTGTTCCTCCGGGCGTCAGCGTAGCGGGCATCGCGCACGGAGGGATATATCGCGCACGCATATCGCCGATTCGGGGTGACGGAGCGCTCGATCGAGCCCGGACGTGCTTAGGGTGGGTGGGAACTGGGGGGTTCGCGGCAACAGAAAGGCCGAGAACATGGGGATAGCAGACGCGAAACTGGATGAACGACTGCGGCTGCACGAGAACGGCGCCGTCTCGCTCGGCGACCGGGTCGACGACGTCCTTCGGGACGCGATCGTGGCGGAGCAGCTGGAGCCGGGAGAGCGGCTGAGCGACAAGGAGATCGCCGAGGTGCTCGGCATCTCGCGCACGCCGGTGCGCGAGGCGCTGCAGCGGTTGACCTGGATCGGGCTGGTGGAGGTCTCGCCGAGTCGGTACACCCGCGTGACCGAGGTGTCCGACGAGCTGGCGGCCGGATCACTCGAGTACACCGTTCTGCAGGCGGGGCTGGCCATGCAGCTCGCCGTGCAGCGGATGGACGAGGCGGAGCTCGCCGAGGCCGTCTCGTATCTCGACCGCATGATCGAGGCCGCCGACCAGGATGACTCCCGGGCTCTGGTGGGCGCGGCGCGGGTGTTCATCGGATACCTCGCGCGGCACTCCGGCAACGCCGTGCTCGCACGCGTCATGCTCGAAGCCGCGCCGCTGCTCGAACGCAACCTGCGCCGGGTGCGCTTCGACACGAGCCCGCGCTCGGAGACCTATCGGCAGATGCGCGAGGCGATGCTCGCGCGGGATGCGGATGCCGCCGAATCCCTGCTGCGCCGCCCCCTACGGCCCTGGGGGGACTGACTGATACCGACGCGAATCCGTCGATCGAAGGGCTTCCGCGGCCGGGCGGTATATCGCTAGAGTCGTGCCCGGAGAGGGGCGTCCGTGGCGTGGCGGCGACGGCGAACGTCGCGTCGGCCCCGGACCGGACGAGGGGATGCGATGTCGGAGATAGCGGCGACGGTCGAGGAGAAGCGGGCGAGGCGACTGCGCAAGACGCGGCGCTTCGGGATCAGCATCCAATCGAAGCTCCTGCTCATGCTGCTCGCGACGGCGCTCGTCACGGCTCTCGTCGTCGGGATCATCGGCGTCGTCAACGGTCGGCAATCGCTGCTGCAGGCGGCCCAGGCGCACATGACCTCGATCCGGGAGATGCGCGCGCACGAGATCGAGCAGTCGCTCACCGCATTGCAGAAGTACGTGGTGGCGCTGTCCTCCCGGGAATCGGTCATCGAGTCCACGAAGGCGTTCGACGCGGCGTGGCACGAACTCGAGGATCAGCCCCTCGACCCGGCACGCGAGGAGGCGCTCGACGTCTTCTACGACGATGTCTTCGTCCCCGCTCTCGAGGAGCGCTCCGGGTTGGACTTCGACAAAGTGACGCTGCTTCCGCAGACGGATGCCGGCAAGTACCTGCAGTCGGTGTACACCGCCTCGACGCCCGAATCGGCGGATCGGCTCGAGATCCTCGACCCGGGCGACGGCAGCACGTACTCCGCGCTGAACGAGCGCTACCACCACATCTACCGGACGGCCATCGAGGATCTCGGTTACCAGGACCTGCTCGTGGCGAACGAGCACGGTGAGATCGTCTACTCCGCCTACAAGGGGGAGGACCTCGGCCTGAGCCTGCACGAGGGCGCGTACGCGAATTCTCTGCTGACGGAGGCGTTCGAGCGCGTGATGACGTCCGGCTCCGCTTCGGCGGTCGTCACGACGGACTTCGAGCGCTGGCAGCCGTCGGAGAATCGACCCAACATGTGGGTGGTGTCCTCCATCGCCGACGACGAAGGCGTGTACGGCGCTTTGATCGTGCAGGTTCCGATGTCGACCATCAACGACCTCACGACGGCGAACGGGGATTGGGTCGAGCAGGGCTTCGGGAACACCGGTGAGGTGTACGTGGTCGGTGCCGACGACCTGATGCGCAGCAACTCGCGCCTGCTCGTGGAGGATCCCGAGGCATTCGCGCAGCGCTCGCGCGCCGGCGGAACGGCGCAGGCGACGGTGGACACGATGCTGCGGCACGGCGGGAGCATCCTGCAGCAGCCGATCGTGTCGGCGGCCGTCGAAGCGGCGCAACGAGGCGACTCGGGGGTGATCGTCAACCGGGACTACCTGGGCGGCGAGAGCGTTTCGGCATATCAGCCGTTGCAGATCGGCGACCTGGACTGGGTCATCGTCGCCCGGGCGGACACGAGCGAGGCGTACGCTGCTGTCAACGACTTCACGCGGAATCTGATCCTGTCCGCTCTCGCCCTGCTACTGCTGGTGAGCTTCGCCGCTCTCGCCCTCGCGCAGACGTTCTCGCGTCCGATCCGCAAGCTCGCCGGCGCGGTGCGCGAGGTGGCGGCCGGCGATTACAGTGTTCGGGCTCCGGTGACCGGCAGGGACGAGGTCGGCGAGCTCGGCAACGCCTTCAATGACATGGCCGAGAGCCTGCAGCTCAAGCAGCAGCTCCTCGACGAGGAGCGCGCCGAGAACGACCGCATCATGAGCACCCTCATGCCGCCGGAGGTGGCGGAGCGCTACCGCGCCGGTGAGGAGGCGATCGCGCAGGCGCACAAGAACGTCTCTGTCGTGTTCGCCGAGCTCACCGACTTCGACGCTTTCGCACGCGATCTGAGCGAGCAGGAGGAGATCACCGCGCTCAACGAGCTCATGCGCCTGTTCGACGAGGCCGCCAAGAAGACCGGCGTCGAGAGCGTGCGGACACTGCGGGGCGGCTACCTCGCCTCGTGCGGGCTCATGTCGCCCCGGGTGGATGCCGTGCGCCGAGCCGTGCAGTTCGCCATCGAGATGCGGGCCGCTGTGGGGCGCTTCAATGCGCAGCACGGTTCGAGCATCGACGTGCGCGCCGGCGTCGACTCCGGAATGGTGACCAGCGGCGTCGTGTCGCGCTCCAGCCTCGCGTACGACCTGTGGGGTGATGCTGTGAACCTCTCGCAGCGCGTCCGAACCGTCACCTCGGAGCCCGGCGTGTACGTCAGTGACACCGTGCGCGGCCGCCTGCAGGAGACGGTCGGCTTCGAGGAGGCCGGAACGCTCGAGGTCGACGGGTCGGAGCAGACCGTGTGGCGGGTGATCGGGTGAGCGGCGTCGTCAACCCCTTCGATGAGGGCTGGGGGTGGTGGGCGCTCGCGCTCGCCGTCGGGCTGCCGCTGCTGCTGGTCGTGACGAGCGAGGTGCTGCACGAGCTCACCCGACGAGGGTCGCCGGCGGCGAAGCCGGTGCGATTCCTGCGCAACTGGGTGCTGCCGTTCGCCGCCCTGTTCGTTCTCCTCGCGTTCGCGCTGCAGTCCCCGGCCGACCAGGTGTGGCTGCGGATCGTCGCGACGCTCTTCGGCACGTTCGTGATCCTCCTCGTGCTGTCCGCGTTCAACGTGGGCATGAACCTGCGCCGCGGGGCGGGAAACGCCGCCTCGTGGCGGGGACGCGTTCCGAACATCTTCTTCGAGCTGGTGCGGCTGATCCTGGTCGTCATCGGTGTCGCGATCCTGCTCCAGTTCGTCTGGGGCGCGGATGTCGGCGCGATCTGGACCGGTCTCGGATTCGGATCGATCGTGCTCGGCCTCGCGCTGCAGAAGGCGGCGGGCGGCATCTTCTCCGGGCTCCTGCTGCTGTTCGAGTCGCCCTTCAAGATCGGGGACTCGATCGAGGGCGGCGGCGCCTCGGGACGTGTCGTCGACATCAACTGGCGCTCCGTGCACGTGCAGACCGCGAACGGGCTGCAGATCGTCCCCAATGCCGCGCTCGCCGACGGAGTCATCCTCAACAAGAGCCGGTCGGGAGGCATCTACAACGCTTCGGTCGATGTCGAATTCACCACGGACGACCCGCCCCACGAGGTCATCGAGTTGCTCGCGTCCACTGCGGCATCCCTACCGATGCTGGCTACCGACGCGCATCCGCGCGGCTCCTACCACGGGGCGGGCTCCTATTCGGTGTCGCTGCCGCTCGAGACGTCGGCCGACGAGGGGCGGGCGACCAGCCTCTTCCTGACCTGGCTCTGGTACGCGGCCCGTCGTCGCGGACTCGGGTTCAACGGCGACACCACGGACCCGCTGCAGGAGCCGGAGATCCGGGCGCGTGCGCTCGCCGTCGTCGAGAATGCCGTGCAGTTCGGCGATGCGCAGCGCGCTGCCGTGGATGCCGCGGCGGACCTCGAGCGCTACGGCATGGGGGAGACGATCATCCACAGGGGCGACGTGCTCGACAGGGTCGGGTTCATCGTCGACGGCGCCGTGCAGATGGTGCTGGAGACGGAGGAGGCCGGTCGGGTCGAGGTCGGCATCGCCGAGGCGGGCGAGTACATCGCGTCGACCGCGCTCGTCCGCCAGGCCCAGCTCGTGACGTGCCTCGCGCCGGGGGTGACCACGCTGATGTGGGTGCCGGTCGCGGTGCTCGACGAGCTGATCAATCAGCGCCCGGCCATCGCCGCTGAGTTCGGCGAGATGATCGAGGCCCGCCGCGGGCAGATCGCGAAGGCGCTCGAGCGTGCGGGACTGACGAAGGCGTGACACGTCGGGGGGCGTGTCCATCCCCCTTCGATAGGATGGAGCCGCCCGAAGCGGGCCAGCTCATCGGCCGGTGCAAACCCGGCGAAAGCAAGGGGGTTCACCCATGCCAGGAATCGTTATCGTCGGCGTCCAGTGGGGCGATGAGGGCAAGGGGAAGGCCACCGATCTGCTCGGTGAGCGCACCGACTGGGTCGTGAAGTTCAACGGCGGCAACAACGCCGGGCACACGGTCGTCGTCGGCGACGAGAAGTACGCGCTGCACCTGCTGCCCTCCGGCATCCTCTCGCCCGGAGTGAACCCGGTGATCGGCAACGGCGTCGTGATCGATCTCGAGGTGCTCTTCAGCGAGCTCGAGGCGCTGTCGGCGCGCGGCATCGACGTGTCGCGTCTGCGCGTCAGCGCGAACGCGCACATCATCACGCAGTACCACCGCACGCTCGACAAGGTCACGGAGCGCTTCCTCGGCAAGCGTCAGATCGGCACCACGGGCCGCGGGATCGGTCCGGCGTACGCCGACAAGATCAACCGCGTCGGCATCCGGGTGCAGGACCTGTTCGACGAGAACATCCTGCGGCAGAAGGTCGAGGGGGCGCTCGATCAGAAGAACCACCTGCTGGTGAAGATCTTCAACCGTCGCGCGATCACCGCCGATGAGATCGTCGATGACCTGCTCTCCTACGCCGAGCGGCTGCGCCCGATGGTCGCCGACACCGGTCACCTCATCGACGAGGCGCTCGGCCGCGGCGAGGTCGTCGTGTTCGAGGGCGGTCAGGCCACCATGCTCGATGTCGACCACGGCACCTACCCGTTCGTCACGTCGTCGTCTGCGACGGCCGGTGGGGCATCGACCGGGTCCGGTGTCGGCCCCGGTGCGCTCGATCGCATCGTCGGCATCGTCAAGGCGTACACGACGCGCGTCGGCTCGGGTCCGTTCCCGACCGAGCTGTTCGACGAGCAGGGCGAGTGGCTGCGCAAGCAGGGCTTCGAGTTCGGTACGACCACGGGTCGTCCGCGCCGGGTGGGCTGGTACGACGCTCCGATCACCCGCTATGCGACGCGCATCAACGGCATCACGGACCTCGTCCTCACCAAGCTCGACATCCTCACCGGGCTCGAGCGGATCCCGGTGTGCGTCGCGTACGACGTCGACGGCGTGCGCTTCGACGACGTGCCGGTGAATCAGACCGACTTCCACCACGCGAAGCCGATCCTGGAGTACTTCCCCGGTTGGAGCGAGGACATCTCGAAGGCGCGCAGCTTCGAGGATCTGCCGCAGAACGCGCAGGACTACGTGCTCGCGCTCGAGAAGATGAGCAGAACCCGCATCTCGGTGATCGGCGTCGGCCCGGAGCGCGACCAGGTCATCGTGCGCCACGACCTGCTCGACTGATGACCCGGTTCTGGCTCGGCGGCTACGGCGCCGGCATGGACGGTTCGGCCGACGGCATCGGTCTGCTTGCCGGAGACGCGCAGTCGGCCACCGCGCTCGCCTACCGCGGCGCGGTCGCCGAGGCGCCGTCGCCGTCGTGGCTGGCTCGGCATTCTCGGCTCGACGTCGTCTACGCGGCGCTGGAAGGGGATGCCGCGGTGCAGGCGTTCGTCCGCACGGGCGAGTCGAAGCTCGCACCCCTCGGTGAGCGCGTGCCCGTGGGCGAGTCGGTGTGCCATCTGGCCGTCGCGCCGAGCGGGCAGTACCTCGTCGCGTCCTGCTACGGCGACGGCAAGGTCGTGCGCATCGGTCTCGATGCCGACGGCCGCCCGGTTCCGGATGCCGTGGACAAGGCGGCGGCGCTGCGCGCCGCGCTGTTCGGCGAGGATCCGGATTCCGGAGCCGCCCCCCGGGCGGGCGTGGGCGCGGCGGCATCCGACCCGTACGACACCCCGGTCGGCACCGAGCCGAGGGTCTCGCATGCGCACGCGGCGGCGTTCCTACCGGACGGGCGTATCGTGACGACGGATCTCGGGTTCGATCTCGTGCGGTTCTGGCGTCCGACGGCGACCGGGCTCGCCCTCGATCACGAGGTCGTGCTGCCTCGTGGAACCGGTCCGCGCCACATGGTCGTGCACCCGAGCGGTCACCTTCATGTGGTGACCGAGTATTCGTGCGAGGTCTTCACGCTCGCGGCGGGCCCGGACGGCACCTGGGCCGTCGTATCCGCGACCCTTGCGAGCCCGATCGCCGAGGTCGGCGTCGACTTCCCTGCCGAGCTCGCGCGCAGTCACGACGGTCACGTGTTGTACACGGCGTTGCGCGGCAGCAATACGATTGCGGCTCTGCGGGTGCACGGCTCGGGCGATCGGCTGGAATCGATCGCGCTGGCCGATTCCGGCGTGGACTGGCCGCGTCACCATCTCGTGTTCGAAGGCAAGCTGCTCGTCGCCGGTCAGCGCTCCGACACGGTCGCGCTGCTCGACCTCGACGAGCGCACCGGCGTGCCGGTCGGTATCCGGCACACGACGCAGGCTCCGACCCCGACTCACTTCCTGCCGGTGCGCTGAGCGCGTCTTCTCGGGAGGGCGCCGGCACGATTCGCCCTGGGGGACGCTGAGGGGCGAGCTTCCGAAACGGCCTGGGCGCATGGTGGCGACGTCCGGCATCGCCTGGCCGCCCGGCTGGTGCTGTGGTCCGGTCGCGCAGTGTGCGGGGGCGTCGGGCATCGGCTCGGTGACCAGTCCGGTGCGTTGACCGGGCGCACGGGGCGTGTGCGCGTCGGATCGGAGCAGTGCGACATGTCGGCTTGTGGGCTGCGGAGGGCTCACTGGCTGAGGTGCTCTCCGTGCGGAGTCGCTGATCAGCTTCGCCGTCCGGTGGGACGCCTGGTGACGCATCGTAGTCCGAACGCTCGCATGATCGCACCGGGTCACCGGGTCACCGGGTCACCGGGTCGGTGAGTCGGTGGGTCAGCGGGCCGCCGGCATCAGTGGGCCGCGGGCGTCGTGTGGGCGCCGTCGGTCATCGCCTGGGTTGCGCTGGCGGGTTTGTCAGGCGGCGAGGTTGTAGCGGGCGGTGCCCCCGAGGCGTGGGGTGCGGGTGGGGTCGATGTGTGGGGGTGGGATGAACCAGACGCGGGCGGCCAGACCGGTACCGTCGATGCGGATGTCCCAGCCGTTGTCGTGGATGCGGTGGTGGCAGCTCTCGCACAGCAGGACGCCACGGTCGATGTCGGTGCGTCCGTTGTCGCGTTGCCACCAGTCGATGTGGTGGGCGCGCGTCATGGATGGGGGCAGGGTGCATCCTGCGCATCCGCCGTCGCGTTCGGCGAGGGCGAGTCTTTGCGCTCGGGTGAAGAGGCGTTTCTCGCGTCCCCAGTCGAGGATCTCGCTGTCGGTGCCGAGAACGGCGGGGATGATGCCGCCGCCCGCGGCCATGCGGCGGGCCGCTCCGATGCTGACGGGCTGGTCGATGCCGTCGATGGTGGCGTATCCGGTGCCGGTGGTGAGGTCGTGCAGTCCGACCCGGACGATCACGGTCGCCCCGGCCAGCAGGGGCGCGTCGTTGTCGCAGCCGAGGGCGTGGGCGCAGAGGTCGGCGAGCCCGTCGGCCTGGATCTGCGCGACGGTGCGCCGGTCGGCGTCGGGGGCGTCGGGGTCCAGTGCCTTGGCGCGTGCGTGGAACACGGCGGTGACGTATCCCTCGAGTGCGGTCTTGATGGGGGCGGCGGTGGCGACGTCGATGTCGGCGTCGAGGTGCAGGCGCCCGTCGCGTTCGTAGATGACCATGCGGTTCTGCGCGCGTGCGGCTTCTTCGCGGGGCAGGACCCCGTCGGGGTCGAGGTGTGCTTCCGCGTGGGTGAGGAGCTTTCGGACTTCGTCCAACGACAGCCCGGCCGCTTTCTCGGCCAGCAGGGCCTCCACCTCGACGAGTCGGTCGGTGTCGATCTTCAGCCGCACCCGGTCCAACAACCCGATGATCAACCCCGCTGCCGGGGCACCGATCGCACCGGCCGCCAGAGCCCCCTGCACGGCCGCGTACTTCGCCGGCAACCGTGCCCCGAGCAGGTCCGTGCGGGGGGCGGGCGCTTCACCGACCTTCACCAGCCGCGACGCCTCGCCGGAAGACCTTCCGGTCACCGTCGCGACGAACTGGGCCGCCGTGCGGAACCCCTGCTCCTTCGCGAGCGAAGCGGCCCCGAGATCGGCACGCGACTCCCGAGCGATTCCGGCGGCGACTTCGGCCTCGAGCGCATCCACCAGCCGATGCAGGGCGCCCAACGCCGCATTCGCCGCGACCAGACCCGCCCGATCCAACTCCGTCGCATCCGCGGCCTCCGCCCACACCGCATCGAGGCGGGAGACCGCCTCGTGCAGAGCATCCAGATGCGTCGTCGTCGACATGTCCCCAGAATACTCCGCCCGCAACAGGAATGGAAGAGATCTTCGAAAGAAATATTCGAAAGTCGCGAACGGTCGCGGCGGATCGCCAGGAAGCACGGATAGCGTTTCCCGACAGCGCCCGACAGCGCCCGACAGCGCCTCGCCCGACCCGACCGAGATCAGATGACCCACGCCCTCCTCGCGCCCGCGCGGCAGCCGTACGCCGCGCCCGCGCCCTCGTGGCGGCGAGCGTGCTGCTGGCCGCATGGATCGCCGCGGGTTGGATGCCCGGCCAGGCGGGTGCGCTCGTGGCCGCATCGCTGCCCTGGGTGGGGATTCCGATCGTGGCCGTCGTGATCACGAGCGCAGTGCTCGCCCGTCGGGCCCTGGTTGTGCCGCTCGCGGCCCTCGTGCTCTGGCTGGTGGCGATGGCGCCGGCTCTTCCCGCCATGCCGGTATCGGCCGCAGGCGCATCCCTCAGCGTCGCCAGCCAGAACGTCCGAGCGGATTCGGATGCCGCGGGCGACTCGGCGGCTGCTCTCGCCGCGACGGGGGCGGACGTCGTCGCGCTCGTCGAGTTGGCAGCCGCGAGTCGTGACGCGGCCGCAGCCGCGCTCGACGCCCAGTATCCGCATTCGTACCATGTCGGCACCGTCTCCCTCTGGAGCGCGTACCCGATCGTCGACGCCGAACCGCTGGAGCTCGGCCTCGGATGGAAGCGGGCACTGCGCGCGACCGTCCAGACCCCGCAGGGCGGCGTGCGCGTCTATCTCGTGCACGCGGCATCGCTGCGTCCGGGCGAGCAATCGGCACGCGACAGGATGCTCACCGGCATCGCCGACGAGATCCGCGCCGACCAGGCGGAGCGGGTGATCGCCGTCGGCGACTTCAACGCAGCGAGCACGGATCCTGCTCTGGCGGATCTTCGAGACGTCGCCGACCAGGTGCGACCGACCGACGGCAGCCTCGGAATGACGTGGCCCGCGGCCTTCCCCCTCGTGCGGATCGACCACGCCTTCGAGCGTGGGCTGAGCATCCTCTCATCGACGACGCTGCCTGTCGGGGCGAGTGACCATCGGGCGACCCTGACCACCGTGGGGTTCTGATCCGAGGCGCTGCTAGCGTGTCGACGTGAGCGACTATCGCGCGGTGTTCGACGCCCGGATCTCCTTCGTCAACGGCGGCGGCCTGACCGCCGAGGGCTTCCGGCTCGACCTCCCGGACCCGGACGTCACAGAGTCGGACGTCGCGCGCCTGCTCGTTCAGCACCTCGGCCTCGCGCTCGTCGGGGAGGTGCGGCTGGACGGGTTGCAGATCGTCGAGGAGCAGCACCGCGGCAGCCGCGGCATCCGGACCCCGAGCGACGCCGACGCGCCCGCAGGCTTCCGCCTCGTCGACCTCAGCCACACGATCCGGCAAGGCCTTGTGACGCTACCGGGCATCCCGGCCCCCGAGATCAGCCCGCTCGTCACGCGCAAGGATGCCGAGAGCCGCTACGCCCCCGGCACCACGTTCGTGATGGACACCATCTCGCTGCCGGGCAACACCGGCACGTACCTCGACACGGCGTTCCATCGCTACGAAGGCGGTGCCGACCTCGCGGCCCTGGCACTCGAGACGCTCGTCGACCTGCCGACCGAGGTGTTCCACCTCGACGATGCGCAGACGCGCGGCATCCCCGCGTCGGTCTTCTTCGACCGCGACGTGCGGGGCAAGGCCGTCCTGCTGCACACCGGGCGCGACCGCCTCTTCGGAACGGACGGCTATGCGACCGACGCGCCCTTCCTGACCGCCGACGGCGTACGCCACCTCGCCGATCAGGGGGTGACGCTCGTCGGCATCGATTCGGTGAACATCGACGACATGTCGGCGGATGCCGGAGGCGAACGCCCGGCGCATTCGGTGTTCCTGGCATCCGGCATCCACATCGTCGAGCACATGACGAATCTCGGGGAGCTGCCGCCGAGTGGGGCATCGCTCACGGTGGTGCCGCCGAAGGTCGAGAGTTTCGGGACGTTTCCGGTCCGCGCGTTCGCCAGAGTTCCCGCCGCTTGACCTCAAGTTATGTTGAGGTCCTAGCGTCCTCATCATGACAACGAGAACAGATGCGACGCCGACGACTGCGGCCGCTTCGCCCGGCATCCTGAGCGGAACCTACCTGTGGATCACGATCGGCGCCTGCGCTCTGGTCTTCCTCGGAGCGTTCGAATCCCTGGCGGTCACGACCGTCATGCCCGCCGTCAGCGCCGATCTCGACGGGGAGCGGCTGTACGCCCTCGCGTTCGCCGGACCGCTCGCGACGGGCGTGATCGGCATGGTCGTCGTCGGCAACTGGTCGGATCGCCGGGGCCCCGTGGCGCCGCTGTACACCGCCGTGACCGTCTTCGTCCTCGGCCTGCTCATCGCAGGTCTCGCACCGACCATGGAGATCCTCGTCGCGGGCCGGTTCGCACAGGGACTCGGCAGCGGCGGTCTGATGGTCGCGCTCTACGTGGTCGTCGCCCGTGTCTACCCGCAGGAGCTCCACCCCGCGATCTTCGCCGGATTCGCCGCAGCCTGGGTGATCCCATCGCTGGTCGGCCCGACCATCGCGGGCCTCGTCGCGGAACTTTGGGGCTGGCAGTGGGTCTTCCTCGGCGTCGTAGTCCTGGTGCTCGCCGCGCTGCTGATGGTGGTCCCAGCGCTGCGAGGCCTGTCGGGCGGGGGAGACCGGACGACGCCGTGGGCGATCGGCCGCCTCGGCTGGTCGGTGCTCGCCGCCCTCGCGGTGCTGGCATTGAACCTGCTCGGCGACATCCCCGGTGCGGGTCCCGCGCTGGCCCTCGCCGCCACCGTCGTCGCCCTGATCGCCGTTCGTCCGCTCGTCCCGAGAGGTACGCTGCGGGCCCGCCGCGGCCTGCCCTCGGTCATCCTCGTCCGAGGAATTGCCGCGGCCGCGTTCTTCGGCGCGCAGGTCTATCTGCCCTATCTGCTGACCGACCGCTACGCGCTCACCCCCACCCTCGCCGGCCTCGCCCTCACCGGTGGCGCGCTGGCATGGTCGGCTGCCGCCACCGTGCAGGGGCGTTGGGGCGCGCGCCTGTCGAGCGTGACGGCGGTGCGCGCCGGCACGATCTTCGTGCTGATCGGCATCGCTCTCGTGCTCGCGACCGCGGCGCTCGGACTGCATGCCATCGTGATCGCTGCAGCCTGGGTCGTCGCAGGGCTCGGGATGGGGCTCATGAGCCCCCGGACCAGCGCACTGACACTGGCGATGTCGACGCCGAAGACGCAGGGCTTCAACAGCTCGGCCATGACGGTCGCCGACTCGTTCGGAAGCGCCCTGGCGCTCGCGATCACGGGCACCCTGTTCACGTCCGTCGCGGCCGTGTTCGACCCGTTCACGGCGGTCTTCGCGCTGGCCGGCGGGCTCGCGATCGCCGCCGCGGTGCTCGCGCCACGGGTGAGACCCGACACGGCTGGAGTCGCGGCATCCGAGGAGGTGGCGGCATGAGCGCGGAGGCGAAAACCATGCGCGCGATCGTGCAGCGCGAGTTCGGCGCGTCCGACGTGCTCGTCCTCGAGCACGTCCCACGGCCGGAGCCCGGTGACGGTGAGGTGCGCGTGCGCGTCGCGGCCGCCGGTGTGCACGCGGTCGACATCGACCTGCGTCGGGGAGAGGGGCCGGCCTCGATGCCTGAGGTCGAGTTGCCCATGACACCAGGTCGCGAGATCGCCGGAACGGTCGACGCGGTCGGAGCGGGGGTCGAGGCAGCCCTTCTCGGCACGAGCGTCGTGGCGCACGTCGGATTCCGAAGCGGGGGCTACGCCGAGTACGCGCTGGTCTCGGCCGCGGCGCTGCATGCCGTCCCGGACGGCGTGACGTTCTCGCAGGCCGTCGCGTCCATCGGCACGGGCCGGACGGCGCAGCTGGTGCTGGATGCCGCGGGGCTGACGGCCGCGGACACGGTCATCGTCCCCGGAGCGTCCGGAGGGCTCGGAAGCCAGCTCGTGCAACTGGCGCTGTCGAGCGGCGCGACGGCCGTCGCACTCTACGGAGGCGAGGGCAAGCGCGCCGTCATCGAGCAGCTCGCTCACGTCGACGGATCGCACCCAGGACGCATGGTGGCCCTGGATGCGACGGACGAGTCGTGGCCGGCGCGCATGGCAGCCGCGCTCGATGGTGAGGCGCCATCGCTCCTGCTCGACGGCGTCGGCGGTGCGACAGCGCGCGCAGCGATCGAGGCCCTCGCGCGCGGGGCGCGCGTGGTGATCTTCGGATGGTCGAGCGGTGAGGTCGTGCGCATCGACACCGACGACATCGTGGCGCGTTCCCTCACGGTGACCGTGCCGCTGGGGCGGCCGATCGCCGATCTGCGGGCGCTCGAGGCACGGGCCATCGCCGCGACCGCCGAGGGGCGCACCGTGCCGCCGGTCGATGAGCATCCCCTCGCGGAGGCCGCCGCCGCGCATGCGGCGATCGAGCAGCGACGACAGCGCGGCAAGGTCGTGCTGGTCCCGTAGCCGGATGGCGATGATCCTTACGGTTCGAAGACGCCAGGAACAATTCCCGTGACTCGACGTTGCACATCGGCAAGACTGTGGAAGGTGCAGCGGATGACAGACGAGTACGACCTCATCGTCGTCGGGGCGGGCCCCGTGGGCGAGAACGTGGCGGACAGGGCGGTGCAAAGCGGAATCACCGCGGTCATCGTGGAGAGCGAACTCGTCGGCGGTGAATGCTCCTACTGGGCCTGCATGCCGTCGAAGGCGCTGCTGCGCCCAGGCCAGGCGCTGCGCGCGGCGCAGCACGTCGCCGGCGCGGCCGAGGCCGTCACAGGGACGCTGGATGCCGCGGCCGTCCTCGCCCGTCGGGACTCGTTCACCAGCGACTGGTCGGACGCGGGACAGGTCGCCTGGCTCGACAAGGCAGGCATCGCACTCGCCCGAGGGCACGGCCGGATCACCGGCGAACGCGAAGTCACCGTGACCGATGCCGACGGCGGCACGCGCGTCCTCCGCGCCAGGCACGCGGTCGCCATCAGTACAGGAACGGATGCCGTGATCCCCGGCATCCCAGGCCTCGCGGAGGCGCAGCCGTGGACGAGCCGCGAGGCGACCAGCGCCCACGAGGTCCCGGCATCCCTCGCGGTCATCGGCGGCGGCGTCGTCGCCGTCGAGATGGCGACCGCCTACGCATCGCTCGGCTCCCGGGTGACCGTGATCGCGCGCGGCGAGATCCTCGGGTCCCTCGAGCCGTTCGCGGGTGAGCAGGTCACCGCAGGGCTGCGCGAACTCGGCGTCGATGTCCGAACCGGCACCGCGACCGACCGCGTCGAGCGCGACGCGAACGGTGTCACGATCACACTCGGCGACGGCGAGCAGGTCACCGCAGCCGAAGTGCTCGTCGCCACCGGGCGCCGCCCGCGCAGCGGCGATATCGGCCTGGAGAACGTCGGTCTCGAACCGGGGCGGTACATCGACGTGGACGACACATTGCGCGTCCACGACTCCGATTGGCTGTACGCCGTCGGCGACGTGAACGGGCGCGTGCTGCTCACTCATCAGGGCAAGTACCAGGCGCGTGCCGCCGGTGACGTGATCGCCGCCCGCGCGCAGGGCGAGGACGTCCGGGACGCCGCCTGGGAGCGCCACGCAGCGACGGCCGATCATCGTGCGGTGCCGCAGGTCGTCTTCTCCGAGCCGGAGGTCGCAGCCGTCGGCCTGACCGCCGCACAGGCGCGCGAGGCCGGTCACGAGACCGAAGTGGTCGACTACGACCTCGGCTGGGTCGCCGGCGCGAGCCTGTACCAGGACGGCTATCGAGGGCAGGCCCGGATGGTGGTGGATGCCGAGCGCGACGTGATCCTCGGCGTCACGTTCACGGGACCGGATGTCGCCGAGCTGCTGCATGCGGCCACGATCGCGGTCGCCGGCGAGGTTCCGATCTCCCGGCTGTGGCACGCGGTCCCCGCGTATCCCACCGTCAGCGAGATCTGGCTCCGGCTGCTCGAGGAGTACGGTCGCCGATCGGCGTGAGGCGCGCGCAGCGACCCATCCGATTCCGCACCCGCTCCGAAGGCACAGAGGAGCATGAAAGGACCGTCCATGGATGAAGCCGCTCATGACGCGCCGAGAACCGGACCCCACGGTGTCCGTGGCGTCCCCTACGCTCAGAACCTGATCCAAGGAGGACAGAAATGAAGGCTGTACTCGCAGGAACCACCATCGCCGAAGCGGACGAGGACGACCTGATCCGCATCGAGGGCAACTGGTATTTCCCTCCGGCATCCGTCGCGCCGGACGTCCTCGTCGAGAGCCCGACGCCGTACACCTGCCCCTGGAAGGGCGAATGCCAGTACTACTCGGTGCGCATCGGCGACGACGTCCACGTCGACCGCGCCTGGGCGTATCCGCATCCCTACCCGTCGGCGTTCGACCGGGTCGGGCGGGATTTCTCCGGCTACGTCGCGTTCGCCCCGGACGTCGAGGTCGTACCGTAACCACTTCCCGAACGACCGGAGACATCACCGCATGATCGAGTTCCGATCCGTGTCCAAGCGCTTCCCCGACGGCACCCTCGCCGTCGAGGACTTCAGCCTCGTACTGCCCTCCCGCAAGACCACGGTCTTCGTCGGGTCTTCCGGATGCGGCAAGACGACGCTGCTGCGCATGATCAACCGTATGGTGGAACCCACCTCCGGGGATGTCGAGATCGACGGCGACAGCGTTCTCGACGGCGACCCGGTGGCTCTGCGCCGTCGTATCGGCTACGTCATGCAGAACTCCGGGCTGATGCCGCACTTCACCGTGATCGACAACGTCTCCACAGTGCTGCGGCTGACCGGCGTCGCCAAGAAGCAGGCACGTGAGCGCGCGCTCGCTCTGCTCGACACCGTCGGGCTGGACCGTGCGCTCGCCGACCGCTATCCGAGCCAGCTCTCGGGCGGTCAGCAGCAGCGCGTCGGCGTCGCCAGGGGATTGGCCGCCGATCCCAACATCCTGCTCATGGACGAGCCGTTCGGGGCGGTCGACCCGATCGTCAGGGCCGACCTGCAGCAGGAGTTGATCCGGCTCCAGCAGGAGCTCGACAAGACCGTCGTCTTCGTCACGCACGACATCGACGAGGCCTTCCTGCTCGGCGACCAGGTGGTCATCCTCGACAAGGGGGCGCGGATGGTCCAGGTCGGGACCCCCAGCGAGATCATCGAGAACCCGGCGGACGACTTCGTCGCCGCCTTCATCGGTGCCGAGCGCGGACGGCGGGCGCTGCGCCTCAAGAAGACGGCGCACGGCACCGTCGTGGTCGACTCGGAGGGGCGCACGCAGGGCGCGCTGATCGAGGACGGCCTATGACCTGGGTCCTCGACAACCTCGACCTCATCCTCGCGCTGAGCGTCGAGCACCTGCGCCAGAGCATCATCCCGATCGTGCTCGGCCTCGTGCTGTCGTTGCCCCTGGGGTGGGTGGCGTGGCGGTACCGGCTCGTCCGAGGGCCTGTCATCGTGCTCACCGGCCTGCTCTACACGATCCCGTCGCTGGCGCTGCTGATCCTGCTGCCGGCGTCCCTCGGATATTCCGCGACCAGCCCGCCCAACCTGATCATCGCGCTGACGATCTACGCCGTCGCCATCCTCGTCCGCTCGGTGGCGGACGGCCTCGACTCGGTCGACCCCGCCGTACGCCAGTCGGCCACGGCTGTGGGCTTCGGAGGCATGCGGCGGTTCTGGACGGTCGACATCCCGCTCGCCGGTCCCGTCATCCTCGCCGGACTCCGGGTCACCGCGGTCAGCACGATCTCGCTCGCGACGGTCGGCATCCTGATCGGCGTCGAGAACCTCGGCTACCTCTTCACGAACGGGCTGCAGCGCCGCATCATCGCCGAGGTGCTCGCCGGCATCCTGGCCGTGGTGCTGATCGCACTGATCATCGATCTGCTCCTGGTGCTGATCGGGCGGATGATGATGCCGTGGACGCGCGCCACCACGACGCGCCGCGTCGCGATGCCGATGAGGTCCGCCGCATGAACCTGTTCGCAGAGGCGCTGGCCTGGCTGTTCTCCCCTGAGCGGCTGGAGGGCCCGTACGCGCTGCCGATCCTGCTCGGCCAGCACCTGTACTACACGATCGTCTCGGTGCTCATCGCCGCCGCGATCGCGGTGCCGGCCGGCTGGCTCATCGGCCACACCGGCCGCGGCCGCGAGATCGCCGTCGCGATCTCGGGTGCGGCGCGCGCGATCCCATCGTTCGGGCTGATGATCCTGCTCGTCCTGCTGCTCGGGGTCCTGCGCGTGCCGGAGGCTGCGGTCATCACGTTCGTCGTGCTCGCGATCCCCTCGCTGCTCGCCGGCGCCTACACCGGACTCGAGGCGATCGATCGACGGACGATCGACGCCGCACGCGCCATGGGAATGACCGCGTGGCAGGTGTTCTGGAAGGTGGAGGTTCCGCTCGGCCTTCCGCTGCTCATCGCCGGCGTGCGCGCCGCGCTGCTGCAGGTCATCGCCACCGTCACGATCGCCGCATACGTCAACCTCGGCGGGCTCGGGTGGCCGATCATCCAGGGCATCCCGCTGCAGCGGTTCGACCAGGTGCTCGGGGGTGCGATCCTCGTCGCCCTCCTCGCCCTCATCGCCGATCTGCTGATGGCGCTCGCACAGCATGCGGCGGTGCCCACCGGCATCCGCGTCCAGCAGACCAGCCGAACCGGACGTCGGGCGCGCGCCACGGCATCCGCACCAGCCTGAATCCAGACCACCAAGAGAGGAACACCATGTTCACCGCACGAAAGTCCCGCATCGCGCTCGTCGGCGCGACGGCGATCGCCGCGTCGCTCGTCCTGGCCGGATGCTCGAACAGCAACCCGCTCGAAGAACCGACCGAGGAGGGCGCAGGCGGAGGCGGCGACACGATCGTCGTCGGCTCGCAGGCCTACTACTCGAACGAGATCGTCGCCGAGATCTATGCCCAGGCGCTCGAAGCCGAGGGGTTCACGGTCGAGCGGAAGTTCAACATCGGTCAGCGCGACGCGTACATCCCCGAGCTCGAGTCCGGCGCCGTGGACCTCTTCCCGGAGTACACGGGCAACCTGCTCGAGTTCTACGACGCGGAGGCGACCGCGACGAGCCCGGACGACGTCTACGCCGCGCTGCAGGAGGCGCTGCCGGAGGAGCTGACCGCGCTCGACTACGCAGAGGCCAGCGACCAGGACACCTACACGGTCACGAAGGAGTTCGCCGAGACGAACGGCCTCACCACGATCGCCGACCTCGCGAAGGTCACGACGCCCGTGACGCTCGGTGGCGCCCCCGAGCTGGAGCAGCGGCCGTACGGACCCGCGGGTGCCAAGGAGGTCTACGGCGTCGACCTGCAGTTCTCGGCCACGGGCGAGACGACGCTCGAATCGCTGCTGGCGGGCGAGATCCAGGTCGCCGACATCTACACGGCGGCTCCCGCGTTCCAGACCGAGGAGATCGTCGCGCTGGAGGATCCGGAGAACCTGATCCTGGCGTCGAACGTCGTCCCGATCGCATCGTCGGATGTCGCAGACGAGATCGCCGACGTCATCAACGCCGTCAGCGCGGAGCTCGGCGCTGACGACCTCGTCGCCCTCGGCGTGCAGAGCACCGAGGACCAGATGTCGCCCGACGACATCGCGGCGCAGTGGCTCGAGGAGGCCGGCCTGAGCTGACCCTCCCCGGAACAGCCGATGCCCGGGAGCCGCACGGCTCCCGGGCATCATCGCGCTCGGGGCGAGGTGCATGCGTGCGTGCGTGCGTGCGCTGCGCTGGCCGCGCTGTTCCGCGTGTCGCTGCGCTGGTCCGCGTGTCCGGGTTGTTGCGGGTGGAGCCGGCTCGGACCCGCGCGAAGCCGGACGTCCGCTCCGGGTGTGTCCGGGAAGTAGTGGGAGCAGCGCGCTCTTACCCGCACGAACCCGGACATGCGGGCGGGGCGGGCGTCCCGGTCCGGACATCCGCTTCGGATCGCTGCACCGGCCGGCGGCTCCCGAGAACCGCCGGCCGGCGGCATCCCGGCCCCGGAGAGGACCGGGCTAGATGCGGGAGTCCTGGCGCGGCACCCAGACCTTCTTGATGATGATGAGGATGGATGCCGTGACCGGGACGGCGACCAGCGCACCCAGCAGGCCCAGCAGCGTGCCGCCGACCATGGCGCCGATGACGACGAGCGAACCGGGCACCGAGACGGCCCTGCTCATCACGCGCGGCGTGAGGAAGTACGCCTCGAACTGCATGTACACGAGGTAGATCGCGGCGAAGATCAGCGCGAGCAGCGGGTCGCTGAACAGCGCGATCACCGAACCGATCATCCAGAACAGCACGGATCCGACGAGGGGGATCAGCGTGATCATGAATGCGGTCACCGCCAGCAACAGCGGGAACGGCAGGCCGAGCACCGAGTAGAGCAGCAGTACGACGAGCGAGTTGATGAATGCCAGCGTCACCATGCCCATCACGTAGCCGCCGACCGAATCGGTGATCTGCTCGGTGATGATCGCGGCGTTCGCGCGGTCGCGCGCGGGGATCAGACGCAGCATGGCCTGCTTGATGCCGGAGAGCGTCGCCACGAAGTAGATGATCAGCACCAGCACGATGATCGCGCCGGAGATGCCGCTGGCGATCGAGGCGCCGACCTGGAGCGCGCCGCCGCCGATCGCGGCGATGTTGCCGGGGTCGGTGAGGAAGCCCTGGACCTGGCCGACGAGGTCTTCGAAGTTGTCGCCGAACTGCGCCTCGAGAGTGGCGTACAGATCGCTCGCCTCGAAGTCCGCGATCATGCCGGGGACGTCTTTGATGAAGCTCGCGATCTGCTGCACGACCACCGGGACGACGGCCCAGATGACGAGGCCGAGCAGCACGAGCAGCGACACCAGCACGGTGACGAGCGCCCAGGCCCGCGGCATCCGATGCCGCTCGAGGAAGCGAACCGCCGGATCGAGGCCGAGCGCGGCGAACAGCGCCAGTGCGATGTAGATCAGGACCGTCGACAGGTTCGTGATGGCCAGTCCGAGCGCGATCGCGGCGAGACCGCCGAGCGTCACCAGGAAGCCGAAGGCGAACGGCCGGTCGATGCGCGTCCAGAACGAGCGCGACGACGGCGTCGGCTCGACGTACGGCCTCCTCGTGAGTTCAGGCTCCGGCTCCGGCGCGGGTCGTTCGGCGCGGCGGCGCGTGTGCGGCTTCTCGGCGATGGGACTGTCGTCCTCGGTCGCGCCCGCGGGGTTGTCGGTCGTCATGCGTTCACTCTAGGGGAGGGCGATATCGTGGGGATATGACCGACGACGCCGCCCGGAACGAACTGCTGCGCCTGCGGGCCAGCATCGACAACATCGACGCCGCACTCATCTTCATGCTCGCGGAGCGATTCCGTGCCACCCAGCAGGTCGGTCTGCTCAAGGCGCAGCACGCCATGCCGGCATCCGACCCCTCTCGCGAGGAGCAGCAGGTGTCCCGACTGCGCGCGCTCGCCGAAGAGGCCCACCTCGACCCCGAGTTCGCCGAGAAGTGGTTCAACTTCGTCGTCGCCGAGGTCATCCGCCACCACACCGAGGCGGCCGAGGGACGCTGACGAGCCGGCTCTCGCGATCGAGCGACGACCGGCATTCCCGACGCCAGGGGTTGACGTTCTCCCTTCGTGCGCGCATAGTTAAGCAATTCGCTAATTAAGGAATCGCTTACTTGGTTGCATCGGCCGACGATCTCAGCCTCGTTTTCCAGGCCCTCGCCGACCCGACCAGACGCGCGATGATCTCGCGCCTCAGCACCGGCTCGACGACCGTCGGAGAGCTGGCCGCACCGTTCGCGATGAGCCGACCCGCGATCTCGCAGCACCTGAAGGTGCTCGAACGCGCCGGCCTCATCGAACGCACGGTCGACGGCCAGTGGCGCCGGTGCACGCTCCGCACGGAACCCCTCGACGAGGCAGCGGCCTGGGTCGAGCGGAACCGCAACGAGTGGAACGGGCGCTTCGACATGCTCGACGAGCGACTCCGGCAGCTGAAAGGACAGACCGATGCCTGAGCAGACGGCGCCGAGCCGGAAGCAGTTCACCATCACCCGCGTCTTCGCCGCGCCCCGCGAACTCGTGTGGCGCGCCTGGATCGATCCCGACGAGGTCGTCTTCTGGTGGCATCCGCGGGGCGTCGTCACTCCCCGCGAGAGCATCGAGATCGACGCTCGACCGGGTGGGCGATACCGCTACACGATGATCGCGCCGGACGGAACGGAGTATCCCACCGCCGGGGTGTACCGCGAGATCACGCCGCCCGAGCGGCTCGTCTTCACGTGGGGCTCGCCCGAGGATCCGGACGACGCCGCTGCGGTCATCACCGTCGACCTCGTGGAGCACGGCGACGCCGCAGACGAGACCCGGATGACGTTCCATCTGCAGGGCATCGACGGCGCACGGGGTGATGAGAACGTCTACGACGGCTGGGACTCGGCTTTCGACATTCTCGATGAGCGCATCGAGGCGCAGGAGCACTTCGAGCCGGGGGCGCTCTGATGGGCATCCTCACCGTCGAGCAGATCGTGAGCATCGACGGCTACGCAGCCGAGCCGGATGGCGGCATCGGCTTCATGGATGCCGCCGACGTCGGCAACGCGAACGACGCCGACCAGCTCGAGTTCCTCCGGGGCGTCGACGCGATCCTGCTCGGTGCGAACACGTATCGGATGTTCGCCGCGTACTGGCCGACGGCCGACCCCGAGGTCGAAGCCGTCGCAGAGCCGATCGACCGGCTGCCGAAGTTCGTGCTCTCGAATACGCTGACCGAGGCGCCCTGGGGCGACGGCTCGATCGAGATCCTCTCGGGCGATGCTGCGAGCGCGGTCGCCGACCTCACGCAGCGCTACTACCGGATCGTCGTGTGGGGCAGTCTCAGCCTCACCGACGCCCTGTTCGAAGCGGGTCTGGTCGACGAGCTGCGCCTTCGCGTCGTGCCGGTGCTCATCGGTGCGGGACGCTCGTTCTCCCCTGCCGCGCTGGGGCGGCGTCGCGTCGACCTCGTCCGCGTGGTCTCGCATCCGAGCGGACACGTCGGGATGACGTATCGCCTCGAGCCGACCACATGAGAGGGGGCCCGGATCGCCGCGGCCATCCGGGCCCCCTCTCCGCGGGACTACTTCGACGTGCCCTGCGACACCGAGCCCTGCAGCTGGCGCTGGAACAGGATGTAGACGATCAGGACCGGCACGATCGTGATGATCACGGCGGCGAACATCTCACCGAAGTCGAGCGCGTAGCCGGCCGATGAGGCGTACGACGCCATGCCCTGCGAGAGCACGTACTTGCTCCGGTCCGTGTTCAACGAGATCGGCAGCAGGAACTGGTTCCACAGCCCGAGGAAGTTCATGATCGCCACGGCGGCCATCCCGGGCCTTGCCATGGGCAGCATCACCTGGAAGAACGTGCGCCACTCGCTCGCCCCGTCGACGTACGCGGCTTCCTGGATCTCGTACGGCAGCGACTTGAAGAACGAGAACAGGAAGAAGACCGTGAAAGGCAGCGCGAACGCGACGTAGGTGATGATCAGACCGGGCAGCGTGTTCAGCAGCCCCATCCCCTGCAGGATGAAGAACAACGGCACGATCGCGAGGAACACCGGGAAGGTGAGACCGGCGAGCATCAGGTAGTAGATCACCTTGCTCCCCGGGACGGAGAACCGTGCCAGCACGTAGGCGCACATCGCGCCCAGCACCATCACCAGGACGAGCGAGACGCCGACGACGATGATGGTGTTGATGAACATGCCACCGAAGTTCTCGCCCACCCATGCGTTGATGTAGTTGTCGAAGTTCCAGCTCGCAGGCAGACCGAACGGCGAGGCGAAGATCTCCTTCGTGGTCTTGAACGATCCGATGAAGGTCCACAGCATCGGCAGGATGACGACGAGCGACCACAGCGCGAGGATGACGTGGGATGCACCGCCGACGGCCTTGTCGCTCGCGGTGGACTTCGTGGTGGTCGGCCGGGTCTTCGACGTCGGGTCGACCGTGACAGCGGCACGTGTGTCGACGCTCATGCGCGTCCTCCTTCGTCTCTGCCGCCGACGAGGCGGAATATGCCGATCACGAGCGCGGCGAACAGCAGGGTGAGCACGGCGAGGACGACGCCCATGGCGCTGGCCAGACCGAACTGGCCCTTCTCGAATGCGGTCCGGAACAGGTACTGGCTCATCACGAGCGTGCTGTTGCCCGGGCCGCCCGTGGAGTTGAGTCCTGCCATGTAGACGAAGGCGTCCAGGGCCAGGATGCCGAGGTAGATGTATGCCGTCTGCACGTTGTCGCGGATCTGGGGGAGCAGGATCGCCGTGAGCGTGCGGAACCTGCCCGCGCCGTCGATGCGCGCGGCCTCCAGCGTCTCGCCGGGGATGCCCTTGATCGCGGCGATGAACAGCACCATGTAGAAGCCGACCATGCTCCAGACGATGACGAAGATCGTCGCGGCCATCGCCGTGCGTTCGTCACCCAGCCAGGCGAAGCCGTCGGTGTCGATGCCGACCACACCGAGCAGGCCGTTCAGCAGACCGCTGGGCGTGTAGATCATGTTCCACAGGATCGCGATCACGATCGCCGGGATGACGTACGGGAAGAAGGACACCACGCGGTAGAAGCTCGAGCCGCGCAGGCCCCGCACCTGGCCATGGCTCGGGCCGCCGATGGTGATCATGCTCGCGAAGATCAGTGCGATCACGATCGTGATCAGCGGGACGACGACGGCGAGCAGCATGTTGTTGCCCATCGCCTGCAGGAACGTCGGGTCCTGGAACAGCCGCACGAAGTTCTCGACGCCGACGAAGTCCATGTTCGGCGAGAAGCCGGTCCAGTTCGTCATCGCGTAGTACACGGCCTGGATGAACGGCGAGATGACGAAGATCAGGAAGATCGCCACGGGCAGTCCGAGGAACACCAGCAGGAACGAGACGTAGTCGAACGTCATCCTGCGGCGCAGCCCCGCACGGGGCGCCTTGCGGCGCCCCGTGCGGGTGGTGACGACGGCCCTGGTGTCCGGGGCCGCGTCGAGCGGGGGAGCGCTGAGGCTCATTTGATCTCGATCTTCTCGATCGAGCTGTCCTCGCGGATCTTGTCGGTCAGCGCCTGCAGCTGCGACGTGATCTCCTCGACCGACATCTTGCCGTCCAGGAACGAGTTCCAGATGGGCAGCTGGTCGGAGTTCATGCCGTACAGGTTGAACGACTTGATCGTGAAGGTGCCGCTACCGGCCGCCGCGATCATCTCGACCTGCGACAGGAGCGCCGTCGAACCGAAGCCGTCCTCCGGCACGGTGTCCTTGACCACGGTCGGGGCGAGCTTCTCCTTCGAGAACGCGGTCGCCGCCTCCTTCGAGAGCATCGTGCGCAGCAGCTCCTTGCCGCCGGCGACGTTCTTCGCCTTCGACGGGACGATGAACGGCTCGCCGGCTTCCGCACGCATGAAGCCGGCAGGCGTGGTGGCGTTGCCGTCGAGCGGCATCTCGCGCACGCCCTTCATCTGGAAGTTCTCCGCCGTGGTCTTCTTCATCTCGTTCTCGATCCACGACCCGGACGGGTACAGCAGCGCCTCCTGGTCGAGGCTCCACTGCGACTGCGCCTGGGTGAACTGCGTACCGCCACCGCCCGGCTTGACGTAGCCGGACGCGATCAGGTCGTGCAGGATCGTCAGGATGGACTGCAGAGTCGGGTGCGACCAGCATCCCTCCTCCAGGTTCTCCAGCGGCAGGCGAACGTCGTCGCCGGACTGGATGACCGCGGAGTCGACCACAAGCGTCTGGTAGTAGGTCGCTGCCTCCTTGCCCCAGAGGAACAGGTACTTGCCCTTCGCCTTCGCCGCCTCGCCGAGGGCCTTGAGGTCCTGCCACGTCTGCGGCGGCTCCCAGCCGTTCTCCTCGAACAGGCTGCCGGAGTACCAGACCCCGTACGTGGTGAGCACGTAGTTGAGCGCCGCGAACTTGTCACCGAAGGTGCCCGGCGCCTTGACGCCCTCGAACAGGGTGTCGGCGATCTTCTCGCCCTCGAGGTTGTCTGCCTCGAGAACGTCGCTGAGGTCCTCGAGCTGGTCGAGGATCGTGTTCCAGCCGATCGAGTTGGCGCCGGAGTTGTCGACCAGATCCGGCGGGTTGCCGCCGACGAAGCGCGGCTGGAGCTCCTGGGCGATCTTCGTGGAGGCCGAGACCTTCACGGTGACGCCGTCCAGCCCCTTGTTGCCCGCCATGATCTCGCCGGCGTTCTCGACGTAGTCGACGCCATACCCGCCGTCGAAGATGACCGCGTCGACTGTGCTGTTCGCGGCGACGCCGAACGGGTTGTCGGCCGTGACCTCGCCGGCCGGGCCCGCGCCTCCGCCTCCGCCGCCGGGTGCGGCGCAGGATGCGAGGGACATGCCAAACGGCAGCAGCAGCGCCGTCGCTGCCGCGCCGCGCAGCAGAGTGCGGCGGCTGATGGAGGATTCGGTGATTTCCATCTTCTTACCTTTCGTTGGTGGTGCTGGTCGGGTGGATGTCAGGCGCCGCGTCGGATGCGTCCGCGGTAGCGGTCTTCGAGCACGGAGTTGTGCTCGTCGCCGCCGGGGATGTTGGCGGATATGTACATCGGGGGAATCTCGCCGCGGTCGGTGATCGTCCTGGCGACTCCGAGTGTGAGCAGCTGGGCGATGTACGCTGCGGTGATCGACGAGATCGCCCCGGCGCCGATGCCGCCGGGCAGCTCGAGCGTCGTGTCGCCGTAGGGTGCGAGGTTGTCGATCACGACGTCCGCGGTCTCGCTCAGGCGCTTGCCGGACGGATGCTTCGACTGCACGCGTGCGGTGTGCTCCAGGCTGGTGACGGCGATCACGCTGTGGCCGCGCTCCTTCGCCCACAGGGCTGCGCCGACGATGGATCCGTTCACCCCGGAGTTCGAGGCGATCAGGAAGACGTCGTGCTCGCCGACCGGCACGGTCGCCATGAGCTCGTCGACCACCCACGGTTCGCGTTCCAGCGCGGCGCTGAGGACGTCGACGTCGCGGGAGCCGTGCATCACCAGGTCGCGGAGGGCGAAGCGGTTGGTGGGGATCAGCCCACCGGCGCGGCCGGAGATCTCCATCGCGAACGCCTCGGAGTGGCCGGTGCCGAAGGCGTGGATCACGCCGCCCGCATCGATGCACGCGGTGAGTAGGTCGATCGCCGCATCGAAGGCGCCGGCTTCGGCATCCGTCGTGAGGCGGGTCAAACGCTCCGATGCCTCGCGGAGGAGGTCGGCGGGCAGGGCGGTCATGCGCCCACCTCCGTCGTCTGCGTGACCGGGGGCCGGGGTCGACGGTGCGCCGACACCGCCATCGCGGTGGCGGCGAGCCGCTTCGCGGCCGGGTCGAACATCTGCTGCGCGATGAACAGGTACAGCAGGTCGATCACGAACAGCTGCGCGTGCTTGACCGACATGTCGTCCGGTCGCAGGTAGCCGACCGGGGCGGCCGTCGTGATCGACACGTCGGCGACGTCGGCGATCCAGCTCTCGTCGTCATGCGTGATCGCGACGGCGAAGGCGCCGACCGCTCCGGCCTGGGCGAGCATCTGGACCGTCTCGTTGGTCTGCCCTGTGCTGGAGACACCGATCGCGACGGAGTTCTCATCCTGCAGGACGGCGCTGGCCAGGCCGTCGTGGACGTCGGCCCAGGCGTGCGAGCTGATCCCGATGCGGTGCAGTCGGCGCTGCAGCTCGTCTGCGATGCCTGCGCTGCCGCCGAGGCCGTAGATGTCGACGTGCCGACTGCCGCTGATCGCCTGCGCGGCTCGGCCGACGGCATCCAGGTCGATGCCCTCCGCCGTCGTCTCGAGACCGCGCACGTGGGTGGTCAGGAGGGTGCGCAGGATCTTCTCCGGCGAGTCGGTCGGTTCGAACTCGGCGCCGATGTCGGTGTGCCAGGTCTGCTCGGCGCTGCCGCGGCCGAGCTCGGTGGCGATCGCGACGCGGAACTGCGTGTAACCGTCGAAGCCGAGCGATCGGCAGAACCGTGTGACGCTGGCGGGCGAGCTGCCGGCGCGCTCGGCGAGTTCGGTGATCGTGAGCTCCACGGGCGTCGTCGGGTGCGCGATGACGAGATCCGCGATGCGGGAGATCGCGGCGGGCATGCCGCGGCGGCGCGCGTCGATACGACTGATGATGGCGCCGTTGCCGGCGTCCGGGCTGCGTGGCACCATTGCCTCCAGAACTCGCCGCAGGAAGTTTCCGTTGCGGTGAAAACTATTCTCACTGTCGAGCCAGGTCAAGTTAGGACGCATAACATATGGGTCACAACATGCTGGCGGTCGGGGTGGACGGCGGCGGCACGGGCACCAGGGCGGTGCTCACGACGCTCGACGGACGGTGTCTCGGCTACGGCGTCGCCGGACGCGGGAACCCGATCTCGGCGGGTGCCGAGTCGGCCGCCGGAGCGGTTCTGGCGGCCGTCCGGACCGCGATGGCATCGTCGGGGCGTGCATGGAGCGAGGTGTCCGTGATCGTCGCGGCGCTCGCCGGTCAGCGCGCTTCCGGAGAAGGCGCCGATCTGCTGCGGACGCTCCTGCGCGCCGAGGGCTTCGATGGCGTCGTCGTGTTCGCGTCCGACCTGCTGGCGACGTACTTCAGCGGGACGGCGGCGGGCTTCGGTTATGCGGTGGTGTCGGGAACGGGCGCCTGCGCCATCCGTGTCGCGGGCGGACGGATCGAGGCGACCGCCGACGGGCTCGGCTGGCTGCTCGGCGATCGGGGCAGCGGGTTCTGGATCGGCCAGCGCGTCGCGAAGGCGGCCATTCGCGACCTGGACGGCGCCGGCCGCGCGACGGCCCTCACGCACGCGCTGCTGAATCGTCTCGGAATCGCTGACCCGGCGATCCGGGGTGAAGGTCGCCCGCAGGCGCTCGAGCAGCTCGTCTCGGTGCTGTACGGTCTGCCGCCGATCGAGCTGGCGTCGTTCGCCCCACTCGCGTTCGATGCGTCGGAGGATGCCGTGGCGGCCGGCATCCTGCGTCGAGCGGGCGAGCATCTCGCCGACTCGCTGTCCGCCGTGCTGACCGCGCCCGGTCCGCTCGTCCTCGGTGGGGGAGTGCTGTCCCGCCCTGGGGCGGTGCGCGACGCCTTCCTGCATCGTCTGGGCGATGCGACGGACAGCCTGGACCTGCGGGCGGTTTCGGATGGCGCGGTCGGGGCCGGTCTGCTCGCGGTGGCTGCCGGGGGTGGCGCGGCCACGACGGACGTGCTCGACGCGCTCGCCGACACGGTCGCGCGAGTACGGTGACGATTCAGGCATGGCCGCTCCTCTCTGAGCTCGTGACGCTACTCTATGATCTAATTCAGTAGAAACAATCACAACTACGCATTTTCTTTGAAGGAGTTCTTCGATGACCGAATCGCTGCCCCGTGCGCACATGCGCGAAGAGCTTCTCTCGCAGCCCGAGATGTGGGCTCGTGCGTCGGAGATGCGCGCGGAGCAGGCCCGTCTGCCCCAGCGCGGTGCCCGGATCGCCGTCGTCGGCTGCGGAACCAGCTGGTTCATCGCCCAGTCGTACGCGGCTCTGCGCGAGAGCACGGGCCAGGGCGAGAGCGACGCGTTCGCGGCTTCCGAGGCGTTCGTCGATCGCGGCTACGACGCCATCGTCGCGCTCACGCGCTCCGGCACGACGACGGAGGTGCTCGAGCTCACCGAGAAGGTCAAGGGCCGCGTGCCCGTCATCGGCGTGATCGGAGACCCGACCTCCCCTCTGGTCGACCTCGTCGACGACGCCGTGCTGCTGCCCTTCGCCGATGAGCAGTCGGTCGTGCAGACCCGCTTCGCCACGACGGCCCTCGCGCTGCTGCGCGCCTCCCTCGGCGAGGACCTCAGCTCGGCCGTCGCGGATGCCGCGGCTGTCCTGAGCGAGAAGCCGGATGCCGAACTCACCGCAGCGGAGCAGTACACCTTCCTCGGCCGTGGCTGGACGATCGGGCTCGCCCACGAGGCGGCGCTCAAGCTGCGCGAGTCCTCGCAGAGCTGGACCGAGGCGTACCCGTCCATGGACTACCGCCACGGCCCGATCGCGATCGCAGCCCCTGGGCGGATCACCTGGCAGTTCGGCGCGGCGCCCGAAGGGCTGGCCGAGCAGGTGCAGGCGACGGGCGGGCGCTTCGTCCAGCACGCTGTCGACCCGATGGCGGACCTCGCGCGCCTGCACTACGTCGCGCTCGAACGTGCGGTCGGCAAGGGGCTCGACCCCGACCAGCCCCGCAACCTCACGCGTTCCGTCATCCTGGGCGCGTGAACAAGTCCACGATCCCCGCGACCGGCCCCGTCTCGATCGGGGCCGGCGCCCCCGTGCTCGCATTCGACGTCGGTGGCACCGACATCAAGTCGGCGCTGTTCGACGCGGACGGCGCGGCCCTCGACCTGCGCCGGACGCCGACCCCGCATTCCGGCGAGGACCCGGCCGGCACGCTGATCCATGAGCTCGGCGTGCTGGCTGATGATCTGCGGTCCCGGCATCCGCTCGTCGTGCCTCAGGCGCTCGGCTTCGTCGTCCCCGGCATCGTCGATGCGGATGCCGGCGTCGGCGTCTTCGCGAGCAATCTGGGCTGGCGCGACGCCCCGTTGCGCGCCCTCGCGCAGGATCGCTTCGACGTGCCGGTGGCGTTCGATCACGACGTCCGCACCGCCAGCTGGGCCGAGCATCGCCTCGGCGGAGCGCGTGGCCACGAGAACGTCGTCGTGCTCATCATCGGCACGGGGATCGCCGGCGCGATCCTCGTCGACGGGCGCCCCTACACCGCCGGCGGCTATGCCGGCGAGATCGGGCACTCGCCCGTCGTGGACGGCCCGATGTGCCCGTGCGGAGCGCGCGGATGCCTTGAAGCGGTCGCCTCGGCCGGAGCGATCGCCCGCCGGTACGCGGAGGAGACCGGCAGCCGTCCGGCCGGCGCTCGAGACGTGATCGCCCGCGCCGGCGCGGGGGACGCGGTCGCCGCTCGCATCTGGGAGGAGGCGCTCGAGGCGCTCACGCTCTCGCTCGCGCAGCTCACGGCCGTCATCGCACCCGACGCGGTCGTGATCGGCGGCGGGCTCTCCCGCGCCGGCGGGGCACTGTTCGACGAACTCCGGGGACGGCTCGCCGAACGGTTGAGCTTCCACCGCATCCCGGCATTGATCCCCGCGCAACTGCAGGGCGACGCGGGGCTGATCGGCGCGGCCCTGCGGGCGAGGGAACTCGCATGATCCTCACGGTCACGCCGAACCCCGCGCTCGATCTGACGTGGGTCGTCGACCGCATCGAGATCGGCGGGACGCACCGCGCCGAGGCCGGAGCGGTGCGTGCCGGAGGCAAGGGTCTCAACGTCGCCAGGGTCGCGCACGCGGAGGGAGTCCCGGTCCGCGCGGTGACCACCGCCGGCGGTGCGACGGGCGACGAACTCCGTGCCGACCTGGAGGCGAGCGGCGTTCCGCATCGACTGATCCCGGTCGCGGGGGAGACCCGCCGCAGCGCGGCCTGGGTGGACCGTGCGCTCGGCGACACCACGATCGTCAACGAACGCGGCGTGAATCCGTCGACGCAGGAGTGGGCCCGCGTGGTCGACGTCTGCCGCGAGGAGGTGGCCGCGGCATCCGTCCTTGTGATCTCCGGCAGCCTGCCGCCAGGCGCCCCGGCCGGGCTGCTTCCCGAACTCATCGGCGTCAGCGCGGGCATCGACGTGATCGTCGACACGTCTGGACCCGGGCTGCTCGCCGCAGCGGATGCCGGGGCCGCCGTCCTCAAGCCGAATCGCGCCGAGCTCGTCGAGGCCACCGGGATCGCCGACCCGGTTGCCGGCGCCCGTGAACTGCTGCGCCGCGGTGCCGGGCTGGTGCTGCTCTCACTCGGCGCGGAAGGGCTCTGCGCGATCAGCGACACCGAGCTGCTGCGCGCCCGACTGCCGGAACCGCTCGCCGGAAACCCCACCGGTGCGGGCGACGCGGCGGTCGCGGCTGCCGCGTGCCTGCTGGCTGCCGGCATCCGCGACACCGAGACCATCGTGCGGCGTGCCGCCGCCTGGTCGTCCGCCGCGGTGCTCATGCCGCTCGCGGGGGAGATCTCGCCCCGGTGGCGCGAACTCGAGAACGCCCTCATCGTCGAGAAACCACCCAGCGCATGAGAAACCACGCCGGCGGTGGTTTCTCGCGCGCGAAGCGGTTTCTCGGCATCCGAAACCTGCAGAGGACCTCATATGCCCCTCGTCGCCACTCGTGACCTCGTCTCCGCAGCCGCCGCCGCTCGGCGCGGCATCGGAGCGTTCAACGTGATCCATCTCGAGACCGCCGAGGCGCTGGTCGCGGCATCCGAGCGGGCGGAGCTGCCGGTGATCCTGCAGATCTCGCAGAACTGCGCCGACTATCACGGCGGTCTGGAGCCGATCGCCCTCGCGACGCTCGCCGTCGCGCGGCGCGCCGAGACACCGGTGGCCGTGCACCTCGACCACGCGGAGCGTCCCGAACTCGTCGACGAGGCCATCGCCCTGGGCTTCGGGTCCGTCATGTTCGACGGCGGCGCTCTCCCGTACGAGGAGAACGTCGCACTCACCGCCGAGGTCGCCGCTCGTGCCAGGGCCGCCGGCGTCTACATCGAGGGTGAGCTGGGCGAGGTCGGCGGCAAGGACGGCGCCCATGCACCCGGTGTCCGGACCGACCCCGACGAGGCGCGTGCGTTCGTGGCGGCGACCGGTGTGGATGCCCTGGCCGTCGCCGTGGGCAGTTCGCACGCGATGACCGACCGCAGTGCGGCGCTGGACATCGACCTCATCCGACGGCTCCACGACACGCTCGAGGTCCCCCTCGTGCTGCACGGATCATCCGGCGTCGCCGATGCGGTTATCGTGGATGCCGTGCGCGCCGGAATGACGAAGGTCAACGTCTCGACCCATCTGAACGGCTTCTTCTCGCGCGCGGTCCGCGAGCGGCTGGCTGCCGATCCCGGTCTCGTCGACTCCCGCAGGTACGTCGCACTCGGTCGCGAGGCCGTCGCGTCCGAGGCGGCACGGATGCTGCGGTTGTTCGCCCTGCAGGGTGCGGCGTGAAGCGCGCCGCACGGTTCAGCGCGATCCTCGATCTGCTGGCCGCCGGAGGAGAGGTCACGGTCGATGAGCTCGTCGAGCGGTTCGGGGCCTCGCCGGCGACGATCCGCCGCGACCTCGACAGCCTCGCGGAACAGCGCCTGCTGACGCGCACGCACGGCGGCGCGGTCGCGCAGTCCGTCGCGTACGAGCTGCCGGTGCGCTACAAGAGCCACCTGCGCACGCACGCGAAGGAGCAGATCGCGCGCACGGCGGCGGCGCTCGTCGAGCCGGGCGCCACGATCGGGCTCTCCGGTGGGACGACGACCACCGCGATCGCCGCGGCGCTGGCGGCGCGCGAGGACCTCGGCGAGATCACTGTGGTCACGAACGCCGTCAACATCGCAGCGCAGCTCGCCACCCGTCCCGACATCAAGGTCGTGGTGACGGGCGGCGTGATCCACTCCCGCAGCTACGAGCTGGTCGGCCCGTTCGTGGAGCAGCTGCTCGCCGGCATCCATCTCGATATCGCCTTCATCGGCGTCAACGGGATCGCCCCGGATGCCGGTGCCACCACGCACGACGAGCGCGAGGCCGCCGTCAACAGGATGATGGCGCAGCGGGCCGAGCGCGCCCTCATCGTCGCCGACTCGGCCAAGGCCGGGGTCATCGCGTTCGCCCACGTCGGCGACGCGGCGCTCTTCCCGACGCTGATCACGGACGCCGGGATCGAGGACGCCGCGGCGAGTGAGTTGGCCTCGGCCGGCTTCGAGGTCATCCGCGCCGCCTGAACCCAACGGAGGCGCCGCGGTGATGCCACCGCGACGCCTCCTGAGCAGTCGATGTCGATCTTCTGCGCTCCCCAGCGCGCAACTCCCCAGTATCGAAGATCCCCGCGACCCCCCTCGCGCCTCCCCCTCGGACGCTCCGCGTGACATCGTCTGAACATCAAGAGCGGCATCCGAGGGATCTGATACATCGAATCGAGAAATTCTTCGCCCCGGCGATACGACGGCGAGAAGAGCAGGGTCAGAGCGCGGTGCCGTGCACCTGGAACGGCGTGCGCAGGCCGGTCGTGGACGATGCCGCCGCGAGAGCGACAGCCGGGTCCTCGCCCGCGCTCAGCCCGGTGTGCACCGCGGCGAGCAGCTCGCTCGCGACATCGTCGGCGACCACGGTCGGCGCGGCGATCACCGCTCTCGTGCCCGCGTGCAGCCAGACGCGCGTCATCCCCAGTGCCTCCTCGCCCCACCGCACCGAGGATCGGCCGAGTTCGCACGCGGAGAGCACGACCGTGTCCGGTACCCGAGGGATGAGGTCGACGTCGTAGCCGAACAGCGTTCCGTCGTGCAGCTCGAACCCGGCGAAGAGGGGGTTGTCCACGGTGTGCCGTCCGTGGGCGGCGATGTGCAGGACGTCGACGCGGTCGGCGAGGGTCGTCACGGCATCCACCCGTGCGTCCGACTCCGCCAGCACGGTCGCGTCCTGCCACGCGGATGCCGCGGCGCGTGTCTCCTCCTCCGCGCGAGGGACCCGCGGGCCCGCCGCGAAGCCCGCAGACGCCGGGCGACGACCGCCGCTTCGGTCGTCGAACCAGCGCGACACCGACGTCGCCAGCACGAACGGGAGCCCGGCCATCTGCGGCAGCATGCCCCACGGGATGCCGCCGAGGGCGCCAGGCACGGTGAGGATGAGACGCAAAGCGCCCTCCGCGACCGCGAGCGCAGGCTCGAGCAGTGCGGCGCCGAGCGACTGCATCCGCTCGTCCAGCGCGCGGGCCACGACCGCCGCCATCGGACCGGAACGCACGGCGGCGGCCACGTCGAGATCAGCGCGCAGACCCTGCGTTGCGCGCTCCACGTCCGCCCAGCGCAGCCGGACGATGCGTCCGTCGGCGGTCGTCGTGACCACGCACAGCAGCTCTGAGCCCGTGAAGACGTACGACAGTACGGCGGTCCCTGGTTCGAGGACCGCGCGGACCTCGTCGATTCCGACCCGGCGCCGGGTGTCGCCGGCTCCCGTTGCGGTCCACTGGCGCTCGCGCACGCGATCGCGCAGCGCGCGCACCTGCGGGTGCGTCGTCCACTCGCTGCCGGTCAGCTCGGCACGCAGCATCCGCAGCTCGGCCAGATCGGACGCCAGCTCCGGATCGTGCGGCGGGCGGACCGGCACGACCTGCTGGCTGAGGTGCCTGGCGCGTTCCGACCAGTCGAACAGGATGCTCGGGTCGCCGCTCTCGGCGGCGGAGCGCAGACCATGGAAGATGAGGTTCGTCCCGTGCATCGCGACGGACGCCTGCAGGTCGAGTGCGCCGAACGAGCGCTGCCAGTCCGACAGCAGATCCAGCCCGGCGGCGACGTGGCGGCGGGCTGCCGTTCCGCGCGATCTGGCGGCTCGGGCCTCCGCGGCACGCAGCTTCAGTGGTGTCGGAGCCTGCCGAGGGAGACGCGGCAGCGGTGCCTGCCCCTGACCGGTGCGCGCGGCCGCGACCGCGCCGCTCAGCCGCACTGCGGTCGCCTCGGTCGGGAAGCCCGCCGCCGTCAGCGCCGCCGCCGCATCGATGAACTCCTCCGCGCGCGGCGGTGACCCGGAGGCCACCTTCGCATCGAGCCGGACCGCGGCGCTGCGCGCAGCCCAGCTTTCGCTGCCCAGGGCACGGAAACGGCGAGCAGCCGCCCCGGCGACTTTCACTGCCCTGGTCGGATCGTGCTGGAGCAGCGAGCGGGCGAGATGGAACTCGGCCTCTGCTCTGGCCTGGCGCATCCTCGCCGCCCCGAAGACCACCGCCACGGATTCGAGAAGACGCTCGGCCTCTTCCACGAGCCCGGCGTCGCGCAGCACTTCGGCGCGGTCCAGGTCGCTCATGGCTGCGCTGACGTCGGACTCGGCGGCGATCACGGGACGCGAGCGCGCCATCAGATCGAGGGCAGTGACCAGGTCGCCGGCGAGAAGCGCGGCGTAGCCGAGGTTGTGCCGTGCCTCCGCCGCAGCCGACGCCTCACCCGCCGACTCGTAGATCTCGGTGGCGCGCTGCAGATCGATCGCGCAGGCGTCGAGGTCCCGCCGCTGCATGTGCACGAGAGAGCGATTCATCAGACAGTTCGCCAGTGCGACGCCGGTGAGACCGTCGACCGCGCGGGTCAGCATGACCTCGGCCTCATCGAGTCGACCGGCCCTGGTGCAGATCACCCCGAGCTGCCCCGCCAGCACGGCGGCCGTTTCGGGGGTGAGACCGTCTCGGGCGAGTGCTTCCCGCACGAGCGACTCGCCACCGGCCGGGTCGCCGGTCTGCGCGAGCACGTACGACAGCGTGCCGGCGACGCGGGCCTGCAGATCGGCATCGGCGTCCGGGGCGGCGGCGGCGCGGTCGAGCAGGCGGCGCGCCTGGGTGAACCGCTGCGCGTCCAGCGCCGCGCGTCCGCGCTGCCACAGATCCCACCCCGAACTCCCCATCGGTCCAGGATGCCGTGTTCCCGACGCGCCCGCGAGCGGATGACGCCCGGGGCGTCACCGATCGTTCACCCGACGTTCCGTTTCAAGTACGGCGGTCTCGTAATTGCCGGACACCTCCAGCAGTTCGAATACAGGTGTTCTCGCAATTCCCCCTCTTCCGAAAGGTTCCGCCATGCGCCGTTACACCCTCCCTGCGGTGGGCATGCTCGGTATTGCTGCACTCGCCCTGACCGGTTGCCAGTCCCCGGAGGCGGATGCCGCTTCCGCCGCAGACGCACCGATCACGATCGCCACTCTCCCCGCCTCGGACGACCCGACGCAGGAGAACCCCATCGAGGCCCTCGTCGAGCTGCTCGAGGCCGAGACCGGCCGCGAGGTCGAGGTGACCGACGTCCCCGACTACCTCAGCGTCGTCGAGGCGATCCGCAACGACCACGTCGACATCGGGATCATGAGCGGCTTCCCCTCCGCGCTCGCCGTCAACACCGGCGAGGTCGACGCACTGCTGGCCTGGAAGGGCTCCGACGACCCGGTGTCGACCTGCGTCGTGCTCGAGGACTCCCCGATCCAGAAGCTCGAGGACCTCGAGGGCAAGACCGTCGCGTTCGCCGACCAGGCCTCCAGCTCCGGCTACTTCATGCCCGTGTACATGCTGCACGAGGTGGGTCTGGAGCAGGGCGAGGACTACGAGGCGATCTTCGCCGGCGGCCATGAGGGCAGCTTCGCGGCTCTCGAGCAGGGCCAGGTGGATGCCGCGTGCACGGCGATCATGCTGACCGAGCTGGGGGCCCCGATGTTCCCGTTCGCCGAGGGGGAGTGGCGCGGTGTCGGCGAGAGCCCCGCGATGGACGTGATGGGAACGGTGCTCGCACGCCAGTCGCTCGACGACGAGACCCGCACGCAGCTGGAGGAGGCGCTGCCGAAGGTCTTCTCCGAGGAGAACGCCGAGGCGCTCTCGGCCTACAGCTCCTTCATCGGCCTCGAGGTCGAGATCGCTCCCGACCCCAGCGTCTTCTCGTCCTTCGCCGAGATCGCCTCGGTCGCCGGTGTCGAACTCGAGGACCTGGAATGAGTATCGTCACGAAGCAGGGTGCGGATGCCGCGGCATCCGCTTCTCGCCCGACGACCGTCCCCGTGAGCACCGCCGAAGTGCGTCAGGCCCTGCCGCTCGTGACCGTACGCGATCTGCAGGTCAGCTACGACACCGCAGCGGGGCCCGTGCTCGACGGCGTCGATCTCGACCTCTTCCCCGGCGAGACCGTCGCCCTGCTCGGAGCCTCCGGGTCGGGCAAGTCGACGCTCATGAAGAGCCTCACCGGGTTCGCGCCGATCTCCGGCGGATCCGTGCGGGTCGCAGGGCACGACGTCACGAACCTCGCCCGAGGCGAACTCCGAACGCTCCGCAGCGAAGTCGGCCAGGTGTTCCAGCAGTTCAACCTCATCCCTCGGCTCAGCGTGCTGACGAACGTGCTCACCGGTGGCCTGCACGAGGCCGGCGCCATCAACCTCGCCGGAGGCTTCCCCGCGGCGCAGCGGCGGCGGGCGATGGAACTGCTCGACCGGGTCGGCATCGCGCACAAGGCCACGGAACCTGCCCGCTCCCTGTCCGGCGGGCAGCAGCAGCGCGTCGCGATCGCGCGGGCGCTCATGCAGCAGCCGCGCCTGATCCTCGCCGATGAGCCGGTCGCGTCGCTCGATCCCAAGCTCGCCGGATCCGTGCTGCGCCTGCTCCGGCGGATCGCGATGGAGGACGGCATCCCGGTGCTGGTCAGCCTGCATGTGCTGCCGCTCGCGCTCGAGCACAGTGACCGCATCGTCGGACTCCGCCACGGCGAGATGCTCGTCTCCGGCGCGACCGCCGATCTCGACGCCAACAAGCTGTCGGTGCTCTACGACGAGGAGGACGACGATGACGACGACCGCTGAGCCGCGCACGCGGCGCGAAGCGCCGCAGCTGTCCGACGCCGAGCGCGACCGACTGGAGCGGGCGTTCCGCATCCCTCGGACGCGTTTCCTCATCGGCATCCCGGTGGCCATCGGCATCCTGCTGTGGTCGGCGAGCGGGGTCGGCTTCGACTTCGCCGCTCTCGCCGAGGGCACCGTCAACATGGCGGAGTTCATGTCGCGGCTGTTCCCGCCGGACTTCTCCGACATCGGCACGATCCTCGCCCTGCTCGTGGAGACCCTGCAGATGGCGATCATCGCCACGGTGCTCGGCGCCGTGCTGTCGCTGATCGTCGCGTTCGGAGCCTCCTCCAACATCGCGCCGAAGTGGCTGTACTACCCGTCGCGCTGGGTGATGAACATCATCCGCTCCGTGCCGGATCTCGTGTTCGCGCTCATGTTCGTCTCGGCCGTCGGGCTCGGACCGTTCGCCGGCATCCTGGCCATGACCCTGGGTTCGCTCGGCTCGATCGGGAAGATCTTCGCCGAGGCGATGGAGTCCGTCGACAACGGACCGATCGTGGCGATGCTGGCGGTCGGCGCCTCGAAGCGGCAGATCATCCAGTACGGCATCCTGCCCCAGGCCGCACCCCTGCTGGTGTCCTACACGCTGCTGCTGTTCGAGGGGAACGTGCGAGGCGCGACGATCCTCGGACTCGTCGGCGCCGGCGGCATCGGCCTCGAGCTCACCACGGCGATGCGGATGTACGACTACGGACACCTCAGCGCCATCATCATCTGCATCATCGTGCTCGTCACGGCGATCGACCAGGGCAGCGCCCTCATCCGAAGGAGAATCACATGACCACGATCGAACTCACCCTCAGCGCTCCGGTGAATCTGCGCGACCTCGGCGGCATCCCGATCGACGGCGGCGTGCTGCGCGAGGGCGTCGCGATCCGCACGGACGATCTCGCCTACGTCACCGCGGAGGTCGCCTCCGATCTGGTGGCCGGGGGACTGACGGCGATCATCGATCTGCGGTCCCCGCTCGAGGTCGAGGTCACCGGTCGCGGTCCTCTCGGTGCCTACCCGATCGCGTACCACCACCTGCCGTTGATCGCGGATGTGTCACGATCCCATGACGGCGAGGACTTCACCCACGAGGGCATGGGGCGGATGTACCTCCGCATGGTCGAGCACGCGGCACCCCAGCTCGTCGTCGCGCTGAACATCATCGCCTACACGCCGGGGGCCGCCGCGTTCCACTGCGCCGCAGGTCGCGACCGCACCGGCGTACTGGCCGCGATGCTGCTGCTCGCGCTCGGAGCAGGCGATGACGACATCGTCGAGGACTACTCCCGCACCGGGGAGAACATGGTCGCGATCATGACGCGCACGGCTCCCGTGATGGGACACATGTGGAAGGCGCTCGGGCACGACGTGGATGCCGTGAAGGCCTCGTCGTCGCTGCTGGAGGGGTCGATGGCAGTGTCGATGCGTGCTCTGCTCACGGCTCTGCGGGAGCGGCACGGCGACGCCCTCGCGCCGCTTCGCGCCGCGGGACTGAGCGACGATACGGTCGCGCGCCTGCGGGAGAGGGCGCTCGCGGTATGACCGCGGTTGCTCCACAGGAAGCTGGAGCCGCGGTGCGCCGCGGGCCCGGCCGCCCCAGGGACGAGGACATCGACGGGCAGATCATCGCAGCGACGCTCGCACTGATCGACGCCGAGGAGGACGTCACCGTCACCAGGATCGTCACGCGCAGCGGCGTGAGCCGTGCGGCACTGTACCGTCGCTGGCCTTCGCTGACGGCGCTCATCGCCGCGGCACTGGACGTCGGGCGCACGGTGCCGCCCGCGGTGTCGACGGACGGGGATCTCCGAGAGGCCGTCTTCACCGCGCTGCTCGGTGCACCCAGCTCTGTCACGGCGGCGGGGTACTCCGAGGTGCGGTTCCGCCAGCGCATCCGGCTCGTCATGGCGGATCGGACGCTGCAGAAGGCGTACTGGGAGTCGCACGTCTCCCGTCGTCGGGTGCCGATCGAGAACGCCTTCCGGGCAGGCATCGAGCGCGGCACCCTGCGGCCCGACCTCGACGTCGAGGCCTGCTTCGACGCCATCGCCGGCGCTGCCTACTACCAGATCGTCGTCCGCGGCGACGGGATGGATGCCCCGGGAGCGCGAGAACGCCTGCATGCCGCGTTCGAGGTGGTCTGGCGCGGCATGCAGGCGTGATGCGGGTCAGGACGGGCGCACGTCCGGCGGGAGCGTGGCGAGCACGGCATCCACAGCGCCTCTGATGCCCTTCGTCGGAACCTTCGCCGAACTCGCGAGCGACGGCGCGAGCGCCGCAGCGATCCTGCCGGCGACGTACGGAGCGGCGAACGACGTGCCGCTCCACGCCGCGAAACCGCCGCGGTAGTCGTCCGGGTCGACCGTCTGCCGATCGAAGCCCTCGAAGTCGGCACGCGTGGCCGCCTGCGCCCCTCCGGTGAACGCGGGCGTCGTGGAGACGACCGCGGCGCCGGGGGCGTAGGTGCGCACCCAGGGCCCAACGTTCGAGAACAGGGCCAGCGACCGCAGTGACGGGTTGAGTGCGCCGACGGACACGTGCGGCACACCATCGTCGGGATGCAGCCCGTTGTCCGTCCCGGGCCAGTGCCAGAGCGACGCGGGGAAGGCAGGGCGATCGACCGCGTCGTTGCCTGCGGAGCAGACCACGACCATCCCCGACTCCCTCGCCGCGCGCAGCAGGTCGTACAGGGTCATCGAGAACAGACCGTCGGTCGGCGTCTCGTGATAGTAGCCGAGAGACAGGTTGAGGACGTCGATCGGGTGTCCACCCGCCTCGCCGGCGACCCATCGTCGGTGCAGTTCGATCACGGCGGCGAGCGACGTGAGGAACGTGCTCTCGTCGACGACCCCGAGGGCCCCGGCCACGCGGACCGACACGATGTCGGCATCGGGGGCGGTCTGCCGAAGGATGCCGGCGATGAAGGTGCCGTGGCCGGCGACGGCATCGATCTCCCCGTCGAGCTGCCCGTACAGGTCGGGGTAGCGCTCGGGGTCGTCGTCTCCGATGAGTCCGATCGGCACCCCGTCGAGCGTGATTCCGCGCGTGACGATCGTGTCCGGCAGCCAGTCGTGGATGCCGCACCCCGTGTCGAGGACGGCGATCACCGCGCGGCGGCCGCCCTTCTTCGGATGCGGGCCGCGAGCCGGCTCCGGGCCGATCCACGCGATCGGCTGGCGGCCACCGCGGCCGGGCTCCAGGTAGTCGTCCGTGCCGACGGCACCCGCACCGCGGATGGGGTTCGACCGGGTGAACGGGTTGGAGCGCGTGAACGGGTTCGATCGGGTGAACGGATTCAGCCCCACCGGGTCGATCGACAGGACATGCTCCAGGCTCGCGCGGGGCATCAGGCCATTGCTCATCCTGCGGGCGCGCTGCAGCACGCGCCACGCGTCGGGGGCGATCGGCGATTCGGCGCCCTCCATCTCGCCCGGGGTCGTCAGATTCGCGCGGTGCAGTCCGGGGAGCCCCGGCAGGTTGTCGGCCCGCCGCCCGGCGCGGACCAGATCGTCGCCCTCGACACCGAGGTGCCAGCCGAAGGATCGGGCCGCGTCCATGAGAATCTTCAGGTCGCGGTCATACGCGCCGTGCTCGTCGTCCGGCCGCTCGGTGATCAGGAGGCGCGTCGGCAGGTACGCGGTGGGGTACGCCTGGATCTCGGGTATCGGGTCGATGGTCGGATCCAGCGCCGTCCCTCGCGGGATCGACCCCTCCGCCCTGTCCTGCCAGGTCCAGTTCCTCGGCTGATCCATGCGTGTCCCCTCCCGGCGGCAGGGCCGCCGCGTTCATTCCCCCGTGGAGCTCACACCTCGAACTGAGGCGTGAGCAGATCCTTGGCGTCCCCCGCCGTGACGGCCTGCACGCGGCACAGCCCCGGCGGCACATCCTCGAACGCGAAGCGGCCGTGCTCGGCCGGCTGCGCGGTCCAGGTGCGCTCGCCCTGGGACAGCCGCACCTCGGACGCGTCGGCGTCGATCCAGCCGTCGATGCGGCGCCGACCGCTCTCGGTGCGGCTGACGTGCAGGAGCACCGTGGCCGAGCCGTCGCTGAACTGCATCGTGGTGGTCTCGGCATCCCCTCGGACGGGCGACTCGATCCCCTCCATCAGGGTCAGCAGGGCGTATTCCCGTGAGAGGTCGGCGACGGCGACGGCCGCGACCATGCGGTCGACGAGATCCGTCGGCATCGGGTCGTGCAGCTCTGCCGCTGCGCGGAGCGCGGCGTACAGGTCCTGGTCGCTCATCGTGCACCTCCGGCATCCGTCAGTGCAGTGCGCAGCTTGGCGAGGCATCGTTGTCGTGTCGGGCCGATGCTCCCGATCGGCATGTCCAGGTCGGCGGCGATCCTCGCGTAGTCGGGTCGGTCGTCGAAGGCGACGACGCGCAGCAGGCGCTGGCACCGATCGGTGAGCGTGGCGAGGGCGGTCCAGAGTCGGGCGGCCTCATCGGCATCCGCGACGCGTTCCTCCGTGGATTCCTCGTGCGGAAGCATCGGCTCCAGAACCTCGTCGGCCGTCGCTGTCGCTGTGCGGTTCTGCTTGGTGACCCGCCAGGCTTCGCGGCGAGCCGTGACGGTCAGCCAGCCGGAGATCGCCTGCGGAGCGGCGACCGACTCGTGGCTGCGCACGAGTGCGAGCCACGTGGTCTGGACGACGTCCTCGGCGAGGGTTCGTTCGAGTCCGTAGGCGCGCACGACATGCCAGAGCACCGGCGTCATCAGACGCACCAGCTCATCCATGGCGCGTGCGTCTCCGGCACGCCAGTCAGCGAAGAGGGAAGCCGCGCGTTCCCAGCGCGCGGTGCCATCGCTGACGGCGCCTTCGGGGGAGGCGTCGGTCATAGCGCTCATTGTGCTCACACTTACCAGGAGCACGGCAAGAGCTTTCTGATACATGGACTCGGTACGGATACCGTGGAGAGGTGATTCCGCTCGCGATCCTCCTGTTCCTCAACGCCGCCTTCAACGTCATCGTGTGGCCGCGGTTCTACAAGCGCGTCGCGCAGGACCCTCGCGCGCGGGATGCCGAGGGGAAGGCGACGGCGTTCCTGAAGGTGCACGTCGTGCTCATCGCGATCGCGCTCGTGCTCGCTCTCGTCTCGGCGATCGCCGGTGTGGCGGCTCTGGTCGGAGTGCTGTAGCCCCGGCATGCCTGCTCGGACGCCGGGGCCGGGGCGTCAGGCGCGCGCGACGGGCTGCTGCAACTCGGTGACCCAGTCGGACTGGTCGTCGGACACGGCCCGGACGTAGAGTTCGCGGCACGGTCCGGCGGGCACGAAGCCGCGCGCGACGATCTCGGTGTGGATCTGCTGCCAGCTGAGGGCGATCCGATCCATGGAACCGAGGTGGATGCCGCAGATCGCCAACTCCGCCGCGGGCAGGTCGACGAACTCGAATCCGTCGCGCGCCGGCCCGTTGTACGCGTAGCCGGCGACGATCTCCGTTCCGTCCTCCGTCGCCGAGTACTGCGCGATCGGCGTGGTCAGCGATCCCTTCTCGTCGCCGATGATCTCGGCGACCGCGTCGAAGGCGGGGCCGACCACGCCGGCGACCTCGGGCTGGGAGGCCACGGTCGCGCGACGCGCCGCCAGCCGGACGGTGGGAAGGGGCTTCTCGATGATCTCGATGGTGGACATGTGATTCTCGCTTTCGATGAGGTGGAGCCGCCGCTCCACGTCGACGAGCCGTGCGGCCGCGAGCCGGTGCTCCTGCTCGACCTCGGCCCGGCGGATCCGCAGCAGGGCGCCGATGCGCTCGGCATCCACTCCCTGTTCGAGGATCAGGCTGATGTCGTCGAGACCGAACCCCAGCTGGCGCAGCGCCACGATGCGGTGCAGCCTCTCCAGCTGCGACGGATCGTAAGAGCGGTAGCCGCTGAACTCGTCCACGTGGGCGGGCACGAGCAGCCCGGCGGTGTCCCAGTGCCGGAGCATCCGGTGGGTCACCTGGCCGATCTGCGCGAACGCCCCGATGGACAACATGTCTCTGTTCTCCCGCCTCACACGGTGTCAGAGTCAAGCATCCCAGGTCAGAGGATCTCGAACTGCTTCGCGTGGGCGGCCCAGCCGGCCTCGGCGGGGAGGTCGCGCAGGCCTCGGTTGCTGACGGCGAGGACGACCGACACCGCGCACAGGGCGGCGGCGAAGAGGATCGTGCTCTGGCGGCCGACGAGTGTGAGACCGAAACCGGCGATGAGCGGGGCGAGCGGCATGGCGCCCATCCCGAGCACACCGGCGGCGCTGTTGGCGCGACCCAGCAGTTCGGTGGGCGTGGCGACCATGAAGTAGCCCATCATCGACGCGTTCAATGCGGGCAGCAGGAAGACGGAGGCACCGAGCACGACCGTGATCCACCAGGGGTTCTCGATGGCCGAGACGACCCCGGCGCCGACGGTCGCGGTGAGGAGCCCCGCGATCGTGAGCGTGCCCGCCTTGACGCGGGTGACCAGCGCGGGGGCGACGAATGCGCCGACGAGCATGACGGCGCCGAGCCCGGCGGACATCGATCCGATCGTGAGCTCCGAGTGACCGGACTGCTGCAGCCCGTAGACGACCGTGGTCACGGCGGCGTTGAAGCCCAGATTGATGATGGTTGTGAGCAGGAGGACGCCGCGCAGGTCGGGGCGGGAGAGCAACCAGGTGAAGCCGTCGCGGATCTCGTGCCCGGCGCTCGGCCGCTCCAGCGCCGACGCGGGCGATGGCGCGGCAGAACGGGAAGGTCCGGCGTCGACGCGGCGGGCGGCTCCGCGCAGCATCCACGCCGTGGCACCGGCGACCGCGTAGGCGACGGTCATCGCGATGCCGACGAGCCACGCCCCGACGCCCAGCAGCAGGCCGCCGAGCGGACCGCCCGCGAGACGGAGCGCGGCGTCCCGGCCCTGGTTCGCGGCCTGAGCCCGGCCCATGGTCGCGTCGGAGACGATCTCCTTCAGCGCGCTCTCGCCGGCCGGGTCGAAGAGGCCGGAGTGGACCATCAGCAGCATTTCGATGACGAGGATGGTGGCGAAGGTCAGCGCGTCCGCGAGCGCCATCATGGTAAACACGGCGGCCAGGACCGTCGCGACGACGGCACCGAGCAGCATGAGGGCGAGTCGTCCGTGTCGATCGGCGAGGACCCCGCCGTACAGCGTCGTGATCAGACGCGTGACCACGCCGACCCCGGCCACGATGCCCGCCTGGGCCGGGTCGTCCGTCACGGCCAGCGTGATGAGCGGGATCGCGAAACCCGCGAGGGATGCCGCCAGGCCCTTGCTCGTATCGCTGATCAGCCAGAGCAGATAGCGGGTGTTGCTCCAGAGCCCGACGGGTTTCGCAGTGGTGGTCATGCCTTCACCGTAGATGCACAGTTTTATTTGCGCAAGTTAAATCGCGCAAATAAGACTGGATAGACTGCGGGGATGGCTGAATCGACGGACACCGGGGGGAGCCCCGCCGAGCGCACGATGACGACGGCGATGCTCAAGGCGTTCGCGAATCCGCTGCGGCGTCGGATCATGCGCGTGTTCACCAAGCGCGAGTACGTGCGGGCCGCCGACATCGCGGAGGACCTCGGAGAGCCGGCCAACAAGATCAGCTTCCACCTGCGGGTGATGGCGGATGCCGGGCTCATCGTCGAGGCGCCCGAACAGGCGCGCGACGGCAGGGATCGGGTGTGGACGCCGATCAAGGATTCGCTGCGCGTCAGGGCGTCGACGACCGACCCCGACGACCACGCCCTCAGCGATGCGGTGATCGCCGCACTCGCCGAGGATCACCTCGAACTGGTTCATCGCCTGGTGGCGCACTCGACCTCGGCTGCTGCGCAGGATCCCGCCGATCACGGCACGCTGAGCGTCAGCAATCTGCACCTGACAGAAGCGGAGTACTCGACGCTCATGGACAAGCTCAACGCTGCGATCCTCGAGGCGGAGCGCACGCGTGACAAGGATGCCGCCGACGCGCGCGGCTGGCAGATCGACATCGTCGCCGCCGACGACACGATCTGAGCCACGGATGCCGCGGCGGCCGGATCCGGACCGCCCTTTCTGTGACCCACGGGTTCAGCGGATCTCGAACTGCTTCGCGTGCGCGGCCCAGCCGCCCTCGGCAGGCAGTGCGCGCAGTCCGCGGTTGATGACGGCCAGCAGCACGGAGACGGCGCACAGGAGAGATGCCGTGACGAGGGTGTTCTCACGGCCGATCGTGGCGAGCCCGAATCCGGCGATCAGCGGAGCGAGCGGCATGGCGCCCATGCCGAGGACGGCGGATGCGCTGTTGGCTCGACCCAGCAGCTCGGTGGGCGTCGCGACCATGAAGTAGCCCATGAGAGCGGCGTTGATGGCGGGGATGAAGAACACCGTCACGCCGAGCATCACCATCAGTGCCCACGGCTCCTGTGCCGGGATCATGCCGAACACGCCGATCGTCGCGACGGCGAGACCACCGATGATGATGATGCTCGCGCGCACACGTGAGACGAGGGCCGGCGCGATCAGGGCACCCAGCAGCATGGCGACGCCACCGGCCGTCGCCAGGAGGCCGATCGTGATCGTGGAATGCCCCGACTGCTGCAGCGCGTAGATGACGGTGGTCAGCGCCGTGCTGAACCCGAGGTTGACGATGGTCGCCACGAAGAGCACGCCCCGCAGGTCGGGGCGGGAGAACAACCATCGGAAACCGTCGGCGACCTCGCGCAGGGCGTTCGGCCTCCCGACGGCCACCGCGGCGGCTGCGAGACCGACGTCGGATGCCGCGGCATCCGCTTCTCCGACGCCCGGCGTCGCGCCCGTCTCTGGGATTCGGGACGCCTCGTCCGGCGCCGAACGCCGCAGCATCCACGCGGTCGCCATCGCCACCAGGTGCAGCACCGCCATCGCCGCGCCGATCAGCCAAGTACCCGCCGCCAGCAGCACGCCGCCCAGCGGCCCACCGGCGAGCTGCAGCATCGCATCGCGGCCCTGGTTCGCCGCCTGCGCCCTGCCCATCGCGTCGGCGGGAACGATCTCCTTCAACGCGCTCTCGCCGGCGATGTCGAACAGCCCTGTGCGTGCCGCGAGCGCGATGTCGATCAGCAGCAGCGTCGTGAACGTGAGGGCGTCGGTCAGCGCGAGCAGGGTGAAGGCGCCGGCGATCACGACGCCGGCGGCCGAGCCGATGATCATCATGACGATGCGGTCGTGCCGGTCGGCGAGGACTCCGCCGAAGACCGTCGTGAGCGTGCGGATCGTCATGCCGACCGCGCTGATGATGCCGGCCTGAGCCGGGTCGTTCGTGACGATCAGCGCGACCAGGGGGATCGCGAAGCCGAACAGCGCCGACGCGAGTCCTTTGGCGGTATCGCTGATCAACCAGGTGATGTAGCGGACGTTCCGGGCCAGGCGGTGGGAGGTGACGGTGGACATGGCTTCAGGATAGATGCGCAACAGTACGTGCGCAACAGTCATTGCGCAATGATCGGTGTGGATAGAATCCGAGGATGGCAGACGAGAGGCGTCCGGCAGGCGCGAAGCCCGTGCATCCGGAAGCGAAAGCAGCGACGACCGCGATGCTCAAGGCGTACGCGCACCCGCTCCGCCGCCGCATCGCCAGGGCTGTGGCCGGGCGAGGGCACGCCCGCGCCGCGGACATCTCCGCCGATCTGGGCGTTCCGGCCAACAGCATCAGTTTCCACCTGCGCGTCCTCGCCGCCGCCGGCCTGGTCGAGGAGGCACCGGAGCACGCCCGCGACAAGCGTGACCGGGTGTGGAAGGCGGTCGAGGGCTCATGGAATGTCGGCTCTCCCGAGCACCCGATCGCCGACGAGGTTCTCGGCGGCGTGCTCATGAACGCCCTCGCTGACGATCATCTCGAGATGCTGCGCAAGGTCATGGTCTGGGCGCCGGAGTACGTGTCCGGTCGCGACCCGGTCGTGCACGGCACGTTCTCGCAGGCGAATCTGCGCCTGAACGAGGCGGAGTTCACCGAGCTCGAGCGGCGCATCCAGGAGGCCATCAAAGAGGTCGGCGACGCGCACGACCCGGACGACCCCGAGACCCGGGTCTGGAGTCTCGATATCATCGCCGCCGACGACACGCTCTGAGGGTCGGATGCCGCGGCATCCGACCCTCAGAGCGTGTCAGCGGTTCTCCGCCTACGGAATCGTCCGGCGGAACGCGAGGAACGAGATCACCGAGAACGCTGCGACGGCGACGAGGCCCCACAGCGCCAGGCCGACGGCACCGAGTGCGAGGATCCCCTCCCAGACCTGGCCCCACAGCTCGAGGCGCGTGACGACGAACACCAGCACGAGCAGCAGGAGCACGAGCGCGAAGATGGCGATGAGCAGCACCATCTGTCCCCAGCTCTTGTAGACCGTCGCTCCCGTGAAGCCGATCACGAAGAAGAACAGCGCGAGCGTGAAGTACACGACGAACGCGCCGAGCGGTCCGGCCTCCCACAGCCACGGCAGGTAGAAGACGTACCCGTTGACGCCGTACCCGTTCGTCAGCATCTCGATCCCGCCTCCGATGAGGAACAGGATGCCCATGAGGGCGCTCGCGAGGATCGCGGTGAGCATCGTGCCGAGGAAGAATTCGCGCCGCGTGATGCTCATGGCCTGCGAGAACGGGAAGGTGAGGGTCATCGCCGACATCCCGACCGCGAAGAAGTACCACAGGGGTGCCTGCCCTCCGCCGCCGTACTTCGGCTGATCGATCGGGATCATGGCGTAGATGAGGACGGAGACGACCACGGCGCCGGCGAGGATCACCAGCGGGTACCAGATGAAGGTGCCCTTGTTGATGAGCTGCAGTCGGATGACGTTCAGTGTGCGTCGCATCAGTGGACCCCCTCGTTCGCGGCGCCGGCTTTCTGGGTGAGGCGGACGACGAGCTGCTGCAACGACACCGGAGCCAGATCCAGGCCGGATGCCGCGATGCTCGCACGATCGTCGTCGGTGAGGGCGCCGAGCACGGTCGCCGAGGCGACGCGTCCGAGCGCCTCGCGGTGCAGGACCTCCCGCCCGGCGGACCAGGCGTCGACCTTCTCTGCGTCGCCGATGACGGTGACGGCGCGGTCGCGGACGGCATCCGTGTCCTCGTCGAGCAGGATCTGCCCGTTGTCGATGACGATGACCTTCTCGATGAGGTTGGAGACCTCGTCGATCAGGTGCGAGGAGAGGATGACCGTCCGAGGGTGCTCCGCGTAGTCCTGGATCAGGCGGTCGTAGAAGATCTGCCTGGCCACGGCATCCAGCCCGAGGTACGGCTCGTCGAAGAACGTGATCTCGGCGCGGGAAGCCAGTCCGATGATCACGCCGACCGCGGACAGCTGTCCGCGGGAGAGCTTCTTGATCGTGGTCTTCATCGGAAGCTGGAACTCGGCGATCAGTTCGTCGGCGAGCGCCTGGTCCCAGTTCGCGAAGAACAGGCGCGCCGCCTGGAAGGCGTGCCGGGGATAGGCGTCGTCCGGGTATTTCTGGCTCTCGCGGACGAAGCAGATCCGGCTGAGCACGTGCGCGTTCTCGTACGGGTGCTCGCCGAAGACCTTCACGGTCCCCGAGGACTCGAAGTTCTGCGCCGTGAGGATGGACATCAGCGTGGTCTTGCCGGCGCCGTTGCGTCCGAGGAGGCCGTAGATGGCGCCGCCCTCCAGCGAGAGCGACACGTTGTCGAGTGCGCGCTTGTCCTTGTATCGCTTGGAGAGGTTCTGCACCTCGATGACAGCGGTCATGCGGGGGTGTTCCCTTCTGCGTCGGTGGATGCCGCCGCGCGTTCGCGCAGCAGTGCGGTCAGGTCCTCCTGGTCGAGTCCGAGCGTGCGGGCTTCGACAAGGAGGGGGTCGATGTAGCGATCGGCGAAGGCGGAGCGACGCTCTCCGAGGAGCCGGTCGCGAGCGCCGTCGGTGACGAACATGCCGATGCCGCGGCGCTTGTACAGCACGCCCTTGTCGGTGAGCATGGCGACTCCCTTGGCTGCGGTGGCGGGGTTGATGCGATAGAAGGCGGCCAGCTCATTGGTCGAGGGGGCCTGGGACTCCTCCGGCAGTGAGCCGTCGATGATCGAGTCCTCGATCTGCTCGGCGATCTGCAGGAAGAGCGCTTTGCCTTCTTCGATCACGACGCCTCCGGTGGTTTATTGGTTACTTACTCGACTAAGTAACCATAGAACTGGAATCGATGTCAAGAGGGCAAGGCGAAGGGCCGGCGCCATGTGGTGCCGGCCCTTCGCGGAGATCTGCGGTGCGCGTCAGCGGTAGAAGCCGTCGCGCAGGTTGATGCCGTGCTCGAGCCATGCCTTCATGGCCGCCAGCATGCCGGTCCAGCCCTCGCAGTTGCCGAACGCCGACTTGGCCCCGTCGGTCGTCGCCTGCCAGGACTGCTCGGTGATGGTCACGAGCGTGCGGGCGCCGTCGTCGATGGCCGTGAACTCGAACGTGGTGCGCGTCGTGCCGGCGCCGCCTGCCGCGTTCTCTCCGCCCCATTCGATGACGATGCGATCCGGCGCGGATGCCTCGATGACGGTGACAGGGAACCGGCCGGGAAAGTCGGCGAAATCCCAGGTGACGTCGGCATTCGATTCCAGACGTCCGCGGGCGCCGCCGGTGGTGAAGTAGTGCGAGAGCTGCGTCGGGTCGGCGACGGCTTCGTAGGTCTCGGAGATCGGTCGGGACACGCGACCCGACACGGAGAAGGACAGTTCGGTGAGCGGTTCGGTGGCTGACATGTTGTAAGATTACAACATGAAGTCGACCGAGGGAAGCGTTGCCGACGATGACCTCGTGTTCAAGGCGCTCGCCGCCCCGGTCCGCAGGCGCATGCTGGACGCATTGCGCAACGCACCGTGCAGCACGGGAGCGCTGTGCGCCCAGTTCCCCGAGCTCGACCGGACCACCGTGCTGCAGCACCTGCGCGTGCTGGAGCGAGCGGAACTCGTCACCGGTCGCAAGGTGGGTCGCGAGCGGCACCTGACGCTCGCCCCGCTGCCGATCAAGCGCATCCACGACCGCTGGATCGGCGAGTACGCGCGGGCCGCGGTCGACCTGCTTGCAGACCTGGATGCGGGTGCCGAGAGGGACGGCGATCAGGACGCCTAGGGTGGGGTGGTGTCCGAGTTCCCATACGAGCGCCTTCGGCGCTTCCCCGACGTCGAGGCGCCCGAACTGCAGGCGCACGATGCGACCGATCTGCTGCTCGTCGAGCGGTGTCTCGCGCACGTCGCCGACCATGACCTGACCGGCTCCGACATCGCCGTGATCGGCGACGGATACGGCGCGATCACGCTCGCCCTGGTGGATGCCGGGCTCCGCGGCATCCGCCTGCATCAGGACCTGGCGACCGGACGGCGGGCGCTCGTCCGCAACGCCGAGGAGCTCGGGATGCTCCGGACCCTGGATGCCGACGGCGCGTCAGCCGGCGTCGGACCAGGACTCACCGCGAGCTCTGCAGGGGACGGCGCTCCGTTCGTCCCGCACGAGCTGGATGCCGCCCTGCTGACCGGTGTGCGGCTCGTGCTGCTGCAGCTGCCCAAGGCGCTCGCCGAGCTCGCGGAGATCGCGGATGCCGTGGCCCGGTGGGCGGCGGACGACGTCGTGCTGATCGCGGGCGGCCGGGTCAAGCACATGACGCTCGCGCAGAACGAAATCCTCGCGCGGTCGTTCGCCCGGGTGCAGCCGCAGCGTGCGGAGCGAAAGTCCCGCCTGATCGTCGCGGAGGATCCGCGCGACGTGCCGGAGGCGCCGCCGTTCCCTGTGCGCGAGACGCACCCCGAGTTCGGCGTGACGCTCGCGGCGCACGGCGGGGCGTTCGCGGGTGCCCGCATCGACGTCGGTACGCGCGTGCTGCTCGACGTCCTGACCGATCGGCGTTCACAACTCCTCATGGATGGCCCCGGCGACGCCCGAGAAGGCGCAGATTCCGCGGATTGCGGACGTTCGGACGGGCAGATCTGCGGAGTTGTGAACGAGATCGTCATCGACCTCGGCTGCGGCACCGGTGTGCTCGCCGCCGTGTACGCTCTCACCCACCCTGACGCCCGCGTGATCGCGACCGACCGATCCGCCGCGGCGGTGGCCTCCGCCAGGGCGACGATGGCCGCGAATGGTGTCGCAGATCGGGTGCAGGTCACGCACGACGACGCCGGATCCGACCTGCCGGATGCCTCGGCCGACGTCGTGCTGCTCAACCCGCCCTTCCATCTCGGGACGAGCGTGCACACTGCTGCGGCGACCCGCCTGTTCGACGCCGCCGCTCGGCTGCTCAGGTCGGGCGGCGAGCTCTGGACGGTCTACAACTCGTCGCTCGCCTACAAGGGCGAGCTGACACGACGGGTGGGGCGGACGGAGCAGGTGCACCGCACCCCGAAGTTCACCGTCACCCGCAGCATCCGCTCAGAGCGCTGAGTCCTCCGCCGGCTCGTCGACGTCCTCGAGCAGATCGATGACGTAGTCACCGCCGCGGTCGCCAACGGGCGGTTTCCACGGCACCCGGTCGACCTTCTGAAGGCGCGCGGTGCCCGGTACCGGGGTCTGGGTGGTGATGAACGGCCGCGCGGGGGAGCCTGCGGTGAAGTTGCCGCCGAGATCCGGACGAGGACGGTGCGGGCGGACCGGGCGAGGAACCTGCGTGGTCGTCATGGTGAACTGCACCACGTGGATGCCGGTGACGACGCCGACGACCTCGGGGAGAGGCTCGTCATCATGGTGCGTCTCGACGGCGTCGATCGTGCCGCCGAGGTCGGGACCGAGCTCGGCGGCATGTTCTTCCCGGACCCCGTGACGCACCCGCAGCCGCACCCGCGAACCGACCTCGAAGGGGTCGCCGCAGCATGCCCATTCCCACCGCGAGAGCCAGATCCGCATGGAGTCGAGGATACGCCGGTGTATCCGGCAAATCCCCCGTTCAGGCGCCGATTCCACGGGGTTCCGACACGCCGCGGATTTGCCCTGACCAGCCATTTTGTTACGGTGGAGGGCGGGCATCACGCCCGAAGACCAGTCCGCGGACGCGTCCTTCTTTCGATTCTGCTGTGCTAACGAAGAGGCGTGGACGTACGGTCGATGTTCTTTGCGGAGGATCCGAAATCCACCGTCCGTGCCGCCATGCAGCGTTGTCGAAACGGCCTTGTGAACATCACCCGGGCGCAACCGAAGCGGGCTCACCGAGACCCTGAAAACGGTGAGTCGCGGGGGAAACGTGACCGAAACCGCTCTTGAAGCGCGCCATCTGTTCAAGGTGTTCGGACGGAACCCGAACCAAGCCGTCCGTCGCCTGAAATCCGGTGAATCCCGCAACGACGTCGTCGATGCCGGAACCGCTGCCGTCATCGACGCCAGCTTCACCGTGAACAAAGGCGAGATCTTCGTCATCATGGGCCTGTCGGGTTCCGGCAAGTCCACCATCATCCGCATGCTGAACGGCCTGCACGACGCGACGGACGGCTCCGTCACCGTCGGCGGCGATCAGATCACTGGCATTCCGGCATCGCGGCTGCGCGAGATCCGGCGCGACAACGTGTCGATGGTGTTCCAGCACTTCGCGCTGCTGCCGCACCGCACCGTCGCCGCGAACGTCGCCTATCCGCTCGAGCTGCGCGGAGTTCCGAAGGCCGAGCGCCTCGCGAAGGCCGAGGAGGTCCTCGCGATGGTCGGGCTGGAGGGCAACGGCGACAAGCTCCCGTCCCAGCTGTCCGGCGGCATGCAGCAGCGCGTCGGCATCGCCCGCGCGCTCGCGGCCGACACCGAGATCCTGCTGATGGACGAGGCGTTCAGTGCGCTCGACCCGCTGATCCGCCGCGAGATGCAGGAGCAGCTGCTCGAACTGCAGCAGAAGCTGCAGAAGACGATCGTGTTCATCACGCACGACCTCAACGAGGCGATGTTCCTCGGCGACCGGATCGCCGTCATGCGCGACGGCCGGATCGTCCAGATCGGCACGCCGGAGGACATCCTCACCGACCCGGCGAACGACTACGTCGAGCAGTTCGTGCAGGACGTCGACCGGGCGCGCGTGCTCACGGCATCCAACGTCATGGAGCTGCCGCGTCCGGTCGTCGCCGAGACGACGGGTCCGCGGACGGCGCTTCGGCAGATGCGCGACGCCTACATGTCGGCCGCGTACGTCACCGGGCGCGACCGCAAGCTGCTCGGGATCGTCACCGACCGCGACGCGATCAAGCTCGTCCGCAAGGGCGAGACGTCGCTCGCGTCGATCCTCAAGCCCGTTCCGCAGAGCGTGGCCGAGGACGAGGTGCTGATGAACCTGTTCGTGCCAGCGGTGGAATCCCCGCTGCCCCTCGCGGTCGTGGACGGCGGCGGCCGGCTCGTCGGCGTCATCCCTCGCGTCACGCTGCTCGCGGCGCTCGGCCCCGGCCCGGGCGCCACGGAGGAGATCACTCTGCCGCTGCGCCCCGTCCCGCAGGCCGAGATCGACGCCGTGCTCGATGAGGCGCAGGATGCCGCGGGCACCGCGCCCGTTGCTCCGGCCGCCGAGAAGGAGGTGCTGTGATGGATGGCTTCCGCATCCCCATCGGTGAATGGGTCGCCTCGGTCGTCGACTGGGTCAAGGACAACCTCGCGGCTCTGCTCGACGTCATCTCGTTCGTCGTGCGGTTCCTCGTCGACGGTCTGACCGACATCCTGGTCGGCACGCCGTTCCCGGTCATGATCGCGATCTTCGCGCTCATCGCCTGGCTCGTGCGCTCGTGGCAGATGGCCGTCGGCACGGTCATCTCGTTCCTGCTCATCGTCACGATGGACCTGTGGGACCTGTCGATGCAGACCCTCGCCCTCGTGCTGGTGTCAGCGCTCGTGGCGATCGCGATCGCGGTGCCGCTGGGCATCTGGTCGGCGCGCAACGACACGGTCCGGATGATCCTCAAGCCCGTGCTCGACTTCATGCAGACGATGCCCGCGATGGTGTACCTGATCCCGGCGATCGTGTTCTTCAGCATCGGTGTCGTGCCGGGTCTCGTCGCGACGGTGATCTTCGCGCTGCCTCCCGGCGTCCGGCTCACCGAGCTCGGCATCCGCGGTGTGGACTCCGAGACCGTCGAGGCCGGGCAGGCCTTCGGCGCGAAGCCGGGTCAGATCCTCCGCGGCATCCAGCTGCCGCTCGCGATGCCGTCCATCATGGCCGGCGTCAACCAGGTCATCATGCTCTCGCTGTCGATGGTCGTCATCGCCGGAATGGCCGGCGCGGACGGACTCGGCAAGGAGGTCGTCCTGGCGATCTCGACCGTCGACACCGCCAAGGGCGTCGAGGCCGGACTCGCCGTCGTGCTGATCGCGGTCTACCTCGACCGCGTCACCGCGGCACTCGGCACCCCGCACGAGTACCCCTCGTCGCTGCTGGGCGTCCTCGCCCGTCGCCGTGCAGCGCAGCGGACACAGGCAGCGGATGCCGCGGCGCAAGCTGCCGCGGAGGCGGACCGCGCACAGGCATCTCCGCACCGTGCGCCGAACGTCGGCGTCTGACGAAACCCACTGAACCCATACGGAACGCACCACAGCATACGAAAGGCAGCACCATGAAGAAGTACCGGCACATCACAGCCATCGCAGCACTCGGCGTCACCGCCTCCCTCGCCCTCACGGGTTGCGCGACCGGTTCATCCGGTGACTCGGCCGGGGGCTCGGCTGACGGCGACAAGGGCACCATCACGCTCGGATACCTCCCGGCGTGGACGGACGGCCTGAGCATGGCGTACCTGCTCCAGGACCAGCTCGAGAAGCTCGGCTACACGGTCGAGTTCGAAGAACTCACCGAAGCAGGCCCGCTGTACACCGGCCTCGCGCAGGGTGACGTCGACATGTACCCGTCGGCCTGGCCTGAGGTGACGCACGCGTCCTACATGGAGAAGTACGGTGACGACCTCGAGGACCTCGGGGCATACTACGAGAACGCCGTGCTGACGCTCGCCGTTCCGAGCTACACCGAGATCGACTCGATCGACCAGCTCAAGGGCAAGGGCGACATGTTCGACGGCACGATCGTCGGCATCGAGCCGGGCGCCGGACTCACCAAGCAGACGCAGGAGGTCGCGATGCCGGCCTACGGTCTGGATGGCGAGTACACGCTGCAGACGTCGTCGACCGCCGCGATGCTGACGGTGCTCGGCGAGGCGATCGACAAGAAGGAAGACGTCGTCGTCACGCTGTGGAAGCCGTTCTGGGCGAACAGCTCCTACGACATCAAGACGCTCGAGGACCCGGAGGGCGCCATGGGCACCCCCGAGACCCTGAACTTCATCGGTCACAAGGGCTTCGCCGAGGAGTTCCCCGAGGCGGCAGAGCTGGTCGAGCAGATCAAGCTCGACGACGCGCAGTACGGCTCGCTCGAGGACCTCATCGTCAACGAGTACGGCGAGGGCAAGGAAGCCGAGGCAGTGGATGCCTGGCTCGAGGAGAACGGCGACCAGTTCGACTGGGTCGTCACGGAGTGACCCTCGCCTGATCACCGGGGGCGTCGCAGTCCGCTGCGACGCCCCCGTTTTTGTCTGATGACGACGAAGCGCCGACGAAAGACGCAGAACATGAACACACGCATCCGCATCACCACGGGCATCCTGGCGCTCGGAGTCGGAGGGGCCGTCGTGCTCTCCGGCTGCGCGACCGGCGACGATGCCGCCTCGAACGGGGACGCCGAGAAGGGCACCATCACGATCGGCTACCTGCCGGCGTGGACCGACTCGCTCAGCAACACGTTCCTGCTGCAGGACCAGCTGGAGAAGCTCGGGTACACGGTCGAGCTGGAGACGCTCACCGAAGCCGGCCCGCTGTACACCGGGCTCGCGGAGGGCGACATCGACATCTACCCGTCCGCGTGGATCGATGTCGCGCAGGCCAGCTACTGGGAGCGGTTCGAGGGCGACCTCGAGGACCTCGGCGAGTACTACTCGGAGGCGAGCGGGCTGCTCGCCGTGCCGTCGTACGTCGACTTGGATTCGATCGCGGATCTGAAGGGGCAGGGCGAGCGCTTCGGCAACAAGATCTACACGATCGAGCCAGGATCGGGCGCCGCGACCTACGCGCAGGAGTCGTTGCTTCCGGCGTACGGCCTCGACGAGGAGTACGAGCTCGTGACCTCGTCGACGCCGGCGATGCTCACAGTCCTCCAGGACGCGATCGAGAAGAAGGAGGACGTCGTCGTCACGCTGTGGCGCCCCTACTGGGTGAACGACGTCTTCGACATCAAGGAGCTCGAGGACACCGAGGACGGCTACGGCGAGCCGGAGGGCCTGCACTACATCGCGCACAAGGGCTTCACGGAGGAGTTCCCCGAGGCGGCCGACCTGATCGGGCAGATCACCCTGGATGACGAGCAGTACGGTTCGCTCGAGAACCTCGTCGTCAACGAGTACGGTCCCGACAAGGAGCCGGAGGCGATCGACGCCTGGCTGGAGCAGCACGCCGACCAGCTCGACTGGGCCGTCGTGGAGTGAGGACGCCCCCTCTCGTTCGTTGAGCGGGCCCGCCCCCTCTCGCTCGTTGAGCGAGCGAAGCGAGTCGAAACGCGGTCGCCGCTGACCAGCGGTGACCGCGTCCGCCGACAGGCGTAGCCTTCTGGCATGGACGGTTTCGCGGCTGTCGACTTCTTCTTCGCGCGCGAGGTCCTGCAGAGGGGCATCGCGGCGCTGTACCTCGTCGCGTTCGTCTCGACGCTGAACCAGTTCCGTCCGCTGCTGGGCGAGCGCGGCCTGCTGCCGGCGCCACAGCTGCTGGACTGGGTCGCGGCTTCGGCATCCCGCAGGCGGATGCTGCACCCCACGCTCTTCACCCGCATCCGCTATTCGGATCGGCGGCTGGTCGCGCTGTGTTGGGCGGGCATCGCCGTGTCGGCATCCGTCGTCATCGGCATCCCCCAGCAGGGGCCGGGCTGGGTGCCGATGCTGGCGTTCCTCGCCCTGTGGCTCGGATACATGTCGATCACGAGTATCGGGCAGACGTTCTACTCCTTCGGCTGGGAGATGCTGCTGCTCGAGGCCGGGTTCCTCGCGGCCTTCCTCGGCTCGGTGCACGAACCGCCGCCCACTGTCGTGATCGTGCTGTTCTGGTGGCTGGTGTTCCGGCTCGAGTTCGGCGCCGGGATGATCAAGATCCGCGGCGGCCGCGAGTGGCGAGATCTCACCGCGCTCACCTATCACCACGAGACGCAACCGATGCCGGGGCCGCTGAGTCGGCAGGCGCACCTTCTGCCGCGGTGGTTCCACCAGGGAGAGGTGCTGGGCAACCACTTCGCGCAACTGGTGGTGCCGTTCTTCCTGTTCGCGCCGATCCTGTCGCTGCTGCTGCCCGGGCCTGTGCCGCTGCTCGTCGGTGCCGTCGCGGGCGGGATCGTCATCGCGACCCAGCTCTGGCTCGTCGCCACGGGCAACTTCGCCTGGCTGAACTGGGCGACGATCGTGCTCGCGTTCTCGGCGATCGGGCTTCCCGGATCGGGCCGGGAGGAGGCGATCCCGCTGTACTGGATCGTCCTGACCTCGGCGGTCGGCCTCCTCTACGTCGTGCTGAGCTGGCCGGCGCTGCGCAATCTTTTCGCCCGCCGCCAGCTCATGAACGCGAGCTTCAACCGGTGGCAGCTCGCGAACGCGTACGGCGCTTTCGGCACAGTCACGAAGGAGCGCATCGAGATCGTCGTCGAGGGCACGCTCTCCGAAGATCCGGATGCCGCGGACTGGCGCGAGTACGTGTTCAAGGGAAAACCAGGGCCGCTGCGCCGCATCCCGCGCCAGTTCGCGCCGTATCACCTGCGACTCGACTGGCTGATGTGGTTCCTTCCGCTCGGACGTTCGCTGGACGACTGGTTCACGGCGTTCCTGATCCGGCTGCTCGAGGCGGATGCTCCGACTCTGCGTCTGCTCGCCCAGGATCCGTTCGACGGCGAGCGCCCGCGGTGGGTGCGGGCCGTGTCGTACCGCTATCGGTTCGCGCCGCGCGGCGCCGGCGCCGTGTGGGTTCGCGACCGGCAGCGCGAGGTGATGGGCGCGGTCTCGCTGCGGTGAGCGTCAGCGCTGCTCCAGCTTTCGGGCCAGTAACTGCGGTTGTTGCAACGGGATGCCGTGCCCGGCATCCGGCACGATCTCCCACGTGCTTCCGGGCAGCGCACGGTGCAGGGCCTGCGCGGATCTCCGCATGAGCGGCTTCTCGCGCGAACCGGCGAGAACAGACGCCCGGCCGGGGAAGGCTCTCCATCCGTCCGGGATCGTGAAGCGGATGTTCTCGCCCACCGCTGCGACCAGGCTCCGGGATGTCATCGCCGCCGATGTCCGCAGGTAGTCATCGAGCAGTGCGGGCGGTATGAACAGCTCCTTGGCCTGCAGGCGCGCGAACCATCGGACGCGGGCGAGGCCCGATGTGGATCGCAGCAGAGCGAGCGTGAGATCGGGCGCGGGGGTCGGCAGCGTCTGGGCGCTGATCACGACGACGCGGTCGACCAGATCGGGGCGTTGCGCCGCGAGCATCACCGTCAACTGGGCGCCCAGCGAGAAGCCGACGACCGTCGTCGGCCCCGGGCCGTCACCCTCCAGGATGGTTTCGAGCTCTCGTACGGCGTCCTCGTGCGACGTGTACGGCTCCGCTGCGCTTCGCCCGTGACCGGGGAGATCCGGGATCAGCAGGCGCGTTCGCGGGTCGAGGTGCTCGCGCAGGGGCGTCCACATCCAACCGGCGACGCCTCCGCCGTGCAGCAGCAGGAGGCGCGGGCGCGACACTTCGCCGTGGCGCTCGAGATGCATGCGGCCACCCTACCGCGCGCGCTGCGGCGATCATCGGATACCGCCAGCGATGCCGGCCGGCCGAGGCGCGAGTTTGGTTCGATCCGACAGCGCATCATCCCTGACGGACTCGACGGTGTCAGGATGCCGGGAGCAGCGACAAGGAGAATCGATGACGACCTCGCCCATCAGGAAGACCTACGACGCACTGCACGCCCGTCCGCTCGGCAGGCGCATCTTCAGCACGATCGTGAGCGTCAAGGCGCCGTACTTCCGGACGATCCGACCGGCGATCATCTCGCTGGAGCCCGGTCGCGGAGTGGCGCGCATGCGCGATCGCTGGGGTGTGCACAACCACATCGGCACCGTGCACGCGATCGCGTGCTGCAACCTCGCCGAACTCGTCGCCGGCACCACGATCGACTACTCGCTGCCCGAGTCGCACCGGTGGATCCCGAAGGGCATGGACGTCGCCTACCTCAAGAAGGCGAAGGGCACGCTCACGGCGGTCGGCACGATCGACGGCCTCGACACCCTCGAGGTCGGAGAGTCGCGTGACGTCATCGTCGCCGTCGACGTCACGGACCGTGACGGCATCGTCGTCGTGCACGCCGACATCACGATGTGGGTGACGCCCCGCCCGGCATCCTGACCGGGCCTGGCCGCACCGCACCGTCGGACCGGTCGCGGCGCCGTGCGTCGGTACAGATGCACGACCCGGGAACGGATGTCGGACTGAAAACCGGTTCCCGGTCGTGCAGGTGTACCCGGATCGTGCAGGTGTACCCGTCACACCGCCCTGCAACGTTGCGATCCGGACGCTACGGCACGATCGAGTCGATGTAACCGCCGTCCACGCGGACCGCCGCGCCGGTCGTCGCCGAGGCCAGGGGCGAAGCGAGATAGGCGACCATGTTCGCGATCTCCTCCGGCTCGATGAGCCGCTGCAGCAACGACTGCGGCCGATGCAGCCGCATGAACTCGCGCTGGGCCTCCTCCCACGGCAGGGCGGAATCCACCAGCTCGTACACGAACGTCTCGACGCCGCCGGTGTGGGTCGGCCCTGCCAGCACGGAGTTCACCGTGACGCCGGTGCCGGCGGCATCCTTCGCGAAGCCTCGGGAGACGGCCAGCAGCGCCGTCTTGGACATGCCGTAGTGGATCATCTCCGCCGGGATCACGACCGCCGAGTCGCTGGCGATGTTCAGCACGCGGCCCCAGCCTCGGTCCTTCATGCCCGGCAGCGTCGCGCGGATCAGGCGCACGGCTGCGAGCACGTTGACCTCGAAGTAGCGGCGCCACTCGTCGTCCGAGATGGCGAGAGCCTCCTCCGCGCCGAAGATGCCCAGGTTGTTCACCAGCACGTCCACCGGCCCGACGGCGGCGAGCACGGCATCCGTTCCGTCGGTGGTCGTGACATCGCCCGGGGCTGCGACCAGCGTGCGGTCCGGGTTCTCGGACTGGAGCTGTTCGATCACGGATGCCACGGATGACGCACTGCGTCCGTTGATCGCGACGCGGGCCCCGGCGTCCGCCAGCGTCGCCGCGATCGCACGGCCGATTCCCTGAGTCGATCCGGTGACCAGAGCTGTCCTGCCGGTGAGGTCGATGCGCATGAGGGTCCTTTCGTGGCTGGTGACCACAGGTGCAACGCGCCGGATGCTCAGGACATGCCCGAGGTGAGGAGCACGGGCGCGCCCGAGTCGATCGATGCGTACGCGGCCTCGACGACGGCGATCGCGGTGACCGCGTCAGCGGTGGAGACCCGGGCATCGGCACCCTGCTCGATGGCCGCCACGAAGTCGGCGATCTGCCGCAGGTACGGACCGTCGGTTTCCGGTACCGGCGGTAGATGATCGGTCGCCTCGGATCGCGAGGACGCCTCCGCGCTGTCGTGCGACAGGATGCCGAGCGTGCCGGACATCTCGACGCCGGTGCGGAACGCGAGTCCCGGCGCACCCCACGTCGCCTCCAGGTGGGAGTGGATGCCGTTGACGTGGATCAGGTCGACCCGGGCGGTCACGGGCACCGGCACGGTGTCATCCGCGGTCGGCGGGTCTTGCACGGCGGACACGCTCGCGACCGGGCCCGCGAACCAGAGCGCCTGGTCGATGTCGTGGATCATGAGGTCGCGGATGACACCGCCGCCCGTGCTCTCGTGGAAGAACCACGGCGCCGTGGGGGCGGGTCCCCTTCGGAAGAAGCGCTGCGACGTGACCTCACCGACCTCCCCGGCCGCGAGCCGCGCTCTGATGTTCGCGTACGCGGGGAAGTAGCGGACGACGTGCGCGGGGAACAGTCGCACGCCCGCCGACTCCGCCGCGTCGAGGATGCGCTGCGCCTCGGCTGCCGTCGGCGCCAACGGCTTCTCGCAGACGACGTGCACACCGGCCTCGATCGCGGCGAGCGCGAAAGCGGCGTGCGTGGCACTCGGCGTCATGATGTCGACCACGTCGACATCGGAGAGCAGGGTCCCGATGTCGGCGGCCATGTCCAGGTCGTACTCGGTCGCGAGCTCCGCAGCACGCGAACGAGAACGCGACAGCACGGTTCCGCGTGCGCCGATGGCCCGCCAGGCGTCGGCGTGGACGCGCGAGATGCCACCGGCGCCGATCAGGCCGACTCTGAGTTCCGTCATGCGGCTCCTTCGCAGGGGTCAGGCGTTCCGCACGCGGGTGGCGATCATGCGCGCTCGTCGTCCAGGCGCAACGGCATCGGCTCCGGGGCCGGTGCGGCGGCATCCGGTCCTGCTGCCGCCGGGGCGGCCGTGATCTCGCGCGCGACCTGCTTCTCGAGCAGATCGACCGCGGCATCCGACAGCAGGATGAGCCCGTCGAGCTCCTCGCGGACGCGCTTGTACGCGATGTTGCGCTCGGCCTGGGTCGCGGTGTCGTCGACAGCGACCTTGAGCAGTTGCTGGGCGCGATCGAGCTTCTTGCGCTCGGCTTCGGTGAAGCTCGAGTCCCGCAGCCGGCGGGCGTCCCTTTCGGCGACTTCGAAGGCGACGGCGTAGTTGCCGACGGCATCCAGGTACTCGCCCACCTGCTGCTCGCTGACCTTGGCATCCGCGGATGCCGGACGCAGCGTGTCCGCGAGCTTCTTGGCGCGCAGGAACGCGGCGGTCAACGGCTGACGGCCGTCGCTCATGGCCGGGAACGCGATGAGCTTCGCGACGTCGAGCTCGTAGTCCAGCCAACGCGCCGTGATCTCGTCGTGCTCGGCGAACAGCCTTTCCAGCAGCTGGTTCGGCGACACCTGCGGCTCAGAGGAGATCTGCTGCGGATGCGCCTTCGTCGGCGAGCCCTGACCACGGGCCGCGATCTGGGCGGCCTTGATCTCACCCTTGATCCTGATGGTCTCCAGGCGGCGTTCGTGCCGCTGCCGGGAGGCGCGCTCCCAGGCCTTCCCGATGCCACCGGCGACACCCATGATCGGGAAGATCAGCCACCAGTACCTCCCGGCGAAGTCCCAGAAGTCTTGAAGGAGCACGTCCATGATGGGTCCCAGCCTAGCCCTGCCGTGCCGGGTGCGAGAGGGGTGCACGCGGCGTCCGATTCCCGCCAGCGCGAGCGCTCGCACCGGTTCAGGATGGAACCCGATCCGGAGCTGCCGGACGGGAAAAGGGCATCCATCCATGAACACCATCGCACTGATCACCGGCGCGAACCGCGGCCTGGGCCTCGCCACCGCCACCGCGCTCGCTCGCACGGGCGCCACCGTCATCATCGCCGGCCGGGACGAACAGTCCGCCCAGGCGAGCGCGGCAGACCTCGTCGAGCAGGGGCTGAGCGCGGAGCCACTGACCCTCGACGTCACCTCCGCGACGAGTGTCGCCGCCGCCGCAGCGGAGATCGAGCGGCGTCACGGCCGGCTCGATGTCCTGGTGAACAACGCCGGGATCCTGCCGGAGGCGACGGCGACCGGCGGTCACGAGTTCGTCGACGTGGCGTCGCTGGTCTCGACCTTCGAGACGAACGTGTTCGGCGTCGCGACCGTCACCGAGCATCTGCTGCCGCTGCTGCGGCGCAGCGAGGCCGCGCGCATCGTCAACGTCTCATCGACCATGGGGTCGCTGTCCGATCAGTCCGACCCGGCATCCCCGTACTACGAGAGCATCGTGCCGGCGTACCAGGCGTCGAAGGCGGCGGTGAACAGCCTGACGATCGGCCTGAGCAAGAAGCTCGCCGACAGCCCCATCAAGGTGACGTCGGTCTGCCCCGGCTGGGTACAGACGGACCTGGCTCCGGGCAACCGAGAGCATGCGCCGACGAGCGCGGAGGAAGCGGCGCAGGTCGTCGTCGCCGCGGCGACGCTCCCCGCAGACGCGCCGTCGGGAACCTTCCTGAGCGCGGACGGGCCTGTTCGCTGGTGAGGGGAGGGCCGGGCGTCAGCGCCCGGACCTCTCCGCGCACGGCACGCACAGCTCGGCGAACGGCCGCACCTCGAGCCGCTCCGGAGGGATGCCGTTGCCGCACGCCGTGCAGACGCCGTAGGTTCCGGCATCCACTCGAGTGAGGGCGTCCTCGACCTGGCGCAGCTCGGCCTGAGCGGCTTCGGCGAGACCGGTCAGCCGCGACCACTCGGACGACAGCGTCACGCCCTCGGGGTCGTGCTCGTCGTCGTCGTTCGCCCCCTCGCGGTCATGCGTCAGCTGCGTCAGAGCGGTGATCGCCGACTCGGCACGGGCCAGCGCATCGACACGCAGCTCTTCGAGGCGGATGCGGGGATCGACGGTCATCCCGTCATCCTGCCCTACTCGGGGCGCTTCGTGGCCCCGTTCGCCAGGCGTGCGCCGCGTCCTACGCGGAAGTGCCCGGCATCCTGAACCGGATGCCGGGCACTTCACGCGGGGGAACGTCAGCCGACGGTGGCGGCGATGTCCGGGTGGTCGCTGAAGATGCCGTCCATGCCGGCATCCAGGAACACCTGGATCTCGCCGGCGAGGTCACCGGCCGCGGCCGGATCGCTCGAGGACCGGAACTCGGCAGGCAGGAACTGGTTCTCCAGGCGGAACGTCCAGCCGTGCACCTCGAGCCCTGCGGCGTGGGCGTCCGCGAAGACCGGCGACGGCGCGGCGAGCGTGCCCTGCGCGGTGCGGGGGATCAGTACCGACTTCTCGACACCGACGCCGGCCGCGTACTCGGCGATCCCGGCGAGGCCGGTCGGCGTCACGAGGTCGGCGTAGGTGCGGGTGTCGCCGGCCAGGGTGAAGTCGTACGGGCGTCCGGACGAGCTGATGAGCTGGGCCAGTGTGACGTCCGTGAGGCCGCTCAGATCCTTGAGGTTCGCGACCTCGAAGCTCTGCACGATGACCGGCGCGTCCGCGGAGTCCAGGCCGTTCTCCTGCAGCGCGGCGACCAGGGGCTCCTCGAGCGACAGGCCGATCGAATCGAAGTAGCTGGGGTGCTTGGTCTCGGGGTACACGCCCACCTGGCGGCCGTCGCAGCTGATCGAGTGGCGCGCCAGATCCATGACCTCGTCGAGGGTCGGGATGACGTACAGCCCGTCGAACGCCGTGTTGGCCGGGCGTACCTGCGGCAGGCGCTCCTTGGCACGGAGCGTGCGCAGCTCGGCGAAGGTGAAGTCCTCGGTGAACCAACCGGTGATGCGCGCACCGTCGATGACTTTGGTCGTGCGGCGGTCGGCGAACTCGGGACGCGCGGAGACGTCGGTGGTGCCGCCGATCTCGTTCTCGTGGCGGGCGACGAGCACGCCGTCCTTCGTGGACACGACGTCCGGCTCGATGTAGTCGGCGCACTGGATGATCGCCTGCTCGTACGCGGCGAGAGTGTGCTCGGGGCGGTATCCGCTGGCGCCGCGGTGGCCGACGACGGTGACGAACTCCTTCTCGACCTTCGTGCGGTCGAGATCGATGACGGCGAACTCGGTGTCGTCGGGGGTGCCGGTGACGCGCGCGTCGTTGCCGGGGAAGTTGTTGTCGTTGGCGATCAGCAGGTTGCCGTCCTTCAGCTGCACGACGGTCTCGAGCGACTGCACCGGCAGCGACCAGACCTCACCCGTGCCGTAGCCGTTGCCGGCGCTGAGCGCATCGGGGTTGGAGATGCGCAGTGCGTCGAGCACCAGCTTCTTCTCGACGTAGCCCGCGGCATCCTTCTTCTTGAGGTTGATCTCGTAGATGCGCTTGGTGACCGCCTGATCGCCCTCGAAGTCGTCGCGCTCGACCACGAGGAGGACGTCGTTCTTGACGGTGAACGCGTCGCCGATGACGTTCGGCTCCTGGTCGGTCTGGTAGTTCCAGGTGCGACCGGTGTACGCGCCCGTCTTCGTGTCGAACTCGTGGATCTCGCGACGGCGCAGGTCGGTCTCGCCGGTGTACGCGCCCTCGACGATCGGGTACAGGTAGCGGCCGTTGACGGAACCTGCCATCGCCTCGAAACCACGGCTGGCCGGCAGCGTCGGGGCCGCCCCGCCGAGGTACGGGTTCTGCGGCGACTGCACGCCGTCGAGGGCGAACGGCTTCTCCAGAAGCGTGCCATCGGAGTCGAAATGCAGCAGGAACGGCCCGAACTCCTCGCCCACCCAGAACGTGCCGTCCTTCGCGCGGACGACCGACTCGATGTCGAAGTCGGCGCCGGTGAGCAGACGCTCGTCTGTGCCGTCGTTCACGATCGGGAAGTCGAGGATGTCGTTCCGGTCGTTGTACGAGATGAAGCGCTCCACGGCGATGTCGCCTTCGCCGCCGTTCGCGGTCTGCCAGGCCGGACGTACGAGGTAGTTGCGCAGGAGGAAGTCGGCCGAGTTGCCCTTCGACCCGAATCCGTTGTCCGGCTGCGCCCAGAACGTGCCGTCGCCGTTGTCGATCACGGCGGAGAACCCCGGGATGACCTGGCCGTCCCACGGCCCCTGCCGTCCGTTGCCCGCGCTCGCCTGGGCACCGGATGCCGGTCCTTCCGCGAGGAAGTCGGCCGACAGCTCGGCCCACGCGACGAGCGTGGGCTCGAAGGCGTGCATCTTCGAGGTCGGGGTGGTCTGGTTTCCGGATGCCGCGGCGGTCGGGGCGGCGATCAGCAGCGAGGCTGCGGTCGCGGCGACGGCGGCGGTGGCGAGGGCGCGATGGAGTCGTCTCATACCTTCGAGTCAATCGGGGCGCGTGGGAGCGCCCGTGACGACGTCGTGGCCGGCCGGTGACGAGGCGGTGAACGGATGCCGGAGGGGAGCGTGCGGCAGGGAGGTGGCGCGAATGGCCGTCTCACGCGCGGTGATGCGGCGAATCACGACCACTGTCGCGCCGGCATCCGCGCGCGGGAAACCGCGGAGATCAGCCCAGGAGGAGGGAGAGGACCGTCGCGCCGCCGCCGACGAGGATCAGCGCGCCGATCGTGACCCAGGCGGTCACGCGGATGCGCTTCTGACGGCGCTCCGAGTAGATCGAGAGGTCTTCGGCCTCTTCGTGGTGCTCAGACATCGTTGCTCCTCAGGACTGCGTTTCGACTCGCTGCGCTCGCTCAACGAGCGAGTGGCGCCGACTCGGTGACGGTGGGGCCGAAGTAGCTCGGCAGGGTGGCCTGCGAGCGCTCGCGCAGTTCGGCGACCGAGAGGGTGAAGATGTCCTGCACCTCGAGCTGCGGCTCGGTGTCGGTGACGCCGATGCGCATGACCGGGTAGTCGCGCCCCTCGCAGAGGCCGCGGAACTTCACGTCGTCCTCGCGCGGCACCGTGACGATGACGCGACCGGTGGACTCGGAGAACAGGGCGGTCGCGGCATCCACTCCGTCGCGCTCGATGATCTCGTTCAGCCAGACGCGCGCGCCGACACCGAAGCGCATGACGCCCTCGGCGAGTGCCTGCGCGAGTCCGCCCTCGGAGAGGTCGTGCGCCGACGAGATCAGCCACTCGTCGCGCGCGGCGCCGATGAGTCCGGCGAGGCGCTTCTCTGCGGCGAGGTCGACCTTCGGAGGCAGGCCGCCCAGGTGCGCGTGCACGGTCTCGGCCCAGGCCGAACCGCTCAGCTCCGTCGACGTCGTGCCGAGCAGGTAGATGTTCTGGCCCTCGTCCTGCCAGCCGGACGGGATGCGACGCGAGACGTCGTCGATGAGCCCGAGCACGCCGACCAGCGGGGTCGGGTGGATCGGCACGTCGCCGGTCTGGTTGTAGAACGACACGTTGCCGCCGGTCACGGGGGTGCCCAACTCGTAGCAGCCGTCCGCCAGGCCGTCGACGGTCTGGCCGAACTGCCACATGACCTCGGGGTTCTCGGGGGAACCGAAGTTCAGGCAGTCGGTGATCGCGGTGGGGGTCGCTCCTGTGACGGCGACGTTGCGGTACGCCTCGGCCAGGGCGATCTGCGCGCCCGCGTACGGGTCCAGCTGGCTGTAGCGACCGTTGGCATCGGTCGAGATCGCGAATCCGAGGCCGGACTCCTCGTCGACGCGGATCATGCCGGCGTCGTCGGGGAACGCGAGTGCCGTGTTGCCGAGCACGTAGTAGTCGTACTGGTTGGTGATCCAGCGGGTGTCGGCGAGGTTGGGCGACGCGACCAGATCGAGGAACTGATCACGCAGTACCGAAGGGTCGTTCGAGCGGGGGAGGTTCTCGGCGGCATCCGCCTGCAGCGCGTCGATCCAGGTCGGGTAGGCGACGGGCCGGTCGTACACGGGGCCGTCGACCGCGACCGTCGACGGGTCGACGTCGACGATGCGCTCGCCCTGCCAGTCGATGATGAGGCGGCCGTCTCCGGTGACCTCGCCCAGGACGCTGGTCTCGACCTCCCACTTGTTCACGACGGCCATGAAGGCATCCAGCTTCTCCGGCGCGACGATCGCCATCATGCGCTCCTGCGACTCCGACATGAGGATCTCCTCGGCCGTGAGCGACGGGTCGCGCAGCAGCACGTTGTCGAGGGACACCTTCATGCCGCTGTTGCCGTTGGCCGCGAGCTCGCTGGTCGCGCAGGAGATTCCGGCGGCACCGAGGTCCTGGATCGCCTCGACGAGCTCGCCGCGGTACAGCTCGAGGCAGCACTCGATGAGCACCTTCTCGGCGAACGGGTCGCCGACCTGCACGGCCGGACGCTTGGTGGGTCCGCCGTCGTCGAAGGAGTCGGATGCCAGGATGCTGGCGCCGCCGATGCCGTCGCCGCCGGTGCGGGCGCCGAACAGGACGACCTTGTTGCCGACGCCGGTGGCGTTGGCGAGCTTGAGGTCCTCGTGGCGCAGGACGCCGACCGCGAGCGCGTTGACGAGCGGGTTGGCCTGGTAGACGGCGTCGAAGACCGTCTCGCCGCCGATGTTCGGCAGGCCGAGGCAGTTGCCGTAGAAGCTGATGCCCGCGGTCACGCCGTGCACGACGCGTGCCGTGTCGGGGTGGTCGATCGCGCCGAAGCGCAGGGCGTCCATGACGGCTACCGGGCGCGCACCCATCGAGATGATGTCGCGGACGATGCCGCCGACGCCAGTGGCAGCGCCCTGGAACGGCTCGATGAAGCTGGGGTGGTTGTGCGATTCGGCCTTGAAGGTGACGGCCCAGCCCTCGCCGACGTCGACGACGCCCGCGTTCTGGCCCATGCCGACCATCAGGCGTTCCTTCATCTCGTCGGAGACCTTCTGGCCGAAACGGCGCAGGTAGTTCTTGCTCGACTTGTAGGAGCAGTGCTCCGACCACATGACGGAGTACATCGCCAGCTCGCCCGAGGTGGGGCGGCGGCCGAGGATCTCGCGGATGCGTGCGTACTCGTCATCCTTCAGGCCCAGCGCGGCGTACGGCTGCTCCTTCTCGGGAGTGGCGATCGCGTTCTCGACGGAGTCGGGAACGTGCTGACGGGCGGATGCTTCGGGGGTGGTCACGCGCACTCCAAGGGAAAGGGCCGAGCGGGGCGTGATCAGTCTACCGGCGCGGCGTGCCAGGGCTTCCCGCGGATCGGGACGCCCGTTGCAGGCCTACCCCTTGCCGTTGCCCTTGCCCTGGTCGGAGCCGTCCTTCCCCTTGCCCTGGCCTTTGTCGCTGTTGCCCTTGTCGTTCTTCTCGCTGTTGCCCTGCTGGCCCGTGCCCTGGTTCCCGGTGTCGTCGGACTCGTTCGGCGCCTCCGGAGCATCCCCGTCGGTGTTCGAGGTCGTGTCCGTCTGCGCCGGCTCGATCAGTGTGCGCAGTGTCGTCGACGGCACGACACGCCCCGGCCCGTCGGCCGGGGGAAGGAGGAACGCCGCGCTGGTGGCCAGCGTCGCGGCGGCCAGCGCCGCACCGGCGATGACGGCTCGGCGGCGTGAGGGGTGGGATGCCGCCGTTGCAGGCAGCACCGCGGTCCGCGCGGTTTCTGCCGGTGCGAGCGCGGGAGTCCGGCCCGGCTCGGGGGCCACCGGCAGGGGATCAAGCGAACTGGAGCGCGCGAGCTCCTTGGCTGCGGCGGCGACCTCTGCGGCGGTGGGACGCTCGTCCGGTTCGAGCCGCGTCATCCGTTCGAGCAGGTCCCGCCACTCGTCGTCGACGGTCTCGGCGATCGTCGGCGGCTGCATCACGCGCGCCAGTGCGGCCGCGCGACCGGAGCCGAGTTCGGGATATCCGATCCGGCCGGTCAGCGCTTCGAGCACGACGAGGCCGAGGGAGAAGATGTCGACCGCGGTGCCGGGGTCGGCATCGCGCAGCTGCTCCGGCGCCATGTAGGCGAGGGTTCCCAGTACGATTCCCGGCGATGTCATCGGCGATCGGTCGATCGAGCAGGCGATGCCGAAGTCGGCGAGCTTCGCGGTCCAGGGCACCGCGGCATCCCCGGTCCGCGCGAGCAGCACGTTCGACGGTTTGACGTCGCGGTGGATGATGCCCGCCGCATGCGCGGCGGCGAGCCCCTCGGCCAGGTTCTGCATCAGGTGCGCGAGCTGGCGGGGCGGCAGCGGACCCTCCGCCATGCGCGCCGCCAGCGTCGGCCCGTCGACGAACTCCATCACGAGGTACTGCGGGCGACCCGGCTCCAGCTGCGCGTCGTACAGCGTCACCAGAGATGGATGGTTCATCGAGGCGAGCAACGCCTTCTCGGTGTGCGCCCGATCGACCGAACTGACGGCATCCCCGCCGTCATGGATCATCTTGATCGCCACGGTCCGGCCGAGATGGGTGTCCTCGGCGCGGTAGACCGTCGCCATCCCGCCCTTGCCGACGCGGTCCTCCAGCAGGTATCTGCCGTCGAGCAGGGCGGAGGTGGGCGACACGACTTCCAACGTCATCGTGTACTCCTCGCAGGTGCATCCGGGTCATGCATCCGAGTCAAGCTATCGCGACGTCCGGTGTTCGTCAGCGCCCTTGACGTCTCGGCGAAAGGATGATTCGCGGCTACGGCTTCGTGTCGTCGTGGAGCACGATGCGCCCGAGCTCGACGCCGCCGCCCGGCAGCTCCCAGTAGTGCAGCCGCCGCGCGCCCGCCACGTTCTGCTCGACGCTTGAGCGCATGCAGCGGGCGCCGTCCTGGCGCACCACATACGAGTCGCCACCGCCCTCGCCGGTGCGCAGCCGATGCAGCTCGCGTGCGGGGATCTCGCGGTCGCGGCCGGTGATCGCGTCGACGCACGTGCGGATCGCCTTGCTCAGCTGACCCTCGTCGAGCGGGCTGAGGGAGTCGATGAAGTCCGGGCCCAGTGTGTAGTCGCGCAACGGCCAGCGGCCGCGCTCGCCGGGGGCGGTGCGGTTGCCCCAGGTGCGTTCGATCTCGAAGCGGATGCCGTCGGCGGTGGCGTCGACATGGGAGCGCTCCGCGGCCCGGCGGGCATCGCGCAGAGCACGGCCCGTCTCGCGGCGGTCCTGCTCGGCACCCGCGAGCTTCGCCTCGGTGGAGGCCCGTTCGGCGCGCTCATCGGCGAGCTGGGCGCGCAGACGTTCGTTCTCGGCGCGCAGCCGGTCGAGCTCGCCGGCATCCGTGACGAGTGCGCCCGAGCCGCGGGCGACGAGGTTCGTCAGGGCGAGGAGATCGCCGCGCAGGCTCGTGATCTGGTGCGACAGTGCGACGACGTCCGTGCGGGTCGCGACATCGGGCGACGGGATCAGTGCTGCTGGCGGAAGTGCGGATGCCTCGTCCGCGGCGGGGGTGTGAGCTGCGGCATCCGATGGCTGCTGCGGAGGGCGATCCTCGCTCAGCCACGGCGCTCCGCCCGCGATCAGGGGCAGTGAGGGCACCAGCGCGGCATCCGGGTCGACGTCGGTTCGGCTGAGCGCCGGAGTCCCGTCCGGCAGGCGGGTGACGCGCACGCGGATCACGTCTCCGACGGCGAGCACGTCGCTGACGGGGCCGTCGCCGGCGTCGACGTCACGGCGCCGCAGCACGGCGGACAGGCGCGGATGCAGCTGCACGGTCGCGCGCAGCTCCGTGACCTTCACGACGAGCGCGAGGGTGTGCGATCCATCCGGGAAGGCATCCGGGTCCGGTGCGACCGGCTCGGGATGCAGTTCGTTGCCGTCCAGGATGCCGCTGGTGCGCTCGCCGACGACGAGTGCGGCGAGAAGCGGGATGTCCGGCGGCAGCAGTTCGGCCGTCGCGGTCACGGTGGTGCCGTCGTCGAGCCGCACCATGGCGCGGGTGCCGTCGGCGACGAACCCGTGCACGACACCGGAGGCGCGTCGGACCCGCGGGGCGGCCGCCGACTCGACCCGGCGCTGCACGCTCTGCGCGATGGCGTCGTCGATCAGGTCGTCGGTGGTCGCGTGGTCGGGAAAGCGCAGGTGCGATCTGGTCCATGCCGGGTCGGCGCCGAAGTCGGTGGGGTAGGAGCGGGCCGTTCCGCCGAAGGCGTGGGTCTTGGGCGGCAGCAGCTGCTCCAGGTGCCGGGTCACGCCGCCGGTCTCGACCGTGACGACGTCGGCGATCCCGTCCAGCTCCTGGCGCAGCCGGGGGACGTCGAAGGAGAATCCGCCCTCCGGATCCGTCGAGACGAGCAGAAGCGGGTGCGCGCGTCTCGCGAGGATGCGGGCAGCGAGATCCTCCGCCTGGGAGGGGGTGACGACGTCGGCGGAGACCATGGTTGCGAGTGTAGGCACGTCGTCGCGACGGGATGCGGAGATCGCCCCGTGATTCGTCAGCCGGCTTCGATCCGGACTTCGAGCTTGGGTCGGCGTCATACGTCACTGCCGGTTCACTCGGCGTTCATAGCCGGGCAGAACGATCGGGCGACCCCATCCATCGATCCCCCGAGGAGTCTCCGTGATCCCCCGCCTGCTCACCGTCGCTGTGATCGGCGCCTCCGCCGTCGTGCTCGTCGGCGCCGCCCAGCCGCATCCGAACCCCCAGCCACCCGAACACGCCAAGGGCCACGCATACGCGTACGGCCACTCGAAATCGAAGGCCGATGACGTCACCGCGAAGCTCGAGACTCCCGCGCTGTGGGATGCCGACGACGCCGACGCGGACGACCCCGCCATCTGGGTCGACGAGGACGACGCCGAGAACAGCCTCGTCATCACCACGGCCAAGGAGGCCGGGATGAACGTCTACGACCTCGAGGGTCAGCTGGTCCAGCACATCGACCCGAAGCTGGCGTCTGGCGAGGGCGACGCACCAGGACGCTACAACAACGTCGACCTCATCCACGACTTCGAGCTCGACGGCGACGAGGTCGACCTCGCGGTCGTCTCGGACAAGGGCATGGACGACCTCGGCATCTTCGTCATCGACGACGGCGAGCTGACCGAGGTGACGGCTCCGGACGCCGGGCGAATCTTCTCGGCATCCCAGGAGGAGGTCAACAGCGAGCACACCGCGTACGGCCTCGCCACGTGGCAGGAGGACGACGGAGCGTACGCGCTGGTGAGCCGCAACTCGGAGACCGAGGTCGCGCTGCTCGAGCTGAGCGACAAGGGCGACGGCACCGTCGGCTGGGACGTCGTGCGCGAGCTCGCGCTGCCGGCCGAGTTCGCCATGCCGGATGGGTCGACGTGGACCACGTGCGACGACCCGGGTCAGTACGCGCAGGTCGAGGGCATCGCGGTCGACGAGGAGAGCGGCACCGCCTACCTCGGCCAGGAGCTCGTCGGCATCTGGAAGGTCGATGCCGACCTCACCGGCGAGGCGGAGCTCGTCGACACCGCGATCGAGTTCGGCCTCCCCGGCACCTACGACGCCGAGCTCGACGAGTGCGTCTACGGAGAGAACCCCGGCTTCGGCGGCGACGTGCTGCGCACCGACATCGAGGGGCTCACGATCTACGAGACCGATGAAGGTGAGGGGTACCTGCTCGCGTCCAGCCAGGGCGACGACAGTTTCGCGGTCTACGACATCGAGGATGACAACGCCTATGTCGGATCGTTCAGCGTGGTCGACGGCGCCGTCGACGGCACCCAGCACAGTGACGGCGCCGATGTCGTCAATGTGAGCCTGCCCGGCTTCGACGGCGGGCTGCTCGTGCTGCAGGACGGTGACAACACGCCGGAGGGCTCGGACGAGGAGAGCACGAACTTCAAGTACCTCGCCTGGGAGGACGTGGCCGAGAAGAGCGGCCTCGACCTCGACATCGCCGACTGAGACGAACTCCCCAGGCCCCGCGAGAAACCACCTCGCGCGCGAGAAATCATTGACGAGGTGGTTTCTCGCGGCGGAGGTGGTTTCTCGCGGGCGCGGCGGTCAGGATCAGGATGCCGCTGGCTCGGCGTGCCGGGTCTGCCCTCGGTGACGTCGCCCGTGCTCTGGACGGCCTCGAGCGGGCCGGCTTCGCTGTACCGGATGCTGCGATGCCGGTGTATCTGGAGAGCATCCGGGCGATCGCGGATGCCGAGGTCGCCGCGACGCCGACCGAATCCGCCGAGGCCGCCGTGCGCTACGTCGTGCTCGGATCGGTGCTCGTCGAACCGCTGCTGCTCGCGCTGCGGCGCGTCGCCGAGCAGGTCGCGTCTGCGGAGCGATTCGGCGGAGCGCAGCCGGGAGCCTGACGCTAGAAGTCGCCGCCGGGGTAGGTGCCTTCGGGCAGGGTGAAGCAGACCGAGTAGGAATCGATGACGATGGTGCCGGGGCGTCCCTGGCCGAAGAGGTATCCCTCCCCGGTCGTCGGCGACTCCACAGTCGCGACATAGTCGTCCGTGATGCCGCGGCGGTTGGTCACCTCGAACTCGCCCGCCGGGAAGAGGGTGTCGATCTTCTGCTCCATGTCCTTCGTGATCGACTCGGGGTCAGCGCCGGGAACCAGGGTCACGGTGGTGATGCCTTTCCAGCGGTGCTGCACCTCATCGCAGCGGAAGAGTCCGCCTTTCTCGTTCTGGTCGACGCTGATGACGGCCTCGGTCGGCACGAGCGCAGCGATCTGCCGTTCCATCGCCTGCGTGTCGGCTTTGGCCTCTTCCCAGGTCAGCGTGCTCGCCGCTTCTTCGGCCGGCGCCGGTCCCGTGCAGCCGGTCAGAGCCAGGGTGAGGATTCCGAAGACGAAGAGGGCGGCGCGCGCTCGCGCGGTCATCGCGTCACCAGCTTCTCCAGGTCGTGCCGCCCTGGACGCGAGAGCGGGACCTCGGTGCAGAAGAGCGCTGCATCGTTCACGAAAGTCCCCCGGCATCACGTCGAACGGTTGCGCCGGATGACAGCGTCCACCCGGCACGACGCGGCAGTGCCGCGTGCGCCCTCAGCCTAGGCGCTCCGTTGCGCGCGGCGATGGGCAGTTCTCCCCGGACACTTTCGGCCGTTCCGGCTCTGCTCGCGATGTTTCCGGCATCGTGTGTCAGCGTGTGAGCATGACCGATGCGAATCCGGCTTCTCGCGCGACGTCCAGCCGGCTGCTGCCGTTCGCGATCGGCGTCGCCGGGGCGGTGCTGGGACTTCTGCCGTGGGCCGTCGCCGGGACGCTGCCGTTGCAGAATCTCTGGGCGACCGAGGTGATGCCCGAAGCCATGCCGTTCGTGCTGCTGCCGCTGAGCCAGTACTCCGCGACGATGCTGTTCTCGCTCGTGCTGCTCGGTGGGGTGTTCGCCGGTCTCGCGGTGCGGGTGACGCGCCGTCGGCGCGCCATGGTGCTGTGGCCCGCGGCGCTCGGCGTGGCGGTCGTGCATGTGATCGCCGCAGCGCAGAGCTTCCTCGTGCTCGCCGAAGGGCTCGGGATACTGCGTGGCTCGGCTGGAGCGCGGGAGGTGCTGTACTTCGGCGGGCTACTGGGGGGCACGATCGCGGCGGCACTGCTGGCGCAGCTCGGCCTCTGGATGACGGCGCGGCCGTCGGTCGCCGTCGCATCTTTGGCGATCGCGCTCGCGGCGGTGCCCTTCGCGACCTGGGTCGCGCGGTGGTTCGGCGCGTTCGCCGGTCCGATGGGTCCCCCGCCGGTGATCTCGATGGTGGGCCACTGGCTGCCGGGCGTCGTCGTCGGCGGCGCGCTGGTGTGGTGCGGGGTGCGTCCGGCTGGTCGACTGGTCGTGTGGGTCGTCGCGCTGCTGTCGGTGTGGGTGGTGCCTGCGCTGTTCACCGCGATCGGCTACGGTCTGGGGATGCGGGTGCTGCAGGGGAATCCGGTCGAGATGGCCGAAGCCGCCGCGCAGGTGTTCCCGTTGGCACTCGCGGAGGTGTGGTGGCCGGCGGTGCTGGCTGCGGCGATCGCGGTGGTCGGCACGGTCGTACGGGCAGGGTGGGCCACCCGGGCGACACCAGCGGACACTTCGGGCGCGGATGCGGCGGCTCCCTCGTGACCCTCGTCGTCCTCATCGTCGTGGTGATCCTGGTGGGGTTCATCGTCTCGCTGTTCATCCGCGATCGGCAGTTCCGCAAGCACGGTCGCCGCATCAAAGTGCGACTGGATGACGTGCGTCACGTCGGTACCAGCGAGACGGGCGCGGTGACCGTTCGGTACCGGGCGTCGTGGGCGGAGGACGGCAGGACGAAGCTGATCGAGGGCCGGGAGACGATTCCGGCGAAGCGGCTTCGGCAGATGCAGGTGGGCCGCAGCGTGTACGTCTTCTATCTGGGAGACGGGCGCGCTCAGCTCGACCTCGGATGAGGCGGGTTCAGCCGCGCAGCAGTGCCCGCAGGGTCTGGATCGTGTCGGCATCCGTCGCGGTCTTGTCGGGGCGGTAGCCCTTGACCCTGGCGAAGCGGAGGGCGATGCCGCCGGGATAGCGCGGCGACTGCTGGACGCCGTCGATCGCGATCTCGACGACGAGCTCGGGCCGCAGGAAGACGGCGCCGGGCGAGCGGTGCGTCTCGTAGCCGGGGAAGGTGTCGGTCTGCCACTGCAGCAGTTCGTCGGTGAGCCCTTTGAAGGTCTTCCCGACCATGACGAACCCGCCCGGCTCACCGAACTCGCCGGTCGGGTCGTGGGCGCCGAGATGCAGGTTGGAGAGCTTTCCCCGGCGGCGGCCGGATCCCCATTCGGCGGCGAGCACCACGAGGTCGTAGGTGAGGACGGGTTTGACCTTCACCCAGGACTTGCCGCGCCGCCCCGCCGTGTACGGGGAGTCGATCGCCTTGACGAGGACGCCCTCGTGCCCGGCGGTGAGGGCGTCGCGGGACAGCTGCTCGGCGGCCTCCGGATCGGCGGTGACGATGCCCGGCATCCGCCACTCGTCGGCGATGCGCTCGAGCTCAGCGAGGCGGGTGGAGAGCGGCTCGTCGAGCAGGTCGCGCCCGTCGACGTGCAGCAGGTCGAAGAACCACGGGCGCAGTGCGAGTTCGCGTGAGACGTCGGCTCCGAAGCGCGACATGGTCTGCTGGAACGGCCGCGGCCCGCCGTCCTCATCGAGTGCGAGGGTCTCGCCGTCGAGGATGAGATCGTTCGCAGGGAGAGCGCGCACGATCTCGACGAGCTCGGGCACGCGGTGCGTGATGTCGGCGAGGCTGCGCGTGTAGACGCTGACGTCGTCGCCGCGGCGATGGACCTGGATGCGGGCTCCGTCGAGCTTGTACTCGACCGAGGCCTCGCCGGTGAGTTCGAGCGCGGCGGTGGGCGTCGCGGCGGTGCCGGCGAGCATCGGCAGGACGGGACGCCCCACCTGGAGTCCGACGTTCTCGAGATCCTCGGCTGATCCGGTGAGGGCGAGCAGAGCGGTCTCGCCGAGGTCGCCGGACAGCATCGCCGCCCGCCGTACGGTGGCGACCGGCCGATCGGATGCCCGCGCGATCGCATCGAGCAGCACCCCGCCGAGCGCGCCGGTGCGCAGTTCGCCGAGCATGGCGCGGGCGAGGAAGTCCCACTCCGCAGCGGTCGCGCGTGAGGCGAGATCGGTCAGCGCGTCGGTGCGGACCGCCGCCGAACCGGTTCCGGATGCCGTGGCGAGCGCATCGAGGGCGGCGTCGACGTCGGCGATCGTCAGGATCGTGTCATCGGCATGGGTGAGGTCGAGGACGGCGAGCCCGCGCCATCCGACGCCGAGCCTGCCCTGTCTCGGTGACGCGAGCAGGAGACCGATCAGCGGTGCGATGTCGCCGGGATCCGCGCGCGCGAGCAGCCGCGCGAGCGCGTCGATCTTCGCGAGGCGCGATGACGTGGCGGCGACCTCTTCGGCAGTGGAGACGAGCTCGCTGAGCTTCATGACGGCATTGTCGCACCGGGGTGCGACATCGGAAACCGCGCCGGTGGAATCAGCGTGTCAAGGGGGTCGTCGCCCGCGGGATGCCCCCGTAGGACTGAAGCAGAGAGAAGGGAAACCGCATGGCTGCAGGCGATATCGAGACGTTCCAGCGCGACGGCATCTGGTTCAACCGCATCGAGGGAGAGGCCCGCACTCTGGGCACCAGCTTCACCTCGAAGGCGGAGGCCGTGAAGGTCGGGCGCGGAGCGGCTGCGGCGCGCCAGGTGCAGCACACCGTGCGTACCGAGGAGGGCCCGTCAGAGGACGCGAACGTCTACGACCGGCATCCGCGGGAACTCATGGGGGAGTGACGCTCGTCCGCGCGGGGTCCCTGTCATCCGCGGAAACGAGACGTGCGCACGCGGTCCGTCGTCCTTAGATTGGGTGTTCCCCGCTTGCTGTGAAGGAGTCCCGCGTGTCCGACTTTCAGACCACGACCGCCGCGCGCACGGCACAGCATCCGTTCGACAGCAGGACCCGCTTCCAGCTCGATCGGCCCGAGAGCCGCAAGTGGAGTCTGCATCCGGGGCGCATCGGTGCCTGGGTCGCCGAGATGGACTTCGGGGTCGCGCCCGAGATCGCCGAGGCGATGCACCGCGCGATCGACGAGGAGAACCTCGGTTACCTCTCGCCTCCGCTCGCCGCGGAGCTGGGTAGCGCGACGGCCGACTGGATGAGCGCCGAATACGGCTGGGCCGTCGACCCCGAGCGGGTGCACGCCGTCTCCGATGTCATGGCCGTCCTGCGGGTGGCGGTCGAGGAGTACGCGCCGGCCGGGTCACCGGTGATCGTGCCGACTCCGGCGTATATGCCGTTCCTGACATATCTGCCCACGATCGGGCATCCGGTGATCGAGGTCCCCGGCGTCGAGGTCGACGGTCGGTGGCAGCACGACCTGCAGCGCATCGACGAGGCGTTCGCCGCCGGTGCCCGCACGCTCGTGCTGTGCAACCCGCACAACCCGACCGGGACCGTCGCCGATCGCGCCGAACTCGAGGCCATCGCCGAGATCGTCGAGAGGCACGGTGGGCGGGTGTTCGCCGATGAGATCCATGCTCCGCTGCGGTTCGGCGGGCGACCGTTCATCCCGTACGCGTCGGTGTCGGAGGCGACCGCCGCGCACACCATCACCGGTACGAGCGCGTCGAAGGCGTGGAACATCCCGGGCCTCAAGACGGCGCAGCTGATCACGTCGAACGATGCCGATCAGCAGCTCTACCGCGGCTTCGGGTTCTCGGTGCAGCACGGCGCGGCGACGCTGGGCGTGGTGGCCTCGACGGCCGCGTACCGGGCGGGGAAGCCGTGGCTGGACGGCGTGATCGACTACCTGGACGGCTCGCGCACGCTGCTCGGATCGCTGGTGTCTGAGCATCTGCCCGGCGCCGTGTATCGGGAGCCGGAGGCGACGTACATCGGCTGGATCGACACGAAAGCCCTCGGCATCCCCGGCCCGCCCGCGGAGTTCTTCCGCGACCAGGCCGGGGTCGTCCTCACCGAAGGACGCCTGCTCGGGCGCGGGTACGAGGACTTCGTACGTGTGGTGTTCGCCACGCCGCGGCCGATCCTTGAAGAGGCGTTCGCGGCGATGGGGGCGGCTGTCCGTAGTGAGCGCTGACCTGCGCTCCTAGAGGTCGACCTTGGCGTTGTCGCCGCCGTCGTACTGCCTTCCCGTGAGCTTGGACTTCACGAAACTGAAGGCGGTGGCGATCTTCCCGCCGGGGCTGTCCCAGTACTCCGCCGATTCGGCCGTGAACTTCAGCACGCCGACGAAGGGGTCGTCCGGTCCGTCGGGGAACCACGCTTCGACCACCGGGTTCCACAGTTCTTCGATCTTCTGGCGGTCTTCGATGAGGCGGGCCGTGCCGGAGAGCGACACCCACGAGTCGGAGGAGCTGAACGAGACGTTCGCCTCGGAGTCGGCGGCGAGGTCCGCCACCGGAGACGCTTTCTTCGAGACCAGGAACCACAGGTCGCCGTCGAACTCCGCTTCCTGGACGGTGAGCGGATGGGCCACCAGCTTGCCGTCCGTGTGCCGGGTCGCGAACATGGCGAAGCGGAAGTCCTTGATGAGCTCGGCGACCTTCTTGCGCTCGTCGATGGTGTCGGTCATGGTGTCACCTTTCCCTGTCGTCGGATGCTGCACATGCAATGATGCCCGCTCGGCCGGGTTGCGCCGAGGGGGTTGAGGCGGGGACGGGCAGCGGCTACGGCATCCGACGTCAGTGTGCGGGCTGGGGACGCCAACCCGACCAGTCGGGACGATCGACGATGCAGAAGCGGTTGCCCTCGGGGTCTTCCATGATCACGTAATCGGCGTCTTCCGGCAGGTTGTCCCAGTGCACCTCGCGGGCGCCGAGCTCGGTGAGTCGACGCACCTCGGCGGCCTGGTCGTCGGCGTAGATGTCGAGGTGGATGCGTGGCGGCAGGATCCGCTCGGAATGATGGGCATCCAGGGCGATGCAGGGGGCGTCTGCATCACGCGGTGTGAGGACGACCCAGTCCTCGTCCGCCGGATCCCGCTCGACGTAGCCGAGCGCAGCCTGCCAGAAACGGGACTGCGCGGGGAGGTCGCTGACGCGGATCACGATCGACACGATCTTCAACATGCGGCACAGCGTAAGTCGGGCTCTGGCACCCGGACAAGGGGGATGCGCGGGGCGAGGACCATCGCCCCGCGCATCCGGGGCTTACTGAACCGACCAGCCGCCGTCCGAGGCGAGGATCGCGCCGTTGATGTTCACGGCGTCGTCCGAGAGCAGGAACGTGATCGAGGCGGCGAGGTGCTCGGCCGTCGCCACAGTGGGGATCGCCTGCTGGAACGGCGCCAGGCGCGCGGAGCCGTACTCGGACATGTTCGGGGGCATCGGGATGCCGGTGGCGACGCCGCCCGGAGCGACGGAGTTCACGCGAATGCCCTTCGGCCCGTACATGAACGCCGCCGACTTCGTGACGCCGATGATGCCGTGCTTGCTGGCCGTGTAGGCGTTGCCGGAGGAGTTTCCTCGGAGGCCCGCTTCGCTGGAGACGTTGAGGATCGCGCCGGTTCCGGCGGCTTCCATGATCGGCAGGACCGCGCGCATGAGCTTGAACGGTGCGGTGAGGTTGATGGCGATGACGCGGTCCCACACGGCATCCGTCGTCTCGCCCGCGGGGGAGAAATCGTCGTTGATGCCGGCGATGTTCGCGAGGCCGTCGATTTTGTCGCCGGCGGCGGCGATAACTGCGTCGATGGCATCCTGCTTCGTGAGGTCGCCCGCGACCGTGATGACATCGGGAAGTTCGGCCTTGAGGGCCTCGAGCTTCTCGGCGGAGATGTCGGCCGCGACGACGCGTCCGCCTTCGCGGGCGATGCGGGATGCCGTGGCCCTGCCGATGCCGGATGCCGCGCCGGTGACGATCACGGTCTTGCCGGCGAAGCGGCCGGTGGTGGGCTTCTCGGTCCAGCCGGTGGATTCGGCATCCTCGGGGATCTCGCCGCCGTTGGCAGAGCGGACGAGGTCGTCGACGACGGCCTGGGGCAGGGCGCCCTGGCTCATGGCGACGAGCTGCTGCAGGGGCAGGCCGAGGACGGGGGTGAGGACTTCGGGGTCGGCGCCGGTCTTCTCGAACAGGCCGCGGATGAGCGGTCCGCCGGTGGGATCGTTCAGCCATTCGCCGATGGTGGAGTGTGCGGTCAGGGCCATCGTGGTCTCCTTCTTTCGCTTTCTCTATATAACGCAACGGTGCGTCTAGTTATTTCTGAGGGTACTACTCGGTAGCCTGTGAGCGTGCCGAGACCTCGAAGCGAACAGGCGCGCCAGGCCGTGCTGGCGGCGATGCGCGCCGCGCTCGTGGATGAGGGGTACTCGTCCGCGTCGATCGAGGGGCTGGCCGCAGCGGCCGGTGTCTCGAAGCAGACGATCTATCGCTGGTGGCCGTCGAAGGCGGCGATCCTGGGGGAGGCGCTGCTCGACGGAACGCTGCCCGGCGCGGACATCGCGCTGCCGCAGACCTCGGATCTCGAGGCTGACCTACGGGCGTGGTTCACTGCGATGTCCGCATCGCTGGGGGATGCCGAGGGCGTGGCGCTCGCGCGGGCGCTCATCGCCGTCACCGCGACCGATGCCGAACTGGGTGCCGCGCTGAACGAGAAGCTGGCGGCGCCGATCCGCGGATGGGTGTCGCAACGGCTGGCTCGTGCGGTCGAGGCCGGGGATGTGCGGGCGGACGTGGATGCCGCGGTGATCGCCGATCAGTTCGTCGCGATGGCCAGCTACGGGGCGCTGCAGGGGAAGGTGCTCGGGGCAGAGCAGGTGGATGCTGTGGTGGGAGTGCTGATGCGGGGGATCACCTCCTAGCTCGCTGAGCTTGTCGAAGCGCGCGCCCGCCCTTCGTTCGCTGAGCTTGTCGAAGCGCCACACACCGTCAGGCGACGTTCTCGATCAGATTCAGCTGCGTCCCATCCGGGTCGACGAGGAAGCCCGCTCGCTGCCCCCAAGGCTGAGGCTCCACGGGGTGCAGCCGAGGGAACCCGACGGACGCCTCGATGACCCCGGTCGCCCTGATCTGCCGGTACAGCTCATCGACATCGTCGACGCGGATGCTGCACATGAAGGAACTCTCCTCGGGCACGAGGCCGGGAAACGCGAAGAACTCCAACTGGAGCGACCTGCGGCGGAGGATCAGCCAGCCAGCGTCGCGATGGACCAGTCCGAACCCGAACCCTCCGTAGAACGTGATCGTGGCGTCGAAGTCGCGGGATGGCAGATTCGGCACCGCGTGGTCGGTCATGCCGGAAGCCTAATCACCTGGCTCGTGCATCTGACAACGATGTGGATGCCGTGGGGTGAGGGAGCACTTCGTGTCAGGGCTTGGCGGTCTTCTGCATCATCACTTTGCGGGCCACATCGAAGAAGTTCGGGAGGTAGTCGCTTACGCCATCCATCAAGGTCGCCGGATCGATCTTGCCCGTGTATATCTGCTCGCAGAGGCGCATCCACGCTTCGCCGGTGGCCGCGGTGAGTGCGCCGGCGACGCCCGCGTTCACGACGCTACCGACGCCCGGAACCAACTTGATGAAGCTGCGCGTCAGTGCCTGCCCAGAGATCTGCACGCCGAGCTGGGCCAGTGCCCCGGCAGACATCATCGTCTTGAGCTCCAGGTCGTAGATCGTTGCGATGCGGCCCATCATTCCGAGCTGGATCGGCGCCAAGGCCACCGCATCCGCGACGGGGATGGGCGTCGCCGCTGCCGTGGCTGCGAGCGCTGCGGCTCCGGCGATGATGGGGCGCACCATCTCGCGCTTCCACGGGAGGTTGAGCCGCTGAGCAATGCGAAAGGCGTCCTTCGCGTCTTCGGGGGAGAGTGCGAGCGTCTCCGCGACAAGCTCACCGAGTCCATGGCCCTTGCCCTTCCCGTTCGGATCGCTGGTCGATGTGAGCATGACGCGCTCGTAGGGGATAGCGAGCGGCTGTCCGTTCTCGTCGACCGGATGCTCCAACCAGTCGACGAACTCTTCCAGCCCTTTGGCCGCGGTGTACTTGCCCGTGATCGGATTTCGCGCCCAGTCGACTTTGGTCAGGACGAGGATCACCGGCAGACCGCGGGCATCCAATTCCCGGATCATCTCGATGTCAGCGGGCGTAAGGCGGTCGTCGTTGGCTTTCACGCAGTACCAGACGACCGCGATCTGCTCCGCAGACGTCCGTTGGGAGATCGTCTCCAGATGACGCTTCAACTGCTCGCCCGGAGGAACGGCCGAACCGATCTCGAAGCCTTCGATGTCCCAGATGCCGAGCGAGTCGTCATGGTGGTAGTGCACGCCGCGAGTCACCGGTAAGCCTTTGCCGACCTTGGCCAAGTCGCGACCGAAGACTGCGTTCACGAGTGAGGACTTGCCCACACCCGTGCCACCGATCACGGCGAGGTTGAACCGGCCGTACCGGGACTTCGCCTCGGAAGTCGCGTCGAGAAACGGCTGTCCGTCAACCTCGTGAGGTGGGTCGACTCGTTCCGAGGCGTCAGGTCCGGTCATGACGTGAACTCGAACTCGAGCGTGATGTCAGGATCGATAGCCTCCGCGATGCGGGTGTAGAACGCCTCGGCCTGATCTTCGAGGACAGAACGGAAGCCTTCGACGTGCTCGTCTATCGCGTGGTCGGACAGAATTTCCTCGAACACCTCGTCGGTGTCGATCTTCGGGGTTGTCCAGCTGAGGACGCCGTTCTCTTCGTTGGCCACGCTCAGTTCGGGGTTGGCATAGCCCAGCGAGATGAACTCGGGGATGTGGACGTGATATGAGCTGTCGCCCGTCGGGACGATATCCACGTCCTTTCCCTCGATCCCGAATTTCGCGTCGTAGTCGTAGCGCACCAGTACTGAACGCTCGGTGCCCGGAAGCGTGAGGAGCTGGACGTCGCCGATCGCGAGCTTCAGGCCGTCGGCACGCTCCTCCTCGACGTCTGTCATCCCGGCAGTCAGGAGGACGACTTGTTCTTCACCCTTGATCGACCGGATCACCTGGGTGTCGCGGGACTCGGCAGCGCCGAGAAACTTGCCCAGCACGACGCCGGCGAATGCGGCCCCACCGATGAGCGCGAGGATGAAGAGGGCGAGCAGGAGCTTGGCCCAGATCGGTGTCTTTCGGGCAGGGCTTTGTGGCGCCAACGTAGGCGGCGTGGTCATCGCGGTCATGTGTGAGTATCCCCAGATTCCTCGTGCGGTGCGATTGTGGTGGTACCGATGAGATCGGGGTAGCCTGCGGCGGACAAGCTCTTCTCAAGCGTGGTGCACCAATGATCCTCGTGGTCTCCGGTCCCGACGCCGTGCAGAAAAAGCAGGGTGGGTTGTGGCGGCATGGAGTCCTCGTTTCTCCCCGAAAAGTGCAGCGTGCACGACGATCAGAGTAGCGCCCGGCACACGCTCCTTGGCCTCGCGGTCGTCACTACCCCCGAGCGGGTCTGCAACTACTGCTGACATGGCCTGCGGTCCTGCCAGATGTATCAGGCAGGACCCCGCGCGCTCTTGATCATTGAATGGATCCTCTGCGCGAATCGGAGTCGTGATGTCAGGTCGGTGGACGGGCAAACGCGCGCTCGTGACAGGCGCCAGCAATGGCGTCGGACTCGAGATCGCCCGCAGCCTGGCGGAGGAAGGCGCACGGTTGATCCTCCCGGTGCGCAGCCGGCTCAGGGGAGATGCCGCCGCCCGCAGCATCCTCGCATCGGTCCCGGACGCCGAGATCGACGTCCGCGATCTCGATCTCGCCCGTCCGGAGACCGTGACGGCACTCGCGATGGAGTTGCGCGCCGAGGGCGAGGCCGTCGATCTCTACGTGATGAACGCCGGCGTCGTGCTACTCGGCGATGCCGAGCGTCACCTGACCGAGCAGGGGATCGAGCTGCATCTCCAGACCAACTTCCTCGGCCATTACGCGCTGACGCTACTGCTGCTGCCGTTGCTTCGACGCAGCCGCGCACGTATTGCCGTGCAGCTCAGCCTCGCCGCCCCGCACGGGCGACTGGATGATCTGCAATCCGAGCGGCGATATCACCCGCTGCGTGCCTACGCGGCATCCAAGCGTGCACTCGGGATCTACGCCTACGCGCTCGCTCAGTCCAGCGTCGCAGGCATCTGGGGCGTGAACGTGCAACTGTGCCATCCCGGCGTGGTGCCGGGCACCGGCATCGCGGCCGACGCTCGCAAACGGGCGCCCGCCGCCACCAGCCGGTTCGTCGAACGCCTCGGCAGCACGCCTCGCCAAGCAGCGGAAACTGCGCTCGCCGCGCTGGCATCCGACGCCGTGCCCGGACAGTACTACGTGCCTTCCGCGGCCTTCGAACTGTCGGGTTCACCGCGCGAGCGCCCGGCGCCCAATGCGTTCACCGATCCGCGGGAAGCCGACCGGATCCTGGAGATGGCCGAAAGTCTGGCGATCGCGTCGCGCTGCACATAGCGGCTCCGCGCACATCGATGGGAGTCAGAACGGCGTCTCATCCACCCCGCTCGCCGCCCAGCTCTGCCCCGGCGCCGCCCATCCGTCCGTCGTGCCCGATCCACCGCCGGCCCCCGCAGGCGCAGTCACCGCAGCATCCCGGGCCTGCCCGCCTCCGAAGCTCCCGCCCGACCGCTCCTCGCGCGTCACCTGCGCGGTCGCATATCGCAGCGACGGTCCGATCTCGTCGATCTGCAGCTCCATGCTGACGCGGTTGTTGCCCTCGCGGTCCTGATACTCGCGCTGCTGCAGCCGCCCGCTGGCGATCACGCGCATGCCCTTGGTGAGCGAGCCTGTGATGTTCGTCGCAAGATCCCGCCAGGCGGAGCAGCGCATGAAAAGAGCGTCGCCGTCTTTCCACTCGTTCGCCTGTCGGTCGAAGCTGCGCGGCGTGCTGGCGATTGTGAAGCTGGCGACCGCGACCCCGCCCTGCGTCTGGCGCAGCTCGGGTTCGGCGGTCAGGTTGCCCACGACGGTGATGATCGTCTCGTTCATGTTCTTCACTCCGGTTCCGTATGCTCTTCATCTCGTGTCGAGACTGCCTCGTCGGTGAGGTGAGCTCAGCGTACGCCGCCGCGCCGACATCGACCGCCCGCCGACTCGCATAGCACGCGGCATTCCGCGTCAAAATGGATAAGTATACGTATTCAGACCGTTATGGAGGATTCTCTAACTTAGGCTTCCCATACTCGACTGCATACGTATACCATCGGCCGTATGGCACACATGAAGCATCGGATCCTGCCGGTTCTCGCACTCGCAGCCGTGGGCACAGTCGCCCTCACCAGCTGCGGAGCCGGCAGTCGTACCGACAACGAGAACGCGACAACGGTGTCGTGCGACTACACCGCGCCCGAAGGTAAGACGACGGTCAACGTCCTCGCCTACAACTCCTCCGCCATCGACCCGTTCACGGACACGATGGTCTCCAGCTGCACCACCGACGATGTGACCCTGAAGCACGACCCCATCGACTTCGGCGGGCAGGTCACCAAGACGACCGCGACCCTCTCCGGTGAAACCGGCACCTACGACATCATCGAGACCTACGGATTCGTCATCCCCGGCCTCGCGAGCGACGAGAAGCTCGTCCCCCTCAACGACCTGTACGAGAAGTACGCCGACGACTACGGCCTGGACGCGATCAGCGAATCGATGCGCGAGGGCATGTCGTTCGACGGGGAACTGTACGCCCTGCCGATGCAGGCACAGATGTTCGTCATGGCCTACCGCACCGACGTGTTCGAAGACCTCGGACTCGACGTGCCGACGACCTTCGACGAGATGATCGCGGCGGCCCAGGCGATCCAGGATGCCGGAGTCATGGACTACCCGATCGCGCTGCCCTGGCTCGCGACCAGCGATGTCACGACCAGTTACGAAGCAGCCATGAACTCGCTCGGCGCTGATTTCGTCGACGAGTCAGGCAACGTCACCCTGAACACGCCGGAGGCGAAGCAGGCGCTCGAAGCGCTCATCACACTGAAGCCCTACATGGACCCGCAGGTCACGACGTTCGACCAGCCCAAGGTCCAGCAGCAGATGTACAACGGCACCGCCGCGATGTCCATCATGTTCTCCGGCCGCATGAACGACCTGACGCTGCCCGCGAACTCCAAGCTCGCCGACTCCTTCGGCTTCGCCGGGGCCCCCAAGCTGACCTCCGACGCGGAGTTCTCCTACAACCGGCTCTCCATCGACGGCTGGTCGATCCCCTTCAACACGAAGCTCGATCACGAGATGCTGTTCGTCATGATGGCGTCGGCCGTGAGCGAGGACGCCTCGACCGCCTCCGTCCCCGCGGCCTACCCGGCACGCGAGGGCATGGTGACCGCGGACAACTCGCCGTACGGTGAAGCAGCCAACGATTCGATCGCGTCGGCCATGCCGCCGATCGTCAACGCCTCGCTGGCCGACATCACCAACGAGATCCGTCCGATCCTCGTCGACGTCATCAACGGCAAGACGACCGTGGACGATGGTCTCGCACAGATGCAGGCCGCCGGCGAGAACATCGCGGGCTGAGTTCGACCGACGTCCGATGACGGTGATCCGGGAGCCACGGCATCCGGATCACCGTCACCCCGGAAAGGATGCCAATGAAGGCACGTGAATTCTGGCTGCTCGTGCTCCCGAGCGTCGTCGTGATGGGAGGACTCCTCGTCCTCCCGCTGATCAAGACGATCCAGTGGAGTCTCGAAGAGGTCAGGTACGGAACCCCTGGAACGTTCGTCGGCTTCGCCAACTTCGCCGACGCACTGACCGATCCGCGCTTCGGCAGCGCCGTGATGTTCACGGTGGCGGTGACCGTCGTGACGACGATCATCCTGCTCTTCCTCGGCTACATCATCGCCACCGGCATCAACCGCATCACCACGTCGCGACCGCTGGTGCTGGGCATCATGCTCGTCTCGTACGTGCTGCCGAACCTCGTCGGCGCCGTCGCGTTCTCGTGGCTGTTCGACGACAACTTCGGTGGGGTCGTCAACCGGCTGATCGGCTTCTTCGGCGGCACGCAGGTGCTCTGGTTCACCGACCAGGTGCCCAACGCCATCCTCGTCATCGCGAACACCGTGTGGCACATGCTGCCGTTCGCGATGCTCATCATCCTCGCCGGCCTCCAGGGCGTGCCGGCAGAGCTGCGCGAGGCGTCGAAGATCGACGGCGCGAACGCCCTGCAGACGCACCTGCACGTCATCATCCCGACGATCCGCGGCGTGCTCGGCTTCGTCACGCTGATCACGATCATGGACGTGCTGCGCATGTTCGACAACCTGATCCCGCTCTCCCCGCAGGCCGCGTCGATCGGCAACGAGTCGATCATGCTCTACGTCTACTCCGTCGCCTTCGCCGACGGCGCCCAGAAGCTCGGGCTCGGCAGCGCGATCAACGTGCTCACGATCATCCTCATCCTCATCATGCTGATCCCGTTCATCCGGGGCATCTTCAAGGAAGCGAAGGCCGAACGATGACGCTCACGGACCTCGACCTTTCCACCCGCGCCGTCACCACGGCCGGCACCGGCAAGCGCCGCTCCGGCTCCCGTCGCCGGCCGCCGGTGATCACCGGCATCCTGCTGGCGATCCTGTGCGTGGTGATGCTCAGTCCGTTCATCTGGATGGCGCTGTCGGTCACCAAGCCGACCGACGTCGCCTTCTCGAACCCGCCCGTGCTGTGGGGATACGAGCCGACCCTCACGGCCTTCGTGGACCTGTGGCAGACGACCTACTTCGCGGACTATCTCGTCAACACCATCGTGGTCGCCGTCGTCTCGACCGTGATCGCCCTCGTCATCGGCATCCCGGCGGCCTACGCGTTGTCGCGCTTCCCGAGCTACGTGTCGGCGCTGCTGCTGATCCTTGCGCTGATCTTCCGCGCCCTGCCCCGCTTCGCCGTTGTGCTGCCGATGTACGACATCAGCCGCGCCATCGGCATCTACGACACCACCTTCGCGCTCGCCATCGCCCTGGTCGCGATCAACCAGCCGTTCACGATCTGGCTGCTGCGGAACTTCTTCGCCGAGATCCCGCGCGAACTGGACGAGGCCGCGATGATCGACGGCTGCACCCGCATCGGGATGCTGCGGCGCGTCATGATCCCGCTCATGGGCCCCGGCATCCTCACCGCGGGGATCTTCGTCTTCCTGTTCGCCTTCCAGGAGTACCTCACCGCCCTGGTACTCACCGATACGTCCTCCAAGACGGTTCCGGTGTTCATCGCGACACAGCTCGGGCAGACGCTGCCGATGCTGCAGCAGGCCGGCGCGGCATCCATGCTCCTGACCATCCCGGTGTTCGTGATCGCCTTCATCGCGCAGAAATACCTGGTGGCGGGTCTGAGCGACGGCGCCGTCAAGGGCTGACGTGCATCCGATCGTCCTGCTGCCGGGCATGAACTGCTCGGCGGACCTCTGGTCCGACTGCGAGTTCGGCGAGACGCTGACGCCGTCGCTCGCGCACGAGACGATCGACGATCAGGTCGACGCGCTCCTCGCGGAACTGCCGAATCGGTTCGTCCTCGCAGGGCTCTCCCTGGGCGCCATCGTCGCGATGGCGCTCGCCCTGCGGGCGCCGGAGCGCGTGACCGGACTGGTCCTCTCCTCGACGAACGCGAAAGCCCCCACACGGGCGCAGCAGGACGGCTGGCAGGAATGGCTGCGCCGACTGGATGCCGGAGACACGGCACGCGACCTGCAGCACGGCATCCTTCCACTGCTCCTCTCAGAAGACGTCCGCCTGCGCCGACCCGATCTCGTGGAGCGCACGCTCCGCATGGGAGACGAGACGAGTGCGGCGCACCTGCGCGCGCAGCTGCGCATGCAGAGCACGCGCACCGATCTGCTGCCCCGGCTGTCGCGGCTGCCGATGCCGGCGCTGGTCATCTCCGGCCGCGAGGATGCCCTGTGCCCGCCGACCTTCCACGCCGAGATCGCCCATGAGATCGCGTGTACGCGCCTGGTCTCCGTGGATGCCGGGCACCTGGTGCCCCTCGAACGGCCGCGGGAGTTCAGCGATCTCGTCGGCACCTGGCGCGAGCGGCAGCGGATCTGACGGGAGGCCGTGGATCCCCTGCCGCTCGGCGCGTGCTCAGCGGGTCGGCGCCGCCAATGCCTGCAGATGCTGCATGAGCGAGGACGCCAGGTTGTAGACGACCAGGTTCGCTCCGTCCGCGAACGCCTGCTCGCCGCCCTCGCGGGTGCCGACGATGTCCATCCGCAGCGAACCGGCCGCAGCGAGCTCGGCGTTCACGGAGGCGATGGCCTCGGCGAGCGGTGGATCGGATTCCCCGCTGGAGGCCGCGAGATCGGCCGGCCCGATCATGATGCCGTCCAGCCGAGGCGTCGCGATGATCCCCGCCGCGGCAGCGACGCCGCCCGGCGACTCGATCATGCCCAGCACCAGCGTGTTCTCCAGGAACCAGTCCTTGTGCGCCGCCGGTGGTGTCTGCCCGAACCGTCCGGCGCGGCTGTACGTCGCGAAGCCGCGCGACCCGACCGGCGGATACATCGCGGCATCCACCAGGGCGGCCGCGTCATCCGATGTGTCCAGATGCGGGGCGAGGATGCCCTGCGCCCCCTGATCGAGGACGCGGAGGATCTGGTTGCGGTCGTCCTCGCCCACGCGCACGACGACCGGCACGTCGTGCACGCCCGCCAGAGCGATGTGGTTGCGCAGCGCGATGAGATCCGCCGGTCCGTGTTCGCAGTCGATCAGCACGAAGTCCATGCCGGCGATCGCCGACATCTCGACGAGCTCTTCCGCCGGCATCCGCACGAGGACACCCACGAGCCGCTCGCCGTCCAGCGCTCGCTCCCGCAGTGACGCGGTCATCACGCCACCATGCCCGCGGACAGGTCGACGTCCGCGCCGCACATCCCCGGCATCCCGAGCATCGCGACGACCGCGGAGCCGACCTCCGCCTCGGTGACCATGCGGCCGAGCGCCGAACGCGAGACGAACGCCGCCTCGGCATCCTCGACCGACGAGCCGGAGCGCTGCGCCTCGAGGCGGAAGTTGCGCTCCATGCGCGGGCCGGCCACGGGGCCGGGGGAGAGGGTGTTCACCCGTACCCCGGCAGGGCCGACCTCGAACGCCAGCGTCGAGGTCAGGCCGATCACCGCCATCTTCGAAGCGCAGTACGGGGTCCGATGTGCGAGCGGGCGCTTGCCGGAGACCGACGCGACGTTGATGACGTCGCCGTCGCCTCGAGCGATCATGCCCGGCAGCAGCGCGCGGCACATCATGAACGTGCCGCGGACGTTGACGTCGAACACCTCGTCCCAGTCGTCGACCTCGATGTCGACCAGCGCCGACACCGGCCCGGCGATGCCGGCGTTGTTGACGAGGATCGACACCTCGGTGCCCTCGAGCGATTCCGCCAGGGCGGCGACGGATGCCGGATCCGACACGTCGCCGGCGATCCACCGTGCTCGGGAGCCGAGCTCGGTCGCCACGGCTTCCAGCTTCGCGGTGTCGCGGCCGACCAGGATGACCTCCGCACCGGCGGCGTGCAGGGACCGCGCGATCGCCGCGCCCAGTCCGCTGCCGCCGCCGGTGACGACCGCGATGCGATCGGTGAGGTCCGTCATCGAACGCCTGCCTCCGCGGGGTGCGCCGCCTCGATCCACTCGTACTCCGCTCCGGCGTGCCGCCAGGCGCGGGCGTCGCCCGAGCGGGCGTGGCCCTCGAACAGTTCGACGCGCGACGCGCGACCGCACACCTCGCCGAGCTGCGCGGACGACTCGGCCGAGGTGACCTCCTGATAGGTGACCGTGCGCAGGTACTTGCCCACCCACAGCCCGCCCGTGTAGCGAGCGGCGCCCAGCGTCGGGAGCACGTGGTTCGTGCCGATCACCTTGTCGCCGTAGGAGACGCAGGTGTTCTCCCCGAGGAAGAGCGCGCCATAATCGTGCATGCGGGTGAGCGCCTCCCGCGGGTTCTGCGTGAACACCTGCACGTGCTCGAACGCGAAGTCGTCCGCGATGCGGTACGCCTCGTCCAGATCCTCGGCGACGATGACCTGACCCCAGTCGCGCCAGGCCGGTTCGGCGTAGTCGCGCGTCGACATCCCGGGGAGCAGCTTCTCGATCCACTCGATGACCTGTTCGCCGAGGGCCTGCGACGTCGTCACGAGGACGGCGGGGGACTCCGGGCCGTGCTCGGCCTGCGACAGCAGGTCGACCGCGGTGAAGAACGGGTCGGCGTGCTCGTCGGCCACGATGAGGATCTCGGTTGGACCGGCGAACAGGTCGATGCCGACCTCGCCGAACAGCTGGCGCTTGGCCTCGGCGACATAGGCGTTGCCTGGGCCGGCGATCATGTTGACCCGCTCGATCGTGTCGGTGCCGACGGCCATCGCCGCCACAGCCTGGATTCCGCCGAGGACGTAGATCTCATCGGCGCCCGCCATCTTCATCGCGGCCACGGTGGCCGCGGGGATCTCGCCGCGGATGGGCGGCGTGCACGCGACGACCCGGGGGACGCCGGCGACCTTCGCGGTGATGATCGTCATGTGCGCGGAGGCGGTGAGAGGGTACTTGCCGCCGGGGATGTAGGCACCGGCGGCCTGCACCGGCACGTGCTTCTGACCCAGGAAGACGCCGGGAAGCGTCTCGACCTCGATGTCGACGAGCGAGTCGCGCTGCGCCTGCGCGAAGCGGCGGACCTGCGTCTGGACGAACTCGATGTCGGCGATGACCTGCGGATCCAGCGTCGCGATGATGTCGTCGACTTCGTCGTCTGAGAGCCGGTAGGAGGGCGGGCTCCAGTTGTCGAACTTCTCCGCGTAGCGGCGGACGGCGTCATCGCCGTTCTCCCGGATATCCGCGATGATATCCCGCACGCGCTCGGCGACATCCTGCTGCGATGTGTCAGCGAACGTCTTCGTCGGCGCGCTCTTCAGATGCAGGGGCATAGACTGATCCTTTCAATGCATACGTATGTGGCAAGTATGACCCCGTATGCACAGACGGTCAAGCGCACTAGAATCCGAAGAGCTCGGAGGGGGACAGCCAATGGTGGTTACCAGTAGGGACGTCGCGCGGCTGGCCGGCGTTTCGCAGCCAACAGTGTCGCGTGCGCTGCGGGATGATCCGCGGGTCTCCGCCGAGACGAAGGTCAGGGTCCGCGAAGCCGCGCAGGTGCTGGGATACGTCCCCAGTGAAGCCGGCCGAGCACTGTCCTCCGGACGCACGCGCCGGATCGGACTGCTGCTGACCGACCTCGACAACCAGTTCTATTCGCACATCATCGCCCCGGCCCATCGCGAGCTCGAGCGTCTCGGCTACCAGCTCATGCTGCACACCGAGTCGGCAGACAACGACACGATCGCGGAGCGCCTCACCGCCAACGGCCTGGATGGCGTCATTCTCGCGACGATGACGATGGATTCGGTCGCGCCCGTGCGGCTCAAGGACCGCGGACTGCCGTTCGTCTACTTCAACCGGACCGGCTCGCTCGTCGACGCCGATGCGGCCGTCGTCGACCCCGCTCCCGGCTACCGAGAGGCCGTCGCCACCGCCGCGGAACACGGTCACCGTCGGGTCGGCGCCGTGCTCGGGCCGAGCAACACCAGCACGGCGCAGGTCCGCGAGCGCGCGCTGACCGACGCCCTCCGCGAGCACGGCATCGCCCTCGATGAGTCGGCGATCCGACGCGGTGTCTACAGCGCCGCGGCCGGCGAGGCCGGCGCGAGCGAGCTGCTGCAGGGACCCGATCGCCCGACGCTGCTGTTCTGCGGCAACGACGTCGTCGCCTACGGGGCGCTCAACGCCGCGCATCGCGCGGGTCTGCGGGTTCCGGAGGACCTCTCGATCGTCGGGTTCGACGACCTGCCCGAGGCATCCTGGCCGATCATCGATCTGGCCACGGTCGGCTACGACATCGGGGGGATGGCGGCCGCCGCGGCCGACCTGATGGTGCGCAGGATCGAGGCTCCGGATGCTCCGCTCGAGCGCACCCGATTCGCCTCGGCGTTCGTCGCGCGACGCAGTCTCGCGGAGGCGCCCGCCTCCTGAGCGGTGCATCTGGCCTGACACGCGTGTGTCTGAGCGATGACCCTTGCATCCGGTTGTGCATACGCATACACTGCCAATCATCGCCAGTCCGTGAGCATCGAGGTTCATGGTCGACGACGTCTCACGAAGGAGTAAACGAGCGTGCCACTGGATCCGGTCGCCTATCAGCCCTACACCGACCCCGATGACTTCATCCGCGAGGTCACCGACCTCATCTGGGTCGATCGTTCCATCAGCTACATCCGCGAGAACTACGAGCCGGACTCGATCGTCCACGGCGCGTACGGAACCTCGACGACGCGCGACGAGGTGATCGAGGGCACTCTCATGCGCATCTCGGCCACGCCGGATCGCACCGGGCAGGCCGAGGACGTGATCTGGGAGGCGCGCGGCGACGACGCGTTCCTCAGCTCGCACCTCGTGCTCTCGGGCAGCCTGCTGACCTCGGAGCACAGCCGCACGATCGCGAACTGCCTGTACCGGCGCGGGCGCATGGTCGAGGAGTGGGTCGTCCGCGACTCGCTCGCCGGCGCGCTGGCTCGCGGCGCGGACCTCGACGAGCTCGCCAGGGCGCAAGCCTTCCGCGGGTACACGGGTTCGTGGACCGAGCCGGCACCCGCCGACCCGATCTCGGTCGGCGACTCCGGCCCCCGCCCGGACGACCACCGCTCCGAGGTCGAGCGCGTGATCGACATGATCCAGACCGTCTGGAACGAGCGCGACCTGCAGAAGGTCGAGAAGTACTTCGACCGCGACCTGGTTCTGGTGACGGTCGGCAACCGGGTGATCATCCGGCCCGAGGGCTACCGCCGCGCGCTGCTCGGCTTCCTCGAGGCGTTCCCCGGTGGGCAGTTCGAGATCCGCGACATCCAGACCAACTACGACGTCCGCTACGCGGGTCTGCGCGTCGCCGTCACCTGGAAGTTCGTCGGCACCTACAACGGCAAGCCCAACTACGGCCCGCTGACGGGCAAGCCCGTCGACGTGCTCGGCATCTCGCAGTTCACGTTCCACAAGGGCGCGCTGGTCAAAGAGGTGCGTCTCTGGGACGACATCGCGCTGCGCGCGCAGATCGCCGGAATGCGCGGCGACGAGCCGGTCGGTCCGAGCAACATCTACTGATCGAGAAGAGGAAGAGAAGACCATGAGCGACGTCATCGTCGACACGAAGGAGATCGAGCGCCGGACCATCCGCCGCTCGGACTGGGTCCCGTGCAACTCGGCATTCATCGACTGTCGGACCCCGGGGTCCGACCAGAAGGAGAACTACTCCTTCATCGGGGTCGGGGTGTCGCAGAACGCCAGCCAGTACATCAACCTGACCGAGAACCACGGGTTCAACACCGGCGCCGCCGGTATGCCCAACGGCATCTCGAACAACCTGCACCTGCACTTCACCGCCGAGGTGTTCATCAACCTGGGCGGCGAGTTCCGCCTCCGCTGGGGCGTGGACGGCAAGCAGGGCGAGTACATCAGCCACGATGGCGATGTCATCTCGATCCCGACGTGGATCTTCCGCGGGTTCACGAACGAGGGCCCGGATGAGGGCATCCTCTACACCGTGCTCGGGCGCGACGACACCGGAGGAATCATCTGGGGGCCGTCCGTGCTGCGTGAAGCCGAGTCCTACGGCCTGCACCTGACCGCGGACAACCGGCTGATCGACACCGTCGCCGGTGACGAACTGCCGGACGACGTCGCCCTGATCACGCCGATGAAGCAGGAGTACATCGACGAGCTCACGACGTACTCGGTCGAGGAGATGCGTTCGCGTGTGGTCCAGCCGGGCGATCGCGCCTACTCGTCGCACTCGCTGCTGTGCGCGGCCGTCGACGGCGGCCGGGCGGATGTCGCGCTCGTGATCGGGTACGGCATGACGGAGAACCGTCGGCAGGTGCCGTCCATCCACGAGCCGCACTCCTTCAACCTCGCCTGGGTGCGGGCGGAGGCCGGGCAGGGGGTGCTCACGCATCGCCACCAGCAGACGCAGGCGCTGCTGATCAAGTCGGGGCGCTGGGCCATCACCGTCAACGACGACCCGTCCACCACCGTGACGCTCGGCGCCGGTGACTCATTCTCGGTGCCTGTCGGCGCCTGGCGGTCGTACTCCTGCGTGGAGGACGGCGAGTCAGGACCCGGCGAGATCCTCGTGATCAACGGCGGAGACGACCGCGTCTACCTGGAGTGGGCGCCCGAGGTCATCGAGGCGGCAGCCGCGGCCGACTGGACCATCGACCCGAACGGCTACCTGGCGCCTCTGGGCGTCATGGTGACGGCGACGGAAGACGACTGACCCGAACCACGAGGGGCCGGAGCGACCCTCCGGCCCCTCGTCATGTCGTCCGCGAAACGTGGCCGTGCCACCTCAGATAAGGCGCGTGCGTCCGCCGTGCTCGGTCACGCGTTCCAACAGCATCTGCTGGGCGAGTTCGGCGAGCCGCTGTGTCGCCGGCGAGATGACCACGCCCTCCCGTTGCACGAGGGCAACGGTGTCGTACAGAGGCTCGGAGAGCGGGAACGTGCGGATGTCCTCGGGGAACGCGTCGGATTCGGCGATGGTGCGCGACACGATGGTGTCGGCGGCTCCAGCCGCCACCAGCCCGAGGGCGGTCTCGACATGTTCGACTTCGATCGCGGGCTCGAGTGTCAGGCCCCGCGCCTGCGCTCGGTCAAGAAGCTGCCGGCGCGTGGGATCGTTCCAGCCGGCGTAGGCGTCGTACAGCACGAGCTTCGCGGCGGCGATCTCCTCGATGCCGATGGCGCCGCCACGTGCTGCGCGGGTCGACGAGGCGAAGACGACCTCGTCGCGGAACAGGGGGGTCACCGACAGGCCGGTCGCCGAGATCGGCAGCACGACCAGTCCCGCCTCGATCTCGCCCGTCGCGACCGATTCCGCCACGAGAGCCGAGTTCAGGCCGACCAGACGCACTCGCACGTGGGGATGGCGCAGATGGAACGTCTCGACCAGATCGGACAGGTCGTAGTAGGCCGCGTTGCGCAGGACTCCGAAGGTGCAGATGCCACCGTCGAGCGATCGAAGCGCGGCGAGCGCGCCCATGCCGTCGCCGATCGCCGATACCGCGCGGAGGGCGTGCGGGCGCAGTTCGCGAGCAGCCGCTGTAGGCACCAGCCGGCGTCCGCCACGGGTGAACAGCGGCAATCCGAGCTCGCGCTCGAGGCGTGCGATGAGTTCGGAAACCGAGGCCTGGGTGGAGTCGATCTCCATCGCGGCTGCAGTGAAGGACCCCGAGTCCATCGCTGCGAGAAACGCCCTCAGTTGAGCAAGAGTCACGCGAGAACGATACAGCGATCACCCGCGACGGGGGCGCTCAACGCGTGCCGAAGGCCACAGAGCGGATGCCCGTGCGCGCCGATTCGGCGGCGGCGAGCTCGCGCTCGGCGGTGAGATCGAGCGAGCGGCCGAGCAGCGCGTAGACGCCGCCGGAGACGATCAGGCCAGCGAAAAGCGCGATGTCGATGCCGCCGAGCATCGTCGCCACGGGGCCGGTGTACCAGACGGTCGACACGAAAGGCACCATGGCGACGATGCCGGCCGCGTAGGCGGTGAGGCCACGCCAACCCCAGGAACCGTACAGTCCGCGCGGTTCGAAGATCTGGGTGACGGCGTAGGTGCCGCGGCGCACGAAGTAGTAGTCGACGAGGTTGACCGATGTCCATGGGACGAGCACGTACAGCAGCACCACGAGGAAGCTGCCGAAGCTGTCGAGGAACTCACCCGACGACAGTGCGGCGCCCAGGAAACCGGATGCCGCGACGACCGCGCAGGCGATGATGCGCAGCCGGCGGGTGGCGCGGACACCGTGCAGCGAGTCCAGCGTCGCGATGACCTCGAGTGCGGCGGCGTAGATGTTCACGGTGATCACTGTGATGAGCGCGGGCAGAGCCGCCACGAGGAGCACGATTCCGGAGCCGGGGATGACCTCGTCGGCGGCTCGGCGGACGGCCTCGATCGGATCGAGGCCGGCGAAGAGCGACGCGACGTACGCGCCGAGGATCATCAGCCAGCTGGCGCCGACGAAAACCCCGGAGTAGGTGTAGAACGACGCCTTCGCGGGGCTGGTCTGCGGCGGCAGGTAACGCGAGTAGTCCGAGACGTAGGGCGCCCACCCCAGGGCGTACGCCGAAGCGGCCCCGAACTGCACCAGGAAAGCCGGCCAGTTCACCTCGCCGGACCAGAAGCTCGCCGCGGGCAATGGAACGAAGAAGATGGCCAGCACGGAGAAGAGGCCGAAAGTCGCGAGGAAGAGCCAGGTGAGCCATGCCTGGGTGCGGTGGATCCAGTGGTAACCGAAGATCGCCAGTGAGAGCGCGAGGATCGTGATCAGCGCGTACCAGAGCAGCGGGGTGTCCATGCCGGTGACGGTCGCGACGACATCGGCGGCGAGGATCTGGTTGAAGATGTTGAACCCGACGATGCTGGCGATGACCACGAGGCAGATCACCGCCACGCCGCGGTACCCGAACTGCGCACGCGATTGGATCATCTGCGGCAGCCCGAGCTGCGGTCCCTGGGCGGAGTGGAAAGCGGTGAACACCGTACCGACGGCGCAGCCGAGCAGGACGGCAAGCACCGAAGTGAGGAAGTCCGCGCCCATCGCGACACCGACCATTCCGCTGGCGAGGGTCGTGAGGTTGGCGTTGGACATGAACCACAGCGGGAACAGTGAGGTCGGCTTTCCGGTGCGCTCGTCGAGCGGCACGTAGTCGATCGATTTGACTTCGATGGCAGCGGTGCGCGGAGCGGCGGGGGCGGCATCCATGACGGCATCCTTTCGCGCGGCCCGGTCGGGCGCCGGTTGCGCAGGTGGTGTTCGGGAGTGGATCAGTAGAGTTCGGGGCGCCGATCGGCGAACACGTCGTTGCGCGGGCCGATGGCCTTGTCGTCCGGGAAGAGTTCGACATCGGCGAGCGCGATTCCTTCGACCTGCTCGTCGGCGATCCACCCGTGAGCATCGATGATCGCGCTGCCGCCCGTCCACGGCACATCGCGCTCGCTGCCGTGACGGTCGGCGATGACGATGGGCAGGCGTGACGAGCGGGCGGCAGCCATGGCCTGGACGGTCTCGGGCGGATGCTCCTGCGGTGGACGCGGAACGAGCGGCCAGTTGACGGGGAGCGCGAGGATCGACGCGCCGGAGAGAGCAAGACCGCGCGGGACCTCCGGGAACTCATTGTCGTAGCAGATGGCCACTCCGAGGCGGAAGTCGTCGGTATCCACGAGGAGCCCCGGGTGGTCACCCGGCGTGAACACGGCCTTCTCCTGGTCCCAGAGGTGGGACTTGCGGTAGTCAGCGAGCCGGCGTCCGTGGCCGATCACCGCCGCCGTGTTGAAGAGCCGGTCACCGTCTCGTTCGGCATAGCCGAAGACGGTGATGACATCCGCCGGAAGCCGGTGCCCGAGGTTCGTCAAGAGCGCATCGTCCGCGCGGAGGGCGAGACCGCGCGCCTCGGTGGCGTCCTCGAAGACATAGCCACTGGTGGCGAGTTCCGGCGCCACGACGAGCTCTGCTCCCCGGTGGGCAGCCTCGACCACGGCGGTGACGATCGACTCGAGATTGCGCTCGATGTCACCGAAGACGATGGTCGGACTGACCGCCGCGACTTTGGGCATAGGGACACGCTAGGGCGGTGACGACCCGGCGGCAATGCGGACGCGGCGATAGGTGGCAATGGATTTACCTGTGGCAAAACCATAGGCAAGCCCTATGAAAGACACAATGATGTCCCGGCTTGTCCGATGTTCACGCCGATCGTAATCTGCTCCTATGCGCTACAGCTCACCCGTTCTGCAGAGCCTCGACGGCTCCTACCACCACCTCAAAACCCCGCTCATCGATGCCCCGGCAGCGCAGCGCGATCCCGCGGTCATCGAGACCGTCTCCGGGATGCTCAGCGACATCCAGAAGCGCGGCATCGACGCCGTCCTGGACTACGCGCGCACGCTGGACCGGTACGACGGCCGCGACATCGAACTCTCCGCCGCGCAGATCGCGTCCAGCGGTGATCGTCTGCCGAGCGACCTGCGCGAGGCGATCGAACTCGGCGCCGCGCGGACCCAGGCGTTCGCGAAGGAGTCGCGTGCGCACCTGAAGGACTTCGAGACCGAGCTCGTCCCGGGGCTGGTCACCGGCGCGCGGTACGTCCCCGTCTCGCGGGTCGGCGCCTATCTTCCCGCCGGCCGCTTCCCCCTGACGGCCAGCGCCTTCATGACCGTCGGCGTCGCCAAGGCCGCCGGCGTCCCCACGGTCATCGCGTGCACCCCGCCGCAGCCCGACGGCAACGCGAACGACGCGGTCGTCTACGCCGCGCACCTCTCCGGGGTCGATCGCGTGTTCGTGCTCGGCGGTGTGCAGGCGCTCGCCGCCATGGCGTACGGACTGCTCGGAGACCTGCCGGTCGATATGCTCGTCGGCGCGGGCAACGCCTTCGTGGCAGAGGCCAAGCGCCAGCTGTTCGGCACCGTCGCGATCGATCTGCTCGCCGGTCCCAGCGAGGTCGCGGTGATCTCCGATGAGACCGCCGACCCCGAGCTCGTCGCCGCTGACCTGCTCGGCCAGGCCGAGCACGGTCCGAACTCGCCCGCTGCGCTCGTCACGACATCCGAGGAGCACGGCAAGGCGGTCATCGCAGCCGTGGAGCGTCAGCTCGAGACCCTGTCGACCGCCGAGATCTGCGGCCCCGCGTGGCGCAACTACGGCGTGGTCACCGTCGCGAAGGACCGTGAGACCGCGGCGGCGTTGATGGACGACCTCGCCCCCGAGCACCTCGAGCTGCTCACCGCCGACGACGACTGGTACCACGAGAACCTCCGCAACTACGGGTCGCTGTTCATCGGGCCGTGGAGCACCGTCGCCTACTCGGACAAGGGCATGGCGGGCACCAACCACGTTCTGCCGACGGCCGGTGGGGCCAAGCACAGCGCCGGTCTGTCGGTGTCGCGCTTCCTGAAGCCGCTGACCTATCAGCGGATCGCCCGTGAGGCGACGCCCGAGCTCGCGAACGCCGTGCAGGTGATCTCGGATTCCGAGGGCATGGCGGCGCACAGCGCTACCGCGACGCTGCGACTCGAGCGGCTCTGAAATCGGATGCCGGGGGCGGAGCACACGCCCGCCCCGGCATCCCGCAACGGGCTCTACGCTCGAACCATGACCACCGACGTCCGCAACATCGACACCGCTCTCGCCGCGATCTCGGAGCACTGGCAGCCGCACCGCCTGACGAGCATCAACGATTACGACGTCAAGGTCGTGAAGCTTCAGGGCGAGTTCGTCTGGCACACGCATCCCGACACCGATGAACTCTTCATGGTGATCAGCGGGGAGCTGACGATCCAGCTCCGCGACCGCGATGTCGTCCTCGGGCCGAACGACGTGTTCGTCGTCCCGAAGGGCGTCGAGCACTGCCCGAAGGCGGACGGCGAGGTGCACGCGCTGCTGTTCGAGCCGCAGGGCACGGTCAACACCGGGGACGCCGGAGGCGAGCGCACTTCAGAGCTGCGCGAACTCGGCTGAGCTCGTACCGCGGACATCGGTGGAATCAAATCGGCCAGCACGTATGGGTCAAATGAAGCAGAATGCCTAGTGGATCTGCATGCTGATTTGATTATCTGATTCCAGATTTGGAGCGGATGCCGCCTCAGGCGGATACTCGGGTCATCCCCGCAGCCCGTTTTCGACCGGAATCCGCCATGAATCCTGCCGCTGTTCTCACGTCGGACGCGACCATCGCCGTTGTCGGTGCCGGCCGCCTCGGCACGGTCCTTGCACGGGCGCTGCGCGCCACGGAGTTCGACGTCCGCGGGCCCTCCGGCCGCACCGACGAGATCCCGCAGAGTGACATCGCACTCCTCTGTGTCCCGGATGCGGCGATCCCCGAGGCGGCGGCGCGCACGCGACCGCACGTCACCCTGCTCGGCCACGTCTCGGGCGCCACGCCGCTGACCGACGTCGACTTCAGCATCCACCCGCTTCAGACCTTCACCGGCACCGAGTCGCCCGAGGTCTTCCACGGCATCGGCGCCGCGATCGACGGGCGCACGCCGATCGCCCGCGAGGCGGCGGAACACCTCGCCCGCGCCGTCGGCGCTCGGCCGTTCCCCGTCGATGACGCCCACCGTGCGAGCTATCACGCGGCGGCATCCTTCGCCTCGAACTTCGTGTTGACCGTGCTGGATGCCGCAGAGCACCTCGCCGAGTCCGCCGGCGTCTCGGACGCTCGCGACCTGCTCGCGCCGCTGGTCCGACAGAGCGTCGATAACTGGCGCGAACGCGGCGCGAGCGAGGCCCTGACCGGCCCCATCGCCCGCGGCGACATCGCGACCGTCGAGCGGCAACGCGAGGCCGCGGAGCGGGAAGGCCTCGACGTGCTGTTCGATGCGCTCGCGAACGCGACAGGGGTGGTCGCTCGGGGTGAGCGCGTTTCGACTCGGTCGCTGCGCTCCCTCGCTCAACGAACGGAGAAGGGGCGCTCCCTCGCTCACGGAGCGGAGAACCCCGCTGCAGGGACGAGTGGAGGAGACGCATGAAGATCCTCCGCACCATCACCGAGATCCGCGCCACCGTGCAGGCCGCGCGTGCCGAACACCGCACCGTCGGCCTCGTCCCCACGATGGGGGCCTTCCACGAGGGCCACCTCTCCCTCATGCGCGAGGCCCGCGCCCACAACGATCTCGTCGTCGTCTCGCTGTTCGTCAATCCGACCCAGTTCGCGGCGAACGAGGACCTCAGCACCTACCCCCGCGACGAAGCCCGTGACGCGGCGCTCGCTGAAGCCGAGGGCGTCGACGTCCTCTTCGCGCCCGAGCCGTCCGAGGTCTACCCCGACGGGTTCGCGACCACGGTCCACGTCGCCGGCATCACCGAGGTGCTGGACGGCGCGAGCCGCGGCATCCATCACTTCGACGGCGTCGCGACCGTCGTGATCAAGCTTTTCGGGATCGTCCGCCCCGACGTCGCGTATTTCGGGCAGAAGGATGCCCAGCAGGTGCTCGTCGTCCGCCGCGTCGTGCGCGACCTGAACCTCGACGTCCGCATCGAAGCCTGCCCGATCGTGCGCGAGGCCGACGGGCTCGCCATGAGCTCGCGCAACGTCTACCTCGACCCGGATGCCCGCGCGCAGGCGACAGCCCTCAGCCGCGCACTCGATGCCGCGCATGCCGTCCACGACGCCGGCGCTCGGGATGCCGCAGTCATCCGCACGGCAGCCCTCGAGGTCCTCGACGGCGCCGGGATCAGCCCGGAATACCTCGAACTCCGCGATGCCGAGACCCTCGAGCCCGTCGCGACCACTCGGAACGACACCCTCCTCGCCGTCGCCGCCCGCGTCGGCGCCGCCCGACTGATCGACAACCACACCCTGAGAGGCGACGCCTGATGCGACGCACCATGCTGAAGTCGAAGATCCACCGCGCGACCATCACGGCCAGCGATCTGAACTACGTCGGATCCATCACGGTCGACCCCGACCTGCTCGACGCCGCCGACATCCTGCCGTACGAGCAGGTGCACGTCGTCGACGTGAACAACGGCGCCCGGTTCGTCACGTACACGCTGGCAGGCGAACGCGGGACCGGCGAGATCAAGGTCAACGGCGCCGCCGCCCGCCTCGTGCACACCGGCGACACGATCATCGTCATCTCCTACGCGGACTACTCCCGCGAAGACTTCGAGGGCTACGAGCCGGTGGTCGTTCACGTCGACCCCACCAACGCGATCGTCCAGATCGACGCCGCCGTCGGAGAGCTGGTCGCCTGATGAGCGCGCGCCCCGCCCCTGCCCGGCGTCTCACGCTGCGCGACCTCGCCGCCAAGAAGGCCGCCGGCGAGAAGATCGTCATGGTGACCGCCTACGACCACCCCAGCGCGCAGATCGTCGAGGCTGCCGGTGTCGACGTCGTGCTGGTCGGCGACTCCGCCGCGATGACGGTGCTCGGCTACGACAGCACCGTCCCGGTCACGATCGACGAGATGCTCATGCTCACCAAGGCCGTGCGGCGGGGCCTCGAACGTCCCCTGCTCGTCGGTGATCTGCCGTTCGGCTCGTACGAGGCATCCGACGCCGAGGCCATCGCGACGGCACGACGCTTCGTCAAGGAAGCCGGCGTCGACCTCGTCAAGATCGAACGCGGCGGCACGTCGATCGATCGGGCCCGCGCGCTCGTGTCGGCAGGAATTCCCGTCGTCGGACACGTCGGACTCACCCCGCAGACGGCCGCGTCGTTCGGCGGCTACCGCGCACAGGGACGGCGTGCCGACGCCGCGCTCGCCGTGATCGACGACGCCATCGCGCTGCAGGATGCCGGATGCACGATGCTCGTCATCGAGGCCGTCCCGTCCGAGGTGACGGCTGCGCTCATGCCGCTGCTTGAGATCCCCGTCGTCGGGATCGGTGCCGGAGCGGATGCCGACGGGCAGGTGCTCGTGTTCCATGATCTGCTCGGCATCCACGCCGGCGGAGCCGCGCGCTTCGTGCGCCGTTACGCCGACCTGCGCACGGATGCCATCGCCGGTGTCACGGCTTACGCCGACGAGGTGCGCAGCGGGGCTTACCCGGCGTCCGAGCACACGTACGCCATGGCGAGGGGCGAGGTCGGTCGGCTCGAGAAGCTGCTCGCCGCGCGCTGAGTCCGTGCGGCGAGATCAGGGCGTCTGCCTGAGATCAGGACGATCCCGGCCGGATCGTCCTGATCTCGAGCCACTCTCCTGATCTCGCGCAGCCGGCTCAGCCCGCGGCATCCTCCGGCACCCACCGAAGCAGGTCGCCCGGCTGGCACTCGAGCGCCTCGCACAGCGCATCCAGCGTCGTGAACCGGACTGCCTTGGCCCGTCCGTTCTTGAGCACGGCGAGGTTGGTCGGCGTGATGCCGATCCGTTCGGCGAGCTCTCCGACACCCATCTTGCGGCGCGCGAGCATGACGTCGATGTCGACGATCACCGGCATCAGATGACCTCGCCCAGTTCGGAGCGCAGCGCCTGCGCCTCGTCCTCTCTGGCGATCGCCTGGCGCAGCAGCGCCTTCATGACGACGACGAGCAGCGCGATCCCGCCGAGCACCAGCGATGCCCCGCAGATCAGCCCGACCAGACCGGGCGCCATGGACCCCGGCGCCAGGATGATCGCCAGCGTCAGCGCGAGGACGGCCGCCACCGCGAAGCACGCGATGATCGCGTTGACCCATCCGAACGAGGATGCCGAGAAGATCGACCCCCGCTTGACCTTCGTGAGCAGCATCCAGACGGAGACGGCGAACACCTGCATCGTCAGGATGCCGAGGGCGATGATCCCCACGAAGACGATGCGTCCCCAGAGCTCTTCCTCGCCGAGATCGAGCCAGAGCGCGGGCACGATGAGCGCCTGCACCACCAGCGATCCCAGCAGCGCCAAGGCGATCACGACCTGCAGCACCACGATGGTCACTTTTCCCACGGTTCCGACCCTTCATCGAGCAACAGTAGGAATCTATCGTTAATCGTTCGATCTGGGAAGTGCCTGCGAACATGCGCCGGGCCTTCCGCGCGCGGAGTTAACGACATATCGTTGACTATCGCTCACCTACGAGGAGGCATCATGAACGGTTCATTCCCCACCGGCGGTTTCGGCTTCGGACCCAACGGACCAGGAGCATCGATCTTCGACGCGTTCGAGCAGCTCCGCCAGACGTTCGAGCAGCCCCGACCGGGCGGATCCTCACGCATGGCCCGCGGTGACGTCCGCGCCGCCGTCATCGCCCTGCTCGCCGAGCAGCCCATGCACGGCTACCAGATCATCAGCGAGATCTCCGACCGCACCGGCGGCGCCTGGAAGCCCAGTGCCGGCTCGGTCTACCCGACGCTCCAGCTGCTCGCCGACGAAGGGCTCATCGCCGCAGAGGAGCAGAACGGTCGCAAGACCTACTCGCTCACCGAGGCCGGCCGGGCCGAGGCGGATGCCGCGGCCGACAAGCCGGCCCCGTGGGAGGCCTTCGGCGGACGCACGGCCGCGAACCTCACCGCCTTGCCCAAGGCGGGCATGGAACTCGCCGGCGTCGCCGCGCAGGTCGCCCGCACCGGTACCCCCGACCAGGTCCAGAAGGCCGTGGACGTGCTCGACGAGGCGCGCCGTAAGCTGTACGCGATCCTCGCCGACAGCTGATCGGAGCGCGCATGGGCAAGGCGGATGCCGACGCAGGCGTGAACGAGGACGCGGATGCCGTGCGAGCCGGGTCAACCGCTCCACCGTCCGCGCCCGCGCCGTTCGCGGACGACGCCGGGCGCGGAACCCCCGCACACCGCGCCCGCTACCGCCGCATCGTGGGCTTCGCGGCGCGCGAGTTCCTGACGGTCTGGTGGTTCGAGCTGGTCCTGCCGCGGTTCGGTCTCGCGTCGCGGGCGGAGCGCACCCGGACGGCGCGGCTGCAGCGTTTCGCGCGCCGCTTCCATGCGCTCGCCGTCGAGCTCGGCGGACTCATGATCAAGGTCGGACAGTTCATGTCGTCGCGCCTCGACGTCCTCCCGCCCGAGATCACTGCCGAGCTCGAAGGACTGCAGGACGAGGTCCCCGCCGTCCCGTTCGCGGACATCCGCGCGCTCGCCGAGGTCGAGCTCGGCGTTCCGCTGGCCCGCGCCTATGCGTGGTTCGACGAGACGGCGCTCGCCGCGGCATCCCTCGGGCAGGCGCATCGCGCGCGCCTGTCGGATCAGGATGCCGAGGACACGGGCCTGCGCGACGTCGTCGTCAAGGTGCAGCGGCCGGGGATCGACGGGATCGTCGCGACCGATCTCGCCGCCCTGCGGCGCGTGGCGCGGTGGGCGAGCCGGGTGCGGCTGGTGTCGAACCGCGTCGATGCGCCAGCGCTCGTCGAGGAGTTCGCGCAGACGTGCCGCGAAGAGATCGACTATCTGCACGAAGCGGCCGGCGCCGAACGGTTCGCCGCGGACTTCGCCGGCGACCAGCGCGTCGCCGCTCCGGAGGTCGTCTGGGAGCGCAGCACCCGCCGCGTTCTGACGCTGTCCGACGTCACGGCGATCAAGATCAACGACACGGCGGCGCTCCGGGCGGCCGGGATCGACCCGACGGATGTGGCGAACGTGTTCGCCGACGTCATGCTCGATCAGGTCTTCACGCACGGCTTCGTGCACGCCGACCCGCACCCGGGCAACATCTTCGTCACGCCCTTGGATGCGGATGCCGGAGGCCCCGCGTGGCGGCTCACGTTCGTCGACTTCGGGATGATGACGTCCGTCCCGGACTCGCTGCGGGCAGGATTGCGCACGCTCGTGATCGCGGTCGCCGGCCGTGACAGCAAGGGGCTGGTCGCGGCCGCGCAGGAGATCGGCGTCCTGCTCCCGTCCGCGGACACGCGGGAGCTCGAACGGGCTCTGACCACCCTGTTCGCGCGCTTCGGCGGCATGGGCTTCGCCGAGCTGCGCGACGTCGACCCGCGCGAGTTCACGGGGTTCGCGACCGAGTTCACCGACACGGTGCGGGAGCTCCCCGTGCAGCTGCCGGAGAACCTACTGCTGCTCATCCGTGCCGTCTCGCTCACGTCGGGGCTGTGCAGCGCGCTGGATCCTGCCTTCAACATCTGGGACCCGGTCGAACCGTACGCGGCGAAGCTGCTCCAGGATGAGGGCGGCAATCTCGTGCAGGACTTCAGCAAGCAGGCGGCGGCGAACGTCGGCATCCTGTGGCGTCTGCCGAAGCGTCTCGACGACGTCATCTCCAGCGCCGACAACGGCACGCTGTCGTTCGACACCTCACGGCTGGAGCGGCGCCTGGACACGCTCGTCGGCATCGGCAAGCGCGTCGTCTCGGCCGTGCTGTTCATGGCGCTCGTGGTCGGCGGCGCGCTGATGCTGGCGCCGGCGCCGGTTCTCGCCTGGATCCTGATCGGTGTCTCCGCGCTGCCGTTGCTGCACGCCCTCTTCGGCGGCCGACGGCGGACTTAATCTCCTGGCGTTTCGAATCGCTTTGTTTGCTCGAAATCGGCCGATCTCGAGCAAACAAAGCGATTCGAACGGGTCAGGCCTTCGCTCCCTCGGCGGCGCTGGTGATGCGAGCGGCCATGCCGGCGAAGATCGATCCGTGGAACGGCAGGACGGCGAACCAGTACAGCCGCCCGGTCAGCCCGCGCGGGAAGAAGATCGCCCGCTGTTCGTAGCGGGCATCCACGCCATCCGGCACTGCCCGCAGCTCCAGCCAGGCGGAACCGGGGACCTTCATCTCGGCGCGCAGCCGCAGCAGGCCGCCGGTCTCGGTATCCGGCTCCTCGACCGCTTCGACCCGCCAGAAGTCGATCGCGTCGCCGACCTGGGCCCTCGTGCGGCTGCGGCGCCCGCGGCGCAGCCCGACGCCGCCCATCAGTCGGTCCATCCAGCCGCGCACGGCCCAGAGGAACGGTGACGAATACCAGCCGTTCTCGCCGCCGATGCCGACGATCACGCGCCACAGCTCGTTCACCGACGCCTTCGTCTGCATGGTGCGCGCATCGGTGAACACGGTGCGGCCGGCCCAATCCGGGTCACTGGGAAGCGGGTCGCTGGGGGCTCCGTAGACCTCGGCATCCTGCCAGCTCGTCTCCACACTGTCGGCGTCGACGCGTCCGAGCGCGAGGCGCACCGCCGTCCGATACGGGGTGAGGCCGCCGTCCGGCGGCGGGATCAACGCGTCGACGTCGTCGTTCTTGACGACGCACTCGTTCTGCAGGGAGGCGACGAGCGGACGCGCGATCGAGCGGGGGACCGGGGTGACGAGATTCACCCAGTGCGATGCCAGCTCGGGCGTCAGCACGGGGAGGGCGGCGATGCCGCGCTGGGGAAGACCTGCCTCGACGGCGTACCCGTTCATCATCTGCCCGTACCGCAGCACGTCAGGGCCGCCGATGTCCACCGTACGATTCACCTCGTCGCCGACGTGCGCGGCACCGAGCAGGTAGTGCAGGACATCGCGGATCGCGATCGGCTGGATGCGGTTGCGCACCCACTTCGGCGCCGGCATGTACGGCAGCACCTCGGTCAGGTGCCGGATCATCTCGAACGACGCCGAACCGGATCCGATCACGACACCCGCCTGCAGCACGAGCGTCGGCACGCCGGAATCGAGGAGGATCTCGCCGACCTCGACGCGCGAACGCAGATGCGGCGAGAGCTTCACGTCGGTCGGATGCAGGCCGCCGAGATAGACGATCCGGCGCACACCGGCATCCTTGGTGGCCTGCGCGATCGTCGTCGCGGCGCGCTGGTCGGCATCTTCGAAGCCCTTCCCGGCGCCCATCGAGTGGATGAGGTAGTAGACGACGTCGACGTCGTCCATGGCGGTGCGCACGGCATCCGCCTCGTCGGCCGAGCCCTCGACGATCTCGCACTCCGATCCCCAGGGGAAGGACGCGGCGCGGGCGGCATCCCTCGCGAGCACCCGCACGCGGTAGCCGCCGTTGAGCAGACGGGGCGTCAGGCGCCCGCCGATGTACCCCGTCGCGCCGAGTACGAGCGCGCGAGGAGCGCCGCCGTCCTCGCGGGGGAGGGCGCGCAAGGCGCTCTCGCGGCCGGTGGGCTGGGTGAGCTCTGTCATGCCCCCGAGCGTAGGCGGCGGGTGGCGCGACGGCGAAGCGGTTGCGCTCGAGGGGGATCTGTGACTTCTGCGGTGCGCCGTCACATGTACGCTTGTACGCATGACTTCTGCGCCCGGCCCGGACCTCGCGACCCGGCGTGCCCGCATCGCGGTCTCCGCGCTGTTCCTCACCAACGGCGCCCTGTTCGCGAACATCCTGCCGCGCTACCCCGAGATCAAGGCCGCGCTCGAGCTCGACAACATCGCGTACGGCGTCTCGGTCGCGGCCTTCCCGGCCGGAGCGATCGTCGCCGGTCTCGCGGCCGCCGTCCTGATCCGGCGGATCGGCTCGGCGCGGGTCGCCGTGGTCGGCACGGTGCTCACCGGCCTCGGACTGCTGGCCGCCGCCTTCGCGCCGTCCGCGGTGCTGTTCGCCCTGGCCCTCTTCCTCGGCGGGGCATCGGATGCCATCACGGACGTCGCGCAGAACGCGCACGGCCTGCGGGTGCAGAAGCGCTACGGCCGCTCGATCATCAACTCTTTCCACGCGATCTGGTCGATCGGCGCGGTCCTCGGCGGCGCGATGGCGGCGGGTGCGATCGCCCTGCGCATCCCGGTCGGCATCCATCTGTCGATCTCGACCGCCCTGTTCGCGATCGTCGCGCTCGTCGCCCTGAAGTTCTGCCTCCCCGGGCGTGACGAGGAGACGACGGAGGATGCCGTCGCCGACGTGCCGGAGATCCAGGGCGCCGTGCGCCGCGGCGTCAGGCCGCGCACGATCTGGATGCTCGTCGCCCTCACCCTGATCGCGATGGCCGGCGCCGTCGCGGAGGACGCGGGCAACACCTGGGCCACGCTCTATCTGTCCGAATCGCTCGGGGCGCCGGCCGCGATCGCCTCACTGGGCTTCATCGCGCTCGTGGGTGCGCAGTTCATCGGACGGCTCCTCGGCGACGGACTGGTCGACCGCTTCGGCCAGCGTGCCGTCGCCAGGGTCGGCGGCCTCATCGCCGCGGTCGGCATCGGCTTCGCCCTGGCCTTCCCGAGCGTGCCGGGGACGATCGCCGGATTCGCCGCCGTCGGATTCGGCATCGCGACGCTCATCCCGGCCGCGATGCACGCGGCCGACGAACTGCCGGGACTGCGGCACGGCGTCGGACTCACGGTCGTGTCGTGGCTGCTGCGGCTCGGGTTCCTGCTGTCGCCGCCGTTCGTCGGCTTCATCGCCGAGACGTTCAGTCTGCAGGCGGGGCTCCTGGTCGCTCCGATCGCGGGGCTCGTCGCGTTCGCGCTCGCCGGAGTGCTGGAGAAGCGGCCCGCGCGGGGCTGAGCCCGGGGACGGATGTCGGGGAAATTCCCGGATGTCGGGAGGTTCGGGCCGGTTTCGCCCGACATCCGGGCATCGTCCTGACATCTGTCCCGGATGTCGGGGACTGGACTGTGCGGCGTCAGCATCGGACGCGGCGGCGCGGTTCACAACTCCTCAGAAATCGCGGTCGCCTCGCGTTCGGGCCGCCATGATGCGCGATTCCACGCGGACAAGGCGATTCGAGCGCGCGATCGGTGAGGAGTTGTGAACAGCGACCGACCGGTCAGCTCCGCGCGTCGGCCGCGGCGAGGCCGGTCCGCATCGCCTCGCGGTCCGCGGCATCCCACGGGCCGGACGCGGCCAGCGGGATCTCGGTCATGAATCGGCGCTGATCCTCCGGGATGCGGGCGACCACGGCATCCGGATCCGACCCGGCAGTCGCGTACAACGCCGGGCCGTCGGCGTAGAACGGGTCGGTCAGGACGAGCCGGCCGTCCGAGCCGCGCATGACGTTCGACGGATTCTCGTCGATCGGCCCGCACCACGGCAGCTCGGCGAGGGCGCGCTCGTGGATCTCCCGCAGGACGCCGGTGAGCTCGGCGACGCTCTCGTCCTCGTCCGCGATGAGGCGGTGCAGCCCGGCGGCGTCCGCCGGGTCGACGGGGTGCAGTCGTTCCATGAGCATGAGGTCTCCGCCGCCGATGAGCCGGTGGTGCGCGAACAATCGCGGCACGAGCAGCGTGTGCTCGGCGCGACGGTAGAGCTCGGCGGTGTAGGGCCCTGTCGGATCGAACGGGCTGATCCGCGCGACCGTCTGCCCATCGGACGACAGCAGTGCGATCGCCCAGTCTCCGGCTCCGATGCGCGACCAGCCGGCATCGGTGAAGAAGCGCTCGACGTCACGGTGGTCGACGTTCGGTGCGAACGACGGGATCTTCGGGGTCATCGATCCAGTCTCCAACAATTCGGATCGGAAACCTCTTGACACGGCATCCGCTCCGCCGTAACGTACAACCAAATGGTTGCACAAACAGAACTGAGCGAAGCGGAGATCGACCGTGTGTTCCACGCACTGGCGACGTCGACGCGGCGTGACATCCTGCGCAGGACGATCGAACAGGAGCAGTCCGTCTCGGCACTCGCCGCCGAATACGACATGTCGTTCGCGGCCGTCCAGAAGCACGTCGCCGTGCTCGAGGCCGCGCACCTCATCATCAAGCGCGCCGAGGGACGCGAGCGGCTCGTCCGCGCCGACCCTGCGATGATCGCCCGCGCCAGGGTGCTCCTCGCCCGATACGAAGAACTCTGGCGGGCACGCGTCGCCCGCCTCGACGACCTGCTGGCAGAGCAAGACCGCCCTGCCGGCTCCGAACCGAAACAAGGAGACTGACATGCCCGTCACCGACGTCATCACCGACGCTGACAACCTGACCATGACCGTCATCGCCGACTTCGCCGCCCCCGTCGAGCGCGTGTGGTCGGCGTACAGCGACCCGCGCCAGCTCGAACGCTTCTGGGGTCCCCCCGGATGGCCGGCGACCTTCACCGCCTGGGACCACACGGTCGGCGGCCGCGCGCACTACCGGATGAACGGCCCGCACGGTGAGACGCCGGGCGGCCTGTGGGAGTTCCTCGCGATCGAGGAGCCGCACCGCTTCGAGGTGCTCGACAGCTTCGCCGACGAGAACGGCGCGCCGGTCGAGGAGCCGCCCGCGACCCGCATGACGTTCGAGTTCTCGGCGACCGACGACGGCACCCGGATGGTGACCACCAGCCATTTCCCGTCGGCCGCGGCGCTCGAGCAGCTCGTCGGCATGGGCATGGTCGAGGGCCTCAAGCTGGCCATGTCGCAGCTGGATGTCGTCCTGCAGGATCTCCGTGAGTACGCGGAGGGCAAGGGTACGCAGGTCGAGTTGCTCGACGACACGCACGTGCGCATCACGCGTCTGGTGAACGGACCGCGCGAGCTCGTCTGGCGTGCGCACCACGATCCGGAACTGATCCGGAAGTGGATGCTGGGACCCGACGGCTGGGAGATGACGGAGTGCGTCGTCGGCACGGAGCCGGGCGCCGCGTACCGCAACTCCTGGGCCCCGGTCGGCGACACCGAGGGCGAGCCCTTCGGGTTCGAAGGCGAAGTGCTCGTGTTCGACCCGCCGCGTCGTTCGGTCACGACCGAGCGCATGCAGGGGATGCCGACCGAGACGCTCAACGACCTCAACCTCTACGAGGAGGACGGCGCCACCCTCATCACGCTGTTCATCGAGTACCCGGACAAGGACACGCGCGACATGATCCTCGCCACCGGCATGACCGATGGCATGGAGGCATCTTACGCGCGACTGGAGAGCACCCTGCTCGCCGTCTGACCCGTGCGTGTCAGAGACCGGACGTCCCGTCCGCGGGGCGGCCGGTCTCTGCATGCGCCGCGCGCCGCTCCCGTGCGTCCTGGAAGGCGATCGTCGCCAGGATGCCGATGAGCAGGATCAGCTCGAAGGCGTTCGTCGCGGCACCACTGGCGATCGGGATCGGGATCGCACTGCCGATCACCATCACGACCGTGACCACGGCGAGCCACGGCCAGCGCTGCCGGATCCACGTGCCGACACCTGCGACCAGCAGCGCGGCGGCGACCACGAGCACCATGAGCGGCGGGCCGGACGCGGCATTCGCGTCGTCGTAGCTCAGCGATCCGTACTCGCGCACCGGCTCGAGCGACACCTGCGCTGCGCCGACCACGATCTCGTACGCCATGAGCGCGAGCGTGATCAGGATCGCGACGGCCACGGACACGGGTCGCGCCGCCCAGCGCACTCCCGACCGGGCGAGGATGCTCCACGCGACGAGCACGAGCAGCGGCGTCGCCAGGGCGTGGAGCCAGAACCGTGCGCCGTTGGCGGTCTCCAGCGACGCGCCTTCGCCGATCATCGCGCCGAATCCGAGGATCGCGTTGTCGTACACGAGGCCGAGGACGACCAGCAGTACGAGATCCGAGGCGCTCGGGCGCCCTCGGCGCGCGAGCAGGACCACGCCCCAGACGAGAAGCACCAGATAGGCGCCGGCGAAACACAGGTACAGGATGCTGTCCACGATCATCTCCTCCGTCGCCCGACCACGGTAGACGGTGCGGGTCGGTCGACGGATGCGGTTGACAGCGTCGAGCCGCTATGAGATCAGCCGCGCGGCTCCCGCGTCGACCAGAGCGCCAGGGCGACGAGCACCGGCTGGAAGAACAGCCGCACGAACCGCTTCATGTCGGTGTCGAGACCGAAGCCGTCGCGGTGGTGCATCCACTGTGACACGTTGCCGGGGAAGACCGCGACGAAGAACAGGGCCGCGACCGTCCCGACGAGCCGGCGGTGCCGATGCGCGAACAGCAGCTTCGCACCCAACGCGACCTCGACCACCCCGGATGCGACGACCGTCGTGTCCGGATCCAGCGGCAGCGACTCAGGCACCTGCGCGCGGAACTCGCGACGGGCGAAGGTGAGGTGCGCGATGCCCGCGAACGCCAGCGCAGACCCGAGGAAGAGCCGGCCGATGGTCCGTGCGGGAGACGACATGGTGCGAGTGTACGCGCCGGACGGACGGTTATGGCGGGCTCGCGTGCGGCAGCGGGAGCGACGTACGGTGGACCGATGATCGATTGGACCTCCTGGACCGGAACAGCCGTCGCCATCGCCATCGCTCTGCTCGCCGCCGTCATCGCCGTGGTGCTGACGCGGCTCATCGCGGCGATCGTGAGCCGCAAGGTGCCCTGGGTCGCCGACCTGGATCGCCGCATCCGTCGCGCGTGGAGCGCGGTCTGCATCACCGTGGCGCTCTGGATCGCCTGCGCGATCTCGCAACCGCTGGAGGAGCGGTGGTGGCCGGCGGTCTCCCGCCTCTTCCTGATCCTCACGATCCTCTTCGGCGCCTGGCTGATCGCCGCTCTCGTCTCCTTCGGCTTCGAGCGTCTCCTGCTCCGCAACGACGCGACGCTCGTCGGCGCCGACATGCGCCGGCGGCGCACCCAGGTGATCGTGATCCACCGTCTCGTGCTGGTGCTCATCGGCGTCGCCGCGGTCGGCACCGCCCTGTTCACCTTCCCCGAACTGCGCGTGGTCGGCACCAGCCTGCTCGCCTCCGCCGGAATCGTCAGCATCATCGCCGGCCTCGCCGCCCAGTCGATCTTCGGGAACCTCATCGCGGGCATCCAGATCGCCTTCACCGACGCGATCCGTGTCGGCGACGTCGTCGTCGTCGAGGGGGAGTGGGGCACGATCGGGGAGATCAACCTGTCGTACGTCGTCGTCTACATCTGGGACGAGCGTCGGCTGGTCGTGCCGTGCAGCTACTTCACGACCAACCCGATCGAGACCTGGACACGGCGCTCCGACAAGATCCTCGGCACGGTCTACATGGAGCTCGACTGGCGGGTCCCGATGGATACCGTGCGCGAGAAGTTCCTCGAGATCGTCGACGCATCGCCGTCCTGGGACCGCCGCTCGGCGAGCGCCGTCGTCACCGATTCCGTGGGTGGCAACGTCACCGTGCGGTTCGTGATGTCGGCGAAGGACTCCTCCGACCAGTGGGATCTGCGCTGCCATGTGCGCGAAAGCCTGATGACGTGGCTGCAGCGGGAGCACCCTGAGGCGCTGCCGCGCACGCGCGTGCTCGTCGACGCGCCAGCGGCCGAGAAGGTTCCCGCCGCCGGGTGACGCCGTCAGATCAGGCGGCGCAGCGCCTCTTCCAGGGACACGCCCTGCGCGTCGGCCCGATCGCGCAGGCGTGCATGCTCGTCCGGTGTGAGCGAGAGGTGCAGGTCGATCGCCTCTGCGGTCGGAGCGTCGAGTCCCGCGAGCAGGTCGGACGCCTCGGCCCACAGCGGAGCCGCGAGGGATGCCGCTGCGGCGGGCGACGGGGCGGATGCCGCGGCCGCCGCGGTCGTGTCCGCCGCCGTCGTGGGAGCGCGGCGAGCTGAGTCGGCCATTGCGCCGGGGCCGTCGGCCGGAGCGGATGCCGCGCCGGCCGCGCCGGGGCCGCTTGCCGAGTCGCCGGCCGTGCGCGCCCCCGCGGCGACCGCCGCCGACCCGGCGACGGCGGCTCCGGCATCCGAAGCCCGTGTGAAACCGGGGCCCCGGCGCGGCTCGACCTTGGCCTGATACGCCTTCGCGGCGGCGTTCGCGCGTTCGTCCGCCGCCTCGTTCAGGGCGTGGCCCGCGTGACCCTTGACCCACGAGAACGACACGTCCCGCCCGCGCATCTCCTCGTCCAGCGCCTCCATGAGCTCGCGGTTGAGCACGGGGCCGCCGTCGGACTTGCGCCATCCGCGGCGCTTCCAGCCCGGCATCCACTTGGTGATCGAGTCGATGACGTACTTGCTGTCGCACTCGATGACGAGCTTCTCGTCCGTGCCGGCCGTCGCGCGCAGCAGCTCGAGCACGGCCTGCAGCTCACCCTGGTTGTTCGTTCCGTGCGGCGATCCGCCCGCTGCCCAGTTCGCGTCGTCGATGTACCAGGCCCAGCCGTTGGGGCCGGGGTTGCCCAGGGCGGAGCCGTCTGCCGCGGCGGTGATCGTCATCCTTCGAGCGTAGCCGCGCGCGCTGCACGGCCCGGGCGTGGCGGATCAGGCGCGGCGGAACGTGAAATATCCCGCGACGGCGCCGTGATTGACCACGCCCTCACCGGTGCCGAAGATGCGGGCGGACGTCGTCGCCCCGCTCTCGACGAACGTGTAGCCGGTGTGCTCGAGGCGCCACCCGGACTTCTCGATCTCACCGAGGAAGTACCCGATGGTGTCATCCGTTGACATCATGTTGCCCGCGGAACCCCAGGACGACGACTCGCCCGTGAGCAGGCTCACGTCGAGTTGCAGGTGCAGCAGGAGGTCGCCACGGGCGTGGACGTCCTTGGCGTGCTGCAGCAGCCGAGCGGCCACATCTGCTGTGGGCATCATTCCTCCACGGTCTCGAACGTCCGGATCGGCACCAGCGTAGCGATCATCCCCATTCGATGGCGATGACGATCGAGCGCTCGACGCCGCCGTCGACGGGAGTCTCGTAGCGCACCGGCATCCCCGGGTGGGCGACGGAGAACCAGAACGTGGCCGGCTGCGCATTCGGCTGGTCGCGCACTTCGTAGCGCAGGCACTCCACCGTGCCGATCGGCAGATCCAGCGTCTCGGACGACAGCACCGTCCGATCGGACGGGAACGCCGCGTGCGCCTGCAACTCGGACCAGGTGACGCGGCTGCTCTCGATCCGCCCGTCGACGATCCCGGTCGGACCGGACGTCCAACGATCCAGTGTGGCGCCATCGGCATCCGTCTCGCGGAAGCGATTCACCCGCAGCGAACTCGTGCCGTCGGGCGTTTCGATCCGGATCCGGATCGTCTTGCCGCCGCCTGTCGCGCGGCGGATCTCGTCGGCCGTGAACGGGGTCGGCAGGAGGCCGGGGCCGAGGACGTGCGCCTCGGGATCAGCGTCGATCATGCTGCCATTCTGCCCGGTGCGCGACGAAGCATGCGATTCGATTCCCCTCGACGGGTCGAGGCGGGATGCTGGGGTCATGGACATCTCCATCGACACGGAATGCGTGATCGCCGGCGGCGGACCCGCCGGGCTCATGCTGGGCCTCCTCCTCGCCCGGGCGGGCGTCGACGTCGTCGTCCTGGAGAAGCACGCGGACTTCCTCCGCGACTTCCGCGGCGACACGATCCATCCATCGACTCAGGATCTGCTGGCCGAGCTCGGCCTCCTCGACGCGTTCCTGCAGCGCCCGCACGCCGACATGCCCCGAGTGCGGCTGAGCTGGCACGGGCAGGAGCTCACGCTCGCGGACTTCACGCGGCTGCCCACCCGCCGGAAGGTCATGACGTTCATGCCGCAGTGGGACTTCCTGGATCTGCTCGCCGATGCCGCGGCGCGCCACCGCGGCTTCCGGCTGCTGCGTTCCACGCGCGCATCGGGGCTGATCCGCGACGGCGATCGCGTCGTCGGCGTCACCGCGGACGGACCAGACGGCGCCGTGACGGTGACCGCACGACTCGTCGTCGACGCGTCGGGGCGCGACTCGGACCTCCGAGCGCAGGCGGGTCTCATCCCCGTCGGGGTCGCCGCCGCCATGGACGTCCTCTGGTTCCGGCTTCCGAAGGCGCCGGACGAGCACTACCCGTTCGTGCAGGCCGGTGCGGGCATGATCATCACGATCGACCGCGGCGACTTCTTCCAGATCGCGCACGTGATCCCCGCCGGATCCTGGACCGGCTCGGAACAGGACCTGGTGGGCGTGAAGCAGCGCATCGCCGGGATCTCACCGCGCATGGCGGAACCCGTCGCGACCGTGTCGACCGACGACGTGCACCTGCTGCGCGTGCGGCTCGAGCGGCTGCGCCACTGGTACGTCGACGGCCTGCTGTGCATCGGCGATGCGGCGCACGCGATGTCGCCCGCCGGCGGCGTCGGCATCAATCTGGCGATCCAGGATGCCGTTGCCGCCGCACGGCTTCTCGCCCCAGTGCTGCGCGAGCGCGCGCCGAGGGGGCGCGAGCTGCGTCGCGTGCAGAGACGACGCATGTGGCCGGTGCGGGTCACCCAGCGGGTGCAGCGCATGATGCAGCGGCCGCTGCTGGCGACGTCCGCGCCCGACGGTGCGCTTCCGGTGCCGCTGCGCGTGGTGCGCGATCACCCGGCGCTGACGCACGTCACCGGACGATTCATCGGGCTCGGTGCGCGACCGGAACGCCTCGGCTGAGACGGCCGCCGTTACGGGCCGACGACCCGATCGACGAGCTCGCGGATCAGGGCGCGGTCGGTCGGCGTCACATCGAGGGCGGAGTGGATGCTGATGCCCTCGATCGTCGCATCGAGAAGTCGAGCAGTCGTCGGATCGAAGTGCCGCTCGAGCGCGACCCGACTGCGTGCCATCCAGGCCGTGGTGAGCTCCCGGTAGCGTTCATCCCGCGCCGCGAGCGTGTACAGCTCATGCGAGAGGACCAGCTCTCGGTGGCCGGCGAACACATCCTGCTGGATGAGGTCGACGACGGCATCCTTGGCCTGATCCCGCGTCATGTCATGCCCGAGGCGGGCTTCGAAGCCGTCGGCGATCGTGTGCGAGAGGCGGGTGAAGGCAGCGCGAAGCAGGTCGTCCATGCCGTCGAAGTGGTAGGTCATCGAACCCAGCGGGACTCCGGCGGCCTCGGCCACGCGGCGGTGCGTGGTCCCCGCGACGCCGCGTTCGGCGATCACGTCGAGGCACGCGTCGATGATGCGGTCACGGCGCTCGGGGTCGTAGCGCGGGTTCGTGGCCATCAGATGCTCCGGACGACCTTCGCCGGATTGCCGACGGCGACCACGTTCGCCGGGATGTCCTTTGTGACGACCGCTCCGGCGCCGATCACGCTGTTGTCTCCGATGGTGACGCCGGGACATACGATGACCCCGCCGCCGAGCCAGACGTTGTCGCCGATCGTGATGGGCTGGGCCGCTTCGAGCTTGTCGCGCCGCGGCTGAGGTTCGACCGGGTGCGTCGGCGTGAGCAGTTGGACGTTCGGTCCGATCTGGCAATCGGCGCCGATCGTGATCTTCGCGACGTCGAGCGCCGTGAGGTTGAAGTTGATGAACGTGCGCGCCCCGATGGAGATGTGCTCGCCGTAGTCGACGAACAGGGGAGGGCGGATGACGGCATCCGGAGCCAGTTCGCCGATGAGGTCCTCGAGCCAGCCGCGTGCGGCGGGGTCGCCGGAGATCACCTGGCGGTGGTACAGATCCGCCAACCGGGCCGCCCGCGCTGCACGCTTCTCGATCTCGGGGTCGTCGGCGATGTAGAGGTCGCCGGCGAGCATGCGCTCGTGGTTCGTGCGGGTGTCGCCGAGGAAGTAGTCCTGCATGTGTACGAGTGTACACATCGTCGGAGGGGGCCGGATCAGGGTGCGGGTGGTGCGCCGTCGCTGTGGTCGGCGGCCTCGGGGACCGGTGGCGCGACGGGGAACACGATCGACTCGACCGAGGCGCCGAGACCGATGCTCAGCGGGTCGATCTGGCCCGGAGGAAGCTCGTCGGCGGCATCCGATTCGGAGGGCTCGCCGGGGAGCGCGGCCCAGGCGCCCTTGTCTTCGGGGCGTTGCGTGAACATTCCCATGCGTCCATTGTGCGCCCCGTCGCCTGCTCAGTACTCGGCGATGACGATCTTCTTCTGGTTCATCATCGTCTCGTAGGCGCCAGGGCGCTCCATGAGTTCGCCCATGTTCTCTGGGACGATCTGCCAGCTGACCCCGTAACGGTCGGCGAGCCAACCGCACTGCTCGGCCTCGGGCACAGCGCTGAGGGCGTCCCAGAGCCGATCGATCTCGGCCTGGTCGGCGCAGCGCACCTCGAGCGAGACGCCGGCGCCGAACGTGAAGTCCTGCACGACGGCGGAGTCCATCATCGAGAACGGCTGCCCTGCGAGATGAAACTCTCCGAACATGACGTCGCCGGCCGCGGCGGGGCCGGTCGGCTCGGTGTACTCGGCGATGAAGCCGAGGTGCGCGTCGTCGAACAGCGAGACGTAGAACTCGGCGGCTTCCTGCGCCTTGCCCTGAACCGGACCGCTGAACATCAGCTGCGGGATCACGAACGGACGCGGCTCGCCCTCGGGGTCGGTCAGGATGAGCTGCCAACTGACACCGAAGCGGTCTTCGACCCAGCCGTAGCGCCGGCTGAACGGGTACTCGCCGACCTCCATCAGCACCCGCCCACCGTTCGAGAGTCCCTTCCACGTCTCGTCGAGGGCTCTCCGCGCGGCGTCGACGTCGTCGTCGAAGGCGAGCGGATCGAAGTTCAGCATGAACGAGATGGACGGGTTCGGGCGGAACTCGTCGCCGGCGTTGATCAGCGCGATCTGGTAGCCGTCGACGTCCAGATCGACGACCAGGGTCTCACCGGCGAACTCCGCCTGCCAGTCGGGGACGTCATCGGGATATCGGGCGCTGACGCGCGTGCCGGTGCGGGGGAGCACCTCGCTGTAGAAACCGCCGGCCTCGTCGGCGTCGCGGTTGAACCAGAGGTTGGGGATGATCTTCTGCGCCATCGTGACTCCTCGATGAGTGGGACGTTGTCACTGATTCAACAGTGGGCCTCCGACACGGCCTGTGCAAGGGTGTCTGCGGTTCAGGCCCGGTTCGCCGAGCGGACGGCCTCGACGAGGTCTCGCCACGGGCCGGTGACCGCGGGCTCGGGGAGCTCGCGCTCGAGGCGCTGCTCAGGGGTCCGGGCCCGGATGATCCAGACGTAGCGGTCGGCTGGACGCGGCGACGGCCCCGGTTCGGGTGCCGGTTCCGGCCTGGCGGCCCCACGGCGGGCGGGGGCGGTCGGCGAGGCGGCGCCGCCGGGTTCGGATCCGTCCTGTTCGGGAGCATCCTCTGCTCGGGTGTCCGGCCCCGACACCGGCCTTGAGCCGTCATCCCAGGGGCACGCCTCGACGAGGAGGAGCCATCGATCCGCGTCGTCGTCCCCGGCATCCACCCGCCACTCGCGTCGCAGGCCGGCGAAACCGCCGCTGCGCACGACGACGATCGTCACGGCTTCATCGTGGTGCTGAGCGCTCATCCTCGTACACGCCGACCGTTCTCCATGCGGTGCGGACGGCGGTCGTCACCTCCGATTCCTCACCGTACAACTCCGTGGCGGCATCCGCAGTGGCGTCCGCGAACGTCCGGAAGTCGGCCGCGCTCGACAGCTCTCCGATCAGGGCGCGATACCAGACCTGCCCTGCGCGCTCCCAGGCGTGTCCGCCGAGCGCTCGCGCGGTGAGCGCGAACGCGCGGTTCGGGATGCCGGAATTGATGTGCACGCCGCCGTTGTCCTCGGTGGTGTTCACGAAATCGCGCATGTGTGCAGGCTGCGGGTCCTTGCCGAGCTCGTCGTCGTCATAGGCGGTGCCGGGCTCGAGCATGTTGCGCAGCGCGACCCCCTGGACCTCGTCGGTGAAGATCCCCCGACCGATCAGCCAGTCGGCCTGCTCGGCAGTCTCGCCGGCGGCATGCTGCTCGGTCAGAGCGCCGAAGACGTCGGCGATGGACTCGTTCAGCGCGCCGGACTGCCCCTGGTAGGCGAGCCCGGCGGTGTGCTGGATGACGCCGTGGGCCAGCTCGTGTCCGATGACGGACAGCGCGCCGGTGAACCCGCGGAACACCTCGCCGTCCCCGTCGCCGAAGACCATGCGCTCGCCGTCCCAGAAGGCGTTGTCGTAGTCGAGGCCGTAGTGCACCGTGGCGTCGAGCGGTGCCCCGGCGTCGTCGAGCGAGTTGCGGCCGAAGGCGCCGAGCAGCAGCTCGAAGGTCGCCCCGAGCCCGTCGAACGCCTCGTTGACCGCGACGTCCTCCACCGGGCCCTCGTCTTCTGTGCGCACGATGACGCCGGGAAGGGTCTCCGCGTTCTGCGCGTCGCTGATCGTGCGGTTGGGGGCATCGGAGAGCTCGGCGACGAGCGAGCCGTCGGCGTCGATCGACAGATTGATGCGCGCGCGATAGGGCGGGCGGCCGGCGAGGAGCGTCTGGCGGGCGGCATCGGCGGCATGCGGGAAGCGCCCGGATTCGGCAAGGCGGGCGAGCAGATAGGCGGGAATGATGCCGGGCGATGTTGTGCTCATGACATCGACCGTACGCCCGGCCGGGGACATACAGGCGGCTCGCGTAAAATCGGCGTAATGACCGATGCCTCTGACCCCCTGCTGGACTCCGGCATCGACCCCGAGGATCTCGAGACGACGCTGCGGGTGCTGGCCTCGCTGCACGAGATCGACCAGGAGCACCCCGATTACATCGCGGTCCGTCGTGCCACGGCCGCCATGTTCAAGGCCGCCAAGCGCGTCCGCCGCAAGGAGATCCGCGACGCGATCGCCGAAGCGGACAAGGCCGTCGTCGCCAACACCGCCACCGGTGCTCCCGATCGGATCGACGACGAGACGCGGGGTATTCCGCTCGCGGCATCCACCGAGGCGCCGACCGCAGGAACACTGCTCAAGCCGCGCAACTGCTACATCTGCAAGCAGCCGTACACCGTCGTCGACGCCTTCTATCACCAGCTCTGCCCCGAGTGCGCCCGGTTCAGTCACGCCAGGCGCGACGCCAGGACCGACCTCTCCGGCCGCCGCGCTCTGCTCACCGGAGGGCGTGCCAAGATCGGCATGTACATCGCGCTCCGGCTGCTGCGCGACGGCGCGCATCTGACGATCACGACGCGTTTCCCGCGCGATGCGGTCCGCCGCTTCACCTCACTGCCCGACTCCGCCGAGTGGCTGCACCGTCTGCGCATCGTCGGCATCGATCTGCGCGACCCGGCGCAGGTGATCGGACTCGCCGACTCGGTCGCCGCCCAGGGCCCGTTGGACATCCTCATCAACAACGCGGCGCAGACCGTGCGTCGCTCGCCCGGCGCATACTCGCTGCTGACGGATGCCGAGCTGCAGCCGCTCCCCGACGGACCGCTGCCCGAGATGGAGACGTTCGGTCACACGGCCGACCCGCATCCGCAGGCGCTGCAGGCGTCGGTCGACGCGCATCCTCTGCTGTCTGTCGCGGCGCTCGCCGGTACCGTCGCGGAACAGGGTGGTCAGGCGCTCACCGCCGAGGACCTCGCGAAGCTCGCGATGGCACCGGGTTCGTCGTCGCTCGAGAAGCATGCCGACGGCAGCGCGATCGATGCAGGCGGTCTCGTGCCCGATGTCAACCGCACGAACAGCTGGGTGCAATCGGTCGATCAGGTCGACCCACTGGAGATGCTCGAGGTGCAGCTCGCGAACACGACTGCCCCGTTCCTGCTCATCAGCAGGCTCAGGGCGTCGATGGCGGCATCCGATTTCGACAAGAAGTACATCGTCAACGTGTCGGCCATGGAGGGGCAGTTCTCGCGCCGCTACAAGGGGCCGGGGCATCCGCACACGAACATGGCGAAAGCGGCATTGAACATGCTGACGCGAACGAGCGCCGGCGAGTTGTTCGAGTCCGACCGCATCCTCATGACGGCGGTCGACACCGGCTGGATCACGGACGAGCGCCCGCACTACACGAAGGTGCGCCTCGCGGAGGAGGGCTTCCACGCTCCACTCGACCTCGTCGACGGAGCCGCGCGCGTGTACGACCCGATCGTGCAGGGCGAAGCGGGCAACGACCTGTACGGCGTCTTCCTGAAGGACTACAAGCCGAACCCCTGGTGAGCGCGCGGGGCTGTCCTGGCGGGTGCAGATGCACGATCGGGGAACGAATGCACGATGAAATCCGGCATCCGGTCGTGCAGGTGTTCCCGCGTCGTGCAGGTGTTCCGGCTGTCGCTCACGAGCTGCCCGCGGTCAGTGCGCCGACGCGCCCAGGTTCGCCGAGGCCCAGCGGCCGAGCTGATCGAGGATCGGCAGGAGGCCGAGCCCACTCTCGGTGAGCTCGTACGACACCGAGACCGGCGGGCCGGCGTCGACCGTACGGGCGACGAGACCCGCCTGCGCCAGCTCACTCAGACGGTCGGAGAGCACGGTGTCGCTGATGCCGTCGACCGCGCGTCGCAGCGCCGCGAACGACGACGGACCCCCGCCGAGGGTGGCCACGATCATGCCGTTCCAGCGCTTTCCGAGCACGCTGAAGGCCAGGGTGACTGCCGCGTCACAGATCTGGACGCTCACCTCGGTCTCGGCCATGCCTCCAGTCTAACGGTGCTAGTGTGTTCGCAGTCGCTAAGAAAAACGTAGTGACTACGAAAAGAGAAAGGACTGCCCTATGTCGCTGTTCCGTCTGGATGCCAGCATCCTGCCCGCGACCTCCGCAAGCCGTCAGCTCGCCGACCTCGTGGAGGCCGAGTGGACCGCAGCGCACCCGGACTCGACGGTCACCCGTCGCGACGTCGCACTCGACCCGGTGCCCGCGACCGCATGGGCCGACGCCGTCACCGGCGGATTCGTCGAGGCCGAGCAGCGCACCCCCGCGCAGAACGCCGCACGCGAGCTGGCGACGACATTCGCCGACGAGCTCATCGGTGCCGACGCGCTGCTGTTCGCCGTCCCGCTGTACAACTACGGTGTCTCGCAGCACTTCAAGACCTGGTTCGACCTGGCCTACACCGACCCGCGCATCGATCCGACCGGCACCGCGCTGAACGGCAAGCCCGCCACTCTCGTCACTGTTCTCGGCGGCAACTACGCGCCCGGTACCCCCAAGGAGGGCTGGGACCACTCCACCGCATGGCTCCGTCGCGCCCTCGAGGACGTCTGGGGCCTCGACCTGCGCGTCGTGCAGCGCCCGTTCACCCTGGTCGGCGTGAACCCCGCGATGGATGCCTTCGCCGACGCCGCTCAGGAGCTGAAGACGGCCGCCGAGGAGTCCGCTCGCACGTACGGCCGCGAGATCGCGGCCAAGCGCGGCGCCGCGGCCTGACCTGCCAGGAACGGATGTCGGGAGCGATCCCGGATGTCAGAGCGATCCCCGCGTTTCGCCCGACATCCGGGAATTCTCCCGACATCCGTCGCCGGCCGTCCGTCCCCGTCGCGCCGCAGCCGCCGCTACACCGCGCGCGGCAGCCACACCGTCACGACGAGCCCGCCGCCCGTTCGGGGCGACAGCACGAGCGCGCCGTCGTGCGCCTCGGCGATGCGGCTGGCGATCGCGAGGCCAAGTCCGACGCCGACGTGATCGTCCGTCCTGGCGCGGTCCGCTCCGCGCTGGAACGGCTCGGTCAGCGTCGCGATGGTATCCGGGTTCAGCGGCGGCCCGGTGTTCTCGACGACGAGCGCCATGGCACCCGGTCGCGCGTGCGTCCGAGCCGCTACCATCCCGCCGGCCGCGACGTTGTGGACGATCGCATTGTGGACGAGGTTCATGACCAGCTGCTGCAGCAGCGCGGGCGAGCCGGCGACGGTGCCGGCGTCGCCGCCGACGTCGATCGTGACGCCGTGACGGTCGGCGAGCGGGGCAAGGGTCTCGACCGCCTCCTCTGACAGCAGCGAGAGCTCGACGGTCTCCCTGGCGAAGGCGCGGCGCTCGGCACGGCTCAGGACGAGCAGCGCTTCGGTCACCTCGATCGCGCGGCTGTTGACCTGCTGCAGTCGGTCGATCAGGGCGTCCACGTCGCGCTCCGGGTCGGTGCGTGCGACCTCGAGCATCGTCTGCGAGATCGCCAGGGGAGTGCGCAGCTCGTGCGAGGCGTTCGCGGCGAAGCGCTGCTGCTCGGCGGCATCCGCCTCGAGCCTGTCGAGCATCGAATCGAACACGTCGGCGAGATCGCGGAACTCGTCGCCCGGCCCCTCCAGGGCGACCCGGTGCGACAGCGACCCCTGGGCGACGGCGGCTGCGACGGCGCCGATCCGATCCAGCGGCGCCAGCATCCGACCGGCGAGCCACCATCCGCCGGCGATCCCGACGACGAGCAGCACGATCATCACGAACGCGGCGGAGGGCACGAACGCCCGGATGAGGTCGTCCCGGTTCGGGACGAAGACATCCGCGATGATGCCTCCGGTCGGTACATACCGCAACAGGAATACGGCGACGGCGGCGAGCAGGAGCACGCCGGACGCGACGACCACCGCCGCATAGCTGAGGGTGAGCTTGACCCGGGCGCTCATCCCGCGGCGCCTAGGCATCCGCATCCGTTCCGATGCGGTACCCGACGCCGGGGACCGTGATGATCAGCGGCGGATCCCCCAGTCGCTTGCGCAACGACGACACGGTGATGCGCACGGCGTTCGTGAACGGATCGGCGTTCTCGTCCCAGGCGCGTTCGAGCAGCTCCTCGGCGCTCACGACCCCGCCCCCGGCACCCACGAGCACCTCGAGCACCGCGAACTGCTTGCGCGTCAGAGACACGTAGCGTTCGTCGCGGAACACCTCGCGACGGAAGGGGTCGAGCCGCAGGCCGGCGATCTCGAGCACCGGAGGCCGCACGTGCGCGCGGCGTCGGTCCAGCGCTCGCAGCCGCAGGATCAGTTCGCGCAGTTCGAACGGCTTGGTCAGGTAGTCGTCGGCGCCGAGCTCGAACCCTGAGGCCTTGTCGTCGAGTCGATCAGCTGCGGTGAGCATGAGGATCGGGATGCCGCTGCCTGAGCCGACGATCCAGCGCGCCACGTCGTCGCCCGATGGGCCGGGGATGTCGCGGTCGAGCACGGCGATGTCATAGGCGTTGATGCTCAACAGCTCCAGCGCGGTGTCGCCGTCGCCGGCGATGTCCGCGGCGATGGCGTCGAGGCGGAGACCGTCGCGGATGGCCTCAGCGAGGTAGGGCTCGTCCTCGACGATCAGCACGCGCATTTCTGCATCCTACGCAGGCGCGCATATCGGGAACATATGAGAAATCGCATACGCCCTCGCAACACGGCCGCGCGTTCACTGGTGATCATGAGTCACCCTGCTGCATCCCGTCGTGCTCGCCGTCGGCGCGCCCTCGTCCTGTTCGGAACCGCCGCCGTGACCTGCGCCCTCGCGCTCGCCGTGCTGCAGACGATCCCCGCGGCGAACGGTTCGGTCGCGGTGCCGCCGGCGCCGCCGCTGGCCGAGGCGGTCTATCAGCCGACGGCCGCCGACGGCTTCATTCCGGAGGACGAGCGTCCGACCGTGTTCGACGACTCGTCGCCCGCCGTCGTCAACCTGCGCCCTGAACTGCTCGAGGCGATCCGTGCCGCGGCGAAGCGGGCCGAGCGCGACGGCGTCGAGCTGCGCGTGAACAGCGGCTGGCGATCCGCGGAGTACCAGCAGCGGCTGCTCGACGACGCGACCGTCGAGTACGGGTCGGCGGCCGAGGCCGCCCGCTGGGTCGCCTCGCCCGCGACATCCGCCCACGTCACCGGCGATGCCGTCGACTTCGGGCCGGACCGGGCGCTGGACTGGTTGTCGCAGCACGGCGACCGCTTCGGTCTCTGCCAGATCTACGAGAACGAGCGCTGGCACTACGAGCTGCGTCCGGATGCCGCCGCCGACGGCTGTCCGCAGATGTACGCCGACCCGACAGACGACCCGCGGATGCAGTCGTGACTCTCGCCGAGCAGGGCACGGATGCACGACCGGGGAACGGAGGCACGTTCCCTGATCGTGCTGGTGCGCCAGGCGGAGGCGACTCCGTGCCCCGGTCGTCCGGTCGGATGCCGCGGCCGACGCTGCACGTCGACCCTTCGGCCGTCGCGGCGAACATCGGTCGGATCCGTGCGGCGACGACGAGCGACATCATGGCCGTGGTCAAGGCCGACGGTTACGGCCACGGGCCCGTCGCGATCGCGCAGGCAGCCGTCGCCGCCGGGGCGACCTGGCTCGGCATCACCGACGTCGATGAGGCGGTGCCGCTGCGGGAGTCCGGCCTGACGCAACCGATCCTCGCGTGGCTCAACCCCGGTGGAGTCGACGCGGCCCTCGCCGCCCATCTGCGCGTCGACGTGGCGATCGGGTCGGTCGACGAGCTGCGGCAGCTCATCGACGACGCCGAGCGGCTGGTTCGCGTGCATCTGCAGATGGACACCGGGATGTCGCGCGGCGGCAGTCCGCTGGAGGAGTGGAACGAGCTGCTCCGGATCGCCAGAGACGGCCGCTCGAGAGGTCGCATCGATGTCGTCGGCGTCATGGGCCATCTGCCGCTGGCCGACCGCGCGGACCCGGCCGCGAACGCGCCGGCCGTGCTGCGCATGCGTCAGGCGCGCGATGCCGTCCTGCGCGCCGGATTCGGACCGCTCATGGTTCACCTGGCGGCGACCGCCGGGGCGCTCACCGACGCGGCGACGCACTTCGATCTCGTCCGCGTCGGCGCTGGGCTGGTCGGCATCGACCCCTCCGACACCGTCGCCCTCACCGGGGCGGGGACGTTCACGGCGCCGGTCGTCCACTCCACGCACGTCGCCGCGGGCACCGCGGTCGGCTACGGCGCGCAGTTCGTCGCACCGCACGCCACGCACCTCAGCGTCATCGGCGTCGGGTATGCCGACGGCATCCCGCGGGAGCTGTCCCCCGGCGCGAGCGTCGCGATCGGGGAGCGGCGGCATCCGATCGTCGGACGCGTGTCGATGGACCAGATCGTCGTCGACACCGGGGACGCCGCGATCGCGCGGGGCACCGTCGCGACCGTGTTCGGCCCCGCCGGCCCCGCGCCCACGATCCAGGAGTGGGCGCACTGGGCAGGCACCATCCCGCACACCATCGTCACCGGCATCGGGACGCGCATCAGAAGGAGCACCACATGAACCAGCACGTCGTCGTCATCGGCGGAGGAGAGAATGCGGAGCACGACGTGTCCGTCGCGTCGGCGGACGGCGTCGTGCAGGCGCTGCGGAACCGCGGCTGGGCCGTGGATGCGCTCACGATCGGTCGAGACGGCATCTGGCGTTCAGAGTCGGGTCCGCTCGGTCTCGGCATCGCCGACTCGGTGGCGGCAGCGGCCGCCCTCATGGGACGCGCGGATGCGGTGTTCCCGGTGGTTCACGGCGAACTCGGCGAGGACGGCGCGCTCACCGCGCTGTGCGCACTCGCGCATGTGCCGGTGGTCGGGTCGGGGTTGAGAGCCGGTGCGATCGGCATGGACAAGTGGGCGACCAAGCTCGTCGCCCAGGCGATCGGCATCCGCACGGCGCAGGGCCGGCTCGTCTCGGCATCCGACATCGGCGACGAGGAGTTCGAACGACCCGTCGTCGTCAAGCCGGTGTCGGCCGGGTCGAGCTTCGGGGTCTCGCTCGTGCAGGATGCCGGTGACCTGCGCCACGCGCTGCACACCGCGGCCGAGTTCGATCGCAGGATCCTGATCGAGGAGGTCGTGCACGGTCGCGAGATCGACGTCGCCGTGCTGCGGGAGGCCGATGGGACGCGCTGGGCCGCACCGCCGCTCGAGATCCGCACGAGCGGCCTGTTCGACACCGAGACCAAGTACGACGGCTCGGCGCAGTTCACGGTGCCGGCCGTCCTGGATGCCGTCGAGCACGCAGCTCTGGTGCAGGCCGCGCTCGCGATGTTCGACGCGCTGGGGTGCTCCGGCGTCGCGCGGATCGACTTCTTCCTGACGGCGGACGGTCCCGTGCTCAACGAGGTGAACACGATGCCGGGGATGACCGCGGCCTCGCAGGTGCCTCGGATGTTCGCGGCGGCGGGTGTCGGCTACGAGGAACTGGTCGAGCGACTGGTGGCGGGCGCACTGGCACCGACCGGGCGTCGGATTCCGGTCGCGGGCGGCGCGGGAATCTGACCGGGACACCTGCACGATCCGGGAACGGATGCACGGGGGATTCCGGCATCCGGTCGTGCAGGTGTTCCCCCGTCGTGCAGGTGTCCCGGCCGACGCGACTTCAGGCCGCGTCGTGGGCGCGGATCAGCAGAGCGAGCTGACGCCCCGCGGTCAGCAGCGGCTCCTTGCTGCGACGCACCTGTGCCGTGACCTCCGCGCCCTCCAGCGTCGAGATGACCGTGCTCGCGAGATCACGGGCGGTGCGTGCGGGGAAGCCGCCGTCGACCAGCTTGTCGTGCACGATCTGCTCCCAGGACGCGAACGCGTCGACGCAGGCCTGCCGGATGTCGGAGTCGCCGCCGAGCGTCTCCAATGCCGCGGCGGTCACGGGGCATCCGTCCGTCCAGCCGGAGGCGCTGAGCGCGTCGGCGAGGTGTCGAACCGCGGCCGTCACGGCGTCCGCGGGGTCCTGTTCTCCGGCGAGAGCCGTGCGCAGCAGGATGGCGAACTCCTCGGCGCCGTGTTCGAGAGCCGCGACGCCGACCGCCTCCTTGCCGCCGGGGAAGAAGTGGTAGACCGAGCCGAGCGTGGCCGACGCCTCCTGCGCGATCTGCTTGATGCCGGTGCCGACGTAGCCCTGCCGCTGGATGAGGCGAGACGCGGCGACGACGATCCGCTCCCTGGTCTGCATGGCCTCAGCCTATCCGACGATTGGTTAGAGCGTTCGTTCTAGAGGCATGCTACCGTGTCGACATGCGCTGATTAGAGCGCTCGTTCTAGAAAGGGATCGTCGCATGAACAACACGCCATCCGTCACCGTCATCGGTCTGGGACCCATGGGGCAGGCCATGGCCGGCGCCTTCCTCGACCGCGGGTACGACGTCACGGTCTGGAACCGCACGCCGTCGCGTGCGGACGCGCTGGTCGAGCGAGGCGCGGTGCGTGCGCCCGACGTCGCGCAGGCCGTCGCGGCGAACGAGCTCGTCATCCTCAGCCTCACCGATTACGACGCGATGTACGCCACTCTCGCGCCGGCCGAGCAGGTCCTCTCGGGGCGGACGCTGGTGAATCTCAGCTCGGACACCCCGGAGAAGGCGCGCGCCGCAGCGCTGTGGGCGCGGGAACGCGGTGCCGTCCAGCTCACCGGCGGCGTGACGGTGCCGCCGTACGAGATCGGCACGCCGGATTCGGCCACGTTCTACAGCGGACCACGGGAGGTGTTCGAACTGCATCGGAACGCGCTTGAGGTCATCACCGGTCGGACCGACTATCGCGGTGAGGATCCCGGCCTCGCCGCCCTGATGTACCAGATCGGCATGGTCATGTTCTGGACCGCCATGGCCGGCTACTGGCAGGCGATCGCGCTCGCCGAGGCCAACGGCATGAGCGCCGCCGACATCGTGCAGCACGCCGTCGAGACGGCAGGCTCGCTGCCCGGGTTCTTCTCCTTCTACGCCGACCGGATCGAGGCCGGTCAGCACTCCGGCGACGTCGACCGGCTCGCGATGGGCATGGCCAGCGTCGAGCACGTGCTGCACACGAACACGGACGCGGGCGTCGACGTCACGCTCCCGGCCGCGGTCGCAGCCGTGTTCCGCAAGGGGATGGATGCCGGCCACGCCGCCGACAGCACCTCGACGCTGATCCGGCTGCTGCAGACCCCGGTCGCCGCCGCACGCTGACTTCAGCGCCCGGTCTGTCCGCCAGCGGATGTCGCCCCGACGTCTAGAGGCGGTCGACCGCGGTCACCCGGACGACGGCCTCGCCCGCCTCGTCGGAGGCGGCGAGGTCGATCGTCGCCGCGATGCCCCAGTCGTGATCCCCGGCGGGGTCGTCGAGGATCTGGCGCACGGTCCACTCGGCGCGACCCTCGGTGATGAGCAGCAGCTTCGAACTGCGGGCGTCGCCGCCGGTGAGGATCTCGTCGTGCTCGGCGAAGTACGCGTCCAGGGCGGCATCCCAGGCGTCGGCGCCGAACTCCGGATCCAGCTCGGCGAGACCATCCACGTCTTCGCGGGCGGCGAGCTGGATCCTGCGGAACAGCTCGTTGCGCACGAGGATGCGGAAGGCGCGCACGTTCGAGGTGAGACGCTTGGGCGCAGGCGGGACGATGGGCTCGTCGTCCGGGCGATGCAGATCGACGATGCCGTTGTCCGTGCCGGCGCGCAGTTCCTCCCACTCGTCGAGCAGGCTCGAGTCGACCTGGCGGACGAGCTCCCCGAGCCACTCGATGAGATCCCGCAGATCCTCGGTCTTGAGGTCCTCGGGGATGGTCTGGGATGCCGCGCGATACGCATCAGAGAGGTAGCGCAGGACGACGCCCTCGGATCGGGCGATCTTGTACTGGGCGACGTACTCCCCGAACGACATGGCTCGCTCGTACATGTCGCGGACGACGGACTTGGGGCGCAGCTCGAAATCGCGGATCCACGGCTGTGCGGCGCTGAACGTCTTGAATGCGGCGTCCAGGAGCTCCTCGAGGGGCTTCGGGTACGTGATCTGCTCGAGCAGCTCCATGCGCTCGTCGTACTCGATGCCCTCGGCCTTCATGCTCGCCACAGCCTCGCCGCGGGCGAGGAACTCCTGCTGGCTGAGGATCGCCCGCGGATCGTCCAGCGTGGACTCGACGATCGAGATCATGTCGAGCGCGAACGTCGCGGATTCGGGGTCCAGCAGCTCGAACGCCGCGAGGGCGAAGGGTGAGAGCGGCTGGTTGAGGGCGAAGTTCGGCTGCAGGTCGACGGTCAGACGGATGCCGTCGGCGTCGTCCTCGACGATGCCGGATTCGCGCAGCGTCCGGTAGATCCCGAGAGCGCGGATCGCGAGGACCCGCTGCTTCGCCCGGGGCTCGTGATTGTCGAAGACGAGCGAGCGCACATTCGCGAACACGTCTCCGCCGCGGCCGATCACGTTGAGCATCATGGCGCTCGTGATCTGCATGTGCGAGGTCAGCGTCTCCGGTTCGGCGGCGACGAGCTTGAGGAACGACGGCTCACCCCAGGAGACGAAGCCATCCGGCGCCTTCTTGCGCACGATCTTGCGCTTCTTCTTCGGGTCGTCGCCGGCCTTCTTCACCGCGGCGACGTTCTCGGACTCGTGCTCCGGGGCCTGCGCGACGACCGTCCCCGCGGTGTCGTAGCCCGCGCGACCGGCCCGACCGGCGATCTGATGGAACTCGCGGGCGTTGAGCTGACGCATCCGCGTGCCGTCGAACTTCGTCAGCGCCGTGAGCAGTACCGTCCGGATCGGCACGTTGATGCCGACGCCGAGCGTGTCGGTGCCGCAGATGACCCGCAGGAGTCCGCGTTGGGCGAGCTGCTCGACCAGGCGGCGGTACTTCGGCAGCATCCCTGCGTGGTGCACGCCGATGCCGGCCCGCAGGAACCGGGACAGGGTCTTGCCGAACGAGGTCGTGAAACGGAACCCACCGATCAGATCGGCGATCTCGTCGCGCTGCTCGCGGGTCGCGATCTTGGTGCTCGACAGCGCCTGGGCGCGCTCCATCGCGGCGGCCTGCGAGAAGTGCACGACGTAGATCGGTGCCTGACCCGTCGACAGCAGCTCCTCGACGGTCTCGTGGATGGGTGTCGTCTCGTAGTAGAAGTGCAGCGGAACAGGGCGCTCCACACCCGTGACCGTCGCCGTCTGGCGGGAGGTGCGCCGCGTGAGGTCCTCGGCGAGCGAGGTGACATCGCCGAGCGTCGCCGACATCAGGATGAACTGCGCCTGCGGCAGCTCGAGCAGCGGCACCTGCCACGCCCAGCCCCGGTCGGGGTCGCCGTAGAAGTGGAACTCGTCCATCACGACCTGTCCGACGTCTGCGGAAGACCCTTGGCGCAGCGAGAGATTGGCGAGGATCTCCGCGGTGCAGCAGATGATCGGCGCGTCGGCGTTCACGGCCGAATCGCCGGTGACCATGCCGACGTTGTCGGGCCCGAAGATGTCGACGAGTGCGAAGAACTTCTCGCTCACGAGGGCCTTGATGGGGGCGGTGTAATAGCTGCGGCGCCCGTCGACGAGCGCGGCGAAATGCGCGCCGATCGCGACCAGGGACTTCCCTGTTCCGGTCGGCGTCGACAGGATCAGGTTGTTTCCGGACACGATCTCGATGACCGCTTCGTCCTGCGCGGGGTAGAGCGTGATGCCCGTGGACTCCGCCCATTCGACGAACGCCAGGTACACGGCATCCGCATCGGAGCCGTCCGGGAGGACGGCGGGGTTGAGCCGCGCAGAGGAAGTCATGGTCCTTCGATCATCCCCTACCCTGGCGCTGCGCTATCACGGAGCCGCGCGTGATTCAACGGCCTGTGCGCCTTCGGGATGCCGCGCGAGAGTCGCCTCATGACCACCAACGACACCTTCACCCCGGCCGCGACCACCGACGGACAGGCGATCTGCGAGCGCCTCGACGCCATCCACGCCGACCTGCAGGCACTGCTCGCACAGCAGGGCAATCAGGGCCTCGGCTGGAACGGCGCCCCGACGAGCACCGACCCGGAGCGCCGCCCGGACGGCACCCCGGTCTGACCCGCTCAGCCCTCGCGCCGTCGCACGATCTCGTCGATCCAGATCGGCGCGAACGGCGAGGTGCATCCCGGCGCGGTCGGATAGTCGGCGAGGACCTGCAGCTTCTCGCCGATGCCGCGTGCGCGTGCGCGCAGGTCCGGATGGAAGATGCCGATCTGTGCGAGGGTCTCGTTCATGGCCCACTGCAGGCGTGACGGGGCATCCCTCATGTCGCGCTCGATGATGTCGAGCAGATACTCGAGGTCGAGCCCTTCGGGGTCCTTCGCGACCCGAACGGCGGTCAGCGACCAGGCGGCCGCGGCGACGGTCGGATCGGAGTCGTCGAACCAGCGCAGCCGCAGCTCTTCGGCGTGCGGTGACTTCTTCGCGAGGTAGTTGACGAACCAGTCGTTGACCTTCGGCACCTCGGTCTCGCGCACCATCGCGTCGAGCTGGTCGACCGAGAAGTCCTTCACGCGGCCGATGAGCATGGCCAGCAGGCGCGGCGCCGTCTCGCCGGTTGCCCACAGCTCGAGAGCGAGGTCGTGGTCGGTCTTGATCTTCTTCGCGAGGGCGCGCATCTGCGACAGGTTGATCCCGTGATCGTCGCCGCGCTTCTCGTTCGCTGCGCGCATCTTCGGGTCCTCGAGAGCGGCGAGATCCGCCAGCGCCTGGTCCAGTCGGGTCATGGTCCCAGGGTACGTCGAAGCTCGGGGCGCCGTCGCAGGATGCGCGTCGGCGCCGCGCGTATGGCAGGGTGTGAGGCAGTGATCGAGGCCGGAGGGGGCGCTTGTGAACAGGATCTTCCAGCGAACGGTCGGGCTGGCCGTGATCGTCATCGTGCTGCTCGCGGCGGGGCTGCTGTGGTGGGGGATCGCGGCGACCGATCCGCCGACCCTGTGGGACCCGGCTCATCTGACGCTCGCCGGCGTGTGGCAGGTGATGTACAGCACCGAGCTTCCGAACCTCGCCGTGCTCGCGACAGCGCTCGGTATCGCGCTGCTGCTCGTCCTGTTCGTCGTGGTCAGCGAGCGCATCGTGGCGAGTCGGTACCGCCGCGCCGGAGCCGAGGTGACCAGACTCACGCTCGCACCCCGCGCCGTCATGGATCGCACCCGCGGGGTGTTCGCCGGAGAGGTGACCGTCACCGTCCTCATCCCGGCGCACAACGAGGAGGCCTCGCTTCCGGAGACACTGCGTTCCCTGCAACGCCAGACGACTCGGCCCACGCGCGTGATCGTCGTCGCCGACAACTGCACCGACGGCACCGTCGACGTCGCGCATGCGCACGGCGCCGACGTCTTCGAGACGGTCGGGAACACGCACAAGAAGGGTGGCGCGCTCAACCAGGCACTCGCCGATCTGCTGCCGCTTCTCGGCGACAACGACACCGTCATGGTGATGGACGCGGACAGTCAGATCGGCGTCGGCTACCTCACCGAGGCGGTCCGCCGCTTCACGGCCGACCGTGCGCTCATGTCGGTCGGCGGGCTCTTCGAGGGCGAGGAGGGTCACGGGCTGCTCGGACAGTTCCAGCGCAACGAGTACTTCCGATACCAGCGCGAGATCCAGCGCCGGGACGGTCGCGTGTTCGTGCTCACCGGCACCGCTTCGGTGTTCCGCGCGTCGGCATTGCGGGCCGTCGCCGAGGCGAGGGGCACCGAGCTGCCCGGCCGAACAGGCGACGTCTACGACACCTTCGCTCTCACGGAGGACAACGAGCTCACGATCGCGATCAAGTCGCTGGGCGGCTTGACGATCTCGCCGCGAGAGTGCAGCGTCGTCACCGAGCTCATGCCCTCGTGGCGGATGCTGTGGGCTCAGCGCCTGCGCTGGCAACGCGGCGCACTCGAGAACCTCGGGGCGTACGGCGTCACACCGCAGACGCTGCGCTATTGGGCGCAGCAGATCGGCATCGGATACGGTGTGCTCGCGCTGTTCTCCTACTTCGTCCTCATCGTGCTGATGATCGTGTCGATGGACACCTGGGTGTGGTTCCCGTTCTGGCTCGGCATCGGAGCGCTGTTCGCCGTCGAACGGGTCATCACGGTGTGGCGGGGCGGGTGGCGTGCCCGGATGGTCGCGGCTCTGGTGTTTCCCGAGCTCGTCTACGACTGCTTCCTCAACCTCGCGTTCCTGAGGGGCGTGTTCGAGATCGCGTTCGGTCGCAGTGCGACGTGGAAGCACGTCGAACACGGCTCGGCGAACGGGGCGATCGCATGATCGCTCAGACGACGGATGCCGTGCGCACCGGATTCCTGCTCCCCGAGTCCATCCTGTACACCGATTGGTTCAGCGTCTTCGCGACGTTCGTCGCGATCAACACCGTGATCTATGTCGTGCTCGGAGTCATCAAGGTGCTGCCGAAGGTGCGGCGGCAGAGCAAGGGGGGCGCGAGCCGGAGGTCAGAGACCCGGAGCATCCACCCCGACGCTCCGGCGTAGCGCGCGCAGCGCCTCAGCCATCTCGGTCGCGGGCACGGGCATGCCGAGGTGGAAGCCCTGGGCGAGATCCGCCCCGATCTCACGGGCGAGATCGACGTGATCGGGCTCGGACACGCCTTCCACGAGCAGGCTGGCCCGCGCGTCTCTCGCCGCGGCGACGAGCGGGCGGAGCCGTTCGCGAGCGCCCGGATCCGAGCGCAGCTCCCAGAAGAGCGCGCGGTCGATCTTGACGACGTCCGGTCGGAGAGTCGCGATGCGGGCTTCGTCGGCCTGGGCTGCCCCGGCATCGTCGACGAGCAGCTGGCCGCCCAGCCGCGTGATGAGTTCGCGGATCACGGTCAGATCTGCCGGTGTCTCGCCCTCGAACAGCTCCATCCCCCACGGGCGGTCGGAGGCGGCGAGCAGGGGCGGAAGCTGGGCGTGCAGCATCGTCGTCCCCGAGGCGTTCAGCGTGATGAACAATCCGTCCGGCAGGGGCGCGGCTTCGGCGACGGCGAGCTCGATGAGATGCAGTTCCAGCCATTCCCGACGTCCGGCGGCTTCGGCGTCGGCCAGCCGCACGAGGGGTGCCGTTCCGTCCCGGAACCGGGCCAGGGCCTCGAAGCCGACGACAGACCAGGATTCGAGATCCACGATGGGCTGGAAGACGATCTGCGCGGTCGGATCGTTCTGGGGGGACAGCGGTCTGGTCACGGTTCAGTGTAGCCCCGCGGAAAAGCCGTACTCTAGTGGGGGGAGGGGCTCTGGGGAGGGTCCTGTGAGAGGACGCCGTCATGGTCGTACAGGGCATCAAGGCCTCGGACGCCGAGGAGCTCCGCTGGTTGCGGACCGGCTGGCTGAAGCACGCACGTGAACGCACGTCGATCTATTCGGTCGTCACGGCGGGGCTCGCGCTGCTGTTCTCGCTGCTGGGCGCGCTCGAGCTCTTCGAGACGGACCTCACCGTGTTCGAGGTCGGGCTGTCGATCGGCATCCTCGTCGCCGGACTGGGTGTCACTGCGATGGTCGGCATCGGCGGGGTCGAACTGCCGAGTTGGCTCGGTCTCGCACTGGTCGGGCTCCACGCGATCGTGTCCGTCTACTATCTCGGCTTCTCCGATGAGCGGCAGAATGCGATCGCCGCATTGCAGGAGCTCCCGATCATGGCGATGTACTTCTCCTGGTTCTATGGAGCCCGCGTCGCCCGAATCGGCGAGCTCGCGATTCTCCTCGCCGTCGGCGCGGCGGCCGTGTCCGGACCGTTCACCGGTGAGATCGGCGGTCCACCAGGCCCGATCGGACCCGCGAACCTCATCGGGGCGGCCTGCTTCACCTGGCTGTGCCTCGAAGCCGGACTCTACGTCCGCCACCGCATCCGCCTGGAGTCGAACACCGACGAACTGACGGGTGTGCTCAACCGCCGTGGGTTCATGGCGAAGGCGCAGATGGAGTTCCGTCGTGCCGCGCGGCACGCGCGACCGGTGGCGATCGCGGTGCTCGATCTCGACAAGTTCAAGGAAGTGAATGACCAAGCCGGCCATGCGGCGGGCGATGACGTGCTCAGGGTGCTGACCGCGCAGTGGATGTCGCTGTCGCGGAGCACAGACATCGTCGGCCGACTCGGCGGCGACGAGTTCGCGATGGTGCTGCCGGAGACGGATGCCGAAGAGGCCGCCGCGGTGATGCGCCGCTTGCGGTCGTACGCCACTCACCCGTGGTCGTGGGGCGTGATCCTGGTCGAACCGGATGAGACCGTCGAGGCGGCGCTGCATCGGGCAGACGCCGCGATGTATGACGACAAGCGCCGCTGAGCGCTGGTCAGTCCTGCCCGACAAGCTCTCCGCGGATGCGGCGGAGATCCTCGAGCAGCGAACCGATGAGGATCCAGTGCGCGGATGCCGGAGGCGCGACCTCCAGCGGCGCCGTCAGCGCGGGAATCGCCGAGGTCAGGGCGTCCGGTTCCGTCGCGACGTCCGCGATCTGCACGGCCAGGCGCACGTCGTGGCCCGCCCTGCGCAGCTGTTCGGCGATCGCGTGCACGATCGGCTCGTCGCCCAGTGAATCGTCGTAGTGGTCGAAGTACGCCCGCGTCATCCCGATCGCCTGCGTCACGATCGGCGACAGACGGGTCAGCAGCTCACGCATCTCACGCAGTTCGTCGCGGTGCGATGACCGCCGCGGATTGAGCGTGAGCGATTCCTCGCCCGCGGTGATGGATGCCTCGGCGGACACCTGCATCGGACGCAGCAGGCGAGCCTGCACCATGAGCTCCTGCAACTGCGCGGGTGTCCGCGGTGTCGCGAGAGCATCGGCGAGTCGGTCGAGGCTCGCGGCGAGCTCGCCGCCGAGCAGTCCGAGATCGCGTCGCGCCGGGGCAACGAGCACCGGGGGGACGATCAGTGCGTTCACGATGATGCCGATCGCCACTCCGATGAGCGTCTCGACGATCCGGTCCAGCGCGTACTCCGGGCTGTCTGCGCCGAGCGCCAGCACGAGCATCGCCGAGATCGCGACCTGATTGCCCGTGCCGGGCGTCGCACGGAATGCCCAGGCGACCAGCATCGCGACCACGATCGCGAGCAGTACGACCCAGCTCTGCGGTCCCAGCAGGAGCGTGAGCGCGACCGCGATGAGCACCCCGGCGATGACTCCGATGCTGCGTTCGAGCGCCTTCGCCAAGGACTGATTGACGCTCGGCTGCACGACCAGCAGTGCGGCGATCGCGGCGAACACGGGCAGGGGTCCGGGGATCAGCCAGCCGGCGATGAGCCAGGCGGCGATCGTCGCCACGGCCGACTTCACGACCTGCAGCAGGGGTCCGCGCTTCGCGCTGCGCACCGCCGCCGTCATCCGCATGGCTCCACGCTAGTCCGCCCGGTCTGTGACATCTCGAACTGAGGCGACCCTAACCGTCTGTTAGATTAGGGCAGGCTTACCAAAGCATCCGCTTCCGAAGCCGCCACCCCGACCCGACCCGAAAGGGATACCCGTGCGCACTTCTCGACTCCTCGGCCTCGGCGCCGCAGCAGTGCTGGCCGTCGGCCTCGCCGCCTGCTCGTCCTCCGCGCCCAGCAGCACCGACGCGGATGCCGCCGCGGCATCCGACGGCACGTTCCCCGTCACGATCGAGCACGTCTACGGCGAGACGACCATCACCGAGAAGCCGGAGCGCGTCGCGACCGTCGCGTGGGCCAACCACGAGGTTCCGCTCGCCCTGGGCATCATCCCGGTCGGCATGAGCAAGGCCACCTGGGGCGACGACGACGGCGACGGCGTCCTGCCGTGGGTCGAGGACAAGCTCGAGGAGCTGGATGCCGAGACACCGGTGCTCTTCGACGAGACGGACGGGATCGACTACGAGGCCGTGGCCGACACGAAGCCCGACGTCATCCTCGCCTCGTACTCGGGCCTGACGCAGGAGCAGTACGACACGCTCTCCAAGATCGCTCCGGTGATCGCGCAGCCCGGCATCGCGTGGGGAACGTCGGTCGAGGACATGATCACCCTCAACTCCACCGCGCTCGGACTGCAAGGCGAGGGCGAGGCGCTCATCGAGGATCTGCACGCGCAGACGGATGCCGCGCTCGAGGCGCACCCCGCACTGAAGGATGCGACGCTGCTGTTCGCGTACATCGACCCGAGCGATCTCAGCCAGATCAGCTATTACACCGCCGCCGACACGCGTCCCGGCTTCCTGCACTCGCTCGGACTGCCGCTCCCGGCGATCGTCGAGGAGAACGCGGACAGCACCGAGTTCTCGCTGGACGTGAGCTCGGAGGAGGCCGATTCCTTCGCCGACGTCGATGTCTTCGTCAGCTACGGCGACGAGTCGATCATCCCCGTGCTGCAGGCCGACCCGCTGCTGTCCAAGATCCCGGCGATCGCCGCCGGTCACATCGCGGTCCTCGGTGACGCCACTCCGCTCGCCGCATCGGCCAACCCGTCGCCGCTGTCCATCCCGTGGGGCATCGACGAGTACTTCGCCGTCCTCGAGGCCCCGCTCGTCTCCGAGTGAGCTCAGCAGCCGTCACCTCGTCACCGGGCGCCGTCGATCTTCGGCGCCCGGTGGTGGTGCGCGTGCTCTGGCTGCTGGCTGGCCTCGGCGTCATCGTCGTCCTGAGCGTCCTGTCGCTCTCCTTCGGCATCCGGACCGTGACGATCGACGACCTCGCAGCGGCCCTCTCCGGCCAGGACGACACGGTCGCTCAGGCCGCGATCATCAAGCGCATGCCGCGCACGGTGCTCGCGATCCTCGTCGGCGCCGCGCTCGCGCTGTCCGGCGCCACGATGCAGGCGATCACCCGCAACCCGATCGCGGACCCCGGCATCCTCGGCGTCACCACTGGGGCCTCGCTGGCGGTCGTGATCGGGATCGCGTTCCTCGGGCTCTCGGACGCGAACGGCTACCTGATCGTCGCGATCGTCGGTGCCGCGATCGCCGCGACTTTCGTGTACACGGTCGGTTCTCTCGGACGCGGCGGCGCCACCCCGCTCAAACTCGCCCTCGCCGGAGCCGCGACGTCTGCGGCCTTCGCGTCGCTGATCAGCGCGATCATGCTGCCCCGCGTCGACCTGCTCCAGTCATTCCAGTCCTGGCAGGTCGGCGGCGTCGGCGGCGCCGAATGGCCGCGCATCGCCGTGACGGCGCCTGCTCTCGCGATCGGCGCGCTCATCTGTTTCGCCTCCGCACGCGGCATGAACTCGCTCGCGCTCGGCGACGACATGGCCGCGGGGCTCGGCGAGCACGTCTTCCGGACGCGGTTGATCTCGGCCGTCGGCGCCGTCATCCTCGCCGGAGCCGCGACGGCCATCGCCGGACCGATCGGCTTCGTCGGCCTCGTCATCCCGCACTTCTGCCGCATGCTGCTGGGCACCGACCACCGCTGGCTGCTGCCCTTCTCCGCGGTCGCCGGAGCCGTGCTGCTGCTCGCCAGCGACATCATCGGCCGGGTGATCGCACCCTCGTCGGAGGAGATCCAGGTCGGCATCATCACCGCGCTCGTCGGCGCCCCGTTCTTCATCTGGATCGTCCGCCGACAGAAGGTGCGCGAACTGTGAGCACCATGGACACCATCGTGGAGACCCCGCGGGCGGACGTCGCCGCCGTCATCGCCGGCCGCCGCGCCCGCCATCGCCGCCACGCGACGGCGACCAGCGTCCTGGCCGTGCTGCTGTTCGCGCTGGCTGCGATCGCGCTCATGGTCGGCGACACCTTCTACACGCCGAGCGAGATCATCCGCGTCATGCTCGGCGAGACGGTGCCCGGAGCATCCTTCACGGTCGGAGAACTGCGCCTGCCTCGCACGGCGCTCGCGATCCTGGCGGGTGTCGCGTTCGGCATCGCCGGTGTCTCGTTCCAGACGCTGCTGCGCAATCCGCTGGCATCCCCCGACATCATCGGCATCACCGACGGGGCCAGCGTCGCCGCCGTCATCGGCATCATCGTGCTCTCGCTCGACGGCCCCGTCGTCTCGGTGTTCGCGCTCGCCGGAGCGCTCGTCACCGCGATCGCGATCTACCTGCTCTCGAACAAGGGCGGCTTCGCCGGCACGCGCCTGATCCTCATCGGCATCGGCGTCGCCGCCATGCTGCAGAGCATCATCTCGTACCTGCTCTCCCGCGCCGCGCAGTGGGACATCCAGACCGCGATGCAGTGGCTCGCCGGCAGTCTGAACAACGCCTCGTGGGAGCGCGTGACCCCGCTCGCGATCGCGAGTCTCGTCATCCTGCCGCTGATGTTCGCACAGGCACGCTCGCTCGGGATGCTGCGGCTCGGCGACGACTCGGCCGCCGGGCTCGGCGTGCGCGTGACGGGCACGCGGATGCTCGTCATCGTCTGCGCCGTCGCGCTGCTCGCGTTCGCCACGGCCGCCACCGGACCGATCGCGTTCGTCGCCTTCATGGCCGGCCCCATCGCCGCGCGCATCACCGGCCCGGGGGCGAACCTGATGCTGCCCTCTGCGCTGATCGGCGCCCTGCTCGTGCTCGGCGGAGACCTGATCGGCCAGTTCGCGCTGCCCGGCCGCTACCCGGTCGGCGTGATCACCGGCATCCTCGGAGCGCCGTACCTCATCTATCTGCTCATCCGCACGAACCGACAGGGGGCATCGCTGTGACCGCGACCCACCAGCTGAGCGCCGAGGGCGTCACCCTCGCCTACGGCGACCGCACGATCATCGACGGGCTGGATCTGGCGGTCGCGCCGGGGAAGATCACGACGATCGTCGGCGCGAACGGATGCGGCAAATCGACGCTGCTGCGTTCGCTGGCGCGGCTGCTGTCGCCGAAGGCCGGACAGGTCGTGCTGGACGGCAGGTCCGTGCACGCCCGCCCGACCAAGGAGGTCGCCCGCGTCCTCGGTCTGCTTCCGCAGTCGCCCGTCGCGCCTGAGGGCATCGCGGTCGCCGACCTCGTCGGCCGCGGCCGGCATCCGCACCAGAAGGTGCTCGCGCGCTGGAGCGCCCGTGACTACGAGGCCGTCGCCGACGCGCTCGCCGCCACCGGAACGGCCGACCTCGCCGACCGCAGCGTGGACGAGCTCTCCGGCGGTCAGCGTCAGCGGGTCTGGATCGCGATGGCGCTCGCGCAGGAGACCGACATCCTGCTGCTGGACGAGCCGACGACCTTCCTCGATGTCGCGCACCAGGTCGAGGTGCTCGACCTGCTCACCGACCTCAGCGTCTCGCGCGGCACCACGATCGTCATGGTGCTGCACGACCTCAATCTCGCCGCCCGCTACTCCGACGAGCTCGTCGCGATGAAGAGCGGGCGCGTGCACGCCACCGGCGCGCCGGCGGACGTCGTCACCAGCGACCTCGTCGAATCCGTGTTCGGCATGGCGAACCACATCACCATCGACCCGGTCTCCGGGAAACCGATGGTCACACCGATCGGGAGGCATCATGTCCGCTGAGACCACCACCAAGCCCAAGTCGTCGTACGTCCTCGGACGCGCGGAGGTGCGTGCGGTCGAACGGGTGTCGCCGAACTTCGTCCGCATCACGTTCGGCGGCGACGAGATCGCCGAGTTCGGAACGCCGGGGGAGGTCTATGACGCGCGCATCAAGCTGATCTTCCCGCCGGCCTCCGGCATCCTGCCGCCGCTGGATCGCGACACCGACGACTGGTGGGGGTCGTACCTGGCCGTCCCGGAGGAGGAACGAGGGTCGATGCGCACCTACTCGATCCGGGAGCTGCGGGTGTCGGATGCCGGAGACACCGAGGTCGTGATCGACTTCGTGCTGCATCTGGCGCCGGGGCTCACCGGGCCGGCATCGCTGTGGGCGTCTTCGGCCGAACCGGGCAAGGAACTGTTCCTCATCGGTCCGCGCCGAGGACGAGAGGACCGCGGCGGCATCGAGTACGCACCGGGGGGCGCGTCCTCGGTGCTGTTGGCGGGGGATGAGACGGCGGCGCCGGCGATCGCACGCATTCTGGAGGACGCTCCGCGGAACCTGCGCGGGCACGCGTTCATCGAGGTGCCCGCGGCCGAGGACATCCTCGCGATCGGTGCTCCGGAGGGCGTCGAGGTGCACTGGCTGCCCCGTGGGGAGGCGCAGCACGGCCTGCGCCTGATCCCGACGGTGCTCGACTATCTCGGCGACGACGACACCGACGAGATCGTCGTCACCGACATCGACGGCGAGGACCTCGTGTGGGAGACGCCGGCGTACTCGGGCCTGGGGGAGGACGTCGAGAACGCCGGCGCATCCGCGGAGCGCTACTTCTGGATCGCCGGTGAGAGCGGCGTCGTCACCACGCTGCGTCGTCACCTCGTGAAGGACCTCGGGATCGACCGCTCGCAGGTCGCCTTCATGGGGTACTGGCGCCGCGGCGTCGCCATGCGCGGCTGACCTTCCCAGCCCTCCACCGGGTACAGATGCACGACTCGGGAACACCTGCACGATTCAATCGGTGAATCGGTCGCGCATCTGTAACCGGGTCGTGCATCTGTACCGATGGGAGCGGTCGGCTCCGCCGTCGTCGCTCGCCGCACGAGGAGGAAGTGGCGTCGGCGGGCCATGGTTCGATGGAGGCATGGACGAGGGAGAGCCGATGCTGCAGGAGACCCGCGCGATCTGGGCCACCGCCATCAGTTTCCTCGTCGGCGCGGTCGTCGGCACGATCGTGCTGTGGGGCAATCCCCGCCCGATCGCGGGCGACGGTTCTGTCGGCATCCCCGCGGCGATCATCGCGGGGCTCGTCGCGGCGGCGGCCTTCGTCGTCAGCACGTTCCTGCACCGACGGGGCGAGACGATGCCGATGCCGCGCTGGCAGGCGATCGTGTCCGATGTCTCGGCCGTCGCGCTGATGATCGCGTTCGCGGGGGTCACCGCACTCGGCGTGCTGCTCGCGGGGGAGATCCTCGGCGTCGGGCTTCAGGGGTTGGAGCTGCCGGCGATCGGCGGAGGCATCCTCACCGGAGTCGCGTCCGCCGTCAGCGGGCGGCTGGCCTTCGGGGCGGGGATCGGCCTGGACACCGGTGACCTGTCCGGCCTGCTGTTCACGTACCTGGTCATCGGGACGCTCTTCGCGATGCTGACCGCGGCGGATCCGGCGTGGTGGGAGCTGAACTTCTCGCAGCTCGGGATCGGCGCCGGCTCCTGGGCGTTCAACGGGACGCTCGTGGTCGCGGGGCTGCTCGTCGCGACCGTCGGCTCGTACATCGGACGGGATCTGCACCGCATCCTCGGCGACGACCGGCTCGGATGGATCGGGTGGGTCGTGGTGCTCTGGGCCGGGACCGGCGTCGCTCTGGCGTGCGTCGGGCTCTTCCCGATCCATCGCATCGTCGTCGCGCACAACATCGCGGCGACCGCGACGCTGGTGCTGTTCGTCGCGGCCGCCGTGGTGACGACGATCGTGATGCCCGGACCGCCTGCCCCGCTGGTGCTGACGACGGTCGTCGTCGGGGTGCTGGTCGCCGTCGCGGTCATCCTGTGCATCCCGTTCGAGCTCTATTCGGTCACGGTGCTCGAGGCGATCGTGGTGGGACTCGGGCTGCTCTGGATGACGACGCTCGTCCGGGTGCTCGCTGTGCTTTCGCCCGAGCAGTCGCGACCGTCGGCGCGTCCGCGACTGCTGAGCCGGTAGTCCCGGCATCCGGATTCCGCATCGGATGCCGGGACTCGCCTCACTTCGCGAGGAACGCGGTCAGCGCGGCGTTGACCTCGTCGGCGTGCGTCCAGAGCAGGCCGTGCGGTGCACCCTCGACCTCCACGTACTCGGCCGCCGGGACCGCCTGGTGGAAGCGGCGAGCGGTGGCGTCGATCGGAAGAATGTTGTCCTTCGTGCCGTGCAGGATCAGCGTGGGCTTGCCGGCGTCGCGGACGGCATCCACGTCGGCGCGGAAGTCCTCGATCCACGCCGGAACCACCGCGTACGCGGCGACGGGGGCGCTGGTGACCGAGAGGTTCCAGTTGGCGGTGACGACTTCCTGGCTGATGCGGCTGCCGAGGTTCTCCTCGAGGTTGTAGAAGTCGTTGTAGAACTGCGTGAACCAGGCGTAGCGGTCGCCCTTGGCCGCGGCGGCGATGCCGTCGAAGACCTCCTGCGGCACGCCCTCAGGGTTATCGTCGCGGGCGACGAGGAACGGCTCGAGCGAGGCGAGGAAGGCGAGCTTGGCGACGCGCTCGTGCCCGTAGCGGGAGACGTAGCGGGCGAGCTCGCCGGTTCCCATCGAGAAGCCGACGAGGACGACGTCGCGCAGGTCGAGCGTCTCGAGGACCGTGTTCAGGTCGGTCGCGAAGGTGTCGTAGTCGTAGCCGGTGCCGACCTTGGACGACTGCCCGAAGCCGCGGCGATCGTAGGTGATCACGCGGTAACCGGCATCCAGCAGCTCGCGGGTCTGGCGCTCCCAGCTGTGCCCGTTGAGCGGGTAGCCGTGGATGAGCACGACCGGCTGTCCGGCGCCCTGGTCCTCGTAGTACAGCTCGATCGACGTGCTGTTCTCCTGGCCGACGGTGATGTAGCCCATGATGTCTCCTCTGTCTCGGTGAGAACGATCGTTCTCGCTGCTGATGACGACATTAGAGAACGATCGTTCTCATGTCAAGTAGAATGTCGTCATGGACGAGAACGAAGCGCGCGAACGCATCCTCTCCGCTGCGGAGGAGCTGTACTACCGCAAGGGCTACGCCGCCGTCGGCATGGATGAGCTCCGCACAGCGGCCGGCGTGTCGCTGCGGCGTCTGTACGCGCTGTATCCGTCCAAGAACGAGATCGTGTCCGCCGTGCTGGAGCGCAAGCACGGCGAGTGGGAGTCGGCGCTGTCCGGAGCGGTCGCGTCCGCGGGTGCGGATCCACGCGACCGACTGCTCGCCGTGTACGGCTACCTCGAGGACTGGTTCTGCGCCGACGGGTTCCGCGGGTGCGCCTTCATCAACGCGTTCGGCGAGCTGGGAGGTACGAACCCCGAGGTCGCGCGCATCGTCCGCGAGCACAAGGCCTCGTTCCAGCGTTCGATGGCGGCGCTCGTGGCCGACGCCGGCGGGTCCGACGCGCTCGCCGCGCAGCTGTCGATCCTCGCCGAGGGCGCGCAGAGCACCGCGGCGATCTCCGGAGATCCGCAGGCCGCCGTCCAGGCCCGCCGCGCGGCCGAGGTGCTGATCGGCGCCGCCGTGGCCTGAACGCGAAACTCCCGGGCCGCATATCGGGTGGCCCTCGGCATCCCGTGCTGACAGGATCGGAAGCACTCGCCGCACAACGGAAGGGACGATGATGTCCGACCAGGTGTTCATCTACATCGCATTGGGGCTGTACTTCGCAACCATGCTCCTGATCGGGTGGGTGGCGTTCCGACGCACCACCGACCACGAGGACTACATGCTGGGCGGGCGGGATCTGCCGCCGTGGGTGGCGGCGCTCAGCGCCGGGGCATCCGACATGTCCGGTTGGCTCGTCATGGGACTGCCGGGGGCGATCTACCTCTCCGGACTCATCGAGGCGTGGATCGCCGTCGGCCTGACCGTCGGCGCCTATCTGAACTGGCTGCTCGTGGCGCCGAGGCTTCGGGCGTACACGCAGGTGTCGCGCAACTCGATCACAGTGCCGAGCTTCTTCGAGAACCGCCTGCGCGATTCGTCGCGGCTGCTGCGGATCCTCGCCGGCGTCGTGATCCTGGTGTTCTTCACGCTGTACATCTCCTCCGGGATGGTTGCCGGCGGCGTCTTCTTCGAGAGCTCGTTCAACTCGGACTACCTGCTCGGGATGGCGCTCGTCGCCGGCGTCACGCTGCTCTACACGCTGTTCGGCGGCTTCCTCGGGGCATCCTTCACCGACGTCGTGCAGGGATTGATGATGGTCGTGGCACTGATCGTCGTCCCGGTCTCGGCGGTCGTCGCCGTCGGCGGCTTCGGCGAGGTCGGCGCGTACGTCGAGGAGCTCGCCCCCGACCACATGTCGCTCCTGGGCGGCACGGCGCTGACCGGCGGCACGCTGCTCGCGATCATCTCGTCGCTCGCGTGGGGGCTCGGATACTTCGGTCAGCCGCACATCATCGTGCGCTTCATGGCTCTGCGCAGTCCTCGCGAGGCCAAGAGCGCTCGCCGGATCGGGATGACGTGGATGATCATCTCGCTGATCGGGGCCGTGTTCTCGGGCTTCGTCGGCATCGCCTACATGGCCTCGCAGGGCATCGACCTGGCGAACCCCGAAACGGTGGTGCTGGTGATGTCGCAGACACTGCTGCATCCGTTCGTCGCTGGCCTCGTGCTGGCGGCCGTCCTCGCGGCCATCATGTCGACCATCTCGAGCCAGCTGATCGTATGCTCCTCAGCGCTCGTGGAGGACCTCTACAAGGTCATGCGCAAGACGCCGCCGGACGGCAAGCGGATGGTGCTGCTCGGGCGCATGGCCGTGCTGGCCGTCGCGATCGTCGCGGCGGTCCTGGCGCTCGTGCCGGATGACACGATCCTCGGCCTCGTGTCCTTCGCGTGGGCCGGATTCGGTGCGGCGTTCGGTCCGCTGATCCTGCTGAGCCTCTTCTGGCGCAAGCTGACCAACTGGGGCGCGCTCGCCGGGATGTTCGTCGGCGCAGCGGGCGTGTTCATCTGGGATGCCGCGTGGCCGGAGATGTACGAGTTGCTGCCGGCCTTCGTCTGCGCGACCGTCGCCGCCGTCGGGGTCAGTCTGCTGACGCACCGAGCGGGATCGGAGCGTCAGCAGGAGATCCTGCAGGAGTTCAGCGACACCGGCGCGCTGCTCGTCGTCAACGGCGTCGGCCGAGGCGCAAGGGGCGACCGCATGACGCCGTGACACGGCATCCGTCCGGCTGAGCGTTCCGGGTCGCACTTTCGGCCGTCAGGCCCGCGAGCCGGGTCGTTCGGGTCGCGAATTCTGCTGTTTCGTCGCGGTCTTTCCGACGGAAAGTGCGACCCAGGATGCCTGGCCGCGGTCTTTCCGGCGGAAAGTGCGACCCAGGATGCCTGGCCGCGTCGGGCCTGGTCAGTGCACGAGTGCGCCGCCGCGGGCCGGCAGGTCGCCGTCGCGGCGCTCGATCGCCCGCAAGGATGCCGCGACGAACGCGGCGATCTTGCGTGCGCCCTCGACACGGAAGTGCGTGTCGTCGGTGAGGCCGTCCGGCCACGCCTGTGTCTCGCCGGGGGCGTAGTGCGAGAGCAGGCGAGCCGACCCCTCGTCGCCGAGGTCCTCGTACAGCCAGGTGGTGAAGACGGAGAGGTCGATCAGCGGCACGTCGAGCTCATGCGCGAGGTCGCGGACCGCGTTGGGGTAGTCGCCGTGGGTCGGGATGACGCGCCCGCCGTCGAACCAGCGCCGCGCGCACGAGGTGCACAGCACGGGGGTGGCGGCCCTGGCACGGACGTCCGCGACGAAGCGGCGCAGGCGATCCTGATAGCCGCCCCGTGAGGCCAGCAGCTCCGGCTGCTTCTGGTCGTTGTGCCCGAACTGGATGATGACCGTATCGCCGGGCTGGACATCGGCGAGCAGCGTCTCCCACGAGCCGGTCTCGAGGAACGACTCGGTGGTCGCGCCGCCGAACGCGTGGTTGCGGGTCGGGACGCCGGATGCCTCTTCGAGGAAGTGCCCCCAACCGCTCATGGGTGATTCGGCCGGCTTCATGGGGGCGACAGTCGAGTCGCCCGCGAGGTGATAGGTCGCAGAGGTCACGAAGCCAGTGTGGCATGGGAAACGTTTTCTCGCGAGTGCACCTGAGGTGGGCGGCGGCGAAGATAGGGCATTCGCCCGATGCCGCGCGGGGGCCTTAGAGCGGAGTGTGGAGACATCCCAACCGAGGAGTCACCATGTACGAGCACCCGTCCCTCACCATCAGCGCCATGCTCCACGAGCAGGAGATGCTCAACCGCGCGGTGGAACGGCGACGCGCGATCCTGGAGCGCCTCGAGACGCGCTCGGTGCCGCGTCGCAGCTGGTTCGAACGCGTCACGGCGGCGTTCCGGGGAACACGGGCGACGGCCGCCGGACATCCGGGCACGGTCGCGGAAGCATCGGAGGGCCCGGCGGCGATGCCGTCGGCCACGGCATCCGATCGCGTCGTAAGCGGAATCCTGGACGATCGCGCGCCCGTCGACGCGAGCGTCCTCCTCGTGCCGACCCGGTGACGTCTTCACCGGCCCTCTTTCCGACGTCCGCGCCGGATGTCCCTGGGCAGTGGCACGATGAAGGCATGTCACTCGCGGCGCCCACGTCGACGATGGTCGGCCGCGACGCCGATCTCGCCGACCTGGTGCGTGCCTTCGAACGGGCCGACGCCGGAGAGCCGTCCGCCGTGCTCATCGAAGGCGAGGCAGGCATCGGCAAGTCCCGGCTCGTGCGCGAGTTCGAGACATCGGTGTCGGAGAAGGCCGACGTCCATGCCGGATGGTTCCTCGACCTCGGTGCCGCCCGCACCCCGTTCGGGCCGCTGATCGGAATCCTGCGTTCGCTGGTCGCGGTGCTCGGCCCTGATGAGGCGCTGGCAGCGGTCGGAGCCGGGGGCGAAGCGCTGCGCGTGCTGCTTCCGGAACTGGCGACCGAGGCCGTGCGTCGTGATCGCACCAGCCCAGAGGCCCTGCGCGACGCGATAGCGACCCTCATCGAGGCGGCCGCCGGGAATCGTCCGCAGATCATCCTCGTCGAAGACCTGCACTGGGCCGACGACTCCACGCTCGCGCTGCTCGCCTTCCTGCTGCGCACGATCGATCACGGCCGCGTCCTCATCCTGCTCACCTGCCGGTCGGAGGACGTCCGCCGGGGCGACGCGACCAGCCGATTCATCGCGGACGTCCGCCGTGCGCGGCTGGTCGAGCGGATCGTGCTCAGCCGTCTGGATGCCGCGGGCACCCGTGCCCTCGCCGAGCAGCTGTCCGGTCGCGAGCTGAGCGACACGGCGCTGGAGCGCATGCACGAGCGCGCCGAGGGCGTGCCGTTCTTCATCGAGGAGCTCGCGTGCTGCTCGGATGCACCGCTGCCGGAGAGCCTCACCGGGCTGCTGCTCACCCGCTTCGACCGGCTCGGAGACGACGCCCGCGCGGTCGTTCGGATCGCGGCCGGCGCCGAGAGAGCCCTCTCGCATCCGCTGCTGACGCGGCTGACCGGATACGACGACGAACGGCTCGACGCCGCCATCCGTGAGGCGACGATCAGCGGCATCCTCGTGGTCGACGACGAGCACTACCGGTTCCGCCATGCGCTGCTGCGCGAGGCCGTGCACGATGACCTGCTTCCGGGGGAGCGGGCGCGCCTTCACCGCTCGTACGCGGAGGCGCTCGAAGAGCACGGGTCGCGCAACCACGCCTCGCTGGCCTATCACTGGCGGCTCGCACAGGATCGGGAACGTGCCCTATCCTCAGCGGTCGCGGCGATGTGGCAGGCGAAGGCCGGCTATGCCTTCGCGAGTGCCGCCCGCTTCGGCGAGCTTGTGCTGGAGCTGTGGGAGCAGGTTCCGGATGCCGAGGCTTCCGCCGGCATCGACCGGATCGCTCTGCTCATCACGCTCGGATCCGTTCTGCGCAACGCCGGCGACGACGAGCGCGCTCTCGCCGTCGCCCGGCTCGGACTCGACGAGCTCGACGAGCAGCGGGTCGACCCGGTGCTGCACGTCCGGCTGCTCCGTGATCACGCGCAGTTCCTGTCCAACCTCGGCAGGCCTGGGCCGCTGGAGGGGTACGAGAAGGCGCTCGCGCTGCTCGACGCGCACTCCATCGTCGACGGTCATCTGCGCGCCACTGTGCTCAACGGCATCGCCAGCCGCCACATGCTCGCCGGACGGTCCGTCGCCTCGATCCTCGCCGCGACGGCCGCTGAGCACGCCGCGCGGTCGGCCGGCGACGACGGAGAGCGTTCGATCGCCCTCAATCTGAGAGCGTGCTCGCTCATGCTGCTCGGCGAGATCGACCATGCCCAGCGCGCGTTCGACGAGGCCGAACAGCTCGCGCAGGCGGGGCGGGCGGGAGTGCAGTTCCGCGTGAACTACTCCGATTCGCTGACGCTGCGCGGCCACTATCGGGAGGCGCTTCGGGTCGCCGAAGAAGGACTGCAACGTGTGCGCGAACTCGGCGTGCTGCGCAGCTCGGGCGGTGCGCTCACGCAGAACATGATCGAGCCGCTGCTCGCTCTCGGTGAGATCGACGAGGTCGAGCGCCTGCTGGACACCGTGCCGGATCGTCACGTGGTCCAGCGATCGGGGCTGTATTTGTCCACGTCGCGCATCCGCGCGCTCGCGTGGCGCGGTCGCGTGGACGACGGCGAGCAGGTGCGCAGCGAGTGGATCCCCGCACTGACGCGGGCCGCGCCTCTCGAACGCCAGGTCTGGTACTACATCGTCGAAGCCGACTTCGCACTCGCGATCGCGCGCGGCGATTGGACGGGCGCCGTCGAGGTGATCAGCCGCATGGTCGCCGACGACGGGATCGCGCTCGCGAATCAGCGCCGGCTGCTGCTCGAGGGAGCGTGGGTCATCGCCGAAGCCCGGGCCGCCGGAACGGACACGGATGCCGCGGCCCATGCGGTTCTCGGCGCATGGCACGCGCAACCGGCCGCCCTTCAGGATGCGGCGTGGACGGTCGTGCTGGAGGGCCTGACGAATGGCGGCATCCCCGAGCTCGAGAACGCCCTGGTCGCCGGCGAAGCAGACGATATGCCGGCCGTCGTCCGTGCGGCGGCGCGACTCGAACTGACCAGGGCGCTGCTGGCGGCAGGCGATCGGATCGCGGCGGCGGGTCATCTCGCGGGCGCCGAGCGCATCGCCGCTGAGATCGGGCACGACCGGTTGCAGCGGTCCGCGGCCGAGCTCGCCGCACGAACCGGCGCGCATGCGCAGCCACGGGAGGATTCCGAGCTGACAGCGCGCGAGCGCCAGGTGCTGGAACTCGTCGCCGAGGGACTGAGCAACCGGCAGATCGGCGAGCGGCTGTTCATCAGCACCAAGACCGCGAGTGTTCACGTCTCGGCGATCCTCCGCAAGCTCGGCGTCTCGACGCGCACCGAGGCGGCGCTGCTCCTCGCGCGGCGCTGAGCCGTGGGAAGGGAAGGGCTGAGCTTGGGAAGGGAAGGGCGGTCAGTCGTCAGTCTCGATAGCGAGCGTGTTCCCATCGGGATCTTCCACCCACGCGATGCGGCCGCCACCCGCACGAGGTCCGATCCCCCGATCGTCCTGACCGAAGCCCTCGTAGCGGATGAGTTCGGCACCCGCTTCGGCCAACGCGGCGACGATCGCATCGAGGTCGTCGACATACCAGGTGGCGACCGTAGAGCGCGTTGATCCCGCGGTGGGCGTCTCGAACACGTTGAGCATGGTCCCCCGCCCACACGCGTAGAACCGGGCGCCTCCTTCGATGTCGGCGCTCGGCCCGATGCTCGCAGGGACGAGGCCCAGCACCTTCTCATAGAACGATGCCGACCGCTCGATGTCCGTCACTCCGATCGATGCCCTCACCGGGTATTCGCCTAGCGTCATGAATCAACCATGCTCTCGAAGCCTGTGTGATGGATGCGCATCTGATCGGCCCGGGTCACCGGCGAGCTTGGCGCGGGATCTGCCAATAGGTTAGGCTCTCCTAACGTGAACGCCCCCGAATCTCACGGCCCCGTCAGCGCCCTGCGCGGCGACAACCTGGCGCTCGGGTACCGCAAGGACCGCGTGGTGCACGACGTGTCGCTGCAGCTGCGCCCCGGCGCCGTCACCGCGCTCATCGGCCCGAACGGCAGCGGCAAGTCGACGGTGCTGCGTTCGCTCGCGCGACTGCATCCGATCGATGCCGGCACCGTGCACATCGGAGATTCCGAGGCCCGCGCCCTCAACGCGAAGGACTTCGCCCGCACCGTCGCGATGCTCTCGCAGTCGCGGCCGCATCCGTCTGGTCTCGAGATCCGTGACGTCGTCGCGTTCGGGCGCCACCCGCACCGCGGCCGGTTCTCCGGGATGAGCGATGCCGACCGCACCGCGATCGACAACGCCCTGACGCTCACCGGTCTCACCGAGATGGCGCACCGCGCGGTCGACGAGCTCTCCGGCGGCGAGCTGCAGCGCGTCTGGCTGGCGACCTGCCTCGCGCAAGACACCGGCATCCTGCTCCTGGACGAGCCGACCAACCATCTTGACCTGCGCTACCAGATCGAGACGCTCGAGCTCGTGCGCGACCTTGCGGACCGCGGCACGGCGCTCGGTGTGGTGCTGCACGACCTCGACCACGCGGCGTCCGTCGCCGACGAGGTCGTCCTCGTCCACCGCGGCCGTGTGCGCGCCGCTGGCACCCCTGAACACGTGCTCACTTCCGAGAACCTCTCCGAGGTCTACGGACTGCGCATCGACACCGTCGTCGACGCCGAGACAGACCACGTCCGCGTGTACCCGCGCGGGCGTCACCAAGAGCGGCGCAGCCGGGCATCCCATGCCCTGGTCGCCGCCTCGACGATCTGAACAGAGGAATGATGAAGAAGGCTCCCCTCGCCTCCCTCGCGGCGCTCGGCGTCCTCGCGCTCGCGCTGTCCGGCTGCGGAACGACCGATGTGGCCGCACAGGACACCGCGGCTCCGGAATCGGCCACCAGCGCGGAATGCTCGGCCGATGACACCGCGACGTCGACCGACCCGGTCACGCTGACCGACGACTTCGGCCGCACCGTCGAACTCGACAAGCCCGCCGAGCGGGTCGCCGTCCTCGAGTGGCAGCAGATCGAGGACGCGCTCACGCTGTGCGTCACGCCGGTCGCCGTGGCGGATGCCGAGGGCTACTCGACCTGGGACACCGCTGAGGTGCTCCCCGAGGGCGTCACCGACGTCGGAACGCGTCAGGAGCCGAACCTCGAGGCGCTGTTCGCGACCAACCCCGACCTGGTGATCGTCGAGGCATCCGGTGCGGATGACGAGATCATCGCGCAGCTCGAGGCGTACGACGTGCCCGTGCTCGCCACGATCGGCGCCGACGCCGCAGACCCGATCGCCAAGATGCTCGCGACCTTCGATCTGATCGCCCAGGCGACCGGCCGCGAGGAGCGCGCCGACGTCGTCAAGGACGAGTTCGACGCCTACCTCGCCGACGCCAAGGGCGAGCTCGCAGATGCCGACCTGGCGACCACCGACTTCATCTTCTTCGACGGCTGGGTCGATGGCGGCAACGTCGCGATCCGCCCGTTCGGCCAGGGCTCGCTCATCGGCGAGATCGGCGAAGAGCTCGGGCTCACGAACGCCTGGACCGGTGAGGTCGACCCGGCCTACGGCCTCGGCCAGACCGACATCGAAGGCATGGTCGCCGTCGGCGAGGCCAACCTGCTGCACACCGGCACGGTGGACGACACCGAGGACGACTTCGTCTCTGCGCTGGACAGCAACAGCGTCTGGGAGTCCCTCCCCGCCGTCGAGGAGGAGCGGGTCTACAGCTTCCCGGCCGGCATCTGGACCTTCGGCGGACCCCGCTCCGCACAGCAGATCATCGACGCGTACGTGTCGGCTCTGAGCAAGTGACCGTCACCGAGACGCGCGGCACGCCGGTCGAGGCGGATGCCGCGGCCGATCAGCGCGCCGCGCGCCTCGGGCCCGTGGCGGCGCTGCTGGCACTGACGGCTCTGCTCCTGCTGGTGTCGTTGTGGCACCTGACCCAGGGCACCAGTGGGGCGATCTTCGCGGATGAGACCGTGCTGTGGGGGTCGCGCATCCCGCGGCTGGCCGCCGGCATCACGGTCGGCATCGCGCTGGGCGTGGCGGGAACCCTGCTGCAGTCGCTCTCGCGCAACTCGCTCGCCTCGCCGGACACTCTCGGCGTGACCGCCGGATCGTATCTGGCCGTCACCGTCGTCGCCGCCTTCGGGATCGCGGTGCCGATCTGGGCGTCCGGAACGGTGGCGTTCGCCGGCGGACTCGTCGGCGCGGTGATCGTGCTCGGTCTCGCCGGAGGCGCGGCCTCGTCCACGACCCGCCTCGTACTCGCCGGTTCGGCGCTGGCGATGGCGTTCCAGGCCGGCACGTCGACGCTGCTCATCCTCTTCTCCGAAGAGACCAAGGGTCTGCTCGCCTGGGGCAGCGGCTCGCTGACCCAGCTCAATCTGGATGCCTTCCTGCAGGCCGCACCGGTCGTGGTGCTCGTGCTCGCAGTCGCCATTCTGATGGGTCGCCGGTTCGACGTCCTCGCGCTCGGCGACGACACGGCATCGTCGCTGGGCGTCCCGATCCGCTCGACGCGCGCCGCCGGCATCCTGTTCGCCGTCGCGCTGACCGCGATCTCGGTGACGCTCGCCGGTCCGCTCGGGTTCGTGGGTCTGTGCGCCCCGGTACTCGCGCGCCTGCTCACCCGGGTCATCCCCGGCCTCGCGCGCCACGTGATCCTGCTCCCCGCCTCTGGCCTGATCGGCGCACTCGTCGTCGTCCTCTCGGATGCCGTGCTACGCGCGCTGCTCGGAGCGGAGGCTGCCATCAGCATCCCGACCGGCGTCGCGACGACGCTGCTCGGTGCGATCATCCTCGTGCTCATGGCACGGCGGCTGCGGGATGCCGGGCCCACCAGGGAACCGCCGAAAGTACGTTTCGGCGTCCGGAGCAGCTCGCGTTTCGGGGTGGTCCTCGGGCTCTCCGTGATCGGTGTCGTCGGGATCGCGGTCGCCGGGCTGCTGCTCGGCACGAGCCTGCTGCGCACCGGTGACGTCGCGCTGTGGCTGCAGGGCGATGCCCCGCCGCAGATCGCGTTCGCCCTGTCGGAGCGCGCGCCGCGCATCACGGCGGCCATCTGCGCCGGTGCGGCTCTCGCGCTGTCCGGCACGCTGATCCAGGCCGTCAGCCGCAACCCGCTGGCCGACCCCGGCATCCTCGGCGTGACCGGCGGCGCGGGACTCGGTGCCGTGATCGTCGTCACGAGCGCCGTCGCGTCGACCGCCGGCATGATCTCGGCCGCCGTCGTGGGTGCGCTGCTGGCGTTCGCGCTCGTCTACCTGCTCGCGTGGCGGCGAGGGCTCAACGCCGATCGGTTCATCCTCATCGGCATCGGCGTCTCGTACGGAGCCATGGCGCTCACGACTTTCGTGCTGCTGCGCGCGAACCCGTGGGACACGCCCAAGATCTACACCTGGCTGTCCGGGACGACCTATGGGCGCGTGTGGGAGCAGATCATCCCGATCGCCGTCGTGCTGCTGATCGCGCTGCCGCTGGCCTTCGCACTCCGGCGTGAAGAGGATGTGCTCGCGCTCGACGAGGACACTCCGCGCCTGGTGGGCATCGGCCTCGAGCGCACCCGGCTGGTGCTGCTTGTCACCGCCGCGGTCCTGGCGGCGCTGAGCGTCACGGCGGTCGGCGTGATCGGTTTCGTCGGACTCGTCGCGCCGCACGCCGCGCGTGCGCTGGTCGGGGCGCGGCACTCGCGGGTGATCCCGGTGTCCGTGCTGCTCGGCGCGCTGCTCGTCGGCGCCGCCGACACGATCGGTCGGACGATCATCGCCCCGGAGCAGTTGCCCGCCGGGCTCGTCGTCGCTCTGCTCGGCGCCCCCTACTTCGTCTGGCTGCTCTGGCGATCCCGCGACGCGTAGGAGGCTTGCCGCGCCCTGCGGCGGCGAGGGGTCGCGTGTGGTCGCTTCGGGCGCGGTGAAGCGGCGATTTGCGACCCGTCCGGCAAGGGCGCACCACGGCTACGCGGTCCACTCCTCCGCGAGGAGGCCGTAGTTCATGCCGTCCATCCACTCGCCCGAACGGTGCAGTGCGGTCCTGCGGCTGAACTCCTCGCGCCGCATGCCCAGTCGCTCCATGAGCCGCCAGGACGATTCGTTGGCGGCGAAGCATCCGGCGTGAATGCGGCGCAGGCCGAGAGACCCGAAGCAGACGTCGATCACCGCGCGGATCGCCTCCGTCGCGTACCCGCGGCCGGTGAACGCGGGCGCCAGCACCCAGCCGAGCTCGGCCTCGACGCCGACCGCCTGATCCGCGACCTCCTGCTGCGCCCAGCCGTCGGAGATGCGGACCATCACGTCTCCGATGATCACCGGCTCGGCATCTCCGTGGGAAGCGGGCGAGATCACGAAGAGGGTCGAGAGCCGCTCGGGATCCTGCATCCGCTCGCGGAAGGTCTCGAGCGACCCCGGAATGCGGCCGAGCCACTGGTTCACTTCCGGGAGGGAGCGGTAGGCCCAGATCCCGTCCAGGTCGTCCGGCCTCGCACGCCGGATCTCCAGTCGAGCGGTGCGAACCGGCCAGGCGTCATCGGTCATCGCCTCAGGCTACGCGGGCCGCCGCAGTGGGTGTCGCATCTGGTCGCATCCGGCGCGCTGAAGCAATCGCGCCATCTCCAGGGCTGGACCGGCCTTACCGCGCACGAGAGGGGACGCGTTTGGTCGCCTCGCGACTGCGGATGCGGCGAATCGCGCCACCTCCCGCCATCCGCCACCGCGCAGGGGGAGCGGGGGCGGGCGTCACAGGACCAGGCGGTAGCCCATGCCCGACTCGGTGAGCAGGTGCGCGGGCGCGCTCGGCTCGTGCTCGAGCTTCTTGCGCAGCTGCGACATGTACAGCCGGAGATACCCGGAGTCGGCGACCTGTTCGCTTCCCCAGATCTCCTTCAACAGCTCCTGTCGGGTGACCAGTGCACCCGGATGCCGGGACAGATGCTCCAGCATCCGCCATTCGGTCGGAGTCAGATGCACCCGATCACCGCCTCGGGTCACGGTACGCGTCGACAGATCCACCAGGACGTCCCCGAACGAGACCATCGACTCGCCCGTGGATGATGTCGTCCGGCGGGACAGGGCGCGCAGACGCGCGAGCAGTTCATCCACCTGGAACGGCTTGGTGACGTAGTCGTCGGCGCCGGCATCCAGAGCGTCGACCTTGTCGGCGGAACCGGTGCGCCCGGAGACGACGATGATCGGCACGGTCGTCCATCCGCGCAGCGCCTGGATCACCTCGATGCCGTCCATCCTCGGCATCCCGAGGTCGAGGAGGACGATGTCGGGATGCGTCTGCGCGGCCATGGTGATCGCCGCGGCGCCATCCGGCGCGGCGACCACATCGTAGCCGTGTGCGGCCAGCGTGATGCGCAGCGCCCGCACCATCTGCGGATCGTCGTCGGCGATGAGCAGCTTCATCCGGCGGTTCCTCCTGGCTCGGGCTCCCCGTCGGCGAGGGGGAGCGAGACGACCATCGTCAGTCCGCCACCCGGGGTGTCCTCGGGGCTCAGGGTACCGCCCATCCCCTCGGTGAATCCGCGGGACAGGGCGAGCCCGAGGCCGAGCCCCGTGGAGTTGTCCGTATCGCCGAGCCGCTGGAACGGCTCGAACATCGTCCCCTGGCGTTCGTGCGAGACACCGGCGCCTCGGTCGACCACGCGGATCTCCGCGGTCCCTCCCAGTCGGCTCGTCGACACCAGCACCCGCTCGCCTTCGGGAGAGTGACGGAGCGCGTTCGCGAGCAGGTTGACCAGGACCCGCTGCAGCAGCACGGGGTCCGCGCGCAGCGGGGGAAGCGCGGGATCGAGGGCCAGCTCGACATCCGAGGGGCCGAGCGACAGCTCGTCCAGTGCGGCGAGGATGCTGCCGCCGGCGTCAACCGGCGTCGTCGACACCGCCAGCACTCCGGCCTGCACGCGGCTCACATCCAGCAGGTCGGTGACGAGCGAGGTCAGCGTCGCCAGGCTCTCGTCCGCCGTCGCGAGCAGCTCGGCCCGGTCCTCGGCCGACAGCGATCCGGCCCCGCGCAGACCGCCGATCGCGGCGACGGCAGAGGCCAGCGGGCGCCGGAGATCGTGGCTCACGGCCGACAGCAGGGCGCTGCGCACCTGGTCGGTCTCGGCCAGCGCTTCGGCTTCGCGCGCTGTCGCGCTGAGGTCGGTGTGCTCGATGGCGGCGGTGAGCTGCGCGATGATGACGTCGAGCAGGCGCCGCGACGGCGCATCCAGCGGGCCGCCGTGCAGCTCCAGTGTGGCGCGGGGCTCGCCGTTGGCGCCCGTGCCGACCGGATAGGTCGTCGATCGTCCGTCGCGCAGCGGTTCGCCGTCCCGCGCGATGACGTCTCCGTTGCCTGCCACCAGGCGCACACCGCTCAACCCGAACGCTTCGCGGGTGCGCGACACCAGGGCGAGTGCCGCGCTGTCGCCGCGCAGCACGTTGCCCGCCACCGAGGCGAGCAGCTCTGCCTCGGCGGTGGCGCGATTCGCATCACGGGCGCGACGGGCCGCCTGGTCCACGATGATGCTCACCAGGATCGCGATCGTGACGTACAGCAGCAGGGCGACCGCGTGCAGCGGATGCGCGATCGTCACGGTGTACAGCGGCGCGACGAACAGGACATCGAGCGTGATCCCGGACAGCACTGCGGCGAAGACCGCGGGACGGATGCCGCCGATCAGGGCGACGATCACGACGAGCAGCTGATACGCGAGCACCTCGGACGTGATCGATTCGGGACTGCGCAGCGAGAACAGCAGCCACGACAGCAGCGGCCCGCCGATCAGCGCCACGGCGAAGCCGAGCACCTGGCGACGCCAGCCCAGCGCGCCTCCGGTGATCCGGGGGAGTGCGGTCCGTCCACCCGCCGCGGCGTGCGTGACGATGTGCACATCGATGTCGCCGGAGCGGCGGATGACCTCGGTCCCGACGCTCGGACCGGTCAGCGCGGCGGCCAGTCGTCCTCGACGACTGACCCCGATGACGAGCTGGGTGGCGTCCACCGTGTGGGCGAACTCCACCAGCGCCTCGGGGACGTCGTCGGAGACGATCTGGTGATAGCTCCCGCCCAGCGACTCCACCAGCGTCCGCTGGGCCGCGAGAGCGCCGGGCAGCTCGCGACGGAGCCCGTCCTGTGCGGAGACATGCACGGCGAGCAGTTCGCCACCGGCCGACCGCGCGGCGATCCGGGCGCCGCGCCGCAGGAGCGTCTCGCCCTCCGCTCCGCCCGTGAGTGCCACGACGACCCGTTCGCGGGCCTGCCAGCTGCCCTCGATCCCCTGCTCGGCGCGGTAAGTGCGCAGGGCGCTGTCCACCTCATCCGCGAGCCACAGCAGCGCCAGCTCGCGCAGCGCGGTGAGGTTGCCGAGGCGGAAGTAGTTCGACAGCGCCGCATCGATCCGCTCCGCGGGGTACACCAGGCCGGCCGACAGGCGGTCGCGCAGGGTCTGCGGGGCGAGGTCGACGACCTCGATCTCGTCGGCACCGCGCACCACCGCATCCGGGATCGTCTCCTGTTGAGCGACCCCGGTGATCTTCTCGACGACGGCGTTGAGCGATTCGATGTGCTGCACGTTGACGGTCGTGATGACGTCGATGCCGGCATCCAGCAGCTCGTCCACGTCCTGCCAGCGCTTCGGATTGCGCGACCCTGGCGCGTTCGTATGCGCGAGCTCGTCGACCAGCGCGATCTGCGGCGCCCGGGCGAGCACGGCGGCCGCATCCATCTCGGTGAGCTCGACGCCGCGATGCTGCTCGACGCGACGCGGGACCAGCGGCAGCCCGGCCGCCTGAGCGGCGGTGGCGCTGCGGCCGTGGGTCTCGACGACCGCGATGACCACGTCGAGCCCGTCCTCGCGCAGGCGATTGCCCTCCGAGAGCATCTCGAAGGTCTTGCCCACACCGGGGGCCGCCCCGAGGAGGACTCGGAGGCGGCCCCGGCGCGACGTGCGCTCTCCGGTCATCACCCCTCCTGCCGATCGAGTGCGAGATTCAGCTCCACGACGTTGGCGCGCTCCTCGCCGAGGAATCCCAGGTCCCGCCCTTGAATCCTAGACTCCACGACGTCACGGACCACGGCCTCGTCGAGCCCCCGCTCCTGTGCGACCCGCGGTACCTGCAGCAGCGCGTATGCCGCGCTGATGTGGGGGTCGAGGCCCGAACCGGACGCCGTCACGGCGTCGGCGGGTACGGCGTCCACCGATACGCCCTCGCGCTCCGCGATGGCCGCCCGTCGCTCCTCGATCGCGGCGACGAGGTCGGGGTTCTCCGGCCCGAGGTTGCTCCCCGTGGACCCGCGGCCGTCGTACCCGGCGGCGGATGGGCGGGACTGGAAGTACTGCGGCAGCGCCTCGCCGTCGGCATTCGTAAAGGACTGGCCGATCAGCGCACTGCCGACGACGGCGCCCTTCTCGTCCGTGACGGGGGATCCGTTCGCCTGCCATGGCAGGGCGAGCTGGCCGATTGCGGTGATCACGAGGGTGTAGCCGACGCCCAGGACGAGGGTGAAGACGAGCATCGCGCGGATCGCGACGCCGACGGTGCGCACTGCGGTGCGGGACTGGGACATGGGGATGCCTTCCTGGGTTTCAGAAGCCGGGCAGCAGGCTGACGACGAGGTCGATGAGTTTGATGCCGATGAACGGGGCGACCACGCCGCCCAGGCCGTACACGAGCAGGTTGCGCTGCAGGATCTGCGCGGCGCCGGCCGGTCGGTACGCGACACCCCGCAGCGCGAGCGGGATGAGGAAGACGATCACGATCGCGTTGAAGACGATCGCGCTCGTCACAGCGGATGCCGGGGAGTGCAGCTGCATGATGTTCAGCGCTGCGAGCCCGGGGAAGACGCCCATGAACATCGCCGGGATGATCGCGAAGTACTTCGCGATGTCGTTGGCGAGGGAGAACGTCGTCAGGGCGCCGCGCGTGATGAGCAGCTGTTTGCCGATCCGGACGATGTCGATGAGCTTGGTCGGGTCCGAGTCGAGGTCGACCATGTTGCCGGCCTCCTTCGCGGCCGACGTGCCCGTGTTCATCGCGACCCCGACGTCGGCCTGCGCGAGCGCGGGCGCGTCGTTCGTGCCGTCTCCGGTCATCGCGACGAGCCGTCCGCCCTCCTGCTCGCGGCGGATCAGGGCGAGTTTGTCCTCCGGCGTCGCCTCCGCGAGGAAGTCGTCGACGCCGGCCTCCTTCGCGATCGCGGCGGCGGTGAGCGGGTTGTCGCCCGTGATCATCACGGTGCGGATGCCCATCGAGCGCAGCTCGTCGAACCGTTCGCGCAAACCCGTCTTGACGATGTCCTTGAGATGCACGACGCCGAGCACGCGCCCGGCGCCCTCTGCGTCCTTCACCGCCACGACCAGCGGCGTGCCGCCGCTGCCGGCGACGGCATCCGTGGTGCGGGTGAGCTCGGCATCCGCATCCGCGCGTCCGAGCCAGGCGCTCACGGCCGAGCCGGCGCCCTTGCGGATCTGTGTTCCGTCCGCGAGGTCCAGTCCGCTCATCCTGGTCTGCGCCGTGAACGGCACGACGACTCCGTCCGCAGGCGCATCGACGCGGATGCCGTCGGCGGCCGCGAGGTCGACGATCGATGCGCCCTCAGGGGTGGGGTCGGCGAGCGACGAGAGCGCCGCGGTGCGGAGCAGGTCGGCGGCGTCGACTCCCGCAAGTGGCAGAACCTCATCGGCGCGGCGGTTGCCATATGTGATGGTGCCGGTCTTGTCCAGAAGCAGCGTCGTGACGTCGCCCGCCGCCTCCACGGCGCGCCCGGACATCGCCAGCACGTTGCGCTGAACGAGGCGGTCCATGCCCGCGATGCCGATCGCCGACAGCAGCGCGCCGATGGTCGTCGGGATCAGGCACACCAGCAGGGCGATGAGCACGGGGATGCTGACCGGGGACGCCGCGTAGGAGGCGATCGGGTTCAGCGTCAGCACGGCGACGACGAAGACGATCGACAGGCTCGCCAGCAGGATGTTGAGCGCGATCTCGTTCGGCGTGCGCTGCCGGTTCGCGCCCTCGACGAGGGCGATCATGCGGTCGACGAAGGTCTCTCCCGGCTTCGAGGTGATGCGCACCACGATCCGGTCGGAGAGCACGCGCGTGCCGCCGGTGACGGCGCTGCGGTCGCCGCCGGACTCGCGGATGACCGGTGCGCTCTCGCCCGTGATCGCTGACTCGTCGACGGTGGCGATGCCGGCGATGATGTCGCCGTCGCCGGGAATCAGCTCACCGGCCTCGACGACGACCACATCGTCGCGCTGCAGTTCCGCCGACGCGACGTCGGCGGCCCGGGCACGGACGGCCGCGGCATCCGTCTTCGCGTCGTAGTCGACCACCCGACGGGCCAGCGTGCTGGTCCTCGTCCTGCGCAGAGTCGCGGCTTGGGCCTTGCCGCGGCCCTCGGCGACGGATTCCGCGACGTTCGCGAACAGCACCGTCAGCCACAGCCATGCCGCGATGCCCCACGTGAAGCCGGGCGGGATCGCAGTCCCGCCCGATTCGGCGGCGTCGGCCAGGAAGGGCTCGGCGATCGCGAGCACGGTCGTGAACGCGGCGCCGACCCAGACCAGCAGCATGACGGGGTTTCTGGTCAGCGAGGCGGGGTTCAGTCTGCGCACCGCTCCGGGGAGCGCCTGGACGAGCTGACGCCCGTCGAACGCGCGACGTGGGGCGGACGGTTCGGATGCCGCGGCATCCGGTTTCTCGGGGGCGGAGGTGAGCAGAGCCATGTCAGACGAGTCCTTCGGCGAGGGGGCCCAGGGTGAGGACCGGGAAGTAGGTGAGGGCGGTGATGACGACAGCGACGACCGTGAGCAGGCCGACGAACTGCGGTCGGTGGGTGGGCAGCGTGCCGGTGGTCGCCGGGATGCGCTCCTGCGCGGCGAGCGAGCCGGCCAGCGCGAGCACGAGCACGATCGGCAGGAACCGCCCGAGCAGCATCGCGATGCCGAGTGCGGTGTTGAACCACGGCGTGTTCGCGGTGAGACCCGCGAAGGCGGAGCCGTTGTTGTTCGCGGCCGACGTGAAGGCGTAGAGCACCTCGCTCATGCCGTGCACGCCCGGATTCAGGATGCTTGTCCCGGCGACGTCGTCCCGGATGCCGGGGATCGCGAAGCTCAGCGCCGTGCCGCCCAGCACCAGGATCGGCGTGACCAGGATGTAGAGGCTGGCGAGCTTGATCTCACGTGGCCCGATGCGCTTGCCGAGGTACTCCGGGGTGCGGCCGACGAGCAGGCCGCCGACGAACACCGCGATGACGGCCAGCACGAGCATGCCGTACAGGCCGGACCCTACGCCGCCCGGGGCGACCTCGCCGAGCATCATGTTGAGCATCGGCATCATGCCGCCGAGCGCGGTGTACGAGTCGTGCATCGAGTTCACCGCACCCGTCGAGGTCAGCGTGGAGGCACTTCCGAACAGGGTCGACCCGAGGATGCCGAAGCGCTGCTCCTTGCCCTCCATCGCGGCCCCAGCGAGTTCGGGAGCGCTGCCTCGCCCTGCGAGTTCGAGCGCGGAGAGCGCGAAGGTCGACACCAGGAAGATCACGCCCATGACCGCGGCGATCGCGTACCCCTGGCGGTCGTCGCCGACCATGCGCCCGAACGCCCGGGGCAGGGAGAACGGGATGGCGAGAATCAGGACGATCTCGAGCAGGTTCGTCCAGGCTGTCGGGTTCTCGAACGGGTGCGCGGAGTTGGCATTGAAGAAGCCGCCGCCGTTGGTCCCGAGGAGCTTGATGGCCTCCTGCGACGCGACGGGGCCGCCGGGAATCGCCTGCGCACCGCCCGAGAGGGAGGTCACGTCGGTGAATCCGGCGAAGTTCTGCACCACGCCGCCGGCGATCAGGGCCAGGGCGCCGATCGCGGCGATCGGGAGCAGGATGCGCCCCAGGCCACGGGTGAGGTCGACCCAGAAGTTCCCGATCGTCGTCGATCCGCGGCGCGCGAAGCCGCGGATGAGGGCGACGGCGACGGCGAGACCGACCGCGGCGGAGACGAAGTTCTGCACGGTGAGACCGGCGAGCTGGACCGTGTAGCCCATGGTCTGCTCCGGCGAGTAGGACTGCCAGTTGGTGTTCGCGACGAAGGACGCCGCGGTGTTGAAGGCCAGACCCTCCGGGACGGCGGGCAGCCCGAGCGACTGCGGAAGGAGCGCCTGTACCCGCTGCAGCGCGTAGACGAGGAGGAGCCCGGTGACGGAGAAGACCAGAACGCCCCTGGCGTAGGCCCGCCAGGTCTGCTCGGAATCCGGATCGACGCCGATCGCACGGTAGGCCCATCCCTCGACGCGCAGATGCCGCGGGGATGCGTAGGTCCTGGCGATGTAGTCGCCCAGCGGGCGGTACAGCACCACGAGCACGGCGATGAGCGTCGCGGCCTGCAGCAGGCCGAGCCAGATCGTGGCGGCCATCAGAAGCGCTCCGGGAGGACGAGGGCGATGACGAGGTACACGACGGCCGCCAGGGCGAGGCCCACGGCCGCGATCTCGAAGACGATCATCCCCTTCTCCTCTCCACCCATCGCTTCCCGCTGGGCGGAGCCTCGGGAGTGGGGCCCCGCCTCTCCACCCCCTTCGCCACGAAGGAGATGACGGCGAACAGCGCGAGTGTCAACGCGAGATAGAGAAGATCGAGCACGAGGGAGATACAACTCCGGTGCGGGGTCGTCGTGTTCGGTCCTCACGGATTCCCTACGCGTTCGCGTCGTACCCATGCACGATGCTCACGAAGCGGCTGCAATACACTTCGATCCGTGGGGGATCAGGTCTGGCTCGCGTTCATCGCCATCGCGATCGGCGTGGGGTTCGGCATCCTGCTGTTCGTCCCCTTCGTCGCGATCAGCTACCGACGTCGAGGGCGGTTGACGCTCGGCCGCACGCTGCTCTGGCTGGCCGCGCTCGTCTACTTCTGGGCGATCTGGACCTACACGCTGCTGCCGCTGCCCGATCCCGAGACGATCCGCTGCGTCGGCGCCATCACCGATCCGATGGCGGTCGTCCGAGACATCCAGAAGGCCGTCGCCGCCCCGGGGAACACGTTGACGCAGCCGGCGCTGCTGCAGCTCGTCTTCAACGTGATGCTGTTCGTTCCCCTCGGTGCGTTCCTGCGGATCCTCGGTGGCCGCGGCATCCTGGCGGCGCTGCTCGTCGGCCTCGGGCTCTCGCTGCTGATCGAGACCACCCAGCTGACCGGCGTCTGGGGGCTGTACCCGTGCGCGTACCGCTTCTTCGACGTCGGTGACCTGATGACGAACGCGCTCGGTGCGGTCATCGGGTCGGCACTCGCGCTCGTCGTGCCCCGATCGATGCGCGGCATGGCGGCGAAACCGGATGCTGCGCTGCCGCGACCCGTGACGCGTGGGCGTCGCGCCGTCGCGATGCTGTGCGACGCGCTCGGCTTCGGCTTCGTCGTCACCGGCACCAGCGTCGTCACCCAGGTCTGGTTGCAGTACGTCGTCCAGGATCGGCAGGCTGTGCTCGACGGTCGGATCGCCGAGCTCGTCAGCCTGACGGCGGCATCCGGACTCTGGCTCGTCGTGATCCTCGCCACCGGCCGATCGGTCGGCGATCTCGCCGTGCAGCTGCGCTATCGAGGAGCGCGGATGCCCGTCCCGCTCGCCCGTGCTCTGCGCTGGGCGGGTGGCATCGGCGGGATCGGTGCTCTGCAACTTCTGGGCGGAGTGTTCGACGCGCTGTCGTCCTGGCTCATGCTGCTCGCCGTCGTGCTGCTGTTCACGACCCGGCGCGGCCGAGGACTGCCGGGACTGCTGTCGGGTCAGGAGCTCACCGACGCCCGGGCGGATGCCACGTCATCGGACATCCCGTGATGCTGAGGGCGAACGCACAGCCCATTCCGATCACGAACCCGTAACGTCGATCGCATGACGACCGTTGACGTCTCCGAGGATTCGATACGCCAGACCAAGGAGCTCCGTGACGAGTTCCAGCGCTTCCTGCGCGAGTACGAGTTCGGCATGCGAGAGGTCGAGACGAAGATCTCGATCCTTCGGGACGAGTTCACCCACGACCACGCGTACAACCCGATCGAGCACGTCAAGAGCCGCTTGAAGTCGCCGGACAGCATCGTCGAGAAGATCGCCCGCAAGGGCATAGCCGAGCCGGATTTCGAACGCATCCGCACCGAGATCACCGATATCGCCGGCGTGCGCGTGACGTGCAGCTTCGTCGCCGACGTGTACCTGCTGTTCGATCTGCTCACCGCGCAGGACGACGTGACGGTCCGCGTCGTCAAGGACTACATCGCGAACCCGAAGCCCAACGGCTACAAGAGTCTGCACGCGATCCTCGAGGTGCCGGTGTTCCTGTCCACCGGTGCGCTGTCCGTCCCCGTCGAGGTGCAGTTCCGCACGATCGCCATGGATTTCTGGGCGAGCCTGGAGCACAAGATCTACTACAAGTTCTCGAACCAGGTGCCGTCGCATCTGGTGAGCAGCCTGTCGGATGCCGCGGACGCGGCCGCCGAGCTCGACGTCCGCATGGAGCGGCTGCACCGCGAAGCGCACGGATCGCCGAACCGTCAGCTCGCCCCCGCGCCGCCGCGCATCGTCCAGGTCTGAATGGGGTGGCGCCGGATACGGTCTGTCGGCATCGGCGTCCACAACTCCTCATGGATCGCCACCCGTCGACGGCTCACCCGCGTGATTGCGCGGTCACGGTGCGTCACCGACCGCGATTCTGAGGAGTTGTGAACGCTGGCTGTGCCTCAGTCCAGGAACTCCCTGGCCGCCGTCGCCAGCGCCGTCACGCCGACCTCGATGGTCGGGTGGATCTCCGGCGCGTACAGCGGAGAGTGGTTCGTCGGGATGTCGTGCGAGACCGTGTCGTTCGCCGTCGCCGCGGCGAACGTCGCCGGGTCGACTCCGCCCCAGAACCAGAACACCAGGGGGACGCCGGCATCCCTCGCGAACCACGAGACGTCCTCGCTGCCGGTGATCATGCCCGGATCCATCACCGAGGTCTCGCCCAGCTCGCGCTGGAACGCCGCGGTCACGCGAGCGACGGCATCCGCGTCATTGATCGTCGGCGGCAGCGTGTGATCGGTGCGGATCTCGGGCTCCTGCTCGGCGCCGGAAGCCAGCGCCTCGGCCCGCACGATCCGCTCGACGCTCGCGAGGACGGCGGCGCGTGATGCGTCGTCCGGGTAGCGCAGGCTGAGTTCGAGCTTGGCCTCGGTCGGGATGATGTTGTTCTTGAGCCCGGCGTGGATCGAGCCGACCGTGACGACCGCGACGCCCTGAGGGTCGGTCTCGCGGGACGCGATGGTCTGCAGGCGCATGACGGTCGCCGCCGCCATCACGACGGGATCGATCGTGGTGTGCGGGCGGGAGCCGTGCCCGCCGCGGCCGTGCAGGGTCACGGTCAGACCGTCGGATGCCGCCATCTGCGTGCCGCTTCGGACGCCGATGATGCCGGCGGGCAGCGGGGTGACGTGCTGGCCGAGCACGATGTCGGGGCGGGGGTAGCGATCCAGGATCCCGGCATCCAGCATGGCCCGTGCGCCGGCGCCGTACTCCTCGGCCGGCTGGATCAGCACCACGACCGTGCCGGACCACTCGTCGCGGGTGGCGACCAGCTGCTCGACCGCTCCGATCATCGCCGTGACATGCATGTCGTGACCGCACGCGTGCATGACCGGCACCGTCGTCCCCGACGGGTCGACGCCGGTCGCCGTGCTCGCATACGGCAGGCCGGTCTGCTCTTCGACCGGCAGGGCGTCCATATCGGCGCGCAGCCACACGGTGGGTCCATCGCCGTTCGCGAGAAGCCCGACGACACCGGTGATCCCGACGCCCTCCTCCACCTCGAGGCCGAGGTCGCGCAGGTGCTGCGCGGCGATCCCGGCCGTGCGCGTCTCCTGGAAGGACAGCTCCGGATGCCGGTGCAGATCGAGGTACAGCGCCTCGAGGTCGATGGTCATGCCCTCACCCTAGCCGCGTCGCTCAGCGCGCGGCATAGGTCGACAGTTCGGGGCCGGGGCGTACCACGGCGTTGACGATCGCGCGGATCGCGAACTCACTCGCCTCGCCGAGCGCCACGACGTCCGGATGCAGCAGCCACTGCAGCTGCAGCCCGTCCATGACCGCCAGAATCGATGCGGATGCCGCGGACACCGTCTCGGTGTCCGTCACGCCCTCCTGAGCACACAGATCGGCGAAGGCGTCCGATACGTCTTTGCGCAGCACGGTGTAGCGGTGCTCGAAGTACTCGCGCCCCGGGTGTTCGTCGGTGACGGATTCCGCGGACAGCACCGTGTACGCCTGCACGATGCCCGGGCGTTTCTCGTTCTCGAACGCCGTCTTGACCAGGTGCATGAACAACTCGGGTCCATGCGGGATGCGCTTGGACTCGAGATCCTCGACGTCGGCCTGATCGCGGTATGCGAGCACCTCCAGCAGCAGCTTCTGCTTCGACCCGAAGTGGTGCAGCACCCCCGCGTGGGTGATGCCGACCTGCTCGGCGACGTCGGCGAGCGTGCCGTTCGTCGAGCCCTTGTTGCCGAAGATCTCCACCGCCGCCTTGAGGATCTGCTCGCGCTTCGCGCGCGTTGCGGGGCGGGTGCGCACGGCATCCTCGCTATTGACCACGATCGCTCTTTCCGTTGCGGTTCTGTGACTTGCCATCGAACTTACCAATGAGTAACCTCACATCAGCTTACTTTCTCGCCAGTAAGTTTGAAATCCCTGCCGCCCATGCGGTGGTCCCCGCACACAGACCGTGCCCAAGGAGAAGCAATGAAGCTCAGAAAGTCCCTCATCGCCGCGTTCGCCGTCGCGACGCTCGGTGCGACGGTGCTCGCCGGATGCGCGTCCGGCGGTGGCACCGGAGACGACGCCGGCGGCGACCAGCCCGCCCTCACGATCGCGAAGCCGGACGGCGCGATCACCACCGAGTCCCACAATCCGTACCTGGGCGACTCGTCCGCGTCGAAGTACGGTTACGCCAAGGTCATCTTCGAGCCCCTCGCGCTTGTGAACCCCACCGGCGACCTGGGCACCACGCCGTGGCTCGCTGAATCGGTCGAGTGGAACGAGGACTACACCGAGCTCACGGTCGTACCACGCGCCGACGTCACCTGGAGCGACGGCGAGCCCTTCACGGGCGACGACATCGTCTTCACGTTCGACCAGTTCCTGAGCGGCAAGCTCACCGACTCTTCCGGGCTGAAGTACGAGGGCGCCACGGTCGACGGCGACAGGATCACCCTGAAGTTCGCCGATTCGAAGTTCACCTCGCAGGCGCGCGTCCTTCATACCCCGATCGTGCCCAAGCACATCTGGGAGAACATCGAAGACCCCAACACCGACCCGCTCACCGAGGATGGCCTCGCGGTCGGCACCGGCCCGTACACGCTGTCGAGCTGGACCACCGAGTCCGTCACCCTCGCGGCGAACGAGGACTACTGGGGCGGCGAGCTGGCCGTGCCCGAGCTGCACTACGTCTCCTATGGCGACAACGCGGCCCTCACCACGGCACTCGCCTCCGGCGACGCCGACTGGGCGCAGGCGTTCATCCCGCAGATCGAGGAGAGCTACCTCTCCGTCGACGAGGACAACCAGTTCCTCGTCTCGCCGACGGCCGGCGCCGGCACGCTGTTCTTCAACCTGCAGACCAAGCCGTTCAACGACCCGGCGCTGCGCGAGGCTCTGGCGTGGACGATCGACCGTGATGCCTACGTCGACATCGCGCGTGAAGGCGCCAGCGACCCGATCTGGAATGTGACCGGCCTCGGCACGCTCCTCGAGGACGAGATCCTCCCGGAGTACAAGGACCAGAACTACTCGATCGACGTCGACAAGGCCAAGCAGGTCCTCACGGGGGCCGGCTACACCTGGAAGGACGACAAGCTCATCGATCCCGATGGCGAGCCCGTCTCGTTCTCGATCTCCGTCCCCGCCGGGTGGAGCGACTGGAACACCGAGCAGGCGCTCCTGGCCGAGGAGCTCGACGAGGCGCTCGGCATCGAGGTCAAGGTCGACCAGCCCGACTGGGGCGGGTGGGACGCGGCCCGTCAGGAAGGCACCTTCCAGGCGATCATCCACTGGCTCGAGGACACCGGGAACGTTTACGGCCTGTACACCTCGACCATGGACCCGAAGTGGATCGTCGACGACAAGGCGCAGTTCAACTTCGGCCGCTTCGAGGACCCGGGGGTGACCGAGGCGCTGAACACCTACGCCAACGCCGCCTCCGAGGAGGACCGCGCTGCGGCATCCGCTGTGCTGCAGAAGTCCTTCGCCGAGAACGTGCCGGCGATCCCGCTGGGAGCGCACCCGCTGCTGGGCGAGTTCAACACCCGCAACTACGTCGGCTGGCCGAGCGAGGAGGACCAGTACGCGTCCGGTGACCCGACGCAGCCGGCCGTCGTGCAGGTGCTGACGAAGCTGACCGCCAAGTAATCCCTGTCCGCTCGTCGGGCGGGGCCCTCGTGGACCCCGCCCGACGAGCGAGTGGCGGAAAGGACTCCCCATGCCAGACCCTCTGCTGACCGTGCACGACTTTTCGGTCGTCTACGACGTCGACCCTCCCGTCGCAGCGGTGAAGAATGTGACCCTCGAACTCCAGCGCGGCGAGATCCTCGGCCTCGCCGGTGAATCCGGTTGCGGCAAGACGACGCTCGCCTACGGCGTCCAGCGCCTGCTCAAGGCGCCGGCCGTGATCACGAGCGGATCCGTCACCTTCCACGACGCCGGGGGTGAGGACATCGACGTCGGATCGCTGGATGCCGAGCAGATGCGCCGCTTCCGGTGGGACAAGATCTCCATGGTGTTCCAGGGGGCGATGAACGCTCTGAACCCCGTCGCGACGATCGGCTCGCAGCTGTCCGACGTGTTCGAGGTGCACCGCCCCGGTATGAACCGTCGGCAGCGTGAAGCCGCCGTCAAGGAGCTGCTCGAGATCGTCAAGGTGGGCGCGCAGCGCATGCGCTCCTATCCGCACGAACTGTCCGGCGGCATGCGTCAGCGCGTCATGATCGCGATGGCGCTCGCCCTGCGTCCCCAGCTGATGGTGATGGACGAGCCGACCACCGCGCTGGACGTCCTCGTGCAGCGCGAGATCCTCCGCCAGATCTCGCAGCTGCGGGCCGAGTTCGGGTTCTCGGTCATCTTCATCACCCACGATCTTCCGCTGCTGTTGGAGATCAGCGACCGCATCGCGATCATGCGCGAGGGGCAGATCGTCGAGCTGGATACCGCGGAGCGGATCTGGAACGCTCCTCAGGACGAGTACACCCGGACGCTGCTGTCCTCGTTCCCGCGTCTCACCGGAGAGAAGGGGGTGGTCGTCCGATGAGCGTGCTCGAGGTGCGCCACGTCACCAAGACCTACAACGTCCGCGGTGCCGGGCAGCTCACGGCGCTCGACGACGTGAACTTCGTCCTGCGGTCAGGGCAGACCATCGGACTCGTCGGCCAGTCGGGCAGCGGCAAGTCGACCATCGCGAAGATCCTCACGCAGCTCGAGACGCCGACCAGCGGCGAGGTGCTGCTCGACGGGCAGCCCATTCCGCGCCGAGGACGGGGTCTGCGGACCTATCGGCAGCAGCTGCGGATGGTCTTCCAGGACCCGTTCGCCTCGCTGAACCCCTACCACTCGATCCGCTACCACCTCGCCCGCCCCCTGCAGTTGGACCGCGTCGTCCCGAAGGCAGAGACCGAAGCCGAGGTGCGCCGGCTCCTCGAGCGCGTCCGGCTGATTCCGGATGCCGTGATCGACCGCCGTCCGCACGAGCTTTCCGGCGGTCAGCGTCAGCGCGTCGCGATCGCGCGCGCACTGGCCTCCCGTCCCTCGATCCTCGTCGCAGACGAGCCGGTGTCGATGCTCGACGTCTCCATCCGCCTCGGCGTGCTGAACCTGCTCGCCGACCTCCAGCGCGAAGAGGGACTCGGCGTGCTCTACATCACGCACGATCTCGCCACGGCTCGTCACTTCAGCGACGAGATCATGGTGCTCAACCAGGGACGCATCATCGAGCACGGGCCGGCCGACGACGTCATCCTCCGGCCGCAGGACCCCTACACGCAGGAGCTGCGTGCCGCCTCGCCCGATCCCGAACGACACTTCGCGTCGACGTCCGCACTCGGAGGTGCCTGATGACCGCCGTCGAACCCCAGCTCCGTGCCGCCGAGGATCCGCCCGCCGTCGATGCCGTGGAGGTCGGCACGACCGCGACGAAGGTCGTCGCCGGTCGTTCCCGCATCCCGTGGCGCTTCCTCGGCGGACGCGCCGCGTTCTACCTCTTCACGCTGTGGGCGGCACTGACCATCAACTTCTTCCTGCCCCGCATGATGAAGGGCGATGCGGTCAGTCAGTACCTCGCCCGCAACCGCAACGTCTCGCCCGAGGCCGCAGACGCGTTGCGCTCGCTGCTGGGCCTCGACACCGACAAGTCGTTGTGGCAGCAGTACATCGACTACTGGGTCCTGCTGTTCCAGGGCGATCTCGGCGTCTCGCTGCTGCACGGGCTCCGTCCCGTCACCGAGGTCGTCGCGCAGGCGCTGCCGTGGACGGTGGGGCTGGTCGGCTTCGCGACGATCGTCTCGTTCGCGATCGGGACGATCGGCGGTGCGATCATCGGATGGCGTCGGGGGAGCCGGCTGGACGGGCTCATCCCGATCACGACCTTCCTCAGCACGATCCCCTACTTCTGGCTCGGCCTGCTCGCCATCGCGGTCTTCTCGGTCAACCTCGGCTGGTTCCCGATCGGGAAGGCCTACGGCGTCGGGATGGTCCCGGGCTGGGACGTCGAGTTCGTCGGCCAGGTGATCCACCACGGCACGCTCCCGGCCGCGACCATCATCATCGCCTCGCTCGGAGGGTGGATGCTCGGCATGCGCAACATGATGTTGACCGTCCTCGACGAGGACTACATCACGGTCGCGCAGGCGAAGGGCATGCCGAACCAGCGTGTGCTGTGGCGGTACGCCGCACGCAACGCGGTGCTGCCGCAGATCCAGAGCTTCGCGCTGTCGATCGGCTTCATCGTCGGCGGCACGATCGTGATGGAGATGGTCTTCAGCTATCCAGGGGTCGGCAAGCTGCTCCTGGATGCCACCAACGCCAAGGACTACGCCCTCATGCAGGGAGTATTCCTCGTGATCACCCTCTCGGTGCTCGTCGCGAACATCCTCGCGGATATCGCGTACGCATTCCTCGACCCGCGTACACGCCAGACGGAGGCCTGAACCATGACCCCCACGGTGAAAGACACCGACGACCTCCGCGCGCAGACCGGCGCCGGCAGCCCGGAGACGTTCCTCATCCGCACGAGCGGCGGAGGCGACGGCGCCACGAAGCAGAGCCTGTGGACGAAGACCGTCGCGGCCTTCGCCATGTTCCGCAACGGCAAGTCCCTCACGGGGCTGGGCATCCTGGCGTTCTTCGTCCTGATCGCGGTCTTCGCTGACCTCCTGGCACCCTACTCGCCGACGCAGGTCGACAACTCCGCCCGGCTCCAGGCGCCGTCCGCCGCGCACTGGCTCGGCACCACCCACATCGGCGAGGACGTGCTCAGCCAGGTCATCCACGGCACGCGCGGCGTCATCGTCGTCGGGTTCCTCGCCGCGCTGATCGCGACCGTGATCGCGATCATCGTCGGGGTCATCGCCGGCTACCTGACGGGGTGGAAGAGCGAGGCGCTGTCGGCATTGACCAACGTGTTCCTCGTGATCCCCGGCCTCCCGCTGATCATCATCGTCGCCTCCATGTTCGAGGAGCCGCCGCTCGTGCTGATCGCCGCCGTGCTGGGACTCACGGGCTGGGCATGGGGCGCCCGCGTCCTGCGGGCGCAGACCATGTCGCTGCGCAACCGCGACTTCGTCCAGGCGGCCAGGGCGAACGGCGAACCGCTGCGGCGCATCATCACCGTCGAGATGCTCCCGAACCTCATGGCGCTGATCGCGGCGAGCTTCGTGGGCACCGTGACCGCGGCCATCCTGGGCCTGACGACCCTGTCGTACATCGGCGTGATCCCCGTGACCACGTACAACTGGGGAACGATTCTGAACTGGGCATCGGCGCAGGGCGCGTTCGGCCAGAACCAGTGGTGGTGGTACCTGCCCCCAGGGCTGTGCATCGCGGCCATCGGCGTCGCGCTTTCGCTGATCAACTTCGGCATCGACGAATACGTCAACCCTCGGCTGCGGTCGGCCGGCGAGCGCGCCCGCGCCATGAAGAAGAAGGGGCTGGACGTCAACGACGCCGTCACCGTCGTCCGCACCGACACGAAGCCTTCCGACACGAACACGAACATCGAGAAATGACGCTGCAGACTCAGACCCTTCCCTACCTCGATCCGTCCCTCACCGTCGCCGAACGCGTCGCCGACCTCCTCGGGCGCATGACGCTCGAGGAGAAGGTCGGGCAGATGCTGCAGCTGGACGCCCGTGACGACCTGGACGACCACATCCTGCGCCGCCGCGTCGGATCGATCCTGCACACGTCGCCGGAGCGCATCATCCGGGCACGCGAACTGACTCTCGAGACCCGCCTCGGCATCCCGCTGCTGGTGGGGGAGGACTGCATCCACGGGCATTCGTTCTGGCCCGGCGCCACGATCTATCCGACGCAGCTCGGCATGGCGGCGTCCTGGGACGCGGAGCTCGTCGAGAGGGTCGCCCGCGCGACGGCCGTCGAAGTCGCCGCGACCGGCATCCACTGGACGTTCTCGCCCGTGCTCTGCATCGCGCGCGATCTGCGCTGGGGGCGGGTGAACGAGACGTTCGGGGAGGACCCCTTCCTGATCGGAGAACTCGCCAGCGCGATGGTGCGCGGGTACCAGGGCGCAGGGCTCGACGATCCGACCGCGATCCTCGCGACCGCGAAGCACTTCGCGGGGTACTCCGAGACGCAGGGCGGCCGGGACGCCTCCGAGGCCGACATCTCGCCGCGCAAGCTGCGCAGCTGGTTCCTGCCGCCGTTCGAGCGCGTCGCCCGAGAGGGATGCCGCACGTTCATGCTCGGATATCAGAGCACGGACGGTGTGCCGATCACGGTGAACGAATGGCTGCTCAGCGATGTGCTGCGCGGCGAGTGGGGGTACACCGGAACGCTCATCACCGACTGGGACAACGTCGGACGCATGATCTGGGAGCAGCGCATCCAGCCCGACTACACGCACGCCGCGGCCGCCGCGGTGAGGGCGGGCAACGACATGGTGATGAACACCCCCGACTTCTTCGAGGGGGCTCTGGATGCCGTGGCGAAGGGACTCCTGACGGAGGACGCCTTCGATGCCGCGGTCGCCCGCATCCTCACCCTGAAGTTCGAGCTCGGACTGTTCGAGAACCCGCGTCTGCCCGACGGTGACTCGGCCGCTGTCGTCGGGAACGCCGCGCACGCCGAGCTCAATCTCGAGATCGCCCGGCGCTCGCTCGTGCTGCTCGAGAACGACGGCACCCTGCCCCTGCCGGCATCGGCGCCGCTGCGCGTCGCGGTCGTCGGTCCCCTCGCGGACGACGCGCAGACCCAGCTCGGCGACTGGGCGGGCGGCTCGGGACAGGCGGGGTGGCTCGACGAGCAGCCGCGCGAGATGATCACGACGGTGCTCGACGGCCTGCGCGCCGTCGATGGCTGGTCCGTGAGCGCCGTGTCGGGCGCCGACATCATCACGTACGAGAACGGGGCCGCGGCGCTCAACCCCGTGCCCTGGGACCGGGCGTTCGTCCCCGCAGCGCCCGATCCGGAGCGGATCGCCGATGCGGCCGCACTCGCCGCCGACTCCGATGTCGTCGTCGCGGTCGTGGGCGACTGCATCGAACTGCACGGCGAGGGCCGATCGACGGCGACGCTCGAGCTCGTCGGCGCGCAGATCGCCCTGCTCGACGCGGTGATCGCGACAGGCACGCCGGTGATCGTCGTGCTGCTCGCGTCGAAGCCGCTCGTGCTTCCGGCATCCGTGTCGCAGGCGGCAGCCGTGATCTGGGCGGCGAATCCGGGGATGCAGGGCGGCCGTGCGCTCGCCGAGCTGATCACCGGAGCGATGGAGCCGTCGGGGCGTCTGCCGATCTCGTTCGCGCGGCACGCGGGTCAGCAGCCGACGTACTACAACCAGATCCGCGGCCAGCACGGCGATCGCTACGCCGACCTGACGCAGGCACCGGCGTGGGCGTTCGGCGACGGACTCTCGTACACGACCGTCGAGTACTCGGAGTTGACCGCCTCGGTGGTCGGCGACGTCGTGGCCGCCGAGGTGACCGTGGCCAACACCGGTGAGCGGCCCGTGCGCGAGACCGTGCAGGTGTACGTGCGCGACGAGGTCACGTCGGTCAGCTGGGCCGACCGCGAACTGAAGGCCTACCGCCAGGTCGATCTCGCGCCGGGGGAGTCTGCCCGCGTGCGCATCGAGGTGCCGGTCGCGGACTGCACGATCGTGGATGCGAAGGGCAACCGGATCGTCGAGGCCGGCGAGTTCAGCCTGCTCGCGGGGCCCTCGTCCCGTGTGGAGACGCTGCTGGCGGCATCCTTCGTCCTGCCCTGAGCCCGGCGGGGGCGCTCGTCACACCGTGAGGACGACATGGCCGCGCTTGCGCCCGGTCTCGACATATCGGTGCGCCTCGGCGACGTCCTCCAGCGTCAGGACGCGGTCGATGACCGGGCGCAGCGCACCCCGGCCGGCGAGGTCGGCGACGTGCTTCAGATCATCGTTCGTGATGCGCGCCAGGCCGGCGTTGCGCACGTGCACCCCGCCGGGTCGCAGCACCGCTCGGCACGCGCGCGGAGACGACTGCATCACCGCGTCGTACACGACATCGAAGCGCGAGCCGAGACGGGTGAAGTCCTCGGTCGCGTAGTCGACCACGGCATCGGCGCCGAGTCTGGCGACCAGGTCGTGGTTGCGCGCACTGCAGACGGCGGTGACCTCAGCGCCGAGATGCTTCGCGAGCTGGATCGCGTACGTCCCCAGGCTCCCCGACGCGCCGTTGACGAGGATGCGTTGGCCGGCGCCCAGGCCCGCCTTCTGCAGATTCTTCAGAGCGGTCAGGGCTCCCGTCGGGAGCGCCGCCGCCTCCTCGAAGCTCAACGAGGCGGGTTTGCGCACCACCGAGCCGTGCTTCTGCGGGTCTGCACCCCCGGCGGGCAGGCAGCGGAACTCGGCGTTGCCGCCCAGGCCGAACCCGCAGAACGCCAGTACCTCGTCGCCGGGTGCGAATGCCGAGACGCCGGGACCCACGGCATCCACGGTGCCGGCCAGTTCCAGTCCGAGGATCAGACCGCGCCGCGGTCGCAGGAGGCCGAAGGCCAGGCGCGCCGCGAACGGGTCGGCCCGTCGGATGCGCGCATCGCCGACGTGGGCGGTCGCCGCGACCGTGCGGATGCGGACCTCGCCGTCGCGCGGCTCGGGGACCGGCATGTCGCGGACGGTGAGGACTTCAGGGGAGCCGTAGGCGCTCCAGGTCACCGCCCTCATTCCCGCGCCCGTCCGGTGTCGTAGGCCCACATCGCCGCCTCGACTCGGTTGCGCACACCGAGTTTCAGCAGGATCGCGCCGATGTGCGCCTTCACGGTTCCCATCGAGACGAACAGGCGCTCGCCGATCTCGGCGTTCGTGAGCCCGGCGCTCAGCAGTGCGAGCACCTCCTCCTCGCGCGAGGTGAGCGGTTCGGCCGGTGCCGTCGTGGGACGTCGAGCCGCGAAGGCGGACAGCAGCCTCGTGGTCACGCGCGGCGACACGAGGGAGTCGCCGGCGGCGGCCGCGCGGATGGCCTCGCCGATGAGCGCACCACCGGCATCCTTCAGCAGGAAGCCCTTCGCGCCGGCGCGAAGCGCGCCGTGGACGTACTCGTCCAGGTCGAAGGTCGTGATGATCACGACCGCGATCGGGTCGTCCACGCCTGGACCGGCCAGCCGCTCGGTGACCTGGATTCCGTCCAGGCCGGGCATCCGGATGTCCACGAGCGCCACATCGGGCCGCAACCGCCTGGCCGCGTGCACGGCGCTCGTGCCGTCAACCGCTTCACCCACGACGGAGATGTCCGGAAGAGTCTCGAGCAGCAGCCGCAGGCCCGTCCGGACGGACTCCTGATCGTCGGCGATCAGCACGCGGATCATGGTGTGCCCCCGGGGATCCGTGCACGCAGCATCCAGCCGCCGTCGCTGCCAGGGCCGGCGTCCATTCGACCGCCGAGGAGCGCGACCCGTTCGGCCATCCCGCGCAGTCCGTAGCCGTCCCCCTTCGCCGCGGGCGTGCGGCCGTCATCGCGCACCGTCAACACGACGTCGTCGGCCTCCGTGCGCATGTCGACGTCGATCCGGCCGACGTCCACCGCGTGCCGCCGCGCATTGGTCACCGCCTCCTGCGCGACGCGGTACAGCGTGAGCGCGACGAGCTGAGGGGGCGCGGGCGCCACGTCGATGCGCACGGTGACCGGTGGCGGGCCGTCCGTCGCGAGTGCGGCGACGTCGTCGAGTCCACGGGTGGGCGAGTACTCCGCCGGTTCGCGCAGCGTGCGGACGATCGCGCGCATCTCGCCGAGCGCCGCACTCGCCTCGCGCTCGATCACCCCCAGCGACTCCGAGACTTCGGCGGAGTGCGGCCCTCGCGCACTCGCCGCCTGCGCACGGATCGCGATCGCCGAGACATGATGGGCGACCGTGTCGTGCAGATCGCGGGCCAGCGCCGTGCGCTCCTGCACGCGGGCCATTGCGACCTCGCGTTCCAGAGAGGCGGCGCGCTCCCGGCGCAGCGCGCCGATCAGGCACGCGGTGCCGACGAACAGGATGCCGACGACGGCGCCGATGAGGCGATCCGCCGTCGAGCCGGTCGCGAGGGCGGCCGAGACGAGTACGCCGATGGCGAGGGCGATCGATCCGACGCTGCGCTCGAGACGTGTTCCCCAGCGCAGGAGCGAGTAGGGCACGAGCAGCAGCGCGAACATCGAGGCCAGACCGGACTGCGGGACGCCGGCCAGCGCCTGCGCGATCGCAAGGCCCGTCGTGACGACGGACATGGCCAGCGTCAGGATCAGGGGATGGCGGCGCCGCCACGGAAGCCCGGCCAGCAGGACGACCGTGACGCCGACGGTCGCCCAGGGCCAGGGGAGGTCGCGTCGCAGCATCCCCTCGGCGACGGCCAGTGCGATGAGCGCGACCGCGAGCACCGCATCCCGTCGGCGAGGTGCCCGCGGATCGACGCCGCTGAAGGTGTGCACGCCACGCATGCTACGCGACCCCGTGGCGGCGACGTCCGCGACGGATGATCATCTCGGCGACGACGACGTTGATCAGCCATCCGGCATCCATCTGCACCAGCCGCCAGAACTCGTCCGGCGGGCCGAACAGCGCGACGAACGGGGCGGTCGTGAGCACCTGCGTTCCCGCGCCCATGGCCAGGGCGTAGGCGCGGATCATCCAGCCACGGTGAGAGGGGATGTCACGGCGCAGCACCGCCCGGACACCGAGCACGAGGAACAGCAGCATGAGGATGCCGACGACGTAGCGGGAGAGTTGCAGCCCGAGACCGTCGATGGGCGGCACGTCGTAGAACGCCGCCATCCACAGCCCGCTCAGGGCGACCGCGGCTCCGGCCGGCACGAGCAGACAGCGTCCGGCGAAACGATGCCACCCGATGTGCCGCGAACGCAGGCCGGGGAGGAACTGGAACGCGCCGATCCCGGAGTACACGAGCGCTCCGACGATGTGCACGACGACGGGCAGCGGCATCTCCATGAACCGGGCGTTCGCCTCGGTCGCCGGCGCCCCGGCGGCGATCTCGCCGACGCGGAAGGCACCGGCGACGGAAGGGATGAGAGTGAGCGCGAGCAGGCCGGCGGCGATGGACGCGTCTCGGCTGAGGACGCGTGGCGGGCGGGTGGCGGGAGTGGTCATGCCCTCAGCGTCGCGGTCGGGCGGAGGCGCCGGCATCGGCCGATCGGCCAGAACCGGGCGGTGACGGCGTCCGGGGCCGAATCCCGGACGCCTCCCCGGCGTGCCGAATCCCGGATGCAGCGAGCATGAGCACAGGCATCCGGGATCCGGCCCCGGTCACGCGCCGGCGGCGCGCGTCATGCGGATCAGACCTGCTCCTGACGAGGGGCGAGCGGCAGGGGTTCCATGGGCTGGTCGTTCGCGGTCAGATCGATGCCGAGATCGCGCGCGTAGACGCACCGGGTCGCGATGGTGACGTCATCCCCCGACTCGGTGAGCTCGAACACGCGGCCACCGCGCATCCGGTTGCGCTGGGTGCCGGAGAGGCCGTAGGCGCCGAAGCCGGTGCCCGGCGCGTATCCGAGCATGACGCCGTAGTAGTCGCCGACGTAGTCGTTGATGTGGTCGTGACCCACGAACACGCCCTTGACGTCGCCGCGCTCGAGGATCGCGTTGTACATGCCGGAGTTGAACGGACCGGGGCACTCGTCCTCGTTGCGCTCGCCGACGATGCCGTGGCGGGCCTTGCCCCTGGCCGCATCGGCCGCGGTACGCGTGTCCACGCCTCCCCACCACATGAAACGGTGCTCCCACAGCGCGATGTGCAGGAACATGAGCCCCGGCACCTTGCGACCGCGGTGCTTCTCGAGACGCTGCGACTGCTCGCGGTACCACGCGACCTGATCCATGCGCAGCCAGTCCCAGGTCGGGTAGCCGGCGAAGTCCTGACCGTTGATCGCACCCGGGGCGTAGCGTCCGGAGTCCATCAGCCACAGCGTGAACGCGTCGCGGTTCTTCTTCGCCGTCGAGCCGATCGACACGATCGTGTTGCTGGTCCCGGTCACGCCCTCGATGTTCTCGGCGTTCATGTTGTACTCGTACGAGCGGTACATCGCCAGCATCCCCGCCTCGTCGACGCCCGATGCGGAGAACGAGTCCTCGTCGTGATTGCCGTAGGTGACGGCCCACGGGATCCCGCGGGACTCCATCGGCCATACGACGTTGTTGATCGCCTGCTTGACGGCCAGCCGCGTCTCGCATCCGCCGGTGATCACGTCGCCGTTGATGACCACGAAGTCGGGCTTCTCCTGATCGAGCACCTTCTCCATCAGCTCGACCGTCCGACGGTCGGTGCGCTCGTCGTCCTGCGTGTCGTTGAACTGGACCACCTTGAACGTCCCGTCCGCACGGAACCGCAGCTTCGGAGCCGTCGGCCTCGGGCTGCCGGATGGGGATGCCGAGGCACCGGACAGCGGGCTCGCGGCGGCCGCAGCGCCGGCACCGAGCGGCAGGGCGGCGCTGAGGGCGCCGACCGCACCAGCGGTGAGGACGGTTCGCCGGCTGATCGGCAGTCGTTCGGGCATTCGAGATCTCCTTGTCTTCGGGCGGATTTCGCCGGGGGGAGACTAGGAGTGCCAGATGGCCTCCGGCTGACGCACGGGTGAACGGATGCCGCGGATACGGACCCTCGGGTCGCGTTAGGGTTTCCTGGTGGGTGGTCTGCCCGCGGTCGCTGTCATATCGGGAGAAAGCCATGTCCGCATCCGCAGGCGTCGACCGCGAGCGATATCGCGCCAGGCCGAGCGTCGTCGAGGCGCTGAAGAGCCCTCGGCTGCTGACCCGCGAGATCCTCGCCGGTCTCGTCGTCGGGCTGGCTCTCATCCCCGAGGCGATCGCGTTCTCGGTCATCGCCGGGGTCGACCCGAAGGTCGGTCTCTTCTCGTCGTTCATCATGGCCGTCGCGATCGCCTTCCTCGGCGGGCGGCCGGCGATGGTCACGGCGGCCACCGGCGCCGTGGCGCTCGTCGTCGCTCCGGTGGCGCCGACCTACGGCCTGGACTACCTCATCGCCACGATCATCCTGGCCGGTATCTTCCAGATCCTGCTCGGCGCACTCGGCGTCGCGAAGCTCATGCGGTTCATCCCGCGCAGCGTCATGACCGGGTTCGTGAACGCGCTCGCCATCTTCGTGTTCAGCTCGCAGATCCCGCATCTGATCGGCGTGCCGTGGCTGGTGTATCCGCTCGTCGTCCTCGGCATCCTCGTCATGATCGCGATGCCGCGTCTGACGAAGGTGATCCCGGCGCCGCTGATCTCGGTCATCATCGTGACTACCGTCGTGCTGCTGCTCGCGATCACCGTGCCCACCGTGGGCGATCAGGGAGAGCTGCCGCGGAGCCTGCCCTCGCTGTTCCTCCCCGACGTGCCGCTGACGTGGGAGACGTTCACGATCATCGCGCCCTTCGCGCTCGGCGTCGCGGTGGTCGGGCTGATGGAGTCGCTCATGACGGCCAAGCTCGTCGATGAGATCACGGACACGCACTCGAACAAGACCCGCGAGAGCTGGGCCCAGGGCGCGGCGAACGTGCTGTCCGGTTTCCTGGGCGGGATGGGCGGATGCGCGGTGATCGGTCAGACCATGATCAATGTGAAGGCCTCCGGTGCGCGCACGCGCATCTCCACTTTCTTCGCAGGGATCTTCCTGTTCCTGCTCGTCGTCGTGTTCGGCGATTTCGTGGCGACGATCCCGATGGCCGCCCTCGTCGCCGTCATGATCATGGTGGCGATCGGCGCGTTCGATTGGCACAGCGTGCGTCCGTCGACGCTGAAGCGGATGCCGAAGAGCGAGACGTTCGTCATGGTCGCGACGGTCGTGCTCGTGCTCCTCACGCACAACCTCGCGATCGGCGTCGTCGGTGGCGTGTTCGTCGCCTCCGTGCTGTTCGTGCGCCGGGTCGCGCACCTCGTCACGGTCACCCGCACGGTCGGACCGGATGCCGCGCACTACGTCGTGGACGGTGCGCTGTTCTTCGCCTCGAGCAACGACCTCACGACGCAGTTCGAGTACGCGGATGATCCGGATCGCGTCGTGATCGATCTGTCGCGATCGCACGTGTGGGATGCTTCGACGGTCGCGTCGCTCGACGCGATCGAGACGAAGTACGCGCAGCACGGCAAGACCGTCGAGCTGGTGGGGCTGAACGAGGCCAGTGGCGATTTCCACGGACGGCTGTCCGGCGGGTTCCCGCCGGCGTGAGTCAGGCCTCCTCGTCGTCGAGGCGTCGAGGGCCGGCGCCCGAGGCGCCGAGGGCGTCGCCGGGGTTGAGCAGTCGGCACGCCTTCATCGACAGGCATCCGCAGCCGATGCAGCCGGTCAGCTCGCGCTCCAGGCGCTCGATGCCCTCGCGGCGTCGCTCGAGCTCGTGCTTCCAGCGCCGCGACGCGCGCTGCCAGTCCGCGTGGCTGGGCGTCTCGGTCATCGGCACGTCGGCGAAGACCTCCTGCACTTCGGACAGCGGGATGCTGAGACGCTTGGCGACGGTGATGAGCGACACCCGTCGCAGCATGTGTCTGGCGTAGCGGCGCTGATTGCCGGGGGTGCGGGTGGACGCGATGAGTCCGAGCTGCTCGTAGAAGTGGAGCGCGGACACGGCGACGCCGGTGCGCCGGCTCATCTCGCCCACCGTGAGGAGTTCGTCCGGTGCGTGCGCCCGACCGGTCTCGGACATGGTGACCCCCTCGATTTGACCTCAAGCATACTTGAGGTTTTACGGTGGAGGGGAGTGTGAAAGAGGTACCGGATGACCTATGTGATCGCGCTGCCGTGCGTGGACGTGAAGGATCGAGCCTGCATCGACGAGTGCCCCGTGGACTGCATCTACGAGGGCGAACGCTCGCTCTACATCCACCCGGATGAATGCGTCGACTGCGGTGCCTGCGAGCCGGTCTGCCCTGTCGAGGCGATCTACTACGAGGACGACGTCCCCGCGGAGTGGGCCGACTACTACCGGGCGAATGTCGAGTTCTTCGCCGAGATCGGCTCGCCGGGTGGCGCGGCCAAGGTCGGTGCGTACGAGTTCGACCACCCGCTCGTCGCGGCGCTCCCGCCGCAGGAGGGCGTCGCATGAGCGCCACGCGCACCGCTGCCGTCCCGACGCCCAGCCTCGTCGGTGAGGGGTTGAAGAAGGCGTTCCGCACGCACCCCTCCGGCGTCGCGATCATCACGGCGAACGTGGATGCCGGACCCGTCGGGCTCACGGCATCCAGTGTCTCCTCGGTGGCGGTCGACCCCGCGGCCATCATGTTCTCCGTGACGCGGGCCACCGGCAGCGCCGGCGCCCTGCTCGCCGCTGACACGTTCGTGGTGCATCTCATCGACGACGCGCATGCCGAGCTCGCTCAGGCGTTCGCGACCAGCGGCGCCGAGCGGTTCACGCCGGAACAGGGCTGGCGTGTGCTCGAGACCGGTGAGCCGCACCTGCCCACGGCCAGGGCGGCGCTGCGCAGCCGCGCGCTGCACACGGTTCCGGTCGGCTCCTCGACGGTCGTGATCGCCGAGGTGCTCGACGTCCTCGACGGGCCGCTCGGCCGCCCGGTCGTGTACTTCGACCGGCGATTCCACGCGCTCCCCGCGGCCTGAGGCGCCTCCCCGGCGTCCGCCCCGCGCGCATCTCGCAGAATCGCGTCGAACTCGCAGGAATTCCCGCAGAACCTGCGAGATGCGCGTCGTTGTGCGAGATGCGCGTCGAGCGCTCACGCCACGGTGTCACGGCGTGCCGCGACTTCGATCTCTTTCAGGATCCGCACCGCCGTGCCCGTTCCGTCCTCTGCGCGGATGCGTTCGCCGATCTCGCCCGCGCGAACGGCGTACTGCGAATCGTTGATCAGGTCGACCAGTCGCTCCGTGAACGAACCCACGCGCGCCCTCTTGAGCGCCAGCGGCCGGGGACCCACGCCGAGCGCATGCACGCGTTCACCCCAGAACGGCTGGTCGGCCAGCACCGGGCAGATCAGCGTGGGTCGGCCGGCGCGCAGACCTGCTGCCGTGGTGCCTGATCCGCCATGATGTACGACGGCGGTCACACGGGGGAACAGCAGATCGTGGGGAACCTCGTCGATGACGAGTACGTCGTCGGCAGCTTCGGCATCCAGCCCGCCCCAGCCGCGCGCGATGACGGCCCGCGCACCGGCCCTCCGGATGCCGTCGATCACCATCCGTCCGCGATCGGCGGCGTGCGTGCCGAACCCCATGCTGCCGAAGCCCGCATAGATCACGGGTCCCTCCGCATCGACGAAGGCGGACACGTCCTCGGGCAGGCCAGCGGCGGCATCCTGCCGTTCTCGGAACCAGTAGCCGGTCAGGTGCGCCGAGTCCGGGTAGTCGGCGGGGCGGGGGATGACCGCAGGGCTGACCGGATACAGCGCGGGCACGGGCACACCGTCGCGATGCAGGAAGTCGCTGAACCGGCTCGTTTTCTCGAGCCCGAGATGCTCCCGTCGGAACCGGTTGATCATGCCGCCGTAGACGATCGCCGTGAACCGGTTGAACTGGTAGGTCATCCTGTTCCATCGCGGTGAGCGGCGCCCCGTCAGGAACGGGATCGGAAAGTCGCCGGTCGGAGTGAAGAACGGCAGCGGAAGGGATGCGGCGAACGGTACGCCCAGGCGCTCGGCGATGTGGAAGCCGCCCAGCGCTTTGGGATGCGACAGGACGAGCGTCGGCCCGACCCGCTGCGCGGCATCCCATTGCTCGACGAGCGACTCACGCATCGCGGCGGTCATCTCGCGCGCCGATCGGGCGAAGTCCATGGGCCCCGAGGTCGTCGTCATGCCGTTGCGGACGAGCTCATGCATCCGCGAGCCGGCCGGTTCGAAGCCGATTCCGCTTCGTTCGGCCTCTGCGCGGTATGCCTCCGGCGCGCACAGGACGGCCTCGTGGCCCTCGGTCCGAAGGCGCTCCGCCAGCGCGAGGTAGGGCTCGACGTCGCCGCGGGTGCCGAAGGTCGTGATGAGGATGCGCATGTCCCTCACCCGGTCACCGCATCGCGGCGCCGGAAGCCCCAGAACGCGAGGGCGAAAAGCACAGCGCACACGCCCGTGACGCCGAGCACGCCCCACAGCTCGACGTCGTCGCCGAACGCCTCTGGGACCCAGTGGAACGGCGACAGCGCCTGCACCCACTCCGGAAGGTCGAAGAGCGGTCCGAAGAAGTCGGCGATGAAGATGAACGCCAGCAGCGCCCACCCGGCGCCCGTCGCGCGGGGCAGCCAGCCGTACAGTGCGGCGGTCACCGCAAGCAGCGTCAGCACGCCAGGCGCGTAGGAGACCCACACGACGGCGAAGTCGCGGAGCGTCGGGTCCTCGATGCCGACGAGCGCACCGCCCGCCCACAGGCCGAACACCGAGAGCGCGAGCAGCAGCAGTGTGCCGAGCCCGCCGACCACCAGCTGCGCGGCCAGCCAGCGTCCGCGACCGACCGGCGTCGAGAGTGTGAGCTCCAGTCGACCGGATGCCTCCTCGGCCTTGGGCCGCTGCCCGACGACGACCGCGTAGGCGGCGACCGCCAGGGCGATGAAGAGCACCATCGTGCCGAGGAAGGACGTCGTGAACGCGGACGGGTCCGAACCGAACAGGGCGGCGAGCACCGGATTGTCGTCGACGAGGTCGGCGACCATCTCGTTGAGCGTCGACATCATCGTGCCGGCGCCGAACCACATCAGGCCCATGGCGAGTCCGGTCCACAGCAGAGCGCCGCGTTGCTGCAGCCAGGCGAGTGCGACCGGCGACCACAGCAGCGCAGATGCCTCGGAGGGGCCGGGGCGCTCGGCCACGAGGCCCGCGCCGAAGTCGCGCCGGCGTGCGAGCGCGGCGGCGAGCACGAGCAGCAGCACGGTCGCGGCGACCGGCAGCAGCAGCGGCCACCACCGCAGCTCGACGAACGACCGCATCTGCTGGGCCCACGCGATCGGCGAGAACCAGGACAGCGGCGAGCCGCCCGTCTTCTGGAGATCGCCGGCGGCCCGCACCACGTAGGCGATCGCGAACACGACGAGCGCCGCCCCCGTGGCACCGCGGGCGTGCGCGGTCATCTGTGCCGTCACGAGCGCGACCGCACCGAACACGAGGGCCACCAGCGAGCAGCCGAGCATCATGGCGACGGCATCCACGACCGGGACGTCGGTGCCGACCAGCACCATCCCGGCCGCGCCCAGCCCGGCGATGACCAGCAGGTGGACGGTGAGGGTGAGCAGGGTCGCCACCGCGGTGGTGTGTCGACTGATCGGACTCGCCCTGACCAGCTCCGCGGTCCCGTTCTCCTCGTCGGCTCTCGTGTGGCGCACGACGTGCAGGATGCTCATGATCGCGAGCGCGAGGATGAGCCAGGTGACCCCCTCGTTCGCCATCGCCACGGGCGGCGTGTAGTCGTCCAGGCCGTAGCCCGGGCCGCCCATGACGATGCCGCTCGGGGCCGACATGACGGCGGCGCGGGCGGCCAGGGCGGCCTCGTCGAACACGGTCGTGAGCGCGAACGTGAAGTACACCGCGAACAGCGTCATGGAACCGGCCCACACGCTCATGCGGACGCGGTCTTGGCGGACAATGTGCCGGCACAGCTGCCAGAGGCCGGCGAGGGGAGGTTCCGAGACCCGGCGGAGTGAGCGCCGGGTCGCCACGGCGGTGGTCATCGCGACGCCTCGGCTGCTGTGGCGGCGATCTCGTCGCCGTAGTGCCGCAGGAACAGGTCCTCGAGTGACGGTGGCGTGGAGACGAGCGATGCGACTCCGAGCCGAGCGAGGAGGCCGAGGACATCGCCGGTCGCGGCATCGTCGAGATCGAACGACAGGCGGATGCCGCCGCCCTCCACGTTCTCGGCGCTGAGGTCGTGCACGCCGTCGACCGCCGCGAGTGATCCGTCGTCGTGGGCGACGATGGCGACGACGCGCGAGCGGGTGAGACGGCGCAGGCTGGTCAGCGAGCCCGATTCCACGGCGCGGCCGGCGCGGATGATCGTCACGGTGTCGCACACCTTCTCGACCTCGCTGAGGATGTGACTGCTCAACAGGATCGACGTGCCCTGCGCCTTCACCTCGCGCACGTGCTCGGTGAAGACCGCCTCCATGAGCGGGTCGAGTCCGCTCGTCGGTTCGTCGAGGATGAACAGCTCGGCGTCGCTGGCGAACGCGGCGACCAGCGCGACCTTCTGGCGGTTGCCCTTCGAGTAGGTGCGCGCCTTCTTGGTGGGGTCGAGTTCGAAGCGCTCGAGGAGCTCCTTCTTGCGCCGCGGATTCGCGGTGCCTCGGAGGCGGGACAGGTAGTCGATCGCCTCGCCTCCGGTGAGGTTCGGCCAGAGCGCGACATCGCCGGGCACGTACGCCAGCCGGCGGTGCAGCGTGACAGGCGCCCTCCACGGGTCGCCGCCGAAAAGGCGTGCGGTTCCGGCATCCGAGCGCAGCAGACCCAGCAGGACGCGGATCGTGGTGGACTTGCCTGCCCCGTTGGGGCCGAGGAAGCCACGGACTTCGCCCGGTGCGACGGTGAGGTCGAGGCCGTCGAGCGCCTTGACCGACCCGAACGACTTGTCGAGTCCCTGGACATCGATGGGATTCATGAGATGCACTCCTGATTCAACGGACGACGATGCGTCGCCGACCAGGCTTCCCGGCACTCCGTTGGTCAAGATACTCCCGCCGGGCGCGCGGCACCAGTACCGCTCGGCGCGGCGTGTGCACCGCGCGGTCAGCTCTCGGACGCCTCCGGCGCCGCGGTCTCCTCCGCCTTGCGGTACCGGCGGTTGCGCAGGCCGAGGACGATCGCGGCCAGCACGGCGGCGAGGACGGATGCCGAGAGCACCGCCACCTTGCCGTGGTCGTAGTGCGCACTGCCCTCGCCGAAGCTGAGCTCCACGACGAGCAGCGAGACCGTGAACCCGATTCCGGCGAGCACTCCCACGCCCGCGATGTCGATCCACCGCAGCGACGGATCGAGGTTGATGCGCCGGATGCGGGTGATGAGCCACGTGGCAGCGGTGATGCCGATGGGCTTGCCCAGGACGAGTCCGATCACGACCCCGATCAGCACAGGATCCGTGAGCGCCGACGCGAACCCTTCCGGCCCGCCGATCGCGACGCCGGCCGAGAAGAACGCGAACACGGGCACCGCGAAGCCGGCGGACAGCGGGCGGAAGCGGTGCTCGAAGATCTCAGCCAGTCCTGGTCCGGCGTCCTCGGTCCGGTCTGCCTTCTTGTGCAGGACAGGGATCGTGAAGCCGAGCAGGACGCCGGCGATCGTCGCATGGATGCCGGAGGCGTGCATCAGTGCCCACGCGACGAATCCGATGGGCAGCAGGATCAGCCAGGCGGCGGCCGGCTTCGCATGGAAGACGCGGCGAGAGACCTGGGCGATCACGCCGTAGACGGCGATCGTCACGAGCGCCAGCAGCAGGGGGACGAGATCGATCGACTCGGTGTAGAAGATCGCGATGATGCCGATCGCGATCAGGTCGTCGACCACGGCCAACGTCAGCAGGAAGATCCGAAGGGCGCTGGGCAGATGCGAGCCGATGATGGCGAGCACGGCCACGGCGAACGCGATGTCGGTCGCCGTCGGGATGGCCCAGCCGTGCGCTTCCGTGCTGGAGACGCCGACCACCGAGACATACAGGAGCGCGGGGACGGCCACGCCGCCGACGGCCGCGACGATCGGCACGATCGCCGTGCTGGGGGAGCGCAGGTCACCGGCGACGAACTCGCGCTTGAGTTCGAGGCCGACGAGGAAGAAGAAGATCGCGAGCAGGCCGTCGGCCGCCCATGCGCCGAGGGAGAGCTTCAGATGCCACGGCTCGTAGCCGACCTCGAAGTCGCGCATCGCGAAGTACGAATCCGCCCACGGCGAATTCGCCCAGATCAGGGCGAGCGCCGCGAACGCGACGAGCAGGATGCCGCCGACGGTCTCCTTGCGGAGGATCTCGGTGATGCGGATCGACTCCGCGCGGGATGCCGTGGGGAAGATGTTGCGGAGATGGGAGGGAGTGCGCGACATGGGCGCCTTTCGGGTCGAGGACGGGGCCGTCGACCAGACTTCCCGACTCTCCGCCACCCATTCTAGCCGAGCGCGCTGTCCCAGCCGAGGGCCGGCGTCAGCGCAGCTGTGCGAAGCGTTCGACCTCTCGCGTCGGACCGACGACCAGGACGACATCGCCGTCGCCGAGGACGGTGTCTGCTTGGGCGTTGCGCCACTCGCCGTCGACGCCGCGATACGCGGCGATCGTCACGTTGTGCGTGCGGCGCACGGCCCCCTCGGTGAGCGTGATGCCGTGCAGGAACTGCGGTGCGATGGTCTTGACGACGGCATAGCCCTTGTCGATCTCGAGGTAATCGGCTGCGGCGCCGCGGACGAGGTGTGCGACGCGGCGTCCCATGTCCTTCTCCGGGTAGACGACCTTGTGCACGCCGAGCTGCTCGAGAACCGCGCCGTGCTGCTCGTCGACGGCCTTCGCCCAGATGACGGGGACGTTCAGCTGCAGCAGCAGGGATGCCGTGAGGATCGATGCCGTGATGTCGCTGCCGATCGCCACGACGACCCGGTCGAAGTCACCGATCGCGAGCTGCTGAAGCACGTCCATCCGCGTCGAGTCCGCGCGCACGACCTGCGTCAGCGCGCCGTTGAGCGCCTGGACGACCGCCTCGTCCGCGTCGACGCCGAGCACATCCGTGCCGGAGTCCATCAGCTCGAGAGCGAGCGAGGTGCCGAATCTGCCGAGCCCGATCACGGCGACCGAGTCGGCCTCCGCGATCCTGCGGGCGTCCTGTCCGAAGGAGAGGAATCTGGTCATGTGGGGTCCTTTCGCATTCCGTTCGTCGGCGTCAGCCGATCGCCGGACGTTCCTTGGGGAGTTCGTATCCGGTCGTGCGCTCTCGCAGGGCGAGCGCGGAGCCGAGGGTCAGTGGGCCCAGGCGACCGAGGAACATGAGCAGCACGAGGATGAGCTGCGCAGCCTCGGGGAGGCCGGCGGTGATGCCGGTCGACATCCCGACCGTGCCGAACGCGGAGACGACCTCGAACAGGACCTGATCGAGATCGAGGTCGGTGATGGCGAGGATCGCGATGACCGCGGCCATGACGGCGCCGAGCGCGACGATGACGACGGTGATCGCCTCGCGGTGCACCGCGCGGGACAGACGCTTGCCGAACACGTTCACGGCCGTGCCGCCGCGCAGCTCGGTGAGCATGATGAAGAACAGTACGGCGAACGTCGTGACCTTGATGCCGCCTGCGGTGCCGGCAGGGCCTCCACCGATGAACATCAGCACGTCGGTGCCGAGCCAGGTCTCGTCGTGCATCTGGGCGATGTCGACGGAGTTGAACCCCGCGGTGCGGGCCTGCACGGCGTGGAAGAAGCCGGCGAGGATCCGGGATGCCGGGTCCAGCCCGCCGAGGGTTCCGGGGTTGTCCCACTCGATGACCACCACGTATGCCGTGCCGAGCACGAGCAGCGTGGCGGTCGCCCACAGCACGATGCGGGTGTTCATCGTCCAGTGCAGCGGGCGGCGCAGCTCCTTGCGCAGCTGACGCAGCACAGGGAAGCCGAGTCCGCCGAGGATGATCGCCGCGCAGATGGGCAGGCAGATCCACGGATCCGACACGAAGCCCATCAGGCTGTCGGTGTACAGCGCGAACCCGGCGTTGTTGAACGACGACACGGAGTGGAAGACGGCGTGCCAGATCGCCTTCCCGAGGTCGTAGTCGTAGGCGGTGACGAAGCGGACGAACAGCAGGACGGCGACGGAGGCTTCGATCACGAGCGTGGTCAGCAGGATGCCGGTGGCGACGCGTTTCACATCACCGCTGCTGGTCGTCTTCGTCTCGGTGCCGGCGATCACGCGCGACCGCACCGACAGCTTCCGAGCCAGGGCCAGGCCGAGCAGCGAAGCGAACAGCATGATGCCGAGACCCCCGAGCTGGATCAGCAGCAGGATCACGACCTTGCCGAACCCGCTCCAGTGCGTCGCGGTATCCACGGTGATCAACCCGGTCACGCAGACCGCGGAGGTCGACGTGAACAGCGCGTCGACGAAGCCGGTCCAGCTGCTCTTCGCCGAGGAGATCGGCAGCATCAGCAGCAGGGTGCCGATCAGGATCGTCGCTCCGAACCCGGTCGCGATCGCCTGCGCCGGAGCGAGGTGTCGCGACCTCCGCTGGGGCGGGCGCTGAGGGGTGACGGAATGAACCACAAGAGGGCACACTACGCGTGCGTCGACACGCGCAACGCGATCCTAACGGGATCCATGCGGGCGGATCCTCACGGCTCCCTCACGCCATCGAAACGGCGACCAGGGTCAGATGAGCTCGGCGACCAGTGCTTCGATGCGTCCGCGGATCTCGTCGCGGATCGGACGAACGGCGTCGATGCCCTGACCGGCCGGGTCATCGAGCTTCCAGTCCTCGTAGCGCTTGCCGGGGAAGAACGGGCACGCGTCGCCGCATCCCATCGTGATCACGACGTCCGACGCCTGCACGGCCTCGGTCGTGAGGACCTTGGGCGTCTCGGCGGTGATGTCGATGCCGAGCTCGGCCATCGCCTCGACCGCGATGGGGTTGATCCGGTCGGCGGGCACGGATCCGGCCGAGCGCACCTCGATGCGATCGCCGGCGATGTCGCGGAGGAAGCCCGCGGCCATCTGCGAGCGTCCGGCGTTGTGCACGCAGACGAACAGGACGGAGGGCTTGGTGGTCGTGTCGGTCATTGTTTCTCCTGGTCGAAGGGGATGGGTCAATCTGTGAGGTCGTCGACGAGTGTGCGCACCCGGTCGGCGATGTCGTCGCGGATCGCTGCGACGCCTTCTGCGGAGGCAAGCGCCGGATCGCCGACAGCCCAGTCGTCGTACCGGACGCCGGGGATGATCGGGCAGACGTCGCCGCATCCCATGGTGATCACCACGTCCGCTGCGCGGACGGCATCGTCGGTGAGGGGTTTGGGGAAGCGCTCCGCGGCGCTCTCGCCCTCGATCTCCGCGAGGATCGAGCGCACGTGCGGGTGGATGACGTCCGCAGGGCTGGACCCTGCGGAACGCGCGACCACCTTTCCGCCGGCCATCTGATTCACCAGCGCAGCGGCGAGCTGCGATCGCCCCGCGTTCGCGACGCAGACGAACAGCACCTGTGGCACCGATGCGTCGCGGTCGCGGGTGAGGTCGTCCAGACGTTGACGGGCGAAGCGCTCGGTCAGCGGGACGAGTGCGGAATGCACTCGGGCCGTGCGAGCGAGTGACGTGTACGACTCGCGCACGATGGTGAGGACGGCGTTCGGATCGAGGTCCGGGACCTCGGCGGAGAGTTCCTCCGCAAGATGCGTGATCCGTGCGTCGAAATCGGGACGGCCGGAATCCTCGGAGGTAGCGCTCCACGGCGCCACGGTCGCGGGAGCGAACGAATCCAGAAGAGCGGTGACCGCACCTCGGCGGTTCGGGTTGATCCGGTACCAGACCCAGGTCCCTCGGCGCTCTGACGTCAGCACCTCGACGTCCTTGAGCACCTTGAGATGATGCGAGACGGTCGGCTGCGAGACCGCGGCGAGTTCGGCGAGATCGCACACGCACGACTCGCCTCGGGGATCGGAGGCGATGGCCGACAGCATCCGCAGACGTAACGGATCCGAGAGAGCCTTCAGTGCGGAGGCGACGGACGCCGCGGCATCCGCACCGATGGCGTGGGTGGCGACCGGGCTGCATGTTTCCTCGACGGTCAGCGCGGCGTTCATCTCGGCATCCTCTCTGTGGCGTACGGATCGGTGTGGAACCAGCGCTTCGCCGTCCAGAGCGAGACGTAGACGAGCCCGACGAGCACGGGCACCTCGATGAGCGGGCCGACGACGCCGGCCAGCGCCTCGCCGGATGTCGCGCCGAACGTGCCGATCGCGACGGCGATCGCGAGCTCGAAGTTGTTACCCGCGGCAGTGAACGCCAGTGTGGTGGAACGCGCGTAGCCGATCCCGAGCGCCTTGCCGGTCAGCAGCCCGGCGAACCACATGATCGCGAAGTAAGCCAGCAACGGCATGGCGATGCGGGCGACATCCCACGGGTGCTGTGCGATCTGGTCGCCTTGCAGTGCGAACAGCAGCACGATCGTGAACAGCAGGCCGTACAGCGCCCACGGGCCGACGCGGGGGAGGAAGCTCTCCTCGTACCATTCGCGGCCCTTGCTGCGCTCGCCGAGGTAGCGCGAGGCGAAACCCGCGACCAGCGGGATGCCGAGGAAGATCAGCACGTTCAGCGCGATCTGCCAGACCGAGATCTCGAGCCCCTGCGTATCAAGTCCGAGCCAGCCGGGAAGGACCGTGAGGTAGAACCAGCCGAGCAGCGAGAACGCGATCACCTGGAAGACGGAGTTGATCGCGACGAGCACCGCTGCGGCCTCCCGGTCGCCGCACGCGAGATCGTTCCAGATGACGACCATGGCGATGCAGCGGGCGAGCCCGACGATGATGAGCCCGGTGCGGTACTCGGGGAGGTCCGGCAGGAACGTCCACGCGAGCGTGAACATCAGCGCGGGCCCGACGAGCCAGTTCAGCACCAGCGAGGAGATCAGGAGCTTCTTGTCGCCGGTGACGGCGGCGACCTTGTCGTAGCGGACCTTCGCGAGCACCGGATACATCATCACGAGCAGCCCGATCGCGATCGGGATCGAGATCCCACCGACCTCGAGGGCGGCGAGCAGACCGGAGAGCCCAGGGACGAAACGGGCCAGCAGGAGGCCGGCGACCATCGCCAGGCCGATCCAGAGCGGCAGCCAACGGTCCAGCGTCGAGAGGCGCCGAGTGGTGGCTGCGGGGGCGGTGGTGGTCACTCGAGCCTCCTGTATTGATCGTTGTCTATATTGACAGAAATCAATACAGTGGGCAACCGAGCGGCGATCAGGACAGGATGCCCAGCAGCGGTCGCCCATCGGTCTGCAGCGAGACCGTGGCGGGTGCGGCACAGCATCCGCCGTCGTCGCCGAAGTCGCCCGAACCGCCGCAGACGCCGGTCTCCGGCAGGGCGAGCTCATTGCGTGCCGCCGCTTCGAGGTCGCCCGCGAGGTGGGCGGCCACACTGCGCACCTGCTCGTAACCGGTGAGGGCGAGGAACGTGGGAGCGCGGCCGTAGCTCTTTGAGCCCACGATGAACACGCCTGGTTCGGGCTGGGTCAGCTGGGCTGCACCGGTGGCCGCGACTGTCCCACAGGAGTGGATGTTGGGATCGATCTCGGCGGCGATTCCGGCGACGGCCTCCAGCGCGGGGTCGAGAGCGATCCGCAGTTCCCGCAGCATCTGCGTGTCGGGGCGGAATCCGGTGAGCGCGAACACCTGCGACACCTCTGCGACGTCCCGCCCGTCCTCGGCGACGATCGTCAGATCGTCGCGGTCCGCACGGAACTCCGCAACGCGGAATCCCGTCACCAGGTTCCCCAAACCCTCGTCGATCATCTTGCGGGCGCGGGATCCGAGTGCCGCACGCTCCGGAAGCTCATCAGCGGCCCCACCGCCGAAGACGTTCATCGCGCTGCCGCGACGCAGCAGCCACGTGACCTGCGTGTCCGGCGACCGCCTGGCCAGTTCGCCCAGCCGAAGCGCGGTGTGGGCCGCGGAGTGTCCGGCGCCGACGACGACCACGTGCGAACCGGCGAGCTCGGACACGTCGTCGGGGATGCGGTACGAGATCCGCTCGGATGCCGCGGCCTCGCCGAGTGCGGGGATGCCATCTGCGCCGGCGGGATTCGGGAGGCTCCACGTGCCGCTCGCGTCGATCACGGCGCGGGCGCTCAATCGGCTCTCGCTGCCCTCGGCGTCACGGATGTGCAACACGAACGGCTGGCTCCGGCGACCGCCGTCGACGACCTTGTCGCGGCCCTGGCGCGAAATGCCGGTCACGGTCGCGCCGTAGGTGATGCGATCGCCGAGAGCCTCCGCGAGCGGGGCGAGGTACTCGTTCACCCACTCCGCGCCGGTCGGATAGCCCGACGTTGGTGCGCTCCAGCCCATCGGCTCGAGCAGGCGCCGTGCCGCGGCATCCGTCAGCTCCGGCCATGCCGAGAACAGGCGGACATGACCCCACTCGGAGACAGCGGCGCCCGGTCCGTCGCCGCGTTCGACGACGACGACGGGCAGCCCGCGTTCGGTCAGGTGCGCTGCGGCGGCGAGACCCTGCGGGCCTGCTCCGATGATGGCGACGGGCAGCTCGGTCATCACAACTCCTCGCATTGAGAATCTTCAATATGGAGACTGTCGCGCACCTATCGAAGTATGTCAATACGTGAAAGACTGGAGATATGACCCTCCCCGCGACGATCGACGCCGGCACCTGCTGCATCCCGCGCGTCGCTGATGCGCTGTCGGCCGACGAGGCCGAGGACGTCGCCCGCGTCTTCAAGGCGCTGGGCGACCCGACCCGCGTGCGTCTGCTGTCGCTGATCGCGACGAGCGCAGGCGGCGAGGCCTGCATCTGCGACCTGATCGAACCGGTCGGACTGACGCAGGGAACCGTCTCGCACCATATGAAGCTGCTCGCGGACGCCGGGCTCGTCACGCGCGAACAGCGCGGGCGCTGGGCCTACTTCCGCATCGTCGCGCCCGCGCTGGAGGCCGCGGCCGACGCGCTGCGCGCCTGATCGACGCCGTCAGCGCCGCTTCGCGGGCAGATCGATCGGCCCGGTCACCGACAGCTCGTCCTCCCAGCACTGGATGCCGGTCAGCTCCGGCATCCTGGCGCGGGTGAAGACCGGATCCAGACCCGCCTTGCGCTGCTGCGAATAGTCGCGCAGCAGCTTGAACGCCACCCCGGAGAGCAGTGCGATGGCGACGAGGTTCACGAGCGCCATGAGGCCCATGATCCCGTCGGCCGTGTTCCAGATCAGGTCGGCGGAGGCGATCGAGCCGACGAAGATCACGACGACGACGAGCGAGCGGTACGTGGTCAGCGCGACCCGGCTCGTGGTGATGAACTCGATGTTCGACTCGCCGTAGTAGTAGTTGCCGAGGATCGAGCTGAACGCGAGAAGGAAGATGATCACGCTCAACAGGACGTTCGACCAGGAGCCCAGGTTGCTCACGATCGCCCCCTGCGTCAGTTCGATGCCCTTGCCGGCGCCCGCGAGATCGGGCGTGGAGACGAGGATGATGAAGGCCGTGATCGAGCACACCAGGAACGTGTCGAAGTAGACGCCGAGCGTCTGCACCAGACCCTGCTTGACCGGGTGCGTCACCGCCGCCGTCGCGCCGGCGTTCGGGGCTGATCCGAGTCCGGCCTCGTTCGAGAACATGCCGCGCTTGACGCCGGTCATGATGATCGTGCCGAGCGTCGCCCCGAGGATCTCGTTGAAGCCGAACGCCTGCGTGTAGATCGAGGCGAACACCTCCGGCAGGCGTTCGATGTTCATGCCCACGATGACGAGCCCCACGAGCAGGTACAGCAGCGCCATCGCCGGGACGACGGCCTGCGTGACGCTCGCGATGCGGCGGACGCCGCCGAAGACGACGAGGGCGGTCAGTACGGCGAGTGCGATGCCGACGACCCAGGGGATCCAGCCGATCTCGCCGCCGAAGCTCGACGAGACGGTCGCGCTGATGGTGTTGGCCTGCAGCGAGCTGAACGCGAACGGGAAGCAGACGATGAGGATCACGGCGAACAGGATGCCCATCCAGCGCGCCTTCAGGCCGTGCTGCATGTAGTACGCCGGTCCGCCGCGGAAGCCGTCCTTGTCGCGCACCTTGTACGCCTGGCCGAGCGTCGACTCGATGAAGCTGGATGCGCCGCCGACGAACGCCATCGTCCACATCCAGAAGATCGCCCCAGGGCCGCCGATCGCGATCGCGGTGCCGACACCGGCGATGTTACCGACGCCGACGCGGGACGCCGCGGAGATCGTGAACGCCTGGAAAGCCGAGACCGATTGCGGCTCGCCGTCCGCATCGCGCGGTGTGCGGTCGGTCAGCGTCCGGAACATCTCGGGGATCATCCGGAACTGCACGACGCCGGAGCGCAGCGTGAAGTAGATCCCGAGGACCACCAGCACCGGAAGCACGATCCAGGTCCAGAGGGTGTCGCCCGCGGAGAGCACGAAGTCGTTCAGAGCGTCCATCGGGCCAGTATGGCGGTCTCACGGGTCCCAGTGCCAGCGGCGGGCCGGGATGCCGATATCCCGCTGATCAGATCCGGGCGGTCGTTCCGCGCACGATCAGTTCGTACGGCAGTGCTCCGTGGGAGGCGGCGGGCGCGGCATCCTCGAGCTTCGCGAGCACCGCAGCCGCGGCGAGTTCGCCCTGCCCGATCGGGAACTGGTCGACGGTCGACAGACGGAAGAACTCTCCGAGTTCGTGGCCGTCGATGCCGACGATCGACAGATCCTCCGGGACGCGGAAGCCCAGGTCGCGCGCGGCGAGGATCGCCCCGATCGCCATCTCGTCGGATGCCGCGAACACCGCGGTCGGTCGAGGGCCTGGGCGTCCGAGCAGCTGCTTCGCCGCGCGGTAGCCGCCCTCGACGGTGAAGTCGGCCGGCTCCAGATACGCGGGGTTCAGCGGGATGCCGGCATCCGCCAGTGCCTTCTCGAATCCCTGACGACGCTGGGTGGGGATGTGGAAGTCGAGGTCGAACTCGGGGTTCGCGCCGATGTGCGCGATGTCGCGGTGTCCGAGGCTCAGCAGGTGCCGCGTGGCGAGCTCGGCCACCGCGACATCATCGACCGTGAGGGTGTCGAGCCGCGGGTTGGGGCCGCCGATCGCGATGACGGGCAGGCCGAGACTGAGCAGCTGGCTCGTCTCGTCCTCGTCGAGCTCGATCGAGACGGCGATGATCGCGTCGACCCGCTGACGGCGCAGAGCGGTCGCGAACACCTCGCGGCGCACGTCGCGGTCAGCGGTGATGTTGTAGAGCGTGATGTCGTAGCCCTGCCGCATGAGCGCGCTGGAGACACCGGACAGCACCGTGCTGAAGAACCAGCGGTCGAGGAACGGCACGACCACGCCGACGTTGCGCGTGCGCCCCGAGGCCAGCGACGACGCGCGCGAGGACACCACGTAGCCGAGCTTGTTCGCGGCAGACAGCACGCGCTCGCGGGATGCCGCCGACACGTGTCCGCGGCCGCTCAGCGCGCGCGAGACCGTGGCCGTGGAGACTCCGGCCAGCTTCGCGACCTCGTCGATGCTCGTCATCGTGCATTCCTCTCAGGCGAGAAACCATCTCCCGCGCGAGAAACCATCTCGGAAGTGGTTTCTCGCGCGGTGAGTGGTTTCTCGATGCGTCAGGACAGCGTGTACCAGGCGGCGGTGTCGGCCGGGAGGCTCGTGCCCTCGAACGGCTGGCTCTGCACCAGGAACGTCGCGCCGGCAGGCAGCTCGACGGGCTCTGCGCCGAGGTTCGCCACGACGTGGATGTCACCGCGGCGGAAGGCCACGGCATCCGCTCCGAGATCCTCCCAGACCAGGGATCCGGAACCGAGGTCGTGCTCCCGGCGCAGACGAAGCAGCTGCTTGTACAGCGCGAGCGTCGACGTCGGATCCTTCTCCTCGGCGTCGCGGGCGTACGCCGTCCACTCACCGGGCTGCGGCAGCCAGGAGGCGCCCGTGTCGTTGAAGCCGAACGCGGGGGCGTCGGCCTCCCACGGCAGCGGAACGCGGCATCCGTCGCGGCCGTAGCGCTTGCCCTCGGTGCGGAACCAGGTGGGATCCTGACGGAACTCGTCGGGGATCTCGGTGGCCTCGGGCAGGCCGAGTTCTTCGCCCTGGTACAGGTACGACGAGCCGGGCAGCGACAGCATGAGCGTGGTCGCCGCGCGTCCACGGGCGAGGCCGATCGCGGTGTCCGGCTTGTTCGGCGTCAGCGGGCCGATGCCTTCGCCCTGCGGGTTCTCCGCCGTGAGGGCGAGGCGGGTCGCGTGGCGGACGACGTCGTGGTTCGAGAGCACCCAGGTGCTGGGGGCGCCGACCTTGCCGAACTCCTCGAGCGACTCGCGGATGACGGAGCCGAGTCGCTTCGCGTCCCACGGCGTCATCAGGTAAGGGAAGTTGAACGTCTGGTGCATCTCGTCCGGGCGCACCCAGAGCGCCGTCTTCTTCAGCGTCGGCAGCCAGGCCTCGCCGCACAGGGCGCGGTCGCCGTCGTACTCCGCGAGGACCTGGTGCCAGTCGCGGTAGATGTCGTGGACCTCGTCCTGACCCCAGTACGGCACGTTCTCCTCGCCGCCGCCCATGGAGTCGGCGTCGGGGACCGGAGCGTAGTCCGGGAGTCCGGCCTGCTTGGCCATGCCGTGCGCGACGTCGACGCGGAAGCCGTCGACGCCGCGGTCGAGCCAGAAGCGCAGGATCGAGCGGAACTCCTCCTTGACCTCCTCGTTCGTCCAGTCGAAGTCCGGCTGGGTCGGGTCGAAGATGTGCAGGTACCACTGGCCGGGCGTGCCGTCCGGCTCGGTGATGCGCTCCCACATGCCGCCGCCGAAGACGCTCTCCCAGTTGTTCGGGGGCAGCTCGCCGTTCTCGCCGCGGCCGTCGCGGAAGACGTAGCGGGCGCGCTCGGGGCTCCCCGGCGCCGCCTTCAGTGCCTGTTGGAACCAGACGTGCTGGTCGGACGAGTGGTTCGGGACCAGGTCGACGATGACCCGGATGCCGCGGGCGTGCGCCTCGGCGAGCATCGTGTCGAAGTCGGCGAGGGTGCCGAAGATCGGGTCGACGTCGCGGTAGTCGGCGACGTCGTAGCCGGCATCCTTCTGCGGAGAGGTCATGAACGGGCTCAGCCAGATGGCGTCGATGCCGAGTTCCTTGAGGGACTCGAGGCGGCTCGTGATGCCGGGGAGGTCGCCGATGCCGTCACCGGAGGCATCCGCGAAGGATCGCGGGTAGATCTGGTAGATCACGGCGCTGCGCCACCACTCGGCACCGGGTGCGGCGGACTGTTCAAGCTGAGTCATGCGACGAGCCTACTGCAAGCGCTTACAGTTCCGCGAGCATCGGCGTCGAACGGTGTTCAGGCCTCGCGCACGAGGTTGATCGGCGCTTCTCCGGTCAGCATCCGCTCGATCTGCGTGCGGATGACGCGCGCGATGCGAGGGTGCATGGCGTCGGACGATCCGCCGACGTGCGGGGCGATCAGGACGCCGGGGAGGCTCCACAGCGGATGTCCGTCGGGCAGAGGCTCGGGGTCGACGACGTCGAGAGCCGCGCGGATGCGGCCGCGCCGCACATGGTCCACCAGCGCGTCGGTGTCGACGAGGGCGCCGCGTCCGACGTTCACAATGAGCGCACCATCGGGCAGCGCGGCCAGTGCGGCGTCATCGATGAGGTGCCGGGTCTCGGGAGTGTAGGGGAGGCCCAGGATCACGATCTCGGCCTGCGGCAGCAGCGCGGGCAGCTCGTCGATCGCGTGCACGTCGACGGTGCCGAGGCGGTCGTGCTCGATCGTCCGTGCGCTGCGTGCGACGACGGTGAGGTCGACCTCGAAGCCGACGAGACGGTCGGCCACGGCCTGACCGACGCCGCCGAAGCCGACCAGCAGGACGCGGCGGTCGGCGAGGCCGGGCGACCACAGCCGCTCCCATGCGCCGCGGTCCTGGGAGCGGACGAACTCCGGGATGTGCCGCTGTGCGGCCAGCGTGAGCGCGAGGGCCTGCTCGCCGGTCGCCGTCTCGTGCACGGTCGCCGCGTTCGCGAAGCGGATGCCGGCCGGGATCTTGTCGATGATGCCCTCGTAGCCGATCATCTGCCCCTGGAGCAGGTCGACGTCCACGCCGTCCAGAGCAGTGAGCACCTCGCCGGCGTTCATGTACGGAGGCACGACGATGTCGAAGCGATCGCGCGGGGCGTCCGACTGCATGTCCCAGACGTGCACCTCCACCCCCGCCGGGACGGGCGCGATGTCTTCGGCGATGCGGGCGGTGGGAACGGCGACGACGAGACTCACGCGTTCGAGCCTATCCCCGCGGCCGTCGCGCGGAGTAGCGTCGGAGTCACACTTCGAGATGAGGATGCCGCGATGATTCCCGAGATCAACTACTGGGCCGTGCTGCTGGCGACGGTGTCGAGCATGATCGTCGGTGCGATCTGGTACGCGCCGAACGTGTTCGGGCGACGCTGGGCGAAGCTCGCGGACGTCGACCTGGAGAACCCGTCACGCGGTGCGCTGTGGCCGATGGTCACGACCGTGCTCGTGAGCTTCGGCACCGCCTGGGTGCTGGCCGGCGCCGCCGCGATCGCCTGGCACTTCTACCAGGGCTCGTTCTTCTCGGCGACGTTCGTGACCGCGATCATGCTGTGGGGCGGGTTCACCGGTGCGCGGTTCATCACGCACGACGCGTTCGAGGGCCGTCCGACTCGCCTCACGACGCTGAACATCGCGCACGAACTGGTCACGGTCGCCGTGATGGCGCTCATCATCGGCGTCTGGCCACCGGCGCTCGGCTGAGACCGCAGCCGACCCTCGCCGTCCCTCGTCCTGGCTCGACGAACAGTCGGGGCTCCCTACGCGGCGACGCGGGCGACCGCGGCGATCGCGCTCGTGAAGAAGTCCAGTCCGTCGATGCCGCTGCGCATGGCTGCTGCCGTGTCGGGTCCAAAGCCGGGCTCGGTGGCGTGCTCGGGGTGCGGCATGAGGCCGACGACGTTCCCGGCCTCGTTCGTGACGCCGGCGATGTCGCGCAGCGAACCGTTCGGGTTCACGCCCGCGTAGCGGAACGCGACGAGCCCTTCGCCCTCGAGACGGTCCAGCGTCTCCTCGGAGGCGATGTAGCCGCCCTCGCCGTTCTTCAGCGGGATCACGATCTCCTGCCCCGTGCGGAACGCGTTGGTCCAGGCGGTGTCGGAGTTCTCGACCGTCAGCTTCTGGTCGCGGCGGACGAAGTGCTGGTGGTCGTTGCGGATCAGGCCGCCGGGCAGCAGGTGCGCCTCGACGAGCATCTGGAAGCCGTTGCAGATGCCGAGCACGGGGAGGCCCTTCGCCGCGGCATGCTTGACCTCGGTCATGATCGGCGACAGCGCCGCGATCGCGCCCGAGCGCAGGTAGTCGCCGTAGCTGAACCCGCCGGGCAGGACGAGGGCGTCCACGCCCTCGAGGTCGTGCGAGCCGTGCCACAGCGCGACCGGCTCCGCGCCGGCGAGACGCACGGCGCGCTGCGCGTCGCGGTCGTCCAGCGAACCGGGGAACGTGACGACCCCGATCCGGATGCTCATTCGACGACCTCGATGCCGACGACGTCCTCGATCACCGCGTTGGAGAGCACGTCCTCGGCCACGCGCTTGGCCTCGGCGAGCAGTTCGTCCGTGACCTCGCCCTCGACCGTGAGCTCGAAGCGCTTGCCGATGCGGACATCGCTGAAGCCCTCGACTCCGATGCGGGCGAATGCTCCGGAGACGGCCTTCCCCTGCGGGTCGAGCAGTTCGGACTTGGGCATGACGTCGACGACGATGGTGGGCATTCGAGGCTCCGGAAGTCGCGGGAAGGCGGGCACGGCCAGTCTACTGGCCTTCCCGGGCTCCGATCGGCCCTCGCGCGTCAGCGGTCACCACTGCGGGTGGATCGCGGCCCGGAGCATCCGGTCGTACACGTCGCGCACGGCGGAGTCGAAGTGCTCGAGGAACTCCGCATCGTCGAGAAGTGCGGCGGCCCCGGCATTGCCCTCGGCCTGCGAGGGGCGGCGTGCACCGGGGATGACGCTGGTGACGCCGGCGCGGCTCGCGACCCAGGCGAGGGATGCCGCAGCGAGCGGAACACCCTCCGGCAACGAGGCGGCGAGCTCGCCTGCCGCACGCAGGCCGACCTCGTAGTCGATGCCCGAGAACGTCTCGCCGCGATCGAACGCCTCGCCGTGCCGGTTGTAGGAGCGGCGGTCATCGGCCGCGAAGCTCGTCGCGCTGGAGTACGTGCCGCTCAGCAGCCCGGAGGCGAGCGGCACTCGGGCGAAGATCGCGACGCCGGCTTCGGCGGCGGCTGGGAGAACCTCGTCCAGCGGCTTCAGGCGGAACGGATTGAGGATGATCTGCACGTTCGTCACGTTCGGGCGTGCGATCGCCGCGAGAGCCTGTTCGCAGGTCTCGACCGAGACGCCGTAGGCCGAGATCGCGCCTTCGTCGATCAGCCGGTCGAGGTCGTCGTAGGTCCGGTCGGAGGCGATGACCGCACTCGGCGGGCAGTGCAGCTGCACGAGGTCGAGCGTGTCGACGCCGAGATTGCGGCGGCTGCGTGCGGTCCATTCCCGGAAGTTCTCGAGGGTGTAGTTGCTCGCTGCCTGCTCGGCGCGCCGGCCCATCTTCGTGGCCACCGTGATCCCATGATCCTGGCGCTCGCCGAGATAGCGCCCGATGATCGACTCGCTGCGTCCGTCGCCGTACACGTCAGCGGTGTCGAAGAGTGTGACGCCGTGCGCGACCGATGTGTCGAGCACGGCACGCGCATCGCCCTCGTCCACGGCGCCCCAGTCGGCGCCGAGCTGCCAGGTTCCGAGGCCGATGGCGGAGACATCACGGCCGGTGCGTCCGATGGTGCGCTGCTGCATGCTCCCACGGTACCTGTGCGACGGGCAGTCGGGTCAGGAGTGGAACACCGTGTGCAGCTCGCCGATCGCCTCGCGACCGCCGAGGCCGTCGATCTCGAAGAGCACCGAGATGCCGGCGACATGACTGCCCAGTCGCTCGACGAGCTGGCGGCCCGCCGCGAGCGTCCCACCGGTGGCGAGCACGTCGTCGATCAGCAGCACGCGGGATCCGACGGGAAGATCGTCGTGCATCTCGATCGTGGCGGTGCCGTACTCGAGCGCGTAGTCGATGGATGCGGCGGGGCGCGGGAGCTTGCCCGCCTTGCGGATCGGGATGAGCCCCGTGCCTGCGGCGATCGCCGCAGCACCGGCGAGGAGGAATCCGCGCGCCTCGATGCCCGCGACGACGTCGAACTGCCCGGCGAACGGCTCGAGGATCGCGTCGGTCGTCGCACGCAGCGCCTCGGCATCCGCCAGCAGCGGGGTGATGTCGCGGAAGACGATGCCTGGCTCGGGGTAGTCCGGGATGCTGCGGATCAGCGACTCGGCGCGGGCGAGGGCGGGGGAAAGAGCGGGGGAGGAGGGCACCGCCCAAGGGTATCCTCCGTCGCTGTGGGAGGGCAGCGGAGACCTCCGGGGACCGCGGCGGCGAACGGGCTTGACATCCGTGGGAGCGCTCCCATAGTCTGACTGCTCAGATCGTGGGAGCGCTCCCACGGCATCCCGAAGCACCACACCACTGCAACAGATTCCGCACAAAGGAGTGACACCGTGAACGCACGCGCCACGCGCAGGATGCTGGTCACCGCATCCGTCGCCTCCGTCGCAGCACTGGCTCTCGCCGGCTGCTCCGGAAGCAATGAACCCGCCGAGGGGAGCTCGGACGAGAAGGTCACGCTGACCATCACCACCTTCGGCACCTTCGGCTACGAGGACCTGTACAAGGAGTACGAGGACCTGCACCCGAACGTGACCATCGAGGCGACCAACATCGACACCGGCGGCAACGCCCGCACCGACGCCTTCACCAAGATCGCCGCCGGCTCCGGCCTCAGCGACATCGTCGCGATCGAGGAAGGGTGGCTCGGCGCCGTCATGGAGGTCTCCGACACGTTCGTCGACCTGAAGGACTACGGCATCGAGGAACGCAAGGGCGACTGGGTCGACTGGAAGTACGAGCAGGCGACGGATGCCGAGGGCCGCGTGATCGGCTACGGCACCGACATCGGGCCCAGCGGCATCTGCTACAACGGCGCCGCATTCGAGGCCGCCGGCCTCCCGAGCGACCGCGAGTCGGTCGCCGAGCTTCTCAACGGCGACTGGGAGAACTACTTCGCGGTCGGCCAGGAGTACACCGACAAGACCGGCAAGGCCTGGTACGACCACTCCGGCTTCGTCTGGAACTCCATGGTCAACCAGCTCGACGAGGGTTACTACACCGCCGACGGTGAACTGAACGTCGAGGGCAACGACCTGCTCAAGGAGCGCTTCGAGCTGCTCGGCGCGGCCACCGAGGGCGGCCAGTCCGCCGCGCAGGCCGCATGGGACTGGAACGGCGGCAAGTCGTTCGTCGACGGCACCTTCGCGACCTTCGTCTGCCCCGGCTGGATGCTGGGCGTCGTCCAGGGTCAGGTCGAGGCCGGCGGCGGCGACGCATCCACCGGCTGGGACTTCGCCGACGTCTTCCCCGGCGGAGCGGCGAACTGGGGTGGCGCCTGGCTGTCCATCCCGGAGAGCTCGGAGCACAAGGAGGCGGCCGCAGAGCTCGCCGACTGGCTGACGCAGCCCGAGCAGCAGGTCAAGCAGTCCACCGCCGCGGGCAACTTCCCGTCGACGCTCGAAGCGCAGGAGACCCTCGCGGCCGACGCGACGCCGAACGAGTTCTTCAACTCCGCTCCGACCGGAGCCATCCTCGCCGAGCGTGCGAAGGGCGTCGTCGCCCAGTTCAAGGGTCCGGATGACTCGGTCATCCAGGAGAACGTCTTCGGCCCTGCGCTGAGCGCGCTCGACCGCGGCGAGACCGACACGCAGGGCGCCTGGGATGAGGCGCTGTCGCTGCTGAACGAACTGGTCGACTGACCGATTCCCCTCACTCCGGTCGCAGTTCCTGCCGCCTCGGCTCCGCCCGAACGACAGGGACTGCGACCGGAACCACGTCCGCTCGCCCCAGACGGGAAAGACCATGACCCTCACCGCTCCGCCGGAGGAGCGCGTCGCCGAGGCATCCGCTCGGTCCGCCGCACCTCGCCGCCCCTGGCGCCACCGCGTCTCGCGGTTCGACCAGAACGCGTCGCCGTACCTGTACGTCTCACCGTTCTTCCTGCTGTTCGGTCTGATCGGCCTGTTCCCGCTGATCTACACCGTGTACGTCGCCGTGCACGAGTGGGACCTGCTCAAGGGCGAGGGTCCGTTCGTCGGCCTGGACAACTTCACCGAGATCCTCGGCGACGCGATGTTCTGGAACTCGATCTTCAACACCCTGAGCATCTTCCTGCTCTCCGCGATCCCGCAGCTGTGCATCGCGCTCGTGGTCGCCTACCTGCTCGACCGAGGTCTGCGGGCCCCCACGTTCTGGCGGATGAGCATCCTCATCCCGTTCGTCGTCACCCCTGTCGCCGTCGCCATCATCTTCTCCAGTGTGTTCAACGAGGCGGACGGGCTCGCGAACAACCTGCTGAACCTCATCGGCATCGCCGACCAGCAGTGGAAGCACGACACCTTCCTGTCGCACCTCGCGATCGCCATCATGGTGAACTTCCGCTGGACCGGTTACAACGCCCTCATCCTGCTCGCGGCCATGCAGGCCGTGCCGCGCGACCTGTACGAGTCGGCTGCACTCGACGGTGCGGGCGCCGCCCGCCGGTTCTTCTCCATCACGATCCCCACCATCCGGCCGACGTTGATCTTCGTCATCATCACGGCGACGATCGGTGGGCTGCAGATCTTCGCGGAGCCCCGCCTGTTCGACGTCTCCACCGCCGGCGGCATCGGCGGCAGCGACCGGCAGTTCCAGACCACCGTGCTGTTCCTGTGGGAGTTGGCGTTCTTCCGCCGCGACCTCGGCGAGGCATCCGCCGTGGCCATCCTGCTGTTCGTGCTGATCGTCGGCATCGGCGTGATCAACTTCCTCGTCTCGCGCGGAATCGCGTCCGGCGATGCGCCCAAGCGCAATCGCGCCGCTCGCCGCGCTGCACGCACGACCCTCACCAAGGAGGACGCCCGATGACCGCCACGCAGGCCATGAGCGTGCCGGAGCGCATCGGCCGCCGCCGGGGAACGAGCACGGGCACCGCCGGCATCGGAAGCCGCCCCGGGTTCCTCACCTACGGGCTGCTCGCGGCCTTCATCATCGGCAGCGTCTACCCGCTGTGGTGGTCGGTGGTCGTCGCATCCGGAGACAACTCCACTCGTGGCGAGACTCTGCCGATGATCCCTGGGGGCAACTTCTTCGCGAACGCCGCGAAGGTGTTCGACGCCATCCCGTTCTGGCTGGCGCTGGGCAACTCCGTGATCATCTCGACGATCATCACGATCTCGGTCGTCACCTTCTCGACCCTCGCCGGCTACGCGTTCGCCAAGCTGCGCTTCAAGGGTCGAGACGGGCTGATGGTGTTCGTCATCGCAACCATGGCGATCCCGACCCAGCTGGGCATCATCCCGCTGTTCATGCTGATGCGCGAGCTCGGATGGACGGGCTCGATCGGTGCGGTCATCGTGCCGACCCTGGTCACGGCGTTCGGCGTCTTCTTCATGCGGCAGTACCTCGTCGACGTCATCCCGGACGAGCTCATCGAGGCCGCCCGCATGGACGGCGCGAACCAGTTCCGCACCTTCCTCACGGTCGGACTTCCCGCCGCCCGTCCGGCCATGGCGATCCTCGGTCTGTTCACGTTCATGACGGCATGGACCGACTACCTGTGGCCGCTGATCGTGCTCTCGCCCGCCAACCCGACCCTCCAGACCGCGCTCAGCCAGCTGCAGTCCGGATACTACGTCGACTACTCGATCGTGCTCGCCGGCGCGGTGCTCGCGACCCTGCCCCTGCTCATCCTCTTCGTGGTGGCGGGCAAGCAGCTGGTCAGTGGCATCATGGCGGGCGCGGTGAAAGGATGACCCCTATGACATCTCGGCCGTTCCCGGACGATTTCCTCTTCGGCGCGGCGACGGCGGCGTATCAGATCGAAGGCGCCGCCTTCGAGGAGGGGCGGACGGCCTCGATCTGGGATGCCTTCGCCCGCGTGCCGGGAGCCGTGATGGGCGGCGAGAACGGCGATGTGGCGTGCGATCACTACCACCGCTATCCCGAGGACGTCGCGCTCATGAAGCGCCTCGGTCTGCAGACGTACCGGTTCTCCACCTCCTGGTCGCGCGTGCGGCCGGACGGCGGCGCCGTCAACCTGCAGGGCGTGGACTTCTACGAGCGGCTCGTCGACGAACTCCTCGGCGCCGACATCCTGCCCTGGCTCACGCTCTACCACTGGGACATGCCGCAGGCGCTGCAGGATGCCGGTGGCTGGACGAACCGCGACACGGTCGACCGCTTCCTCGAGTACGCAGGCACGATGCACGACGCCCTCGGCGACCGGGTGAACGTGTGGACCACGCTGAACGAGCCGTGGTGCTCGTCGTTCCTCTCCTATACGGGCGGTGAGCACGCCCCGGGGCACACCAGCATCGCCGAGGGCCTGCTCGCATCGCACCACCTGCTGCTCGCGCACGGCGCGACGGTGAAGGAGCTGCGCGCCCGCGACGCATCCCTCAACCTCGGGATCACCCTGAACCACACCGTCGCCGACCCGGTGGATCCGCAGAACCCGGCCGACGTCGATGCCGCTCGGCGCATCGACGGGCAGTTCAACCGCTGGTTCCTCGACCCGATCTACCGCGGCGAGTACCCCGCGGACATCGTCGAGGACATCCGGGCCGTGGATGCCGAAGCGGTCGCCCGCTTCGAGGCGGCCGTGCAGTCGGGCGATCTCGAGACGATCTCGGAGCGCATCGACACGCAGGGCGTGAACTACTACCACGGCGACTACGTATCCGGCACGGCCCCGGCGGTTCCGCCCGTGTCCGGCGGTCCGCGCACCGAGCGGAAGGGTCGAAGCCCCTACCCGTCGGATGCCGGCATCCACTCGGTCGAGCGGGGCCTTCCCCGCACGGCGCAGAACTGGGAGGTGCAGCCGGAGGGGCTGACCCGCCTGCTGCAGCGCGTGTGGACGGAGTACGCGCAGCCCGCAGGCGTCGTGCTCTACATGACCGAGAACGGTGCGGCCTACGACGACGAGCCGGTCGTCGAGGACGGCGAGACGCGCGTGCACGATGGGGATCGTGCCGAGTTCCTCCGCCTGCACCTGGGGGCCGTGCTGGATGCGGCGGAGGCGGGCGTCGACGTCCGCGGCTACTTCTACTGGTCGTTGTTCGACAACTACGAGTGGGCGTGGGGCTACGACAAGCGGTTCGGGATCGTCCGGGTCGACTACGAGACGCAGGAGCGCAGCCTCAAGGACTCCGGTCTGGAGTACGCCAGGATCATCGCCGCTCGGTCCCTGTGAGTCGCCGGCATCCGGCGCGACGGGTGAGAATGGGCGGATGGAAGAGAGCGTGCGATGACGGCCTCACGGGCGACGATCGAAGAAGTGGCCGCCGCGGCCGGGGTCTCCCGGTCGACGGTGTCGCGCGTCGTGAACGGGTCGACCGCGGTGAGCCCCGAGGCACTCGAGGCGGTCGAGCGGGCGATCGCCGAACTGAGCTACGTGCCCAATCGAGCGGCCCGCTCGCTCGCGTCCCGGCAGACGCACGCGATCGCGCTCATCGTCCCCGAGGACACGACGCGCTTCTTCGGCGATCCGTTCTTCGCGGCGATCGTGGCCGGCATCACCGGTGCGCTCGGCGGATCGGACTACCTGCTCAACCTGCTCATCGCCAGCGACGACCCCGGCGACAAGATGACGAGCTTCGTGCGCAACGGCGGTGTGGACGGCGCGCTGATCGTCTCGCACCACTCCAGTGACGCGTACATCGACCGGATCGCGGATGCCGTGCCGGTGGTCTACGGCGGACGGGCGTTCCACCTGCGCGACAGCGACTACGTCGTGGACGTCGACAACGTCGCCAGTGCGCGCCTGGCGACGCAGCGCCTCATCGACATCGGCCGCACCAGCATCGCGACGATCACCGGCCCGCGGACGATGCTCGCGGCCGACGACCGTCTGCAGGGCTATCGTGCCGCCCTGGCCGACGCGGGGCTGTCGCCGTTCGCGGAGGCGGAAGGCGACTACGGCGAGTCCGGGGGTGCGGAGGCCGCGCGGCGGATCCTCGCCGCGGGGACGCCCGACGCGATCTTCGCCGGTAGCGACCTGATGGCCCGCGGAGCGATGGGCGTGCTGCGCGCCGCCGGACTGCGGGTGCCCGACGACGTCGCGGTCGTCGGCTTCGACGACTCGTCCGTGGCGCTGACCACGGATCCGCCGCTGACGACGATCCGACAGCCGATGTACAAGCAGGGCGAGACCATGGCCGCTGTGCTGCTGGCGCACCTGGCTGGTGGCTCTCCCGAGCGGACCACGATCCTGCCCACCGAGCTGATCGTGCGCGGCTCGGCCTGACGGCGATCCGCATCGGGCCCGGGCGTCTTCGAACCCGAGGATGCTCGATCTCGGCCCCCCGACGGAGATCGAGCATCCTCATCATGAGGTCGTGGATGGGATGTCAGCGCCTCACCGGTAGCCCTCCGGCGCGTGCCGCGTGCTGCGCTTCGCGGCTCCCCGACGAGCCCATCTTCATCCTCGTGCGCGCGGTTCGCCCTCCCCGGCTCCGTGCGCATGACTGAACACTCATTCAGTGAGTACGATAGCGGGAAGCCGGGGGAAAAGGGAAATGGACCGGAAGGATGCCTGATGGCGCGCTCCGAGGAGCAGAATCGCCTGGCCCGTGAACGGGCGAGAGAGAGCATCCTGAGTTCGGCGATCGAGCTGTTCGCCGAACGCGGTGTGCACGGCGCGACGATCGCGGAGATCACGAACCGTGCCGGTGTCGCTCAGGGACTGGTCAACTACCACTTCGGAGGCAAGGACCAGCTGGTCGGTGAGATCGTCGACCGTTGGTTCCGCCTGCTGACCGGGTTCCCCGGTTCGCGCAGCGGCAGCGCCGACGACCGGCTGCGCGGCATCATCGATGGTTCACTGAACGCGGCATCCGCCAACCTGCTGCTGCACCGCGCGGTTTCGACGATGCAGCAGGACCCCGCGCAGATGCGCTTCTTCGCGGAGGCCGCCGAACGCAACGCGGATGCCGTCGCAGCCGCCGAGCAGGCCGTGCGCGCCATCTTCGCCGAGCGGGGAGCCGAGGACCCCGCACTCGAGGAGTTCATGCTGCGCACGACGCTCGAGGGCCTGGTGCTCAAGTTCGCCGCGGTCGGCGACGCGTTCCCCGTCGACGGGGCGCGCCGCTGGGTGCTCGGCCTGTACGACCTGGAGGTCGACGGGTGATCACGATCGACCTCAACTCCGATCTCGGCGAGAACGTGCCCGAGCGCATCGTCAGCGACGACGCCCGAATGCTCGAGATCGTCACGAGCGCGAACGTGTCGTGCGGATTCCACGCGGGCACTCCCGAGGGCATCCGCGGCACCCTCGCCGCGGCCTCACGGGCGGGCGTCGTCATCGGCGCCCACCCGGGATACCGGGACCCCGAGAACTTCGGACGCACACCGCTCGCGCCGGACTCCGCGACGCTGCAGGCGCACATCGAGTACCAACTGGGCGCGCTCGGCGGTCTCGCGTCAGCGGTCGGCGGCGGCGTCTCGTACGTCAAGCCGCACGGTGCGCTGTACAACACCATCGCCAACGACGAACGGCAGGCCGCCGATGTCGTGGCGGCCGTCAAGGCGATCGATCCGAGCCTGGTGCTGCTGGGCCTGGCCGGGAGTGTCGTTCTGACGATCGCCGAGCGTGCGGGGCTCGCAGTGGCGGCGGAGGCCTTCGCCGATCGTGCCTACCTGCCCGACGGGCGGCTCGTGCCGCGGACGCAGCAGGGCGCCGTCCTGCACGAACCGGCGACGATCGCGCAGCGGATGGTGCGGCTCGCCGCGGAGGGCGTCATCCGAGCCGTCGACGGCACGGATGTCGCGGTGGCCGCCCAGTCGATCTGCGTGCACGGCGACAGCCCAGGGGCGGTCGCGATCGCCGCCGAGACGAAGCGGATGCTGATGGCGGCCGGTATCGGCATCGCGCCGTTCGCCGGTGCCCGATGACGGCCGGGTGGACGTGATGCGCGTCCTCACGGCATCCGATCGTGCCGTACTCGTGGAGGCGGCCGACCTCGCCGAGGCGATGCGTCTGAACCAGGTGTGGGAGCACGTGCCAGGGGTGATCGAGCGCGTCCCCGGTGCCCGGACGGTGCTGGTGCGCTTCGATCCGCTCCGGACCTCGGCTGACGAACTCGCCGCGAGGCTCGAGGCGACCAGGGGGCAGGACGGGCCGACGGCGCCGGTGCGCGACGTCGTCGTGCCGGTGCACTACGACGGGGACGACCTCGCGGCCGTCGCCGAGCAGCTCGGAGTGTCGACGGAGCAGCTCATCGCACGGCATCTCGCGGCGGACTGGCGGGTCGCGTTCTCGGGGTTCGCGCCCGGCTTCGGCTACGCGGTCGGCGACGACCCGCTGTTCGACGTCGCCCGAAGAGGAAGCCCCCGCACCCGCGTCCCGGCGGGATCTGTGGGTCTCGCCGGTCCGTTCACGGGCGTCTATCCGCGCCGGACTCCTGGCGGCTGGCAGCTGATCGGCCGCACGGAAGCCGTGATGTGGGACATCGATCGCGACCCACCGGCCCTGCTGTCGCCGGGGACGAGGGTGCGGTTCGAACGCGCGACGCGGGCGCGGCTGTCGGCAGCAGTCCAGGATGCCGGGCGGCGCGTCGCGCCGGCGGTCGATCCTCTGCGGGCGACGACGCTTCTCGAGGTCGTCCACACCGTGCTACCGCTGCTCGTGCAGGATGCCGGGCGGGCCGGGCATGCGGCACTCGGCGTCTCGCCGTCCGGCGCGGCGGACCGCACGGCCATGCGCGATGCGAACCGTGTCGTCGGCAATGCGCCGACGACCGCCGTGCTGGAATGCGTCGGTTCGGCGACGCTGCGTTTCCGGGGCTCAGGGGTAGCCGCCGTGACCGGGGCCACTGGAGAGCTCGAACTCACGACAGGCTCCGGTGACATGCGTCCGATCAGGCACGGCGCGCCGTTCGCGACGGCAGACGGCGACGAGCTGCGGATCGGGCATCCCGAGCGCGGCATCCGGTTCGTCATCGGGGTGCGGGGAGGGGTGGCCGCGGCATCCGCTCTGGGCAGCCGGGCATCGGACACCCTGGCCGGGCTGGGGCCGGCGCCGCTCGGCGAAGGGGATGCCGTGGCGATCGGTCGGGAAGCCGTGGCGGCCGTCGATGATCTCGTCGTGCCGCGGACGCTGCCCGCGTCTGGTGAGGTCGTCGAGCTCGAGATCACGCTCGGCCCACGGGACGACTGGTTCACCCGGACGGCGCTCCGCGTGCTCACGGAGCAGGAGTGGCTGGTCACGCCGCGGTCCGACCGGGTGGGGCTGCGGCTTCAGGGGGAGCGTGCGCTGGAGCGGGCGATGGCGGGAGAGCTGCCGAGCGAAGGCGCGGTGACGGGGGCGCTTCAGGTGCCGCCCGACGGGCAACCGGTGCTCTTCCTGCCCGATCATCCGCTGACGGGCGGCTACCCGATCGTCGGCGCGCTCACCGACCGTTGCCTGGACCTCGCCGGACAGCTGCCGCCCGGCGCCCGCATCCGCTTCCGCATCGCCTGACGACGGCGCATCCCGCGGTGCGTGCGGCGCGCCGTCGCACCATCCGGAGGAGAACGCACGAACGGGAGGAGCCGCACGGCGATTCCGGTCCTCCGGATCGCGCGTTCTCCTCCCGTTCGGATGCCGGGATGCCTGGACCTACTCGGGGTCGCCGCCGAGTGGACCCACGGCGGGGATGGGGCCGCCGTCGTCCGCGCCGGTCCTGCGCCAGCGGGCGATCGCGTTGCCGAGGTGGTAGATCAGCAGCGCCGCGACGGTGCCGATCACGATCGCGCCGAGCTGGAAGTTGCCCCAGCCCATCGCGAAGCCGGCGATCGCGATGACGAACGAGACCGCGACGGTGTACTGGTTGACCGGGCGGGAGAAGTCCACGCGGTTGTCGACCCAGATCTTGATTCCGATCACGCCGATGAGGCCGTACAGCGCGGTCGTCACACCGCCGAGGACGCCGGCGGGGATGGTGTTGAAGATCACGCCGACCTTGGGGGAGAAGGCCAGCAGGATCGCCACGATTCCGGCGACCCAGTAGGCGGCGGTCGAATAGACGCGGGTCGCCGCCATGACGCCGATGTTCTCGCCGTAGGTGGTGGTGCCGGAGCCGCCGAAGCCGCCGGCGATCGTCGTGGCGAGGCCGTCGGCCACCAGCGCGCGGCCGGTGTGCTTGTTGATCGACGGGTCCTCGGTCATGGTCGCGACGCCGCGGACGTGTCCGACGTTCTCCGCGATCAGCACGAGGACGACTGGGAGGAACATCGGCACCAGGGCCCAGGCCGCGGGGTCGGTGATGGCGGCGAGGTGGAAGTCCGGAAGGCCCACCCACGCGGCATCCCCGACCGCGGAGAAGTCGACCTGCCCCGTGAAGGCGGCCACGATGTAGCCGACGATCACGCCGAGGAAGATCGAGATGCGGCCCAGGAACCCGCGGAACAGCACGCTGAACAGGATCACCGCGATGAGCGTCACAGAGGCGAGCTCCGGCTGGAGCTTGAAGTTGTTCCACGCCGCCGGGGCGAGGTTGAACCCGATCAGCGCGACGATCGAGCCCGCGACGACCGGAGGCATGAGCTTGTCGATCCAGCCGGTGCCGACCGCCTGCACGAGGAACCCGATGCCCGCGAGCAGGATGCCGGCCGCGACGACGCCGACCAGGGCCTGCGTGATCTGTTCGGGGGTCTCCAGGGCCTTGCCCGCGTTGAGCGCCGTGATCGGCGCGATGAACGCGAACGACGATCCCAGATAGCTGGGCAGGCGGTTGCGGGTCAGCAGCAGGAACAGCAGCGTGCCGATGCCCGAGAACAGCAGGGTCGTCGACACCGGGAAGCCGGTGAGGATCGGCACGAGGAACGTGGCGCCGAACATCGCGATGACGTGCTGAGCACCGATCGCGATGGTGGCGGGCCAGCTCAGGCGCTCTTCGGGTTTGACGACCTGGCCTGGCGCGACGGTACGGCCGTCGCCGTGGATCTTCCACACGGGCATGGGGCTCCTCAGGGATCGGATGGCTGCGAGGGATGCTGGGGCAACACTACCGATTCCTGGGCGTTCCCTGAGTGGCGGCCGGCGTGCGGGACGCTCCGATCAGGAGGTCAGGCGTTCGATGAGCTCGCGGTAGCGGTCGGCGGTGCGCTGGACGATCTCGTCCGGTAGAGCGGGCGGCTCGCCCTGCTTGTCCCAGTTCGAGGCGAGCCAGTCGCGGACGATCTGCTTGTCGAAGCTCGCCATCCGCGCGGACGGCGTCGTGCCGGTACGCCACGCCTCGGCATCCCAGTACCGCGACGAGTCGCTCGTCAGGACCTCGTCGGCGAGACGAAGGGTGCCGTCGGCATCCGTCCCGAACTCGAACTTGGTGTCGGCGAGGATCAGCCCCTTCGCCTCGGCGATCTCCGCGGCACGGGCGTAGAGGCGCAGCGACGTGTCGCGCAGTTCGGCCGCGCGCTCCTCGCCGACGAGTTCGACGACGCGCTCGAACGTGATGTTCTCGTCGTGCTCGCCCATCGGGGCCTTGTACGCGGGCGTGAACAGCGGCTCAGGCAGGCGGTCGCCGTTCTCGAGCCCGGCCGGGAGCGGGATGCCGCAGACCGTGCCGTTCTCCTGGTACTCGAGCCACCCCGTGCCGGTGATGTAACCGCGGACGACGCACTCGATCGGCTGCATCTCGAGCGACTGCGCGAGCATCGCGCGGTCGGCCACGGAAGCGGGGATCTCACCATCGGCGATGTGGTTCGGAACGTCGCTCAGCTGCTCGAACCACCAGCGGGTCAGGCGAGTCAGCAGCGCGCCCTTCTGCGGGATGCCGGGGGAGAGCACGTAGTCGAACGCGCTGACGCGATCGCTGGCGACGACGAGGATACGCGGGTCGGCGGCATCCTCCGACGCGTACAGGTCACGGACCTTGCCCGAGTAGATGTGCCGCCAGCCGGGGATCCTCATCGCTTCGCTCACCAGGCCATCATCCCAGACCGCTCAGTGGCTGTTGAGCACGGCCCAAGCGATCAGGCTGTCGATGCGCCGCACGTCTGCGCCCTTGGCGAGCTTGATCTTGATGTGGCCGGCCTTGGTCCACAGCTCGACCTCGGAGTTCCAGTCCAGGACTCCGGCGTTCTCGGACGACCACATCAGGATCGCGCTGTACGGCAGCGAGTAGATCTCCACCTTCTTCCCGGTCATGCCCTGGGCGTCGCGGACGATGAGCCGCTTCGTCGTGAAGGTCGCCGAGTCGCGGAACGTCTTGAACGAGGCCACCGCCTGCTCGCCCTGCGTGAGCAGGTCCTGCACATCCGCGGGGACGGCGATCTCCTGCTGCAGCGTCCAGCTGAGGATTGCTCCGGATTCCATGTCTTTCCTTTCTCGGGAGCTGAGGATGGCCCGGCTGTGCCCGGGCCATCGGCTCAGTCGTTCAGGTGTGCGATCGCGTAGTCGGCTTCGGCGGGGGTGAACTTCTCGCCGTACTCGCTCGTGAGCTGGTCATGGATCGCATCCGGTGACATCGCGGCCAGCTCCTGGTAGTCCTTCGCCTTGGCGAGCGCATTCGCGTTCCAGTCGGCCGTCATGGTGTCGACCGCGTACTGAGCGGCCTCGGGGGAGAACTTCTCGCCGTACTCGCTCGTCAACTGATCGTAGATGCCGGCCTTGCTCATGTGCATGATGTCGGAGTACTGCTCGGCCTTCGTCAGCGCGGAAGAGTATTCGGCCGGGACGGCAGGCGCTGCCGGCTCGACGGGGGCCGGCTCTTCGGTGGCCTCGGCGGGTGCGGTCTCGGCGGGCTCGTCGGCGGGCTCGGCGTCGGGCTCGGCGGCCGGGGCCACCGCAGCCGGCCGCTCCGGCGCGGCATCGTCCTTCGCGGCGTTCGCGCCGATGATGTTGCTCAGCAGTCCGATCAGGACGAGGGCGCCGGTGACGATCCAGGCCACCTTGCGGTGCTGCTGGTAGCCGCTCAGCGCCTGTCCGCGAGCGTCTCGCACGGCCCCTGTCAGCACGAGGATCAGATCCACCAGCCACCAGATTCCGAGCCCGCCGAGTGTCACGAGCTTCAGGATGCCGGTGCCGATCTTGCCGAGGTAGAAGCGATCGGCACCCAGGTACCCGATCAGCAGGGAGAGCAACCAGGTCGCCAGGAACGACTTGTCGCCCACGAGCGTCGGCGGCGCGGAAGCGGATGGCGCCGAGTATCCCGTCGGCGCGCCGGGGAGGGGCGCCGTCGGCACCGCCGAGGGCGGCGGAGGCGGTGTCTGGTCGCTGTTGTCGAAGGTCATGCTGGTGTCCTCTGATCCGGGGAGCGCACGGCGCGTTCCGTCGATTCATCGTGGCGATCGCCCCGGTGCCGGGGCATCGGGCGATCGGGTGAATCCGCCTCTGCCGTTCGGCGGACCGTGATCGGACGAACGGCGGGCGCGCACTGTCCGTCCCCGGCTCTACGCTCGAGGAGTGACATCGACCAGGGCGCCGCAGGTGGCGGTGAAGCGCCATCGGACCGCCGCACGCGCACGCGGCATCGCGATGGTGGTCGTCGGCGCCGTGATCGATCTGTGCGCCGTGATCAACGTCCCCGGTGCCGCGGACTTTCCCGCATCGGCGGGTGATGAGATCCGCGTCACCTCATTCGGGACGATCATGGTGCTGCTCGGCATCGCCTGCTGGCTGACCGTGCTGTGGCGAGATCGACACCCGATGCTGGTCCTCGCGGCCGGGGGATTTCTCGCGATCATCGGCGTCTCGTACCTGCTCCTCCTCGTCGGGACCGTCGCCGCTGTGCGCCTGCATCCCCGGAGGACGCGCCTCATCGGCATCCTGGTGTCGGCGACCGTCGTTCTGTTCGCCGTGCGAGAAGCTCTGACGCACTGGGGCGGCGCGTGGGGGTGGTACTTCGGTTCGCAGAGCACCGAGCAGGACGTTCCGGGTGCGATCGTGACTCCGCTGGTGGTCGCCGTGCTCTCGCTCGCCGCCACCGCCGGCGTCGTCTTCGGCTCGCGCATCAAGCGCGGGGCGGACGAGAGCAGGCGGCGCGCGGACATGCAGCAGCAACGCGCGGAGGAGCTGAGCGATCAGCTCGTGCGTCAGGCCGAGCGCGACCGGATCGCCCGTGACATGCATGATTCCCTCGCGCACCGACTGTCGATCGTGTCGCTGCATGCCGGAGCTCTCGCAGCCACCGCCCGGGACGGCGAGGCGGGGGAGATCGCGCGCACCGTGCACGAGCAGACGCATGCGGCGCTGCAGGACATGCGCGGCATGATCGGCGATCTGCGCAGCGGACCGGGTGAGTCCTCGCCTTCCACCATGCGCGCGATCGGACCCCTGCTGGCCGACGTGCGTCGCAGCGGAGTCCCCGTCACGGCGTACGTCGTGATCGAGGCGCCCGAGCGGGTGAGCGCGCAGTTCGACAGTGCGGTGCACCGGATCGTCCAGGAGGCGCTGACGAACGCGATCAAGCACGCCAGAGGCGCGGTGATCGATGTCTTCGTGCAGGTCGAGCCTCACGACGGCGCCCGCATCCGGGTCGTGAATCCGCTGCTTCCCGTCGCGCCGGCAACAGTGCCGGGCGGCGGCAACGGCCTCGTCGGCATCCGGGAGCGGACGGAGATGCTCGGCGGCACGGCCTGGATCGGCCCGCACGGGTCGGAGTTCATCGTCGACGTGACCCTGCCGTGGCAGGAGAGGGTCTGAGGTCGTCGCTAGGCTCGGTCCGTGATCCCAGATGCTTCTGTCGTGCGTGTGCTCGTCGTCGACGACGAGCAGCTGATCCGCAGCGGGTTCCGGTTCGTCCTCGCCGCCGACCCCGCGATCGAGGTCGTCGGAGAGGCATCCGACGGAGCGGCGGCCATCGACCTCGTGCGCGCGCACCGTCCCGACCTGGTGCTGATGGACGTGCGGATGCCGGGAATGGGAGGCGTCGAGGCCACGGCCGCGATCGTCGCACAGTCGAACGCGCGTGTGCTCGCGATGACCAGTGTCGACTCGGAGGAGCAGCTGGTGCGGATGCTGGCCGCCGGAGCGAGCGGATATCTCCTGAAGGACGATCCGCCCGAGCGCATCCTCGATGCCGTCCGCCGAACCGCAGCCGGCGATGCCGTGCTGTCTTCGCGCAGTGCGGAGCAGCTCATCCGACGCGCCGTCGAGACCGAGAACGGGTCCGGACGTCAGCACGCGATCGACCTCGTCGGTGCGCTGACGGCTCGCGAGCGCGACGTGGCGCGGGGCGTGGCGAGCGGCGCGACGAATCAGGAGATCGGGGCGCATCTGCACATCTCGCCCGGAACGGTCAAGACGCACCTCGAGCAGGTCTTCGTGAAGCTCGGCGTCCGCCGGCGGGGGCAGATCGGCACCATTCTCGAGCGCGCCGGCCTCGGCGGCACGGACGCCTGACGCGCCGCACCTGTACGTCGGCCCCCGGGTGTACCGTGGCCGGGTGACCCCAGACTCGACCCCGACGACCGGTACGTCTGCCGTCGACCGGAAGCCCCGCAGCCCGTGGCCGGCGCTGTGGGCGATGGTCATCGGGTTCTTCATGCTCCTGGTCGACACCACGATCGTGTCCGTCGCGAACCCGGCCATCAAGGCCGCGCTGGACCCCGAGACGAACAACCTCGATCGCGTGGTGTGGGTCACGAGCGCCTACCTTCTCGCGTACGCCGTCCCGCTGCTGGTCACCGGACGCCTTGGGGACCGTTTCGGGCCCAAGAACATCTACCTGATCGGGCTGGCGGTGTTCACCGCGGCATCCCTGTGGTGCGGCCTGTCGACGACGCTCGAGGAGCTGATCGCGGCGCGGGCCGTGCAGGGTCTCGGCGCGGCGTTCATGACGCCGCAGACCATGGCGGTCATCACCCGAACCTTCCCGCCCGACCGCCGCGGCGCGGCGATGGGGCTGTGGGGCGGAGCCTCCGGCGTCGCCATGCTGGTCGGTCCGCTCGCCGGCGGCTTCCTCGTCGACGGGTTCGGCTGGGAGGCGATCTTCTTCATCAACATCCCCGTGGGCATCGCCGGGTTCGTTCTCGCCTGCATCTACGTGCCCAGGCTCGAGACGCACCCGCACCGCTTCGACGTTCCCGGTGTGTTCCTCAGCGCGATCGCGCTGTTCCTCATCGTGTTCGGGCTGCAGGAGGGGGAGGCCTACGACTGGGGCTTCATCTGGGGGCCGATCTCGGTGTGGGGTCTGATCGTGACGGGCGTCGTCGTGCTCGCGGTCTTCATCTGGTACCAGGCGCGCACCAGGAACGAACCGCTCGTGCCGCTGGGACTGTTCCGCGACCGCAACTTCTCCTGGGCGAACATCACGATCGTCACAGTGGGGTTCACCGTGACGGCGCAGTCGCTGCCGCTGATGTTCTTCCTCCAGCTCGCCCGCGGCCTCACCCCCACTGAGGCGGCGCTGCTGATGATCCCGATGGCGCTCATGGCCGGCTTCCTGTCGCCGATCGCCGGCCGGATCCTCGATCGCATCGACCCGCGGTTCATGCTGGTGCCAGGGCTGCTGCTCGTGTCGACGGCGCTGTTCCTGTTCGCGATGATGATGGACACCGCCACCGATGTCCTGTGGCTGCTGATCCCCTCCACGATCCTGGGCATCGGAAACGCCGGGATGTGGGGGCCGCTCGCCACCACCGCGACGCGCAACCTGCCGCCGCGGCAGGCGGGCGCCGGGGCCGGTATCTACAACACGATGCGCACGATCGGCTCCGTGCTGGGCTCGGCGGCGATCGCCGCGTTCATGCAGAGCCGGATCGAGGCCAACCTGCCCGGCGCGGCGGAAGCGCCCGGCGGCTTCGGCGGCGGCGCGCTTCCGGATGCCGTGGCGACCCCGTTCGCGGTCGCGATGGCGCAGACGATGCTGCTGCCGGCGGCGTTCATCCTGCTCGGCGTCGTGGCGGTGCTGTTCCTGCGCGGTCGCCCCAAGGCCGACGCCTGAGACCGCCGGCGCATTTGCCTGTGCGCGCCCGATCTGGTGTGCTGTGGCGATGACGATCGAACTCGCCCGCCCGACGACCGACCTCTTCGACTCCTGGGCGGCCGCGGTCGCCGAGTTCGACGGCGGTCACATCGATGGCGGCGGCTATGAGCAGGGCTTCGTCCCCGACCGCGCGGCATGCGAGGCGTTCGTCGAGAAGGCGCGGCTGTACGCGCAGCCGGGAGCAGAGCTTCCCGATGGCCACGTGCCGTGCGACTTCTTCTGGATCGTCGAGGCCGATCAGGTCGTCGGCTTCATCGCATTCCGCCGCGAGCTCAACGACTGGCTGCGTCGGTTCGGCGGTCACATCGGCTACTCGGTGATCCCGTCGCGCCGCCGCGAGGGCATCGTCAAGGCGGCTCTGCGCCAGGTCCTGGCCCTCGCGCGGGCCGACGGTTTCGAGCGCGTCATGCTCACCTGCGACGACGACAACCCGGCCTCGTACCGCACGATCGAAGGTGCCGGTGGCGAACTGGAAGACATCATCGACGCGGCGGACGCCGGTCACCCGCAGCTCCGCCGCTACTGGATCGAGCTGTAGCCAGGCCGTCCGATCTCACCAACGTCGTCAGTTGAAAGACGCGCACGTGATGCATCACCGAGACTGCCCGTTGTCTCACAAAACTTGTCGGCAGTCGCGTCTCGCTTTTAGGCTGCCTAAACGTCGGACCGGCAGTTTCGGCGCTACGTGTTCCGGCAGGGGGTTTCGGCAGGTGCGCGATCGGCGCGTCGTGCGCGCGGGCGACGTCGTTCGATCATCTGTCGGAAACGATCGTTATCGGTAGGCGTCCCGCACAACAGGCGTGGGCCCACGACGACGCCTACGCGCGTCTAGCGCTCGGTGAGCCTGTGGGCTAGCTTTTCCCTACGAGCTGGTACCAGCGATGACCGAGGGGAATCAATGATGTCGGAGACCGATGAGCTGGCACCCAAACCTGCGACGGAGCACACCAGGCGGGCGAATGCCGAGTTTCTCTTGGGTCTTCCGATGGGCGACCGTCGAGATTTCGACGACGCGGCTCGAGGCTTCGTCGCCACGCTTGAGGACCCGGTGATTCGCCGTGCTGATGGGCACCCGATCCATGACCTCACTGATCACGACTTCCTCAAAGAGTCGGAGGATGCGCCCGACACGGTGAACCCGAGCTTGTGGCGGCACGCCCGTGTGAACAATCACCATGGCTTGTTCGAAGTTGTCGATGGCGTCTATCAGGTGCGCGGGTTCGATCTCGCGAACATGACGATCGTCGAAGGCGACGTTGGCATCATCGTCATCGACCCGCTGAGCGGCACGGAGACTGCCCAGGCGGGCTTGGACCTTTACCGTGCGCACCGTGGCGGTCGTCCCGTGAAGGCGCTCATCTACACGCACAGCCACGCCGATCACTACGGCGGATCCCGCGCGATTGTCGCCGGCCAGTCAGACGTAGCGGTGATCGCTCCGGAAGGATTCCTCTACGAGGCCGCCGCGGAGAACGTGTTCGCCGGCACCGCCGACATCCGTCGCGGGTTCTACATGTACGGGCCAGCCCTGCGCCCGGGCCCCCAGGGTCAGGTGGATGCCGGACTTGCCAACGCACTTCCTGCGGGCGGCAGTTCGACGCTGGTCCCGCCGACGGATCTGATCACGAAGACTGGCGAGACGCGCATCATCGACGGCGTCGAGATGGTCTTCCAGATGGCGCCGGGCACCGAAGCTCCTGCGGAATTCCTCATTCACTTTCCCCGTCTACGGCTGCTTGCTGCGGCCGAGGACGTCAATCACCTCATGCACAACCTGCTCACGCTCCGCGGCGCACAGGTCCGCGATGCGGCGACGTGGTGGAAGACGCTCAACCGAACGATTCAGCTGTTCGCCGACGACACGGACGTCATCATCACCCAGCACGGATGGCCCAGGTGGGGTTCTGATGACATCCGTGAGTACCTGCAAGACCAGCGGGATCTGTACAAGTTCATCCACGACGAAGCGCTGCGCCTCACGAACCTCGGCTACACGATGACGGAGATCGGCGAGCAACTCACCCTCCCGCCCGGGTTGGACGAGCAGTGGTACAGCCACGGCTACTACGGCACCCTCAACCACAATGCCAAAGCGGTCTACCAGCGCTATCTCGGATGGTACGACTCCCACCCGGCGAACCTGCACAAACTCCCCCCCGTCGAGGGTGGGCAGCGGTACGTGGAGTACATGGGCGGCGCGGATGCTGTTGTGCAAAAGGCGCGCGCCTCCTACGAGGACGGCGACTACCGGTGGGTGGCCGAGGTTCTGACGCACGTCGTGTTCTCAGATCCCACGCACCGTCCGGCCGCACTCCTGCAAGCGGATGCGCTCGAGCAGCTCGGCTACCAGGCAGAGAACGCCACCTGGCGCAATGAGTACCTCATGGCCGCCTTCGAGTTGCGACACGGCGTCACCGACCTGGGGCGCATCGACCTCGCCACCCCGGACGTCTTCGCCGCCATGACCCCCGAGATGCTCTTTGACTTCGCCGGCATCAAGCTCAATGGGCCCGCCGTTGCACAGACCTCCGCGACGATCGGATGGACCGTGAGCGACGAACCGGACGCACAGTTCCTCCTCGAACTGCGCAACGGGGTGCTCATCTACACCTCCGGAGTCCCGCTCGACACCGCAGATGTTCGGGCGACGTCGACGAAATCGGATCTCGCCGACGCGCTGTTCAGCGGCCGCCCATTCGGTGACGCCAACACGGGAGTCACCATCGAAGGCGACCGCGCCGTCCTGGAGCACCTCTTCGACGCGCTCGACGACTTCCCGCTCTGGTTCAACATCGTGCAGCCCTGACACCCAGTGATCCGCCGGAATCGCCTGCCGAAAGCCTGCTACGGCGCACGTTTCTGGAAACCACTCCAGGGCTGTATGAACTAGATAGCCGAAAACGATCGTTTCCAGCAGGCCAGGCGCGCACCTCTCTGACATCGGTGGTTGCGGGCTGCGCCATTCGGAACTGTGGCCTCTGGGGCGCGGTTCACCCTAGGCTTAGAGGTACCGGGGAGCCAGGGGGAAAAACTTAATGTCGCAATTCGATCTCAGCAAGGTTGCCGTCGACGCGTACCTGTACGCGTACCCGCTCGTGACGATGGAGTACACGCGGCGCCAGATGACGAACGTCCCAGACGCGAATACTGCGTTGTTGCGGGCACCGGCGAACCAGTTCGCACACGCCCGGGAATACCCCGCAGCAGAATCCAAGGACGTCGTGCGTTTCAACTTCGACACGCTCTACTCGTTCGCGTGGCTCGATCTCCGAGACGGACCTGTGATTCTCCACACGCCCGATGCGCCTGACCGGTACTACCTCACGCCCATGCTCGACATGTGGACGGACATCTTCGCCGTTCCTGGCAGCCGAAACACCCTCGGTAAAGCCCGCGACTTCCTCATCGCGCCACCCGCGTGGAGCGGCGAAGTCCCCAGCGGACTCGACCTGATAGTCGCACCGACGCCGCACGTCTGGGTCATGGGTCGCACACAGAGCAACGGCCCCGACGATTTCGCGGAAGTCCACCGCATCCAGGACCAGTACCGCATCACCCGTATGGACGCGTACGGCCAAGAATCAGGCACGCCTTCTGCTGCACCCGTTGACCCGAGCGTGGATGATGTGACACCACCACTGGACCAGGTGAACGCGCTCAGCAGCGTCGAGTTCTTCACACTCTTTGCCGAGTTGCTGAAAGAGAACCCGCCGCACGCTAACGACTACCCGATCCTGCATCGGATGCGCGCCATCGGGATCGTGCCAGGCGAGGACTTCAACCCTGCGGTGCTGGACGATGCTGCTACTGCCGCCGTCTCGGCAGCTCGAGACACGGCCCTGCAGGATCTCGTGAAAGCAATGACCGAAGCCAGCATCGGCATCGTACGAAACGGGTGGAACTGGGAGCAGTCGTTCGGAACATACGGCACCTCGTATCGCGTGCGCGCTCTTGTCGCAATGGCCGGGCTCGGAGCAAACCTCCCCGAGGACGCGATCTACCCCAACGCCTTCGTCGACGCCGACGGTCAACCGTTCACCGGGGAGCACAACTACGTGCTCCACTTCGACGCCGGCCAACAGCCGGGCGTGGATGCCTTCTGGTCCCTCACGATGTACGACGGCGAAGGCTTCCAGGTCCCGAACCGACTCAACCGCTTCGTGATTCGCGACCGAGACCCACTGATCGTCAACGCTGACGGTTCACTCGACATCTACATTCAACACGCATCTCCAGGGGCCGAGTGCGAAGCGAACTGGCTACCCGCACCACAGGGAGCGTTCGCCCCGATGCTCCGGCTCTACTCGCCCACCACCGAAACCCTTGCCGGAGACTTCACCCCGCCGAAGATCATCAAGAGATAGGCCAGCCGAACTACCGTACGGCGCCGGGTCAACGCCGGTTCACGAGCCGACCGAAAACCCCCGCCGTATCGGGATTCCGGTGAACGTTAACGGACCCCGTTCCGGGACTCCAGACCGGATCACGCCGAAAACGATCGTTTTCGGTGGAGGTGGCTGGCCCGGCGCGGAACGCGATCGACACCCTTACGAATCCACCTGGTCCGCCACACTCGTGAGATTCCGACACTTCTCGTGAGATCGGACGCACGCATCCCGCGTCGGAGAACTCCCCAGCGTCGGACGGAAGCACCTGGTCGCGTCCGACATGCGGGATCTCTCCGACGCAGGGGGATGCGGGATGCTCGCCCGCGGCTCAGACCTCGGTCCACACCGCGCCGGTCGAGGCGCTGCGCTCGACGGCATCCAGCACCCGTTGCACGAGCAGCCCGTCCGCGAACGACGGGTGCGGATCGCGACCCTCGGCGACCGCCTCCACGAAGTCCTTCGCCTGGTGGGAGAAGCCGTGCTCGTATCCCAGCATGTGCCCGGCGGGCCACCATCCCTCGAGGTACGGATGCTCGGGTTCGGTGACGAGGATGCGGGTGAAGCCCTGTTCGACCGCCGGACGCGTGGCGTCGTAGAACTCGAGGGCGTTCAGATCTTCGAGGTTCCAGTGCAGCGCGCCGGCGTCCCCGGAGATCTCGATGTCGAGCGCGTTCTTGCGCCCTGTGGCGAAACGCGTCGCCTCGAAGCTCGCCAGTGTTCCCGATTCGAGGCGACCGACGAACAGTGCGAGGTCGTCGACCGTGACCCTGCCCCGCTCCGTGCCGGCGGTGCCGCCGAGCCCGATCGCCTCGCCGAGCACGGGGCGCTCCGACACGATCGTCTCCAGAGCGGCCGACACGTGCGTCAGCGCCTGACCGGTGACGAACTGCGTCATGTCGACGATGTGAGCGCCGATGTCGCCGAGAGCACCTGATCCGGCGCGGTCCTTGTCGAGGCGCCAGGTCATCGGCGATTCGGGGTCCGCGAGCCAGTCCTGACGGTAGCTCGCCCGCACCTGTCGCACGGTGCCGATGCGCCCTGCCGCGATCATGTCGCGCATGAGGGTGACGGCGGGCACGCGGCGGTAGGTGAAGCCCACCATGGCGCGGATGCCTTGGGCGGCGGCATCCTGCGCGGCCTGCCGCATCGCCTCCGCCTCATCGACTGAGTTCGCCAGCGGCTTCTCGCACAGCACATGCTTGCCGGCGGCGAGAGCGGCGATCGCGATCTCGGCGTGCGAGTCCCCCGGGGTGACGATGTCGACCACATCGATGTCGTCGCGCGCGATGACGGCGCGCCAATCCGTGGCGGCCTCGCCCCAGCCCCACTTCCGAGCCGATGCGGCCGTCTTGTCGGCATCCCGCCCGACGAGCACCGCCATGCGCGGCCTCAGCGGGAGGTCGAACGCCGTCGGCGCCTGACGCCAGCCGACGGAATGCGCGGCTCCCATGAATCCGTGGCCGATCATCGCCACGCGCAGCTCAGTGGTCATCTTTCCTCCGGGGACAGCGCGGGGCGAGCGCCGAAGCGCTCGCCCCGCAAGTGGATCAGGACTCGAACGCGAGATCGATGAACTCGTCGACGTTGTCCTTGGTGACGACGGGTGCATCCAGCACGATCCGGTACGGGACGCTCGGGGTGACCAGGTCGCTCATGGTCTTGCCCTGTGCGACCAGCCGCGCCAGTGCGATGCCGTCCGCGGCCTGCGTGGACGGGTAGATGACGGTCGCCTTGACGACGCTGTCATCCGCCTTGATGCGGTCCATCATGTTGACGCTGCCCGCGCCGCCGACCATGAAGAACTCGTCGCGGCCCGCGGACTCGATCGCCGCCAGGACGCCGACGCCCTGGTCGTCGTCGTGGTTCCAGATCGCGTCGATCTTCGGGTTGGCCGACAGCAGCTGCGACGTGGCGCTCTCTCCACCGGCGACGGTGAAGTCCGCCGCGACGCGCGGGCCGACCTCGAGGCCGCAGCCTTCCAGCGCGTCCTTGAAGCCCTGCGAACGGTCCTGCGTCAGCGGCAGGGAGTCGATGCCGGCGATCTCGGCGACGATGGCATCGCTCTGCCCGTCGAGCTGCTCGCAGATGTACGTCCCGGCGCTGACGCCCATGCCGTAATTGTCGCCCAGGATCGTGGCGCGCGACGCGAACGTGCTCGAGAACTCCCTGTCGACGTTGATGACGGGGATGCCGGCATCCATCGCCTTCTGGGCGACCTGGGTCAGGGCCGCACCGTCGGTCGGCAGCAGCACGATCGCGTCGACGCCCTCGTTGATGAACTGCTCCACCGCCGCGATCTGCTGGTTGGCGTCGTTGGTGCCCTCGGCCTGACGCAGCTCGACGTCGTCGAAGCCTTCTGCAGTGGCGATCGCACCCGAGTTGATCGCGCCCAGCCAGCCGTGATCGGCCTCGGGGCCCGACCAGCCGATGACGACCGTGTCACCGGACGCGGTGTTCTCCTCGCTCGTGGTGCCCTGGTTCCCGGTCTCCTCTTCGCCTTCGGTCCCGTCGCTGGTACATCCGGCCAGCAGCGAGACGGCGAACAGGGCCGCCGCTCCGACCATCAGCGGGCGGAGCCCGCGCTTGCGCATGCCGTGCATGTCTTTCCTCCTTGAAATGTGATGCAGATGCGTGCGGTGCGAGCGCGGTCGATGACGTTCCCCGTCAGCGCGCACCGGGCGCTGACGGCCAAGCTAGCAGAACATGCCCTCGATTGACCAGCTTTTGCCGAACAAGTATCAAAAGTGTTTGGTCGCTGGAAAACCCGAGTGAACCCTGGATTCCGCGCTGCGGATTCTCGGTGCGGAGCGCGAACACGACCCTTGGCTGCACTCGCCTGGTCATGTTATGTTCATCCCGTGATCAAAGATGACCATGCTTCGGCATTACTCGAGATGCGCGGTGTCGAGAAGAGCTTCTCCGGCGTGCACGCCCTGCGCGGCGTGCAGCTGGAAGTGCTGCCCGGCGAGGTGCACTGCCTGCTCGGACAGAACGGTGCGGGCAAGTCGACGCTGATCAAGACGCTCGCCGGCGTGCACCGGCCGGACGCGGGGGAGATCCGCTGGATGGGCGAGTCCGTCGAGATCGACCACCCGCAGACCGCGATCTCGCTCGGCATCTCGACGATGTACCAGGAGCTCGACGTCGTCGACGGGCTCACCGTCGCCGAGAACGTCTTCCTCGGGCACGAGTTCGACCGGTTCGGCTTCACGCGCCGCCGTCAGCTCACCCAGCAGACGCGCGCGCTGCTGCACCGTCTCGGACACGGCTCGATGTCGCCGCATGCCGAGGTCGGCTCGCTGAGCGCCGCGGAGAAGCAGATCGTCAGCATGGCCCGTGCGCTGTCGCACGACACGAAGCTCATCATCATGGACGAGCCGAGCGCTGTCCTGGACTCCGAAGAGGTGCGCAATCTGTTCGCGGTCGTGCGAGAGGTCACGTCGCAGGGCATCGCCGTGGTGTACATCACTCACCGCCTCGAGGAGATCCGCGAGATCGGCGACCGCATCACGGTCCTGAAGGACGGATCGACCGTCGCGAGCAACCTGCCCGTGGCGGAGACCACCACGGCGGAGTTGATCAAGCACATGACCGGACGGTCGGTGCAGAACGTCTTCCCGCCGGCGGAGCCCATCGCCCCTGACGCGCCGGTGCTGCTCGAGGTCGAAGGGCTGGGCCTGACCGGAGTGTTCGAGGACGTGTCGTTCTCGGTGCGCGCCGGCGAGATCGTCGGCCTCGCAGGTCTGGTCGGATCCGGGCGCAGCGAGATCATCGAGACGATCTACGGCGCCAGGAAGGCGTCGCGCGGAACCGTCCGCGTCGCCGGGAAGAACCTCCCGCGCGGATCCGTCGCCGCATCGGTGTCCGCCGGCGTCGGGCTCAGCCCCGAGGAGCGCAAGTCGCAGGGACTCGTCCTCGGCGAGCCGATCTTCAAGAACGTGACGCTCTCCTCGTTCGCGCGTTTCGCGAAGGGACCATGGCTGGACGAGCGCAGCGAGCGTCGCGTCACGCGGGAGCAGATCGCCGCCCTCGAGTTGCGACCGGCCGACCCCGATCGGCCGGCGGCGACGCTCTCCGGCGGAAACCAGCAGAAGATCCTGCTCGCTCGCTGGCTCGTGCGCGGCAGCTCGGTGCTGCTGCTGGACGAGCCCACCAGAGGTGTCGACATCGGCGCGCGCTCGGAGATCTATGCGCTCATCCGTCGGCTGGCGGCATCCGGCCACGCCATCGTCATCATCTCGAGTGAGATCGACGAGGTCCTCGGCCTCTCGGATTCGGTTCTCGTCGTCGGCGACGGTCGCGTCCTCAGCACAGTCCCCGCATCGGAGATCGACGAGCACGGTGTGCTCGACCTCGTCATGAAAGGAGTCGCCGCGTGAGCGTGCAGACCCCCACATCGCCGGAACAGAACCCGGCTGAAACCGTCTCGCCGTTGCGTCGGCTGCTGTCCGGATCGGTCGGGCGCAACCTCGGCCTGGTGCTCGCGCTGGTCGTGCTCATCATCGTCGGAGCGGTGACCTCGTCGAACTTCCTGAACTTCGACAACGCGCTCGTCATCCTGCGCCAGGCATCGATCACGGGCGTGATCAGCATCGGCATGACCTTCGTGATCATCGCGGGCGGCATCGACCTCTCGGTCGGTGCGGTGCTCGCGCTCGCGTCCGTGGTGGGGTCGCTGAAGGCGATCCAGGACATCGCGGGGTCGAGCCACTGGACCGTGACCGTGCTGGTGGCTCTGCTCGTCGGATTCGGCGCCGGGCTCATCAACGGGGTGGTGATCGCCTACGGCAAGGTCGCGGCCTTCATGGCGACGCTCGCGATGATGGTCGGTGCCCGAGGGCTCGCAGAGATCCTCGCGAACAACCGCACCCTCGTCCTGAGCGACCGCGACTTCCTTCGCGCCATGAACGTCGACCTGCTCGGCGTCGACATCCTCATCTGGATCTTCGCGCTCGTCGCCGTCGCCGGGTGGTTCCTGCTCAACCGCACGACGTTCGGGCGTCGAACGGTCGCGATCGGTGGCAACGCCGAAGCCGCCCGACTGGCCGGCATCAAGGTGAAGCAGCACACGATGTGGCTGTACGCGCTGGTCGGCACGACCGCGGGCATCGCGGCCGTCATGCTCATGGGCCGCACCACGGCAGGCACGTCGACGCATGGCAACCTGTACGAACTCGATGCCATCGCCGCCGTCGTGGTGGGCGGCACGCTGCTCGTCGGCGGTCGGGGCACCATCACCGGCACCGTGTTCGGTGTGCTCATCTTCGCGACACTGTCGAACGTGTTCGTCCAGAACAACCTCACCTCCTCCGCGCAGGCCGTCGCGAAGGGTGTGATCATCGTGATCGCCGTGCTGCTGCAGCAGCGTTTCGCCGTCGGTCGAGTGCCCCGACGGCGGCTGCGGCCGGCGGGCCATGAGGTGCCTTCCGCATAGGATCGACAGACGCGGAAGCGCCGGAACGATGGCCTCGAAGGCGTGGATGCGGTGCCGTCAGGGCGGCGCGCCGTTCACGAGAAGTGCAGGTGAGAATGGCAAGCAATCCCCACACCGCCGGCGTCGGCGACCTGTTCCAGCTGCTTCGGGACGGTGAACCGCGGACCAGGGCCGAACTGGCCAAGACGTCTGGTCTGGCCCGATCCACGGTCGCCGCGCGTGTCGACGAGCTCATGCGCAAGGGGCTGATCGCTCCGGTCGCGGACGCCGCATCGACCGGCGGCCGCCCGCCGTCCCAGTTCGCGCTGAACCCGACCGCGAAGGTCGTGATCGCCGCCGACATCGGGGCCTCGCACACGACGGTCGCGGTGACGGACCTGGCGGGAACCGTGCTCGCCGAACGCACCGGCAGGCTTGCGGTGTCGCTCGGCCCTGAGTCCGTGCTGTCCTGGTTCGCCGAGGCCGCGCACGAACTCATCGCCGAGGCCGGTCTCACGCATGACCGCGTCGCGGCCGTCGGGGTCGGGGTGCCGGGGCCCGTCGAGCACGCCACCGGACGCCCGGCGAAGCCGCCGATCATGCCGGGGTGGGACGATTTCGACGTCCCGGGCTGGGTGCAGCAGCACCTGCAGGTGCCCGTGCTCGTCGACAACGACGTCAATCTCTCCGCGCTCGGCGAGCGCGCGGCCGCCTGGCCGTCGACCGACCACATGATCTTCGTGAAGGTCGCGACCGGCATCGGCGCCGGCATCATCTCCGACGGTCGCCTGCTCCGTGGAGCGCAGGGCATCGCGGGCGACTTCGGCCACGTCCGGGTGTCACGCGGTGCGGACGTGCCCTGCCACTGCGGGAACACCGGATGCCTCGAGGCGCTGGCATCGGGCCCTGCGATCGCGCGCTCGCTGAACGACCGAGGCGTCCGCGCGGCCGACGGCGACGATGTCGTCGAACTGGTCAAGGCCGGCAACCTCGAGGCCATCCAGGCCGTTCGTCAGGCCGGCCGGGATCTCGGCGAGGTGCTCACCGCGTCCGTCAGTCTGCTCAACCCCTCGGTGATCGCCATCGGCGGCGCGATGGCGCGCGTGGGCGAGCACCTGATCGCGGGAGTCCGCGAGGTGGTCTATCGGCACTCGATGCCGCTGGCGACCGAGCACCTCGCGATCGTCCAGTCCGTCACCGCAGGCGAGGCCGCCGTGCGCGGTGCGAGCCTGCTCGCGGTCGAATACGCGCTGAGCCCGGAGATCCTGCCGCGCAGTTTCAGCCTCGCCGAGTGACGTGGCCCCGCGGGGTGGTCACTCCGCGACGCGTGCCGCGATGTCGGTGCGGAAGTGCGAGCCCTCGAGCGTGATCCGGCCGATCGCGTCGTAGGCCTGCGCACGTGCGGTGGCGAAATCGGAGGCCGTCGCGACGACGTTCAGCACGCGACCGCCGGTTGCGAGCAGATCGCCGCCGGGGGCGTCGGGGCCTGCGGTGGCGGCGTGCACGATCCGCACGCCGTCGACCGCCGCCGCGTCGGACAGCCCCTCGATCGGCCGACCGGTCTGCGGCGCCTCGGGGTATCCCTCGCTCGCGAGCACGACGGTGATCGCGACTTCGTCGGAGAATTCGGGCTGCGGCTGGTCCTCGAGGGTTCCGGATGCCGCGGCGAACAGCAGCTCGGACAGCGGCGTCACCAGACGCGGCAGCACGACCTGGGTCTCAGGGTCGCCGAACCGGGCGTTGAATTCGATGACGCGCACACCGGACTCGGTGAGGATGAGGCCCGCGTACAGCAGACCGATGAACGGCGTGCCCTCGGCATCCAGCTGCCGGATGACGGGCAAAGCGACCTGCTCGGTGACGAGCGAGACGAACTCCGCCTCGCTGCCGTAGTCGTCGGCGAGCCAGGGGAGAGGTGTGTACGCGCCCATGCCGCCGGTGTTGGGGCCCTCGTCACCGTCGTAGGCGCGCTTGAAGTCCTGCGCGGGGCTGAGTGCCCGAACGGTGTCGCCGTCGCTGAGGAAGAAGAGCGAGACCTCGGGACCGGAGAGGAACTCCTCGATCAGCACCGCGCCCTCGGCGAGGTAGTGCGAGGCGTGTGCGAGGGCCTCGGCGCGGTCCGGCGTCACGAGGACGCCCTTGCCGGCGGCCAGGCCGTCGGCCTTCACTACGTGCGGGGCCCCGAGCTCGTCGAACGCGGCTTCCACCTCGGCGACGGTCGCCGCGCGCACGGCGCGACCCGTGGGGACACCTGCGGCGTCCATGACGCGTTTGGCGAAGGCCTTGGAGCCCTCGAGTTGCGCCGCGGCCTTCCCGGGACCGAACACCGGGATGCCGCGCTCGCGCAGCACATCGGCGACACCGGCGACCAGCGGCGCTTCCGGACCGACGACGACGAGATCGATCGCATGGGTGTTGGCGAACGACGTCACGGCTGCGCCGTCGAGCGGGTCGACGGAGACGAGCGTCGCATCGGCCGCGATGCCGGCGTTGCCAGGCGCGGCGAAGATCTCATGCTCCGCGCTCTCCGCTCGAAGGGCGAGGATGATCGCGTGCTCACGGGCACCGGAACCGAGGACGAGGATCTTCACTCCTCCAGCCTACCGAGCCGGGCCGGTCGCGTTCCGTCAGATCTCGACCGGGCGTTCGTCGCCGCGATCCCAGGGGACATTCCACCCGCAGGCCTCGAAGAGCCCGTCCAGCACCATGGCCGTGAAGCCCCAGACGATCGTGCCATCGACGTCGAAGGCCGGTCCGCTGAATCGCATGCTGCCGCGTTCGAGCACTGACGTGAAGCGCGTCCGCGGGTCCAGCAGCTGCGCCACCGGCACGCGGAAGACCTCGACCGTCTCGGCGTGGTCGACCGCGGCGACATCGGAGGGACGGCGCCACCAGCCCAGCACAGGTGTGACACGGTGATTGCTCGCGGCCAGCGGGATCTCGGGCAGCGTGGCCAGCACCTCGACGCCGGACGGGTCGAGCCCGGTCTCCTCCTCCGCTTCGCGCAGAGCCGTCGCCGCGGCATCCGCATCGCCGTCCTCCCGCCCGCCGCCGGGGAACGACACCTGGCCGGGGTGGGAGGAGAGCGTCGATGCCCGACGCTGCAGCAGGACATCGAGGTCGCGGGCGACCACGGCATCGTCGGTCGGCGAGGGGATGCTGTCGAGCACGCCGAACAGGATCAGCACGGCCGCCTCGCGAGCGGCCTCCGGATCGGCCAGCTGCGGGAACGGGCCGCCCCAGTCGTGCGCAGCGGTCGCCTGCAGCAGCTCCTCGCGCGCGCCGGCCGGATCGGTCATGCCCCGAGCCTACGACTGCCCGCCCCGGCTTCGAATCGCTTTGTTCGCTCGAAATCGCCCGATCTCGAGCAAACAAAGCGATTCGAACGGCTCGTAGAGTGGATCCATGGCGCGCAGGATCGACACGGGGGCCGGGCGCGAAGCGCTCGCCGCGGTCCGCGCCGCGCAGGATGCCGGCGAGAAGCCAGCGCGCACCGACCTCGCCACGGCCGTGCGCTATCTGCTGCAGCTGCTCGACGAGAAGGCGCCGGGCAACAGCGTCGAGGTGCGGGTGCCGCCCTTCGGCGCCGTTCAGGTCGTTCAGGGCCCGCGGCACACCCGCGGCACGCCGCCCAACGTCGTCGAGATGGATGCCGCGACGTGGATCGCCGTCGCGACGGGAGCAGAGCCGTGGACGGATGCCGCGGCATCCGGACGCGTGAGCGCGTCCGGCATCCGCGCCGACCTTTCCGATCTGCTGCCGCTGCGCCCGTAGGCCTGCACGGGCGCGCGCACAGCCGCACGGTGGGACAATGGATGCATGGCTCCCACCGATTCCCACGAGACCGTCGAGGCGACCGTCCGCCGCGTGCCGCGGTTCGGCGTGTTCATGGGCCTGGGTGTCGTCCTCGGCATCATCGCCGCAGCGATCGTGACCGCGACCGGCAGCTACGAGGAGTCGGCGGCGCTCGGCATCGTCTACCCGCCCGCCCAGGTGTTCGGCTTCGCGCTGCTGTGGACGGTCCCGATCGGGCTCGCTCTCGGCGGCGTGGTCGCGCTGATCCTGGAGCGCAGCGCGCGGCGGCATGACCGCGTCGTCCGCGTCGACCACGAGACGGTCACCGACGCGAGCGGCGACGCCTGACTCAGGCGAGTTCGGCGATCACCGGACGGATCGCGGTGTCGAAGGCGACGACGTCCCTGCGCAGGCCGTCCGTCACCGCCACTGTCAGCGCACCGATCCACCAGATCCCCCGCTGGGAGAACGGCAGCACCTGCACGTTGAGCTCGAACGAGTGCGCGCGGCGACCGATCTCGCGCTCGAACTCGGCGATCGCCGACGCGTAGGCACGGTAGGCGTCCCCGCCCGCCGAGTGGCGCATCGTGTCCGAGTACCGTCGGTGCGCGGCACGGGCGTATGTCAGTGACGATTGCGCGAACGGGGCGATCGCAGTGCGCAGTTCCTCCGCCCCGGCCTGCGGTAGGGCGACGAGGGTGTCGAACCCCTCGATGAGTTCGAGCGGCACGGACGCCGGGTGCGCGCGCGGCTCGACGGTCATGTCCCAGTAGTCCCGCCACTGCTTCTCGAGCTCGGGCGTGGCATCCACGGCATCCGGCGCACGCACGGTCAGATCGCGCAGGACGGGGAGGTCCTCCGGTGTCCGCACGCCGAGCTCCTGGCGCAGGGCGAGCGCGACGAGCACAGGGACGCTCGCATCCTCGCGAATGAGCCATTGCGGCTTGTCGGACATAGCCCCATCGTAGGAGGACTCCGAGGCCGGGGCATCCGCGGATCTGCGGGCGCGTCGACGGCGGTAGTCTTGAGGTGTGGCTGCCTCTCCCACCAATCCCTATGCCGAAGCCGGCGTCGACACCGTTGCCGGTGATCTGGCCGTCGAGCTGATGAAGTCCTCCGTGCGCGCGACGCACGGACCCGAAGTGCTCGGCGGTGTCGGCGGGTTCGCCGGCCTCTTCGACGCATCAGCGCTGCTGGGCTACCGCAAGCCGCTGCTCGCGACGAGCACCGACGGCGTCGGCACGAAGGTCGCGATCGCGCAGGCCATCGACAAGCACGACACCATCGGCCAGGACCTCGTCGGCATGGTCGTCGACGACATCGTCGTGGTGGGCGCGAAGCCGCTCTTCATGACCGACTACATCGCCTGCGGCAAGGTCGTCCCCGAGCGCATCGCCGACATCGTGCGCGGCATCGCCGAGGGCGCCGCCGCCACCGGCACCGCGCTCGTCGGCGGCGAGACCGCCGAGCACCCCGGTCTGCTCGGCCACCGCGACTACGACGTCGCGGGTGCCGCTACCGGCGTCGTCGAGGCGGATGCCGTGCTCGGCGCCGAGCGCGTCCAGGACGGCGACGTCGTCCTCGCGCTCGCCTCCAGCGGTCTGCACTCCAACGGCTACTCGCTCGTGCGCCACATCGTCACGGGCGCCGGCATCGGCTATGGCGACAACGCCGCCGATTTCGGTCAGACCTGGGGCGAGGTCCTCCTCGAGCCGACCCGTCTCTACACGCTGCCGCTGCTGCGCCTGATCGAAGCGCTCGGCGGCGGAGTCCATGCGCTCAGCCACGTCACCGGCGGCGGCATCGCCGCCAATCTCGCCCGCGTCCTGCCGCAGGGCAGCTGGGCGGAGGTCGACCGCTCGACCTGGTCGCCGAGCCCCGTGTTCCGCGTGCTCAGCGATATCGCGGGTTCGACGCTGGAATCCGCCGAGGGGACGTGGAACCTCGGCATCGGCTTCCTCGCCGTCGTGGATGCCGCGAAGAAGGACGCCGCGATCAGCGCCCTCGCAGGCGAAGGCATCCCGGCCTGGCAGGTCGCGACGATCGCCACCGGCGGGCGACCGACCGGTCATTTCGAAGAGGGCGCCAAGGGCGTCGACGGCGGAGCTGTGCGCCTGGTCGGCGCGTACGCGGACGGAGCGAAGTAACACCCCATGTGCGGCATTGTCGGAATCGTGGGGAACGCCCCGGTCAATCAGGACATCTACGACGCTCTGCTGCTGTTGCAGCATCGGGGCCAGGACGCGACGGGCATCGCCACGGCCGAGGCCAACGGCGTCATGCACATGGCGAAGGCGTCCGGCATGGTCCGGGAGGCGTTCCGCACACGCGACATGCGGTCCCTCCTCGGCAACGTCGGACTCGGCCACGTCCGGTACGCCACCAAGGGCACCGCGTCGAGCGAGGAGGAGGCCCAGCCGTTCTACGTGAACGCGCCGTACGGCATCATCCTCATCCACAACGGCAACCTCACCAACACGCGTGAGCTCACCGCCGAGATGGCGCACCGCTACCGCCGCCACCTGAACTCCTCGAGCGACACCGAGCTGCTGCTGAACGTGCTCGCCGGCGAGCTGCAGGAGACCACGTCGCTGGTCGACCTCGACCCTGACCGCATCTTCGAGGCGGTCACCCGGACGCACGAGCGCATCGAAGGCGCCTACGCGGTGATCGCCGTCATCGCCGGGTACGGACTGCTGGCATTCCGCGATCGCTTCGGCATCCGTCCCCTCATCCTCGGCAGGCGTCCCTCGACGGTTCCCGGTCGCGAGGGACGCGACGAGTGGGTCGTCGCGAGCGAGTCGCTCGTGCTCGAGAACGGCGACTACGAGGTCGTGCGCGACGTCGAGCCGGGCGAGGCCGTGTTCATCACGACCGACGGCGAGCTCTTCACCCGTCAGTGCGCACCGGTGACGCAGCTGGCCCCGTGCGCGTTCGAGTACGTCTACCTCGCACGCCCCGACTCGATCATGAACGGCATCTCGGTCTACGAGTCGCGCCTCCGGATGGGCGACCGGCTGGCAGACACGATCGCCAAGCACGTCCCGCTGAGCGAGATCGACGTCGTCATGCCGATCCCCGACTCGTCCCGTCCCGCCGCGATGGAGGTCGCACGCAAGCTCGGCATCGAGTACCGCGAGGGCTTCTACAAGAACCGCTACGTCGGACGAACGTTCATCATGCCCGGCCAGGCCGTTCGGAAGAAGAGCGTCCGACAGAAGCTGAATGCCATGTCGACGGAGTTCCAGGGCAAGAACGTCCTGCTCATCGACGACTCGATCGTCCGGGGCACCACCAGCAAGCAGATCATCCAGATGGCCCGGGATGCCGGTGCGCTGTCGGTCACCTTCGCCTCGGCGGCGCCGCCCATCCGGCATCCGCACGTCTACGGCATCAACATGCCGTCCCGTCACGAACTGGTCGCCTACGGTCGTACGATTCCCGAGATCGCCGAGGCGCTGGGCTGCGACCACCTGGTCTATCAGGAGGTCGAAGACCTCAAGGCGGCGATCACCGATGGGTCCGCGATCACCGACCTCGACCTCAGCCCGTTCGACGGGAACTACGTCACCGGAAGCGTCTCGGACGAGTACCTCGCCTGGGTGGAAAGCACGCAGACGTCGTGACGACGGGCGTGAGTGCACGTCCGCTCTGGCGCGGACGAGCGCTCGCCGTCGTCGGAATCCTGCTGTGCGCGTTCTCCCTGCGTTCGGCGGTCGCCTCGCTGTCGCCGCTGATCGATCAGATCTCGGCGGAGTTCCCGCTGTCGCCGACGGTGCTGGGACTGATCGGCACCGCACCGCCGGTGTGCTTCGCGATCTTCGGCCTGGCGACGCCCCAGCTCGAGCGCCGTCTCGGGCTCGAACGGGTGACGGTCGTCGCGCTCGCCGCGATCGCCATCGGCCTCGTGCTGCGCGGATTCTCGGTGGACGCCGTCACGCTCCTGCTGACGACGGCGCTCATCTTCGCCGGCGTCGGGATGGGCAACATCCTGCTTCCGCCGCTCGTGAAGAAGCACTTCCCCGACCGCCTCGGCCTGATGATGACGCTGTACACGACGGCGATGTCGCTGTCGACGTTCCTGCCGCCGCTGGTCGCCGTGCCCGTGGCGGATGCCGCCAGCTGGCGCGTCTCGCTGGGGGTGTGGGGCGTGTTCGCGATCGCCGGGGTGATCCCGTGGATCATCATGCTCGTCCGCGAGAAGGGCGCGATGCCGATCGTCCGCCCCGCGGCGGTCGAGGCGGCAGGACCCGGCGAGGTCGAACCCGTGGTGCTGTCCACCGGCCCGATCGCTGTGGCACCGACCAGTTCGCGCACGTTCGCGCGACTCGTCCGGCTCCCGTTGGCGTGGGCGCTGGCGATCGTGTTCGGCACCTCGTCGACAATGGCGTACGTGTCGTTCGCCTGGCTGCCGGCGATCGTCACCGACCTCGCCGGCGTCTCCGCCGCGACCGCCGGACTCCTGCTGTCGCTGTTCGCCTTCATGGGTCTGCCCGCATCCCTGCTGGTGCCGGTCCTGGTCGTGCGATTCCAGGCGACACGGCCGCTGTTCCTCGTCGCGGCCCTCAGCGGCATCGTCGGCGTCGCCGGTCTGCTGTTCTGGGCCGATGCGGTGACGGTGTGGTTGTGGATCACGCTGTTCGGCGTGGTCGGCGCGATGTTCCCGCTGGCGCTCGTGCTCATCAGCATCCGTGCCCGCACACCGGAGAGCGCTGTGGCGCTGTCGAGCTTCGTGCAGAGCGCCGGCTACATCATGGCGGCCGCCTTCCCATTCACGATCGGTCTCCTGCATGACGCGACGGATGCCTGGACGGTGCCGCTGCTGGTGATCGCCGCGGTCCTGGTGGTGTCGATCCCGTTCGGGATCGTCGCTGGTCGCCGCCGCACCGTGGAGGATGAGTGGGAGCAGCGGCACGGGCGCTGGTGAGCCCGGTGGTTTCCCGCAGGTGCGCGGGTTGGTAGGTTCGAGTCCGACCCCGCGACACGAAACGGATGCCATGTCTCTCACCGTCACCCCGCTCACCCTCGGCACGTCCGGCCTCGGCCGCGGAACCGAACCGGGTTCGCCCGAGGAGCAGCAGGCGGTCGACACCGCGGTCGATCTGCTCACCAGCCGCCACGGATTCGTCGACACGTCGAACAACTACGCGGGTGGTCGGTCCGAGGCTGTTCTCGGCCTCGCCATCGCCCGCCTCGGCGCCCAGGCGGGGGAGCGCGTGATCTCCAAGGTCGACTGCGACCCGGACACGGGCGTGTTCGATCGCGACCGCGTACTGCGCTCCTTCGACGAGACGACGGCGCGTCTGGGCGTGGATCGCCTGCCGCTGCTGCACCTGCACGATCCGTACACCGTCACGTTCGAGGAGGTGATGGGTCCGCAGGGAGCCGTCGCAGGACTGATCGAGCTGCGCGACTCAGGACGCGTGGACGCGATCGGAGTCGCCGCCGCACCGGTGCCGCTGATGGCGCGCTACGTCGCGACCGGTGCCTTCGACGCCGTGCTGATCCACAACCGCTTCACGCTCGTCGATCAGTCGGCGGCACCCGTCTTCGCGGACGCGCAGGAGCGGGGGATGACGGTCTTCAACGCCGCCCCCTTCGGATCCGGGCTCCTGGTGACCGGAGCGCGTGAAGGCGCGCTGTACGACTACAGCCCGGCCCCGGCGGACCTGCTCGCCTGGGTCGAGGGCCTGGAGCGCGTGTGCGCCGCACACGCGGTGCCGCTGGCGGCCGTGGCGCTGCAGTACTCGCTGCGTTCGCCTCTCGTGGATTCGACCGTCGTCGGCGTCGCGAAGCCCGGCCGCCGTGCGCAGTCCGACCAGCTCATCGACACGCCTGTCCCCGATGCGCTCTGGGCGGATGTGGACGCGCTCGGGGCAGCCCCGTCGCCGGTCGACGACAGTCGCTACGCCTGAGTCGCGGCTCGGTCGACGATCACCGCAACCGCGGGAGGCGACACCTCCCGCGGTTTCTTTCGCGCCTTCCGACCCCTCCGATCGACCCGTGGAGCACGCGAATTGACTATTTGTTCCGCAGCGGTACATAATGGCGGAGCCGTCTTGAGCGCATCACCGCGAGTGTGATCCCGCGCGCTTCGGCGATCACATCGAGGGAGATTCAGAGAATGCAACGCAGCAAGCTGGTCGCAATCACGGCATCCGTCGCCGTCGCCGCTCTCGCCCTGACGGGCTGTGCAGGGGCAAGCGGAACCGACGACAGCGCGGACGGCCCCATCACGCTCGAGTACTGGGCGTGGGGCACGACGCAGAAGCCGCTCGTCGATGCCTGGAACGAGGCGCACCCGGACATCCAGGTCAAGCACACCGACGCCGGCGGAGGCGGAGACTCCTCGGCCAAGCTGGTCACCGCTCAGCGCGCGAACAACGCGCCCGACGTCGCCCTGGTCGAGTACAACACTCTGCCGGCCATGATCGTCGCCGGTGTCGCGGCCGACATCAGCGAGTACACCGGCGATCTCGAGAAGGAGTACGCCCCTGGTGTGTGGAGCCAGGCGACCTTCGACGGGACCAGCTACGGCGTCCCGCAGGATGCGGGCCCTCAGGCGCTGACCTACAACCAGGCGCGCTTCGCGGAGCTCGGCATCGAGGTCCCGACGACATGGGCGGAGTTCGCCACCGCGGCGGAGCAGGTGCGCGCGGCCGACCCGGACGCCTACATCACGACTTTCGCACCCGCCGAGTTCGGCGGCTTCGCCGGATTCGCGCAGCAGGCCGGCGCGGAGTGGTGGACGGTCGATGGCGATCAGTGGACCGTCGACTTCGACGACGAGGCCTCGGTTGCCGTCGCCGACTACTGGCAGGACCTCATCGATCGGGACCTCGTGCTCGCCGAGCCGTTGCTCACCCCCGAGTGGAACGCGCGACTGAACGAGGGCAACGTCCTCTCATGGCCCGCCGGTCTCTGGGCCGCCGGCGTCATCAACGGCGTCGCTTCGGACATGGCCGGCCAGTGGGCGATGGCACCGCTGCCGCAGTGGACCGAGGGCGACAGTGCCGTCGCGTTCCAGGGCGGGTCGGCGGCCGTCGTCACGACCTCTTCGGAGCACGCCGAGGCCGCAGCGGAGTTCGCCGCCTGGATCGGCACGTCCGAGGAGGCGGCGCAGATCCAGATCGAGGAGGGTCAGTACCCGGCCTCGCTCACCGGGCAGAAGCTCACGCTGGATGCCGAGGCGCCTGCCCTGATGCCGCAGCAGGACGACTACTGGGAGATCGCAGCTCAGATCGCCGAGGACACCATCCCGGAGATCAGCTGGGGTCCCAACGTGAACGTCGCCTCCAGCGCGTTCCAGGACGCGATGTCGGCCGCCGTGACGAACGGGACGCCGTTGTCCGAGGCGCTGACCGAGACGGAAAAGGTCGTCGTCGAGGACATGAAGACGTCCGGATTCGACGTCACCGCGGAGTGATCGTGCGGGTGCCGGCGGCCATGCCGCCGGCACCCCACCCCTGAAGGAGCCCGAAATGAGTGTTGCCGCAGACGTCCGAACCCCTGCGCGGCGGAAGACCCATCGATCGAGATGGGTCGTACCCTATGTCTTCCTGCTTCCGGCAGGTGTCCTCTTCCTCGCCTTCCTGGCGATCCCGATCGGATACGCGATCATCCTCAGCTTCCGAGGCATGCGCGTCAGCGGTGAGGGTCCGTTCGGGGTCCGAGCCGAGACCTGGGTCGGATTCGAGAATTACATCCGGACCTTCACGGATCCCGAGTTCCTCGCCGGATTCGGGCGCCTCGCGATCTACGGCCTCATCGCGGTCCCGTTGACCCTGGGCCTTGCACTGCTGTTCGCACTGCTGCTGGATCTGCCCCGGGTGCGCGCGGCGAAGTTCTCGCGCATCGCGATCTTCCTCCCGTATGCGGTTCCCGGCGTCATCGCGTCGCTGCTGTGGGGCTTCCTCTATCTGCCCTCCACCAGCCCGCTGAACTGGATCCTCAACCAGTTCGGGCTGCCGGACGTCGTCGTGCTCTCCGGCGCCAGCCTGTACCCGTCCGTCGCGAACATCGCGATCTGGGGTGCGATCGGCTTCAACATGATCATCATCTACACCTCGCTGCGTGGCATCCCGACCGAGGTCTACGAAGCCGCACGCATCGACGGCGCCTCGGAGTGGAACATCGCCTGGCGCATCAAGGTGCCACTGGTCGCACCCGCTCTCGTACTGACCGGCCTCTTCTCCCTGATCGGGACGCTCCAGGTCTACGGCGAGCCGACCACGCTGCGCCCCATGACCAACGAGATCTCCCAGACCTGGGTGCCGCTCATGAAGATCTACCGTGACGCGTTCACGCGGGACGACCTGTCGCTCGCCGCGGCATCGTCGGTCGTCCTCGCGCTCGGCACGCTCGTCATCTCCGTCATCCTGCTGCGTGTGACGCAGCGCCGAGCATTCGGATGGAACGAATGAACACCACAACGGCACCGCCCGCCACCGCGTCCCGCCCGGCCACCGGCGCGCGCATCGCGCCAGACTCCCGACTCGGACGTCGGGGTGCCAAGCAGCGCCCCGTCATCGCCAGCGCCGTCCTGATCCTCGGCGCGATCTACTGCCTGGTCCCTGTTCTGTGGGTCGTGATCGCATCGACGAAGTCCAACACCGAGCTGTTCACGACGTTCACGTTCATCCCGGGGACGAGCCTGCTGGACAACCTCGGCGACCTGTTCGCCTACGGCGGCGGGCAGTTCGGGATGTGGGCGTACAACAGCGCCATCTACGCCATCGGCGGTGCCGTGCTCTCCACGCTGGTCTCGACCATGGCGGGCTACGCGCTGGCGAAGTACGACTTCCCCGGTCGCCAGATCTGGTTCTACGCGATCCTCGCCGGGGTGCTGCTTCCGGGTATCACGCTCGCGATCCCGCAGTACCTGCTCATGTCCCAGATGGGCCTCGCAGGCACCTACTGGTCGGTGCTGCTCCCGTCGCTGATCTCCCCGTTCGGCATCTTCCTCGCCCGGGTCTACGCGTCGTCGGCCGTTCCGTCCGAGACCATCGAGGCCGCGCGGATCGACGGCGCCAACGATTACCGCATCTTCACCTCGATCGCGCTGCCGATGATGGTGCCAGGCATGGTCACGATCTTCCTGCTGCAGTTCGTCGGCATCTGGAACAACTTCCTGCTGCCGTTCATCATGCTCTCGGACGAGCGGATGTACCCGCTCACCGTCGGCCTCTACACGCTGCTCTCGAAGGGCTCGGGCACGCCGTCGCTGTACAGCCTCGCGATCATCGGAGCGGCGGTGTCGATCATCCCGCTGATCATCATGATGCTCGTTCTGCAGCGCTACTGGCGCCTCGACCTCGTGAGTGGAGGGCTCAAAGGATGAGCACCGTATTCGCACCCCGCAGCTTCCTGTTCGGCGGGGACTACAACCCCGAGCAGTGGTCCCGCGATGTCTGGCTCGAAGACATCGAGTTGATGAAGCGCGCACGCGTGAACACCGTGACGCTCGGCGTCTTCTCCTGGGCGATGCTCGAACCCCGCGAGGGCGAGTACGACACGGGGTGGCTCGACGAGATCATCGGTCTGCTCGACCAAGCGGGCATCGGCTTCTTCCTGGCGACCCCGACGGCATCGCCACCGCCGTGGTTCAGCCTCGCGCATCCCGATGCGCTCCCCGTGCGGCCGGATGGTGTCCGTCTGCGACACGGATCGCGCGACACCTATGCGGTGAGCGCGCCCGCTTATCGTGCGGCATCCCGCCGGATCGCACGCTACCTCGCCGACCGGTACGGGGCGCATCCCGGCCTGCGCGGCTGGCATCTGCACAACGAGTACGGCACGCTCGACTACGGCCCGCACGCCGCTGCCGCGTTCCGGCGGTGGCTGCAGAACCGGTATGGGTCGCTCGAAGCGCTGAACGCCGCGTGGTACACCGCGTTCTGGTCGCAGCGCTACGGCTCGTGGGACGAGATCGAGCCGCCGACGGCGACCCAGTATCTGCACAATCCGACCCAGGTGGTGGACTTCCGCCGCTTCTCCTCGGATGAGATGCTGGCCGCCTTCGAGGAGCAGAAGCAGGAGATCCGCGCGTCGGGTTCACCGGCGCCGGTCACCACGAACTTCATGCTGCCGACCTGGAACCACCTCGAGCAGTGGTCCTGGAGCGACGCGCAGGACATCGTGTCGATCGATCACTATCTCGACACGGTCGGACCGGATGCCGAGGCTCATGTCGCGTACGGCTCCGACCTCACCCGGTCCTGGGCCGGCGGGCCGTGGGTGCTGATGGAGCAGAACGCGACCGGTATCCGCGTCGGCGATCGCACGTTCGCGAAGGCGCCGGACCGGATGATCCGCAACTCCCTTGGGTACATCGCGCGAGGGGCGCAGAGCTCGCTGTTCTTCCAGTGGCGGGCCGCAGCGGGTGGGTCGGAGCAGTGGCACGGCGCGCTCGTGCCGCACGGCGGCGGAACGAGCCGAGGGTTCGACACGGTGGTGCAGCTCGGCGCCGCGCTCGAAGCCATCGCCGAGGTCACGCAGCCGCCGGCGAAGGGCCCCCTGGTCGATGCGCAGGTCGGCATCGTGTGGGATGCCGAGGGCTGGTGGGCCCTGGAGACCCCGCATCTGCCGAACGAGTCGATGAACTACTCCGACGAGGTGCGCGCGACTCATCGTTCGTTCTGGCGCTCCGGTATCCCGACCGATTTCGTCCGCCCCGGTGCGGACATCTCGCGGTATCGCCTACTGGTGGTGCCCTGCCTGTATGCCATGGAGGCCGGCGTCGCCGACTGGCTGCGCGCCTATGCCGAAGCGGGCGGTCGCGTGATCGTCTCCTACCTCACCGGTGTGGCGGACGAGAACCAGCATGTGCTCGGCGGTGGATATCCCGGTGTGCTGCGTGATCTGCTCGGCATCCGTGTCGACGAGATCCTGCCGCTCGCGCCAGGGGAGAAGCTCGCCCTGAGCGACGGCCTGACGGCCGAGGAATGGACAGAGCGCGTCGAGACGGCCGGAGCCGCGGTCGTGCACCGCTACGCCGGAGGCCCGCTGGACGGCGCCCCCGCCGTCACCGAGTCCGCCATCGGTCAAGGCGTCGCCGTGTACGTCTCGGCGCGATTGGATCAGTCATCGCGGGACGCTTTCCTTGCGGCGCAGGCCGCTGCCGTCGGCGCGACCGCGACTCTCGTCGGCGCGACGGCGCTCGGCGTCGAGGCGGTGCGACGCAGGGGAGCGGAGGCCGACTACCTCTTCCTCATGCACCACGGCAGCGAGCCGGTGCGCGTGAGCGGCGGGGGAACGGATCTGCTCACGACGAGCGATCTCATCGATGGCCTCGTCATCGCACCCGGTGGTGTCGCCGTCGTGCGGGAGGGTGAGGCGGCGGGCGTCGTCATAGAATCCGTGGCGTGACGATGACCGCACCGAACATCCTCCTGATCCTGTCGGACGATCACGGCTACGCGGACCGCGGCATCCTCGGACTCGACCCTGACGTCCGAACGCCTGCCCTCGATCGGCTGGCGACGGAGGGCATCACGTGCTCGGACGCGTATGTGGCGGCACCCATCTGCAACCCGTCGCGTGCTGCGCTGATCTCGGGCGCGCATCCGGCGCGATGGGGGTCGACGTGGTTCCTGGACACGCGGTTCCCCGACGAGCGGACGACGCTTGCAGAGCGGTTCCGTGAGCACGGGTACCGCACCGGGTACTTCGGCAAGGTGCACTACGGCCAGGACCAACCAGGCGATCGTGCGTGTCCTCCCGAACACGGCTTCGACGTGTCGTACTACGGTCTCGCCGGTCGTCAGCAGGGACGGCTGCACTATCTGCGCCACACAGAGGACGCTGTCGACGAGTACGGCCCTGAGGGCAACTGGCGGATGGCCGTCCAGCCCATGTTCGAGGGGCGCGAAGAGGTCGAGCTGGAGGGCTTCCTCACCGCGGAACTGGGTCGGCGCACTCAGCGCTTCATCGCGGAGGACGATGAAGCGCCCTTCTTCGCCATGCTCGCCTTCAACGCGGTGCACAACTTCTGCTGGCAGCTGCCGCCCGAAGAGCTCGAGCGTCGGGGACTGCCGGTTCGCGAGGATTGGGACGAGTCCGGCGGCGCCACGTACGCCGACTGGTACGACGGGGCCATATCGCCGAATCTCGAGCACGGTCGCGAGTACTACCTCGCCCAACTCGAGCTGATGGATCGCGAGATCGGAGCACTGCTCGAGCAGCTCGACGAGCGAGGAATAGCGGACAACACGATCGTCGTCTATCTGACCGACAACGGTGGCTCGACATGCAACTACGGCAGCAACGGGCCCCTCAGCGGCTCCAAGTACACGCTCGCCGAGGGCGGCATCCGCGTGCCGTTCCTGATCCGCTGGCCGGGAGGCGGCTGGAGCGGGGGCGCCGCACGGGACGGGATCATCAGCTCGATGGACCTCTATCCCACGCTGCTCGCCGCGGCCGGGGTCGACGTGGCGGTGTTCGATGTCGACGGTGTGGACCAGGCGGATCACCTGCGCGCGGGGGCACCGGCGAGGCACGAACTGCATTGGGAGTGCGGTTTCCAGGCGGCGGTGCGCAGTGGTGATCTCAAGCTGCGCGTCACGCACGGGGACGATGCGAACGCACGCGGAATCCGCGTCGTCGAGCACACGGATCCGGGCGACGGCGTGCAGCTCTTCGACGTGCGGCAGGACCCATCCGAGTCGCGCGATCTGCTCGATGCCCGTCCGGACGACGCCGCCCGGCTGTGGGCGCTGCACGCCGCTTGGCTCGACGAGGTCGGTCGAGGCGACCTGGTCGCGCGTCATGCCGAGCGCGTGCGCAGCGCGCTCACCGCATCGGCGCCGCGCGGCGCGCGGGCGCAGGGCTAGGCTGGCGTGGTGTCCGTCTCCTCGTCGGCCGTCGCCATCTGGCCCGGTCTTCCCGACACCGAGCGCCGGGTGCTCCTCGAGCTTCTGCTGCATGGTGAGCAGCCCAGGGTGCGCATCGCCGAGCGCCTCGGTCTGTCGCGCACGAGCCTGACCCGTGTGACGCGCGGTCTGATCGACGGCGGCTTCGTGCTGGAGGGAGCCCTGCACGTCTCGGGGTCACGAGGGCGGCCGGCGGAGATGCTGCGGCTGCGTCCCGATGCGGCCCATTTCGCCGGCGTGAAGCTCACGGCGGACACGATGTACCTCGTCGTGACGGACCTGCAGGCGCGGGTCGTGGCCGAAGCGGAGCATCCGCTGCCCAGTCGCGAGGTGACCGACGTCGTCGACCTGATCGCCCGGTCCGTCCCCGACGTCGAAGGCGGTGAGGTCGTCGCGATCGGGATCGCCGTGGCCGGCGACGTCTCCGAGACGCCGGACGGCGGAGGGATCCTGCATCACTCGAACTTCCTCGGCTGGGATGCGGTCCGACTCGCGGATCTCGTGACGTCGGCCGCGCATCTGCCCGCAGCGATCGTGAACGACGTCCACGCGCTCGCCGGTGCACATCACTGGTTCGGCACGCGCGCACGGCATTCGTCGCTGGTCGTGTACGGCGTGGGAGCCGGCGTCGGCTCGGGGGTCGTCATCGGCGGAGAACTCCACCTCGGGGCCAATGGTCGAGCCGGCCGCGTGGGGCACACCAGGATCGGCGGGCGCGGACGCACGTGCACGAATGGTCACGTCGACTGCGTGCACAGCTTCGTCACGATGCCGGCGATCGCCCATAATGCGGGAGCGGAGCCGGATGACTACGAGCGAGTGCTGGAGCGGGCACGCGGCGGGGACGCCGTGGCGCGGGCGGCGTTCGAGAATGCCGCCCGCGCTCTCGGGGCGGCGATCGCCGAAGCGGTGAACGCGTTCGACCCCGAGGTGGTCGCCGTGATGGGCGAGGGCACGGACATGCTCGAGATCGCGCCTCAGCACGTCCGCTCGGCCCTCGCTGAGTTCCTCGAGGAGGGCTACCCGGACGAGGTGCTCGTGGAGCGCCCCGCTTTCGAGTTCGGGCTGTACGCGCGCGGTGCCGCCGTCGCTGCGATGCGCCGACTGCTCGTCTGACGCGACCGCGGCGTCACTCGGTGCCGCGTCGGTTCGCGTCTTCCGTTCGCCATCGGTATTATGTTTCGTGACATGACAAAATGGGTTCTGTGATCGATCCGCGAGGTGGATTCCGGCCCGCCGAACGGGAGAAGCGATGAAGTTCACCGATGGTTTCTGGCAGCTTCGGCCTGGAGTCACGGCGTTGTACGCGCAGGAGGCGTACGACATCTGGCAGACGGATGCCGCGGCGGACGGCGAGGGGTTGGTCGTCACCGCCCCGACCGCCGTCATCGGTCGCCGTGGTGACACGCTCAACCGTCCGGTGCTGACGGTGACGCTCTCCTCGCCGATGGACGGCGTCATCCGGGTCCGCATCGCGCACCACGAAGGCGGCCGGTGGCACGGAGGGTTCCCGCTCGCCGAGATCGAACCGGGCGCCGAGGCCGAGGTATCCGTCACGGGCGACGGCGGCACACTCACCAGCGGTGCGCTCACCGCTCGCATCACGCCGGGCGCACCGTGGAATCTGGCGTTCGAGGTCGACGGTCGCCGGGTGACCGGCAGCGGGCACAAGGCGCAGGGTTATGTGCGCCTCGCTCCTGACGCGCAGGTCGACCCCGGGATCGTGAGCGTGCCTCGGGCCGACGGCACGATCGCGCGGCCGCACACCTTCGTCCATGAGCAGCTGGACCTCGGAGTCGGCGAGCTCATCTACGGTCTCGGCGAGCGCTTCGGTCCGCTGGTGAAGAACGGGCAGTCCGTCGACGTCTGGAACGCCGACGGCGGCACCTCGAGCGAGCAGGCGTACAAGAACGTCCCCTTCTATCTCTCCGACCGCGGGTACGGCGTCCTCGTCAACGACGCCGGCCATGTCTCCTACGAGATCGGCTCCGAAACGGTGGAGCGGGTGCAGTTCTCGGTGCCCGGCGAGGTGCTGGAGTACTTCGTGATCGCTGGTCCGAACCCGAAGGACGTGCTCACCCGGTACACCGCGCTCACCGGTCGCCCGCCCGTCGTGCCGGCCTGGTCGTACGGCCTGTGGCTCTCCACGAGTTTCACCACCGACTACGACGAGGCGACCGTGACCTCGTTCATCGATGAGATGGCGACGCGCGAACTGCCGGTCTCGGTGTTCCACTTCGACTGCTTCTGGATGCGCGAGTTCAACTGGTGCGATTTCGAGTGGGATCCGCGCACTTTCCCCGACCCGGAGGGGATGCTGTCCCGACTGCATGAGCGGGACCTCCGGGTGTGCGTCTGGATCAATCCCTACATCGGTCAGCGCTCGCCGCTGTTCGCGGAGGCCGCCGCACAGGGATACCTCGTCACCCGGCCGGACGGATCGGTGTGGCAGTGGGATCTGTGGCAGGCCGGCATGGGCCTGGTCGACTTCACCAATCCGGACGCGACGGCCTGGTATCAGGAGCATCTGCGGCGGCTCATGCGACAGGGGGTCGACTGCTTCAAGACCGACTTCGGTGAGCGCATCCCGCTCGAGGTGGACTACTTCGACGGGTCCGACCCCTCTCGCATGCACAACCTCTACGCGCACCTCTACAACAAGGCCGTGCATGAGGTGCTCGTCGAGGAGCGCGGCGAAGGCGAGGCCGTGCTGTTCGCGCGCTCGGGAACCGCGGGCGGACAGACGATGCCCGTGCACTGGGGCGGCGACTCGACCTCGACGTTCCCCTCCATGGCGGAGACGCTCCGAGGCGGGCTGTCGCTGGCGATGAGCGGCTTCGCATTCTGGAGTCACGACATCGGCGGGTTCGAAGGCACACCCGACCCCGGCGTTTTCAAGCGCTGGACCGCGTTCGGGCTGCTCGGCAGCCATTCCCGCTTCCACGGTTCGAAGTCGTACCGTGTGCCGTGGGCGTTCGACGAGGAGGCGGTCGAGGTCACCCGCATCTTCACGCAGCTGAAGATGCGCCTGATGCCCTACCTGTTCCAGGCGGGCCTGGACGCAACCCGCACCGGCGTTCCCCTCATGCGGCCGATGGCGCTCGAGTTCCCGGACGATCCGGCCGTCGCCTATCTCGACCGCCAGTACATGCTCGGCGGCGACCTCCTCGTCGCGCCGGTGTTCACGGCTTCCGGAGAGGTCGAGTTCTACCTTCCGGCCGGGACGTGGACCAGTCTGTTCACGGGCGAGAGCGTGGAGGGCGGCCGCTGGGTGCGTGAGACGCACGGCTTCACCACGTTGCCGCTCTACGCCCGCCCCGGTGCCGTTCTGCCCTGGGGCGCGCGCGCCGACCGGCCGGACTACGACTATCTCGACGGGCTCGTCCTCCGGGTGTTCCCCGGGGGGAGCGGCGTCGCCGAAGTCACCGTCACGGCGCCGGACGGCCGTGCCCAGCAGTTCACGGTCGACCGCGCCGCGGTGACGGGGTGATCCGCCCGCCCGCATGATTCGGGGCTTCGTGCCGAGTACGCTGAGCAGGCACTCGACGAGGAGCGCCATGGCCCATTCTCCAGACCCTGCGCTGGCCATCCACGACGGTTCGATCATGCGCCGCGGACGCCCGCACCGGGTCCTGGCCGGAGCCGTGCACTACTTCCGCGTGCATCCCGACCAGTGGGAAGACCGGTTGCGCCGCCTGGCCGCGATGGGAGCGAACACCGTCGACGCTTATGCCGCGTGGAACTTCCACGAGCGGGCGGAGGGTGATGTGCGCTTCGACGGCTGGCGTGACATCGAGCGGTTCGTGCGGATCGCCGGCGAAGTGGTCTGGACGTCTACATGCGTCCGAGCCCCTACATCTGCGCGGAGTGGTCCAACGGCGGCATCCCGTTCTGGCTGTCGGGTCGGACCAGCGCGCTGCGCAGCAGCGACGCGGCCTATCTCGCCGCGGTCGACCGGTGGTACGACCAGCTGATTCCGCGGCTGGTTCCGCTGCAGGCCGTGCACGGCGGGCCGATCGTCGCCTTCCAGGTCGAGAACGAATACGGCTCGTTCGGCAGCGACGCGGAGTACCTGACTCATCTGCGCGACGGGCTGCGCACGCGGGGAGTCGTCGAGATGCTGATGACGGCCGACGGCACGACCGCGGACATGGTCGCGCACGGCAGTGTTCCGGGTGCGATGACGACGTTCACGTTCGGATCCGGGGTGTCGAAGGCCGTCGAACTGCGCCGTCCGGATGAACCGCTGATGTGCAGCGAGCTGTGGGGCGGCTGGTTCGACCACTGGGGCGAGCGTCATCACGTCCGGTCCGCGGAGAGTGCGGCGGGCGTCGTCCGCGAGCTGCTCGATGCCGGCGGCTCGGTGAACATCTACATGGCGCACGGCGGCACGAACTTCGGGCTGTGGAACGGAGCCAACCACGATGGTGTCCTCCAGCCGACCGTCACCAGCTACGACTCGGACGCCCCGATCGGCGAAGACGGGACGCTGAACGACAAGTTTCATGCGCTGCGCGCGCTGTTCGCGCCGCTCCGCACCGAAGCACTGCCGGAGATCCCCGCCGCCCCTCGGCGGCTGCCGGCGGCATCCGCGGCGCTCACGCCGATCGCATCGTCGCTCGATCACCTGCGCGCTCTGCCGACGGTCGGTGCACGTCCCCCGCTGCCGCAGACGTTCGAGCAACTGGGCGCGGAAGACGGGTTCGTCGTGTACGAGGCCGACGTCTCGTTCGTCGACGGTGCGACGCTCGCCGTCGACGGCCTGCACGACCGTGCTGTCGTCTACCTCGACGACGACCGGCTCGGCACGCTGGAACGCGACGGGGCGACGTCGCTCACCCTCCCGGCGGCCCGTCGGGATGCTCGGCTCGCGATCGTCGTGGAGAGCCTCGGCCGGATCAACTACGGGCCGTACACGGGCGAGGGCAAAGGCATCATGCGCGGCGTGACGATCGGACGTCGCCTTGTCCACGGGTGGCGGCACCGGATCGTGCCGCAGGAGCGGCCGGACACGACGGTCCGCACCCCTGGTCGCGACGGCGTCGCCGTCGCGCACTTCGACATCGCGGAGCCGCTCGACGCGTGGCTCGCCTTTCCCGGCGGGAAGAAGGGCATGGTCTGGCTGAACGGCTTCCTGCTCGGGCGCTACTGGGAGATCGGGCCGCAGGAGACGCTGTACGCCCCTGCGCCGCTCTGGCAGGCAGGGGACAACGAGATCGTCGTGTTCGACGTCGAGCGTCTGGGTGACACGGTCGAGATCCGCGAACGCCCTTCCTTCGGCGATGCCGAGGAGTTCGTCGGATCCTGATCGACTGCTTGCCGCAGGTCGGGTCAGCCGACGATCACTTCGTCACCGACGCGGATGACACCGCCCTGACCGCGATCGTCGACGTCCCCGGAGACACCGGGCAGCAGCAGGAGGCGGCCGAGAGTCGGCTCGCGCTGTCCGACGCGCGTCGTCAGTGTCGTGAGGACTTTCGCGTCGCGGACGCCCGTGTCGGGGTTGGCGTGCGTCGCCAGGCATCGGACGATCGGCCCGGCCGTCAGGAACCGCACCTCGCCGACGCGGACTTCACCGCTCCATTCCAGTTCGTCCCAGGCGTCGACACCGGAGATCACGACGTTCGAACGGAATCGGCGATCATCGATGTCCTGTTCGAGCGCTTCGCCGAGTGCGGCGACACTCCCGGTGCTGTGCACCGATACGTACCCGCGCGGACGGTCCTGGAACCGTGAGCGCTCGCCGTCGCCGACCAGCACGATCGGCAGCTTCCCCGGTCGGTTCAGTCGCCTCGCCTCGGCGGACTGCATCACGAATTCGGTGACGGCGTCGGAGAGCTCGCGTCGTCCTTCGTCGTCCAGCCCAGCCTCCACGAGGAGCGCGCCGGCGTGCATGATCCGTACCCGTCGGCCGGTGTCGTCGTAGGAGAGACGGAGCTCGGCCAGAGTCGGGAACGACTCCAGCGCGAGTCCCTTCGATTTCGGCCAGTACTCCAGCCCGTCGCGATCCTCCGGCGTCGCGGCATCCGCGAACCGGAATGCCAGGACGCGATCGCCGGCCACGCGGCCGTCGGGTTGGATCAGCAGATCATCGCGCGGCTCAGGAGTGAAGCCCTTCACGGGGTGACGGTAGAGGGCGACGACGCGGGGCATCACAGCATCCTGCCATGGGCACGGGTACGACGAAGACCCCGTCGCAGTGCGGCGGGGTCTTCGATTCGCGAACTCAGGGTGTCAAGCCTTTTCGAGTTCGTCCTCGTCTTCGTCTGCGTACTCGTCGGCCCACTTGTCGACGTAGGCGTCTTCGTCCGAGTCGCTCGGGTGAGCCAACTCGCGCTCCAGCGCAGAGTAGTTCACCGAAGGACTGTACGCCTTGAGTTCGCGGGCGATCTTAGTGTGCTTCGCCTTCTGACGGCCACGGCCCATGCGCGAGACCCCCTCACGATCTAAGCTGCGGGCATCTGGGGCCCGCGCATTCACGACACCGGCTGACGGCCGGTAAGAGTAGCATTCAGGATAGCACGGGGGCCAGACTCACTGGCCGCCCGAGACCCGGGGAAGGGAACGATCCGCATGTCAGATGCCGGTTCCACGTCGTCCGAAGAAGCCGTTCAGAACGCCGAGCTGCACAAAGCCGTGATCGTCGGCATGCAGCCGGACCAGAACCCGCGCGTGCTGCAGGAGGCGATCCACTACGCGACGCTCCTGAAGGCGCCGCTCGTGGTCGTCCACGTCGACGTCACGCGATTCGTCACCTACGAGGACCCGGACGGCTACGTGCACTCGGCGCCGATCGACATGAACATCGAGTCCGGTGCGGCCGAGTTCGAGCATGTCACCGAGGCCGCCACGAGGGCGCTCGAGGGCAGTGGGCTGACCTGGACCTCTCGGCAGCTCGTCGGCGACCCCGCCCTGGCGATCAAGCAGCTTGCGGGCAAGCTCGACGCGCAGTTGATCGTCATCGGCACGCGCAAGCGCGGTTTCGGAGAGTCCGTCCGCGAGTTCTTCACGGGTTCCGTGGCGGCTCGGCTCGCACACCGTCAGCCGCGCTCGATCCTGGTCGTCCCGCTCGATGAGCCGGTGCCGGACGACCAGGCCGAGATCTGGACCGAGTAGCGCCTTCCGCTCGTCAGTCGGTGAGCGCGCGGGTCACGGCTTTCGCCGCCGTGTCCAGGGCGTCCTCGAGATCGCCGACGACGGATGCCGGCAGCACCCCGCCGCGAGCCACGTGCGTCCGAAGGTCGCTGCGGATGCGCGCCCGGAAGGCGTTGACCACGGCATCCGCTCGGCCGAGCTGCTCGCGGCTGGCCACTCGTGGGTCATCCGGCCCTGCTCCGCGCGGACGCGACTGGGAGCCTTTCCGCTCCTCGTTCGCGGCGGCGGCCAGATCGGCGCGGAGACTCTTCATCGCCTCCTGCACGCTCTGGCGCACCTCGTTGGCGATCAGCCGGACCGAGTCGGCCAGGTCGTCCTCGATGCCGGCGAGGTCGTCCTCGCGGGAGGCGAGTTCGGCGCGACCGGCATCCGTGATCGCGTAGATGGTGGTGCGGCCGTCGACGGTCTTGGTGACCAGGCCCTCCTCCTCGAGCTTCGCGAGACGCGGGTAGATCGTGCCGGCACTGGGCGTGTACGTCCCCCCGGTACGGTCCGTCAGCGCTTGGATGATGCCGTAGCCGTGCTGCGGGGACTCCGCGAGCAGCGACAGCAGGTACAGGCGCAGGTCTCCGTGGGAGAAGACGGCGGGGCTCATGCTTCCCACTCCTCGTCGTCGGCGACCGTGCGCACGGGCTGGCGCAGCACCGTGATGTCGCCGGAGACCGAGTTGGTGCGTACGTCGACGAAGCTTCCGGCGAGTTCGCCGGCTGAGCCGGTGTAGTTGGTGGGACCGGAGGAGCCGCGGTCGATGCCGTCGATCAGCACGCGGCCGCTCATCGAGCGCATCACGTAGTTGGCGGGGAGCGTCTCCTCGAGTCGGATCGTGCTGTTGCCGGCGACCGTGTTGAGGTTGATCGTGTTGATGTTCCCGGTCGCGTCGGCCCAGATCGCTCCCGAGACGGTGTCGATCGTGATCTTGCGGACCGAACCGGTCACGGCGACGTCACCGGAGACGCTGTTGGCGTTGATCGATCCCGTCAGCTCGCGGATCTGCACGTCGCCGGAGACCGTGTTCACGGACAGGTCGCCGGTGTGGGTGTCGACGATGATGTCGCCGGAGACGGTGTTGAGCTTCGCGTCGTTCGCGAGTCCGGAGACCAGGGCGCCGGCGTTGACGACACCGAGGTTCAGGGCGATGCCGCGCGGCACCGCCACGCTGACTTCGGCCTTGGGGCCGCCGGAGCCGAAGTTGCGGAACACTTCGAGGAAGTTGTCCCAGCCGATCTGCGGATGATCGATCTCGATCTGCGTGCCGTCGGATTCGATCCGCAGGTCCTTGGTCGTGACGCCGTGCACCTCGATGCGGATGCCGGGTTCGTCGTGCGCGACGACATCGACCTGGCCGCCGACCAGGCCGATCTTCAGCTTGGTCGCCTGGGCGATGTCGATGACGCGTTCCTCGCCGGGGGCGATGAGCCACTTCTCGGTCATGTCGGTCTCTCCTGGGTTTCGGCGATATCGAGATATATCGCGTGTGTCGAGCGTAACACGATATATCTCGAGATTGTCAAGAAGATTCTTCTCGGATCGAGTTGACCTTGACGCAACGTCAACTTCTACGGTGGAGATATCGCAACGAGAGGAGGATGCCGTGGGCACACGCGATTGGTCGATCCAGGAGATCGCACGACTGGCCGGAACGACCAGCCGGACGCTCCGTCATTACGACGAGATCGGGCTGCTGGCGCCGACGCGCATCGCGCACAACGGCTACCGGCACTACGACGAGCAGGCGCTCGTGCGCCTGCAGCGCATCCTGCTGCTGCGCGAGCTCGGACTCGGGCTGCCGCAGATCGCCGAGGTGTTGTCGAGGGAACGCGCCGAGGCATCCGCTCTCGAAACCCACCTCGCGCTGCTGCGCGAGGAGCAGACCAGACTGACGCGCCAGATCGCCTCGGTCGAATCCACCATCAACGCATTGAGAGGAGGTGAAGAACTCATGGCAGAGAACATGTTCGACGGCTTCGACCACACCCGTTACAAGGAGGAGGTCGAGGACCGCTGGGGCAAGAAGGCCTACGCCGACAGCGACCGCTGGTGGCGCAGCATGACGGATGCCGAGCGCGCCGACTGGCAGCAGCTGGTGTCCGACCTCGGACGCGACTGGATCGCCGCCGCCGAAAGCGGCATCGACCCGGCCTCGGACGAAGCGCAGGGCATCGCTCGACGTCACGTCGACTGGCTGACCGGCGTCCCCGGCACGCCGGCGGCCGTGCCGGGCGGTGACGTGAAGGGCTACGTGATCGGGCTCGGCGAGATGTACGTCGCCGATCCGCGGTTCGGCGCGAACTACGCGACGTCCGACGGCAGCACCCGTGGTGCCGAGTTCGTCCGTGATGCGCTCCGCATCTACGCGGAGACGAACCTGTAGGCCCGCGAGACGTACTCTGTGCGGTGAGACTCTGCCAGGCTCGGCAGGTCTCACCGCACAGACCAAGTCTCGCGGCGTGCGGTGCGTGACGTGCGCGTCCGCAGTGGCGAGGCCTATGGTCGACTCATGCGCGACAGACGCCTGGTCACACCGCCGCTGTTCGTGCTGGCCGCACTGAGCTACCTGCTCAACTGCGCGCTCGGTACGGCTGTCGCGACGAAGGCCATCGACACGAGCCGGTTCCGCTGGCTGCATCACGCCCTGTTCGTGCTCACCTGCGCCACCACTGCGGTCGCGCTCGGTTCGGGCATCCGGAGCGGTCGCCGCGCGCCGCGTGGCCGCGCGGCGGTCGCCCTGGCGCCGGCGGTCGTGCCACTGGCCGTGATCCCGTTCGCGGGAACCCGTGGGCGACGCCATCCGCTCGTCGCGCTCTCGGCCGCGCCGTTCTTCGCGGCGAGTCTCGTCGTCCTCGCGCTCGATCCGGACAGAAGGAAGTGAGTCGTATGGAACTGCTCGACGCCATCCGTCGCCGCAAGACCACGAACGGGGCGTTCCTGCCCGACCCCGTCTCGGAAGAGCACCAGCGGGTGCTTCTGGAAGCAGCCGGTCGGGCGCCCTCGCAGCTGAACAGTCAGCCGTGGCGGTTCGTCGTGATCGAGAACCGCGACACGATCCGGCAGATCGCCCGCATCTCCGGCGAGAGCATGACCGAGACGATGTCGAACGGGACGTTCTTCGAACGGTACAAGCCCTACTTCCGCTTCAGCCAGGCGGAGATGGACGAGAAGCGCAGCGGGATGCTGTTCGACAAGCTGCCGGCACCGCTACGACCCTTCACCGGTCAGGTCTTCACCCGGCGGGGGCAGACGCTCATGAACGCCCTCGGCGTGCCCAAGACGCTCGGCGCAGAGAATCGTCGACTCGTGGAGGGGTCGCCGCTGCTGCTCGGCGTCATGCTCGATCGCAGCGAGTACCGTCCCGGCGAGCTGTCCTCCTTCTACTCGGTGTTCAGCATGGGAGCCGCGATGGAGAACGTCTGGCTCACCACGGTCGAACTGGGCATGGGTATCCAGTTCATCTCCTTTCCGATGGAGGCGCCTGGGCGCTGGGACGAGATCGTCGAGCTGCTCCGCGTTCCGGACGACCTCGAGCTCATGGCCGTCTACAGGCTGGGGTACCTGCCGCCGGAGCAGCGCCGTCCGGCGATCGACTGGTCGAGCAGTCAGCGTCGGCTCGCCTCCCAGTACGTGTTCCGTGAGACATGCGACACGCCGCAGCGCGGCTGGGACGAGCAGGGGCGGCCGGCCTGAGTCAGTGCTGCGTCGACCGCGGCAGCCGGCGGAGATCACGCAGTGCAGGCCCCTCGATACGGGTGCCGTCCGGTGCGAACCTCGAGGCGTGCAGGGGGCAGTCCCAGGTGCGCTCGGCGTCGTTCCAATCGAGGATGCCGCCCATGTGCGGGCACACCGCGTCGACCGCGCGCGTGACGCCGTCGACCGTCGAGATCGCGACCGGGCATCCGACGCGATTGCCGACCGAACCGGATCCCTCCGCTGGCCGAGGCAGCGGCGTCGACCGTGCTTCGGCGCCGGCCCAGCCCTTGGCGAGTTGTCCGGCGACTTTCGCACCCTCTGCGCCGGCGCGTGCGAGGTCGGCGGGGACGGTCATCCTGGTGCCGAGCGTCGTCATCCATCGTGGCCGCTCCCGCCGAGGGGCGCCGAGGATCTCGGAGGCGAGCCGCAGGGCAGCCGCCGGTCCGTTCGACAGGCCCCACTTGCCGTAGCCGGTGGCGAAGCGGATGCGACCGAGACCGCGCGGCATCGCACCGACGAAGGGGACGAGGTTGTGCGATTCGTAGTCCTGCGCCGACCAGCGATGCGTCTCCTCCGCCCCGGGGAAGTGCTCGCGCGTCCAATCCACGAGGTCGTCGATCTGGGCCGTCTCCGCATCGGAACGGCCGACGGAGTGGCCGTTGCCGCCGACGATCAGCTGCGCGGAGTCCGGTCCATCCGCGGCTGCGACCGGACGGATCGAGCGGGTCGGACCGCCCGCGGAGATGAACATGCCCTCCGGCGCCGGCCCGGGAATCCGGAACGAGACGCAGTACGACCGCAGCCCGCGGACCTTGGCGAAGTACAGGCCGCGATCGATGATCGGCGTCCCCGTCGCGAGCACGATGTGGCGAGCGAACAACGGTCCGGACGTCGTGTCGACGTGCGGAGTCGGCAGCGCGTGCACCCTCGTGACGCGGATGCCGACATGCAGCGTCCCTCCTGCGGCGACCAGTTCGCGGGCTTGGGCCCGCGCGACCTGCACGGGGTCGATGGCGACCTGATCGTCGAGTGCCACAGCGCCGACGAGCGGGAACGGAACCGGTGGAAGCGCGTCCGGCCCCAGCAGTCTCGTCGCCAGCCCGGCCTCCCGTGCGGCCGCGTGCTGATCCCGCACCGCATCCAGTCCGCCCGGGCTCTGCGCGTAGGTGTGGTCGGTGCGTCGTGAGTACGGCACTCCGACGGTGTCCGCGAAATCGGTGAGCCACTGCATCCCCGCGCGGTTCGCATCGACGTAGGCGCGGACGAGCGACGCCGGATGGTCTCGGCGCAGCCGCGCGAGCTGCTGCCCCTGCAGCAACGAGACCTTGCCTGTGTTCGCACCGGTCGTGAGCTGCGCGATCCCGCCGGCCTCGACGACCGCCACGTCCATGCCCGCGCGCGCCAGCATGAAGGCGGTGGAGAGTCCCGTCAGTCCGGCGCCGACGACGATGACGTCGTGTCGTTCCCCGGGTTCGAACGGGGTCGTCGGGAGCGCAGGCTGGTCGACCTTCCAGAGGGGTTTCATAGGCACAGTCAAGGACCTGCGCTTCCGTCGCCGCCAGCGCCTTGACAGGCGAGCGCCCCGCTGCCAGGGGCCTCCGGACTAGAGTGTCGGCGTGAGCCTTCGCCGACTTCTACTCGTCATGATGGGAGGAAGCCTCGGCACGGCCGGCCGTCTCCTGGTCGGGCTGGCCATCCCGCAGGCCGCCGGCGTCGTGGCGACCCTCCTGGTGAACGTGGTCGGGGCGCTGCTCATCGGCATCCTGGCCGCCAGGCTTCCGGCCTCGTCCGACCTGCGCGTCTTCCTGGCGACGGGGATTCTGGGTGGCTTCACGACGTACAGTGCGTTCGCGATCGGCTCGATCGAACTGTGGCACAGCGCTCCGTGGTGGACGATCGCCCTCGTCGTGGCGAGCCTGGGTCTCGGCGCCATCGCCGCCTGGGGCGGCCTGCGCCTGGCGACGCCGCGGAGCATAGAACGATGACACCGTTGCTCTTCCTGCTGGCATCCGTCGCGGGCGGCCTCGGGGCGGGGACGCGGTATCTCGTCGACGTCGGGGTGACCGCCGCGATCGGACCGAGGCGAGGGCCCCGAACGGGTTCCCCAACGCAGCGATTTCCGTGGGGCATCGTGGTCGTGAACATCAGCGGCTCGTTCGCGCTCGGGCTCGTGACGGCGACCCTGCCGGACGCGCTGTTCGTCGTCGGTGCCGGATTCCTCAGCGGGTACACGACGTTCAGCACGGCGATGCTGGACGCCGTCGGTCTCTGGAAGGACGGCGCCCGAGCGTCGGCCGCCCTCCACCTGCTGGGTACCTTCGGCCTCTCGGCGCTCGCCGCCGGTGCGGGGCTCGCTCTCGGTTCTCTCATGTGACCGATCACCCCCGGCTCAGCCGCCGCACAGACAGATCCTGTACATAAGTACATGTACTCGTGTCCAGAAGGGGAGTCATGGATCAGCGCCGCAGACGCGACCCCGAAGCGCGCCGCCGGTCGATCATCGACGCGGCGGCGGAGCTCATCGTCGAGATCGGCGTCGACGCGCTCACGCACCGCAAGGTGGCGGCGAGGGCGGGCGTCCCCCTCGGAGCCACGACGCAGTACTTCGACACCCTCGACGACCTGCGGGATGCCGCCCTCGATGCACTGGCGACCGAGGTCGACCTGCGCCTCGATGCCACCCGTGAGACCGTCGTCGCCGAGGGCGTGACCCCGGAGGCCCTCGCGCGGCTCATCCATCGCGCGCTCGTCGATGCGCGCAGCATCCAGGCCGAACGCGCGGTCGTCACCGCCGCCGTGCACGATCCGCGCGTGCGCGAACTCGCCCGCCACTGGTCCGATGAGGTCGTCGGCTTCATCGCCCCCGTTCACGGAGTGGACAGCGCCAGGGCGGCGGCCGCTTTCATCGACGGCGTACTGTGGCACTCACAGATCCACGACGAGCCGCTCGACGAAGAGCTCATCCGCGACGCCCTCGCCGGGATCCTCCGCTCCCCGGCGTCGGCTCCGTCCACCACAGCATCCGTCTGATCGACCGAGAGAGAACAGCCTTGTCGAAACTCGCCGTCCTGAGTCTGAAGAACCGCGCACTGATCGCCCTCGTGACGATCGTCGCGGCCGTCTTCGGCGGACTCGCGCTCAACAGCCTCAAGCAGGAACTCATCCCCTCGCTCGAGCTGCCGGCCCTGATCGTCATGACCAGCTACCCCGGCGCCTCGCCCGAGGTCGTCGAGAACGACGTCTCCACGCCGATCGAGACGGCGATCCAGGGTGTACCCGGCCTCGAGTCGACCACCGCGACGAGCACGACCAACGCGTCGATCGTCCAGGCGACCTTCGCCTACGGTGAGAACCTCGCAACGGCCGAGCAGAAGATGCAGCAGGCGATCAACCGCATCTCGCAGCAGCTCCCGGAGGAGGTCGAACCGCAGGTGCTGTCGGTGTCGATCGACGACCTGCCCGTGATCCAGATCGCGGTGACCGGCTTCGACGACGCGCAGACCGCACAGGCCGACCTCGAGAACGTCGCGATCCCCGACCTCGAGGACATCGACGGCGTGAACGCCGCCGAGATCGTCGGCGGCATCGGCCAGCGGATCACGATCACGCCCGACCCTGCCGCGCTCGCCGAGCGGGGCGTCGGGACCGACGCGATCGACACGGCGCTGAAGCAGAACGGCACGCTCTTCCCCGGCGGGTCGATCACCGAGGACGGCGAGACGCTCACGGTGCAGACCGGCGCGAAGCTCGGCTCGGTCGACGAGATCGCGACGCTTCCGCTCGTGGGGTCGGATGCGACGATCGCCGATGTCGCGACGGTCGAGCTCGACTCCGACCCTGTCACCTCGGTCTCGCGCGTCAACGGCGAGGACGCGATCACCATCTCGATCACGAAGCTGCCGTCGGCCAACACGGTCGAGGTGTCCTCCGGGGTGCTGGCCGCGCTGGATGACATCTCCGAGGCGTTCCCGGATGCCGAGTTCACGGTCGTGTTCGACCAGGCTCCGTTCATCCAGCAGTCCATCGAGACGCTCGCGACCGAGGGTCTGCTCGGTCTGGTGTTCGCGGTCGTGATCATCCTCGTGTTCCTGCTGTCGATCCGCTCGACGCTGGTGACGGCGATCTCGATCCCGACCAGCGTGCTGATCACGTTCATCGGTCTGCAGGCGTTCGGCTACACGCTCAACATCCTGACGCTCGGCGCTCTGACGATCGCGATCGGGCGCGTGGTGGACGACTCGATCGTGGTGATCGAGAACATCAAGCGGCATTACGTCGGCGACGCGGACAAGATGAGCGCGATCGTGCTCGCCGTCCGCGAGGTGGCGGGGGCCATCACGGCATCCACGATCACGACGGTCGCGGTGTTCCTGCCGATCGTGTTCGTCGGCGACATGGTCGGGGAGCTCTTCCGCCCGTTCGCGATGACGGTGACGATCGCGATGGCGGCGTCGCTGCTCGTGGCGCTGACGATCGTGCCGGTGCTCGCCTACTGGTTCCTCCGCCCCGGCAAGCCGCTGCTCGACGAGCGTGGTGAGCAGATCGACCCTGAGCACCCCGACGCTCCGCCGTCGAAGCTGCAGAAGGCGTATCGCCCGATCCTCACCTGGACGCTCAAGCACTCCGCCGTCACGGTCGTGCTCGCGGTGATCGTGCTCGCAGGCACGCTCGCCGCGGCACCGCTGATGAAGGTCAACTTCCTCAGCGATTCCGGCCAGAACACGATGACCGTGACGCAGGATCTCGGTCCGACCGCGAGCCTGGAGACCCAGGACGAGGCGGCCGCGGTCGTCGAGGACGTCCTCATGGACGTCGACGGCGTGGAGACCGTCCAGGTCTCGATCGGCTCCAGCGGCTCGTCGCTGCGCGACGCCTTCTCGGGCGGCGCCGGCATCAACTACTCGATCCAGACCGATCCGGACGTCGACCAGGAGCAGCTCCGCGCCGACGTGCAGGATGCCGTCGCCGACCTCGAGGACGTCGGTGAGATCACGGTCGCCGCGTCTGCCGGCTTCGGCTCCAGCGACATCGAGGTCGACATCACCGCTCCGAGCGCCGAGGCGTTGCAGGAGGCGACGGATGCCGTGACCGCCGAGCTCGAGGACCGCGACGGCATCGGCACGGTGACCGACAACCTCGCCGCCTCGCTGCCGTACATCGCGGTCGTGGTGGATCGGGATGCCGCGGCGGCGATCGGCCTCAGCGAGGTCGCGGTCGGTTCGATCGTCTCCAGCACGATGCAGCCGCAGCAGGCCGGATCCATCGAACTCGACGGCACCGCACTGACGATCTACATCGCGTCGCCCGAGCCCCCGACCACGGTCGAGGAGCTGCGCGCGCTGTCCATTCCGACGCCCGCGGGCATGATCCCGCTGCAGGACGTCGCGACGGTCGAGGAGCGCGAAGGACCCACCTCGATCACCACCCAGCAGGGACGTCGCACGGCCACGGTGACGGTGCCGCCGGCATCCGACGATCTCGCGGTGGCGACGGCATCCGTGAACACGGCGCTGGAAGAGGTCGACCTGCCCGACGGCGCCAGCGCCGAGGTCGGCGGTGTCGCCTCGCAGCAGGCCGACTCGTTCTCGCAGCTGGGGCTCGCGATGCTCGCGGCGATTCTGATCGTCTACGTCGTGATGGTGGCGACGTTCAAGTCGTTGCGTCAGCCGCTGCTGCTGCTCGTCTCGGTGCCGTTCGCGGCGACGGGTGCGATCCTGCTGCAGATCGTCACCGGCGTGCCGCTCGGCGTCGCTTCGCTGATCGGCGTCCTGATGCTCATCGGCATCGTGGTGACGAACGCGATCGTGCTCGTCGACCTCGTCAACCAGTACCGCGAGAAGGGGCTGTCGGCACGGGATGCCGTGATGGCGGGTGGCGAGAAGCGTCTGCGCCCGATCCTCATGACGGCTCTGGCGACGATCTTCGCGCTCACGCCGATGGCGCTCGGCATCACCGGTCACGGCGGGTTCATCTCGCAGCCGCTGGCGATCGTCGTGATCGGCGGGCTCGTCTCATCGACGATCCTGACGCTGATCGTGCTGCCGACGCTCTACAACCTCGTCGAGGGTGCGAAGGAGCGTCGAGCGGTCAAGCGCTCGGCGCGCGGCGGAGACGACGACGGTCCTGCAGGCCCTGGGCCCGAGGACGGTCCGGATGCACCTGGACCCGCGACGGATGCCGCGACCGACCCGCTCGTGAGCGCACTGACCGTCGTCGGCGCGAACGCCGCAGCGAGCGGGCGCGATGAGCCGCCCGTGTCGGAGCGTCCGGCCGAGCAGGCCCAGGCGGCGCCCGCTCAACCGTCGAGAGAACTGGAGCGGTCGGGTTCGACCCATCACCGGCTGACCCACTACGAGGAGGAGTCCACGTACTCGGCGCACTCGGCGATGGCTGCTGCTGCTTCGGCCGCTGCGGCGGCTGCCGCGGCTGCGGCGGCTGCGGCATCCGCTGTCGCCGCGTCCGTGGACCAGAGCGAGCAGGCGCGCACCCGTCGCGAGTTGCGGGAGCGCCAGAGCGGCCTGCCGCCGGCGAACCCGCTGCACTGAGCCTGTGCCGGCCTCCGGCCGGGGACCAGCTCCCGTGGCTGATCGCCCGTGGCTGATCGCCCGTGGCCGAGTGCCCGTGGCTGAGTGTCTGAGGCACGAGGTGCAAGGCGTGTCCGGGTTCGTGCGGGTCGGCGAGTCTCCAACCCGCACGGATCCGGACATCCCCTGATGGTGTGTCCGGGTTCGTGCGGGTGTTGCGGAAGAACACCTGCAACAACCCGGACACGCCTGGGCGCTCAGTCGAGTTCGATGCCCCAGTGCAGTGTCCAGCTCTCGCCGGGGAGAAGCCGTCGGATGCCGAGGCCGCTGTTCAGCGCGTCCGCCGGCGCTGTCATCGGTTCGATCGCGACGGCGAGCGGCTGGCCGGGGTACGAGGTCGTCGTGTACACCTGCACGAAGTCGAAGCCCTCACCCTGCCAGAGGGTGACGCTGCGCCCGTCCGGTGCGGCGAGGGTGTGGCGAACGCGTCCGTCGGCTTCCCGGGCCAGGTCGGTGAAGCCGGTGTCGAGCACGGTGTCGCCCAGGCGCACGCCGTCGCGCAGCTCGGCGGGGGCGGCTGTCGTCCCGGTCGGGAGCATGCGGTCGTCGACCTCGAACTGCGTCGCCGCCGGCACGGTGAGCACGAGGTCGTGCGGGTCGACATCGTCGATCGTGACGAACGGGTGCGTGCCGACGGCCACGGGGACCGCGGCATCCGACCGGTTCTCGAGCACGTGCTCGACCGAGATGCCGGCGTCGGTGAGGGTGTACGTCACGCTGGTGCCGAGCTCGTACGGCCAGCCGGTCTGCGGCACGATCGTGGCGCGCAGCTTGGCGCACGATTCGCCCTGCGAGGCCTCGTAGGTGGCGAAGCGGAGCAGGCCGTGACTGGCGTTGTTCAGCTTCGGTTCGGTGATGGCGAGCTGCCTGACCGTCCCCTCGTCATCCCATCGGCCGTCGCGGACGCGGTTCGGCCATGGCGCGAGCACCACTCCGGAGCAGGACGGCGTCGGCTCCCCGAGCGGATAGGGCGGCACGAGGCCGACGCCTCCGACGGTCAGTGACCGAAGGGATGCTCCGACCTGCGCGATCTGCGCCGTGACGGCGCCGCGCTGCAGATGGATCTGGGTGCCGGTGGGGGAGAGAGAAGTCACCCCGACATCGTACGGGGGTCTTCTCAGCTAGTCGCGGTACCCTTGAAGGGTCGGCTTCGGACAGCCGCGCATCGGCGCGGGCGTTTTTGTGTGAAGTGTGAGTCCAGGGGCCGATGGTGAGCGTCGATCGACGCGCATGAACCATCACATGAATGGCCCCGGCCGACGGATGTCCGGATCGCTCTGCGCGTGCGCGCGCAGACGGCTGTTCTCGTGCCGAGAACCCACAAGGACACATCATGCCCAAGAACCACAAGCCCAAGGGTGGACGGCCCGCGCGCAACTTCGAGCCGCGATACGCCAAGAAGACTCCGTTCCACGACCGTCACAACGATGCGCGCCCGTCGCGAGCGGATGCCGGAGACGAGCGCTCGGCGCGCCCGACCGGACCCGGGCACAAGAGCCCCAAGCACCGCGGCTATCGTCCCGCCGAGTCCGGAGCGCCCAAGCGCCGCTGGACCGAGCAGGAGCGCGCTGGCCGGGATGAGGCCCGTTCGATCCGCGGTCGAGCGGAATCCGGACGACGCGACGCGCCCCACCACCGTGACGAGCGCGGCGGATCCGACCGTCCGCGCTTCACCGGGGGAGAGCGCCGTTTCGACGGCGAGCGCCCGCGCTACAACAACGATCGCGGCTCCGAACGCCCTCGCTACAACGAGGACCGCCCGCGTCGTGATTTCAACGACGACCGCGGTGCCGAGCGTCCCCGCTTCGAGAACGATCGGGGCGGTGAACGTCCGCGCTACAACAACGACCGTGGTGGAGAGCGTGCGCGTTACAACAGTGATCGTTCGGCTGAGCGTCCGCGTCGTGATGGCGACCGCCCGTCGTACAACAGTGACCGTGGTGGCGACCGCCCCCGGTACAACAACGACCGTGGTGGCGACCGTCCTCGTTACAACAACGATCGTTCGGCTGAGCGTCCGCGTCGTGATGGCGATCGTCCGTCGTATAACAGCGACCGTGGTGGCGAGCGTCCCCGTTACAACAGCGACCGTTCGGCTGAGCGCCCGCGTTACAACAGTGACCGTTCGGCTGAGCGTCCGCGTCGTGATGGCGACCGCCCGTCGTACAACAGCGACCGTGGCGGCGACCGTCCCCGCTACAACAGCGACCGTTCCGCCGAGCGTCCTCGTCGTGATGGCGACCGCCCCTCGTACAACAACGACCGTGCCGCCGAGCGTCCCCGTCGTGACGCCGAGCGTCCGCGCTACAACGCCGACCGTGGCGCCGAGCGCCCGCGCTACAACGGTGACCGCCAGGAGCGTCCGCGCTACAACGAGGACCGCCCGCGTCGCACCGAGCAGCGCCCGACCCGCGACAACTGGAACAAGACCGCCGCTCCGGTCGAGCAGGCGGAGGACGTCGTGCACGAGCGCCTCGAGGCGAAGACCGTGCAGGCGGCCGAAGTCGAGAACGTGACCTTCGGTGATCTGGGCCTCGGCTCGAACATCGTCGAGACCCTCGCGAACATGGGTGCGGTTTCGCCGTTCCCGATCCAGGCCGCCAGCATCCCGGCCGTTCTCGAAGGACGCGACGTCCTCGGCCGCGGCCGCACCGGATCGGGCAAGACGATCGCGTTCGGTGCGCCACTGGTCGAGAGCATCCTGAAATCGCAGGCCGGTAAGAAGCGCGAGTTCGGCCGCTCCCCGCGAGCGATCATCCTCGCGCCGACGCGCGAGCTCGCCCTGCAGATCGACCGGACGATCCAGCCGATCGCGCGCAGCGTCGGCCTCTTCACGACGCAGATCTACGGCGGCGTGCCGCAGGCGCGTCAGGTCGGAGCGCTCAAGAAGGGCGTCGACATCGTGATCGGCACCCCCGGTCGCATCGAGGACCTCATCAACCAGGGCAAGCTCGACCTCTCGGATTGCCGGATCGCCGTGCTCGATGAGGCCGACCACATGTGCGAGCTCGGCTTCGTCGAGCCGGTGCAGCGGATTCTCCGCCACACCGCGGAGGGCAGCCAGAAGCTGCTGTTCTCGGCGACGCTCGACCGCGAGGTCGCCGCCCTCGTCGAGGAGTTCCTCGTGGACCCGGCCGTGTACGAGGTCGCCGGTGAGAACCAGGAGACCAGCACGATCGAGCACCGCGTGCTCGTGATCGATCACCGCGACAAGGCCGAGATCCTCGCGTCGCTCGTCGACCGCGACGGGCAGACGCTCGTGTTCGCACGCACCCGTGCCTACGCCGAGATGCTCGCGGAGCAGTTCGAAGAGGTCGGTATCGCCGCAGTCTCGCTTCACGGCGATCTCAACCAGGCCAAGCGCACGCGCAATCTGGCGCGCCTCACGTCCGGCAAGGTGCAGGTCCTCGTCGCGACCGATGTCGCCGCTCGCGGTATCCACGTCGACGACATCGATCTGGTCGTGCAGGCCGATGCGCCCGACGAGTACAAGACGTACATGCACCGCTCCGGTCGCACCGGTCGCGCGGGACGATCCGGTCGCGTCGTGACGCTGATCACGCGTCAGCGGCAGCGTCGCATGACCGAACTGCTCCAGCGCGCCGAGATCGACGCGCCCTTCGAGCCGGCCCGCGTCGGCGACGAGGTCATCGAGGAGATCGCCGGTCGCGTCCCGACCACGGCGGATCTCACCGCCTGATCCTCACGCGACCTGCTTTGCGGGGTGAGACGTGGTCAGCCTGGCCAGGTTTCACCCCGCAGGCCACGTCTCGCGGGATGTCAGATCCGGTGCTCGTGCACCGTCGACGACAGTGACGTGCCGTTGAGATCCAGATAGAGCTGCGCCTCGGTGACCGTCAGGGTCGCGGTGTTGCGGCGTTCGAGCACACGCGTGCCTGCGTCGATGAAGCCGGGGTCGAAGCTGTAGACGCGGATGCCGTCGGCATCGTGGATGCGCTTGCCCTCCCACGCTGCGATCACCTTGGTGGGGTCGCGGTGCGTGTAGACGACCGTGCGTTCGGCGAGACGGCTGCCGTAGTGCATGCGCTCGGCATCCGGCGCTCCGACCTCGATCCACGCCGTGGTGAGGCCGGTGAGATCGCGGACGACCACGGCCGGCTCCTCGGTGGACGACAGCCCCTCGCTGAACGCGATGCCATCGGTGTGCTCGAGGCAGTACGCGAGCACCCGGGTGAGCATGTAGGCGTCGGTCTCGGACGGATGCTTCGCGACGCGCAGCGTCAGCTCCTCGTAGACCCCGCGGTCCATGTCGGCGAGCTGCACCGTGAACGTGTGGATCATCGCGCCGATAGCCATAGCTCTCGAGCCTACGCGCCCTGCGGCCGCAGGCCCGCCGCAGTGCTCAGAACAACATCGGCTGTGCCGGAGGAGCGGATGCCGGGGCAGCCGCCGCCGGCCGTGGCGGCAGTGTCCGCATGCCGCGGGGGCTCTCCACGAACAGGTCGTCCTCGTCGCGTCCGTCGAGCCGATGCATCCGGATCAGCGGACGGACCCGTTTCGCGAGCCATTGCCGATAGCCCTTCGGCGCCTCGGCGGAGACCCCGGGGTAGAGCCCGCGGTACGACGCGACCAGGTCGGGACGATGCTCGTCGAGCCACTGCAGGAACCAGGGCTTCACGCCGGGGCGAAGATGAAGGGCGCCGTAGATGACGCGCGCGGCCCCGGCCGCCTTGATGCGCGCGAGGGCGCTGTCGATCGCCGCCACCGAGTCGGTCATGTGCGGCATGATCGGCATCAGGAAGACGGTCACGCGGAATCCGGCATCCGTGAGCGCCCGCACCGTGTCCAGGCGCGCCTGAGTCGTCGGCGTCCCCGGTTCGATCGTCTTCTGCAGATCGTCGTCGTACATCGCGATCGACATCTGCACGTCGATCGGTACATGATCGGACGCCTCGACGAGCTGCGGGATGTCGCGTCGGATCAGCGTGCCCTTGGTGAGGATGGACATCGGCGTCCCGGAGTCCGCGAGTGCCCGGATGATTCCCGGCATCAACCGGTAGCGGCCCTCGGCGCGCTGGTAGGGATCCGTGTTCGTGCCGAGCGCGACGGTCTCGTGCTGCCAGCTGCCGCGGCGCAGCTCGCGCTCCAGCACCTCGACGACGTTGGTCTTCACGACGATCTGGGTATCGAAGTCCGCGCCGCCATCGAGGTCGAGATACTGGTGCGTTCCACGGGCGAAGCAGTTGTGGCTGATCACTCCGTTGGCGATGAAGTCGCCGGTGCCGGTAGTGATGTCGACGAGCTCACGTTCACCGGGAAGCGGGCTGATGCTCACGACCCGCAGATCAGAGGATGTTTTCACCGCCGTGCCCTCGATCGACAGCTTCCGCGTGATCGCGGGACGAGTGAGCTCGAAGAAGCGCCGACGAACCGGAAGCCCGCCGATGGTCCTGACGCTGCGCACTCCGCTGGCACGGGCGGCTTCGACGACGTGCGGAATGGCGAGGGCATCGAGGGCGGCAGTGATGAGATCGACGATCTTCTCGTCCTTGTTGGAGATCCGCAGGACCCCTTGGGAGCAACTGCCCTCGGCATCGAAGATGCCGCCGAGAAACCCGGCATGCCAGTCGAGGCTCGGACATTCGGGAACCTCGATCACCTTCTCGATCGTGCTTACATCGCGGCGCACTGCGGTGTGGATCGCCGTCGCCGCGCTGCGCGTCGCCGTCTGTGCAGCGAACGGACGCGAGTAGGTCGGCGCGCCCGCCTCGGAAAGGAACGCTTGCGTTCGGCCGAGCGCCTCCTCGTCGATCAGTGCCAGTCGGAACCTGTGGACCTCGCGGACGCGTTCGGCACTCGGATAGATGCCGTGGAAGATCATTCCGTCGCCTCGGATCATGCCGGCGAGGTATCCGTCGCGATAGTCGGGACCAGGATGATCGATCGAGAGGGCGGAGCCATTGCCGAAGCCGAGCAGCCGGTTGTTCGTGGTGAGGTGCGGGCGCTGCCCCGATTCCGCATCCGTCACATGTTTCCAGCCCCGATCGGTGAGGAATCGATGATCACCGCTCGCGATGATCTCGGTGCCATCGGCCAGATCAACCCGGTAGGCGGGCTTCATCGTCGTCCACTTCGCCTTCACCACCGTGCGGACGTAGCGGCGGTAGGCGCCCTGCACGACGGTTCCGATGATCTCGTCACCGATCTCGAGTTGTGAAAGCGGCCGTTGTCGTCCATCGGCGCACAGGATCAGGGTGTCGGGAGAAAGGCAGTACACGCACGCATGACTGCAGCCACGGTACGGATTGATCGTCCAGGAGAAGGGCATCCGCGACGGGCCGGGGACCTTGTTCAGCGCGGACTTGGCGAGCACCTCGTGGAACGTCATCCCGGCGAACTCGGGAGTCGTCACGGACCGCATGATCCCGCTGCGGTTCTCCAGTCCCGGCAGCGCGGATTCATCCGCGTCGTCGATTCTCTGTCCCTGCCAGCGCATGCATTCATTAGAACAAATGAACGAAGAAATCACAAGGCCCGCCCGACGAGACTCGAACCTCGTCGTCGCAGGCGAAAAGTACTCAGCCGCACAGGGGAGAATGGACCGGTGAGCGAGGCGATGGCACCCCGACATGCCGCGCCGCGACCCCGGACCCTGGCCTTCGCGCTGCCCATCGGTGTTGCGGTGACGGCGCTCGGTTCGCTGTGGGCGCTCGCCGACGTGCCTGCGCTCGAGGTGGTCGAGCAGCCCGCACCAGCCGTGGCCATGCAGCTTCCGCCTGTGGACGTGGAGGCGACGGTCGCCGCAGACCCGTGCGCGGATGCCGCAGTGCAGACAGCCATCGCCGCCGGCGACGACTCGGGAACGATCGCGGCCTTCGGGGGCGGTGAGGCCTTCCGTGCGTCCGTCGCCGCGGGGAATGCTCCGTGCATCTCTCTCAGCGATCCCGATCGGATCTGGGTCGTGGTCAACAAGGCGCGTCCGCTCGCGCCCGAGTTCACGCCCACCGGGCTCGTCTCCACACGGCTGCAGACCACGACGACAGCAGGCTCGTTGCGTGCGGAGCCGGCGGGGGCGATCAACGCGCTCGCAGCGGGGCTGGCGGATGCCGGTGCCGGCGTGCTGGGTGCGAACAACGCCTATCGTTCCTACGGCATGCAGGAGAACACCTACTCGCGGCACGTGAGCGCGACAGGTCAGCAGGCGGCCGAGGAGGTGTCGGCCAGGCCGGGCTACAGCGAGCACCAGACCGGACTCGCACTCGACGTCGTGTCGTGCAGCAGCGGGTGCGGCGGCATCCGCGCCTTCGGCGGGACGGCAGAGAGCGCGTGGGTGAACGCGCACGCGTGGGAGTACGGCTACATCGTCCGGTACGCCGAGGGCGAGACGCCGATCACCGGCTACGCCCCGGAGCCGTGGCACCTGCGCTACATCGGCCCCGAGCTCGCCGCCGCGTATCACGCGGGTGGCTACACCACGCTCGAGGAGTTCTTCGGTCTCCCCGCCGCGCCCGACTACCCTGGCTGATCCGTCTGGCCACTCCCCACAATCGCGGAACCGAGTGCCACCGATTGTGGGAACGCATCCCACAATCGACTCCTCTCGCGCCCGGCATCCGCATAGAATCGCGGCAGTAACGACGACGTTCGGGAGGACGGCATGGAACGCGACATCTACGACGAGGACCACGAGGCATTCCGCGATCTCGTGAAGGACTTCGTGAAGCGGCACGTCTCGAATGAGGCCATCGAGCGGTGGGATGCCGCGGGTGAGATCGACCGCCCCACCATGCTCGCCGCCGGTGAAGCAGGCCTCATCGGGCTGTCCGTCCCCGAGGAGTTCGGCGGCGCGGGGATGCTGCAGGACTACCGGTTCCGCACGATCGTGATGGAAGAGGTCATCGCGGCCGGTGCCGGATCCCTCGCCGGCGCCTTCGGCATCCAGGACGACCTGGCCGTGCCGTACCTCGTGCACATGGGCACGCAGGAGCAGAAGGAGAAGTGGCTGCCGCGGATGGCCACGGGTGAGGTGCTCGGCGCGCTCGCCATGACCGACCCCGGTGCCGGCAGCGACCTGCGCGGCATCAAGACCAACGCGAAGAAGGTCGACGGCGGGTACATCCTCAACGGCGCGAAGACGTTCATCTCGTCCGGAACGACGGCCGATGTCGTCGTCACGTTCGTCAAGACCGGCGAGGGCAACCGCCCCGACGCGTTCAGCCTGCTCCTGGTGGAGAAGGGCATGGAGGGCTTCGATCAGGGCAAGAAGCTGAGCAAGATGGGCTTCCACGGCTGGGACACGGCAGAGCTCAGCTTCACGGACGTCTTCGTCCCCGACGAGAACCTCATCAGCGGCAAGGAGGGGCAGGGCTTCATCCAGCTGATGCTGAACCTGCCGCTCGAGCGCCTGTCGATCGGTGTCGCCGCGGCCGCAGCCGCGCAGGCCGCCCTCGACTGGACCGTCGCGTACACGAAGGACCGCGAAGCGTTCGGCGAGCGCGTCGCCGACTTCCAGAACACCCGCTTCCGCCTGGCTGATATGGCCGCGACCACGGATGCGATGTGGGCGTACATCGACCGGGCGCTTCTCGCGTACAAGAACGGCACGCTGACGGCCGAGGATGCCGCGAAGGTCAAGTTCTGGGCGACCGAGCGCGAGTGGGAGGTGCTCGACAGCGGTGTCCAGCTGCACGGCGGATACGGCTACATCATGGAGTACTCGATCGCGCGCGCCTTCACCGACGCCCGCGTGCACCGCATCTACGGCGGCACGAACGAGATCATGCGCGACCTGGTCGGTCGCCAGATCGTCGGCAAGCGCTGACGCACAACCCCTGACGAGAACGCCTCGAGATCTTCGGATCTCGGGGCGTTCTCGCGTTCGCGGACCCTGCGAAAAGATTTTGCTATTCAGTGTTGCCAAGTACCGGTACTCAGTGTTACTTTGTACTGGTAGTCAGCGACACAGAGTAGATCGGAGGTGATCGCATGGCAAACCAGATGACCGAGATGCTCAAGGGCTCGCTCGAGGGCATCGTGCTCGCGATCCTGGCCGAGCAGGCCGCGTACGGATACGAGATCACGGCGCGGTTGCGGGACCAGGGATTCGCGGACATCGCGGAGGGCACCGTCTACGCGCTGCTCGTCCGCATCGAACAGAAGGGCCTGGTGGACGTGGAGAAGGTCCCGTCCGAGAAGGGCCCGCCGCGCAAGGTGTACTCGATCAACGCGCAGGGTCGAGAGCAGCTCGCCGAGTTCTGGAGGACATGGAGCTTCCTCGCAGAGCGCATCGACCAGCTCCGCCACACGGACATCAGCAACAGCAGTACTGACAAGGGAGTTTGACATGGCAGCCAAGTGGATCGAAACGATCACCGGATCGCTCGAGCAGAAGAAGCAGTACAAGGAGGACAAGGCCCGCATGGAGGCTCTCCCCGAGCCCTATCGCACAGCGGCCAGCGCGATGCACCGGTACTTCATGTACTACGGCGGCATCACCAACGGCGACACCATCACCCAGATGTTCACGGATCTCGTCGACCTCTGGGAGCGCGCCGCCGTCGACGGCACCCCGGTGCAGGACATCATCGGCGACGACCCGGTGGACTTCACCGAGACCTTCGCCAAGTCCTACCAGGGCAAGGAATGGATCGACAAGGAGCGCGCGCGTCTGACCAAGGCGTTCGACGAAGCCATCGGAAAGGCGAACCGCTCATGACCACCGCAGCCATCCAGGTCCGCGGCATCCGCAAGTCCTTCAAGGATCTCGAGGTGCTCCGCGGCGTCGACTTCGACGTCGCGCGGGGCAGCATCTTCGCCCTGCTGGGCTCGAACGGAGCCGGCAAGACGACAGTGGTCCGCATCCTGTCGACGCTGCTGAAGTCGGATGCCGGCACGGCATCCGTCCACGGCTTCGACGTCGCGTCGGCACCGAACGAGGTGCGGGAGTCGATCAGCCTGACCGGGCAGTTCGCCGCGGTCGACGAGGTGCTCACCGGACGGGAGAACCTCGTGCTGATCGCGAAGCTCCGCCACCTGAAGAACGCGGGAGCCATCGCGGACGACATGCTCGCCCGCTTCTCGCTGACGGATGCCGGTGGGCGCAAGGCGGGGGAGTACTCCGGCGGCATGCGCCGTCGGCTCGACATCGCCATGAGCCTCGTGGGCAACCCGCCGATCATCTTCCTCGACGAGCCGACCACGGGTCTTGACCCGCAGTCGCGCATCGAGGTGTGGGACACGGTCCGTCAGCTCGCGAAGAACGGCACGACGGTTCTGCTCACCACCCAGTACCTCGACGAGGCCGAGCAGCTCGCCGACCGCATCGCCATCCTCCACCGGGGGACCATCATCCAGAACGGCACTCTCGACGAACTCAAGCGCCTGCTTCCCGCAGCGAAGGTCGAGTACATCGAGAAGCAGCCCACGCTCGAAGAGGTCTTCCTCGCCCTCGTCGGCGAGGACGCCAACACGGAAGGGACCGCATCATGACCTCGCACGCTCTCGCAGACACCGGTGTGCTCACCGGTCGCTCGCTGCGGCACATCCTGCGCAGCCCGGACACCATCATCACGACGGCGGTCACGCCCGTCGCCCTGATGCTGTTGTTCACGTACGTCTTCGGCGGTGCCATCAACACCGGCACCGACGAGTCCTACATCAACTACATGCTCCCCGGCATCCTGCTGATCACGGTCGCATCCGGCATCGCCTACACGGCGTACCGGCTGTTCCTCGACATGCAGGGCGGCATCTTCGAGCGGTTCCAGTCGATGCCGATCGGGCGGTCCAGCGTGCTCTGGGCGCACGTGTTCACGTCCCTGGTGTCGAACATCGTCTCGATCGCCATCGTCATCGGCGTCGCGCTGCTGATGGGCTTCCGCACCGGCGCCTCGTTCGGGGCGTGGCTGGCCGTCGCAGGCATCCTCATCCTGTTCACCCTGGCACTGACCTGGGTCGCCGTGATCGCCGGACTGTCGGCGAAGACCGTGGACGGGGCGAGCGCGTTCAGCTACCCGCTGATCTTCCTGCCGTTCATCAGTTCGGCGTTCGTGCCGACGGACACGATGCCGGGACCGGTGGCCTGGTTCGCGGAGAACCAGCCGGTCACCTCGATCGTGAACACGATCCGCGCGCTGTTCGCCGAACAGCCGGTCGGATCCGACATCTGGGTCGCGCTGGCCTGGCTCGTGGGCATCCTGGTCGTCGCCTACTTCGGCGCCATCGCGGTCTACCGCAAGAAGCTGCGCTGAGTGCAGTCTTCGTGTCGGATGCTCCACAACGAAGGAAAATGCCGGTTCCGGAACTCCAGGACCGGCATTTCCCTTCTTCCCTCTGAACGGGGAATGCTCAGCGCCGCCGGCCCACGCCGGCGGCCCTCAGCCGGTCGGCGATCAGGATGCCGAGGGCGGTCGCGGCGACGCAGCTCACGATCGTGATGGCGAAGAACGCGATCTGCGCCCAGACCGTCATCGCCCCGAGGTTGAACCAGGCCCACGCGGACACCGGATACGCCACGCCGATGATCAGGGCGCCGATGTAGTGCATCCACGTTCCCCAGTACCGGTACAGCACCAGCAGGAACGGCAGCTCGGCCGGAAGCGCCCACATCACGTTCGTCAGCACCGCGGAGAACCCGTAGCCCGAGAACGGGACGAGCACGAGACCCGCGATCAGCCCCACCAGCAGGCCGACGAACGGACGCTGCAGCAGGCGCAACGCGATGACCGAGGGCAGGATCCACAGGCCCGAGAGCGCCATGCTCGCGAACGGCGCCGGTCCGCTGAGCAGCGTCGACAACCAGTTCGCGGGGGCGAGCAGAAGCCCGCCCGCCACACCCAGCGCCGCGCACGTGAGCAGCAGCGCTGTCGGGAATCTCCTCTTGGCGACGGGAGGAACCGCGTTCCCCGCGCTCATACCAGCGGCTCCGCGGCGGTCTCGCGGGCGGCCTTGGATGCCGGGGACGCGGCTCCGACTTTCCAGTACCCGCAGAAGCTCACCTGGTTCTTGTCGACCCCGCGCTCGGACACGAGCTGCTTGCGCACACCCGACGCGAGCGCCTGCTCTCCGGCACCGTACGCGTGGAACGGCACCTCGGGGAGGTCGGTGTCGCGCAGCCGTGCGAGGGCGAGCGCGCCGGGAAGCGCGTCGTGCGGACGCACGATCCACACCACATCGAGACCAGCCGGATGCGGGAACTCGAGCGCGTCCTCCTCCGACGGCACCTCGATGATCGCCGTGCCGGTCGCCGAAGCCGGCAGCGAGGCGCTGATACCGGCGATCGCGGGCAGCGCGGTCTCGTCGCCGACGAGCACCACGCGGTCGGTTCCGCGCTGCGGGTTGAAGGCGAGGCCCTCATCGATGATCAGCACGTGCTCGCCCGGCCGGCAGGTCTCCGCCCAGCGCGAGGCGGGTCCGGCCGTGCCATCAGCCGCCGAGCCGTGCAGCACGAAGTCGACGTCGAGCTCGGCATCCGACTCGCCCGTCGCGGGGCGGAAGGCGCGGACGGTGTAGTTGCGCATCACGGGGCGCTCGCCGTCCGGGATGCGGAGGAACTTCAGGTACCCCAGCGTCTTGTTGGCCTTCGCGGGGACGCGCTCGAGACCTGCTTCGCCGCCGATCGGCAGGAACAGCCGGAACCATTGGTCGTAGCCCATCGGCTGGAATCGGTCGATCTCGCCGCCGCCGAACGTCACGCGGATCCAGTGCGGGGCGAGTCGTTCGCTGCGCAGCACGGTCAGGTGCGTGAGCTCCGCGGACGCGGGCTTGACCATCTTGGAGTAGGCCATGGGTTCCTCTCAGTTCAGCTGCCAGGGAAAGGTCACGGCGAAGATCGCAGCGGATGCCGCGATGAACGCGATGATGAAGATCGTGTCGCGCACGCGGAACGGCACGATGTGCCGCTCGGTGCGGGTCGGATGCGCGCCGAACGCGCGCGAGTCCATCGCGAGGGCAACGCGCTCGGCGTGCCGGATCGCTCCGGCGAGCAGCGGGACGATGTATCCCCAGCCGCGTGCGATGCGGGCGAAGGGCCCGCGACCGCCGTGGTGCCCGCGCACGCGATGCGCCGCGCGGATGACGGCCAGCTCGTGCCCGAACCGCGGGACGAACCGGTAGGCGGCCAGCGCCGTGTACCCGATCCGGTAGGGGACGTGCAGCTGCTGGATGCTCGCGCGCACGAGATCGGGGCCGGTCGTCGTGAGGCCGCCGATCAGCGCGAGCGCGAGGATGCTTCCGAGCCGAAGCGCCGTCGCGAAGCCGATCTCCAGCGCTCCGGTGTACAGGATCCAGTCGCCGATCCGCAGCACGGGTGCCGTCGCGTCGACCAGTCCCGGATCCACCCAGAGGGAGAACCCCACGCCGATCGCGAGCAGCCCCAGCGGGACGGCGGCGAACAGCAGCAGGACGCTGCGGCGGGTCAGGCGGGCGCCGGTGAGGATGAGGGCGTAGCCGAGGATCAGGAAGGCCGCAGGCGTCGCCAGATCGCGGACGAACACGAGCAGCAGCATCGCCGGCAGCGCGCCCGCGACCTTGGAAAGCGGATTCAGACGGTGCAGGAAGTGCCGAGCGGATGCCGGGGTCGTCGCCGCGTACGGATCGACCGTGCGCGTGGGGGCGGTGATCGTCATCGGACACCCTCGGCGACGAGGCGCCGCAGGTGCGCCGGTAGCGCTCGGTGCAGTGCGGGCAGCCGCAGGCCGGCGGACTCGAAGACGCCGTCGGCCGCGAACAGGTCCGCCGTTCGTCCGGCGGCGTGCACGCGGCCGTCGGCGAGGATCACGGTGTGCGTGGTGCGATCGGCGACGAGCTGCAGATCGTGCGTCACGATGACGATCGTGGTCCCGCGGTCGCGGAGCTCGGCGAGCAGGCCCAGCAGCTCGGCAGCCCGGGCTCTGTCCTGGCCGAACGTCGGCTCATCGAGGGCGAGCACGCGCGGACGCGTGATGAGCGCGGTCCCGACGGAAAGGCGTCGCTTCTCGCCGCCGGAGAGCAGGAACGGATGCACATCCGCCTTGCGCTCGAGGCCGAAGCGTTCGAGCATCTCGCCGACCCGTGCGGAGATCTCGGCTTCGTCGGCACGCTGCAGGCGGAGCCCGTGCGCGAGTTCGTCGAAAACGGTGTGCGCGATGAACTGGTGCTCGGGGTTCTGGAACACGAAGCCGATGCGTCCGGCGAGCTCACGGGGGGATGCCGTCGCCGGGTCGAGCCCGTCGACGTCGACCTGCCGTCTCGGGGGAGGAACGACTCCCGCCAGAGCCTGGATGAGCGTGGTCTTGCCCGCCCCGTTCGCGCCCACGATCGCGGTGAGCGAGCCAGCCGGGATGTCGAGGTCGACGCCGTGCAGGATCTCGGCTCTCCCGCGCCGGACCGTGAGCCCGCGCGCCCGGATGAGCGCGCTCTCGCCCGCCCGCTCCTCGTTCGTTGAGCGAGCGTCCCGCTCCTCGTTCGTTGAGCGAGCACCCGTTCCCTCGTTCGACGGGCGAGGGAGGGCGCCGTCGCCCAGCGCACGGGCGAGCTCCTCCGGGGTCAGCGGCAGGGGCACCTCCTCGAGCAGGATGCCGCGTGCCCGCAGCATCCGCCCCGCCAACGCCGCGGCCGGGAGCCAGACGCCCATCGCGACCAGCTCGTCCGTGTGCTCGCGCAGGATCTCCTGGACCGGGCCGTCGAAGGCCAGTCGGCCGTCGCGGTCCAGGACGAGCACGCGGGTCGCGAAGCGCATCGCGGCGTCCAGATTGTGCTCGACCAGCACGACGGCGCGGTCGCGCTCCGAGACGAGGTCGCCGAGCGCGTCGTACACGTCGTCGATCCCCTGGGGGTCGAGGTTCGCGGTCGGTTCGTCGAGCACGATCAGCTCGGATCCCATCGCGAGCGCGCACGCGATCGCGAGCCGTTGGCGTCCGCCGCCCGAGAGCCGATCGGGGTTCCAGTCGCGGCGACTCCACAGGCCGACGCGGCGCAGCGCGGCCCCTGCCCGCGAGAGGACCTCGGGCACCGGCAGCAGCAGGTTCTCCAGAGCGAAGGCCACCTCGTCGAGCAGGGTTCCGGTGACGAGTTGGGCATCCGGGTCCTGGAACACCATGGCGACGTCCGTGCTGAGCTCGGCCACCGGGGTGCTCGCCGTGCTGCGGCCGTTCACCTCGACGGAGCCGGTGGCGTCGGCCGGGACCGATTGCGGGATGAGGCCGTTCAGCGCGAGCGCGAGGGTCGACTTCCCCGATCCGCTCGGCCCGAGGACCAGAACGACCTCACCCGGCGCGAGGTCGAACGAGAGATCCTGCGGCGAGGCGTGCGCGGCACCGACGTGGGTGAGCGAGAGGTCACGCACGCGAAGCAGGGGTGCGGATGTGCGCACGGATGAACCCCGGGGTAGGCGGTCGGTATTCCTCTAACTTAGCCGAGCCTTACCTGACTTGCACCTCCGTCATCGGGGTCTGGCGATGCCCGCCCGGCGCAGTGCCGTTCCGATCGAGAGGCCCACGGCGGTCCACGCCACCGGGCCCAGCACGCTGATGACGAGATACATGATCTGCGCCCACGGGTCGAGCGAGCCCATATCGGCGGCGAAGAACACGATGACCGCGACGAAGACGCCGATCACTCCGGCGGAGATGAAGAACCGCCAGGCGCCCCACGCCCGATACCGGGTCAGTGCGGCGATGCCCTCCTGGATCGCGCCGAACAGCAGTGCGGTGCCGAGGAAGCGCAGGGTCCACATCGGGGCGAACGCGCTGGAGATCAGTGCCGCGAAGACATGCGTGATGAGGGCGACGAACGGGCGGCGCAGCACCTCCTGCGCGATGATGCCGGGGAGCACGTGCGAGCCGAGGATGAGACCGTACGCCCATGGCGCGGCGATGAGCACCACCGGGGTGATGAGGCCGGCCACTCCGCCGAGGATTCCCGTCGCGACCCCGATCGCGGCGCAGACGAGCAGCACGCGCGTGGGCAGGGGAGGACTCGTCGGCACCGATCCAGCCTATCTGCGCACCGGTCGCCGGGCGCCGCTCGTCGACTCGGCGGCGCCGCTCGTCGCACGGGTGCCTGGTGGGGCGCACGCGTCATCCGCGGTGTTCCTAACGTGGGGTCACGCAAAGACGCGCACCCAGAGGAGAACCATGTCTGCATCCCAGCCGCACACGCGCGGCGCGGGCGTCGTCGACGACGAACCCGACATCATCACCGATCCATCCCTTCCCCCGGTCTCGCTCACCGAGGAGCAGGACGCGAAGACGTCCCGCTGGACCTGGCCCAAGATCGTGCTGTGGTCCGCCATCGCGCTGCTCGGCGGCGTCGCCTGGGTCATGCTCGCGATCGTCCGCGGCGAGACCGTCAACGCGATCTGGTTCGTGTTCGCCGCGGTCTGCACCTACTTCATCGGTTACCGCTTCTACTCGAAGGTCATCGAGCGCTACATCACGCGACCCAACGACAAGCGGGCGACACCGGCCGAGGTGAGGCAGGACGGCAAGGACTACGTCCCCACCGACCGTCGCGTTCTGTACGGACACCACTTCGCCGCGATCGCCGGTGCCGGGCCCCTGGTCGGGCCGGTCCTCGCCGCGCAGATGGGATATCTCCCCGGCACGATCTGGATCATCGTCGGCGTCGTGCTCGCCGGCGCCGTCCAGGACTACACCGTGCTGTTCTTCTCGATGCGCCGCGGTGGACGCACGATCGGCCAGATGGCGCGCCAGGAGCTCGGCAAGATCGGCGGATCGGCCGCCATCATCGCCTCGCTGCTGATCATGCTGATCATCGTCGCGATCCTCGCGCTCGTCGTCGTCAACGCCCTCGGCGAGAGCCCGTGGGGTGTCTTCTCGGTGGCGATGACCATCCCGATCGCCCTGTTCATGGGCGTCTATCTGCGCTTCCTGCGCCCTGGCAAGGTCACAGAGGTGTCGATCATCGGCTTCGTGCTGCTGCTCGGTGCGATCATCGCCGGCGGGTGGGTCGCGAGCACCGACTGGGGCGTCGCGATGTTCCACCTCGACCGCGAGGTGATCGCCTGGGGCATCATCATCTACGGCTTCATCGCCGCGATCCTGCCCGTGTGGCTGCTGCTCGCCCCGCGTGACTACCTGTCGACGTTCATGAAGATCGGTGTGATCGTCATGCTCGCCGGCGCGATCATCCTCGTGCGGCCCGAGATCACGGTCCCCGCGGTGTCGATCTTCGGCGAGAACGGCATGGGGCCGGTGTTCGCGGGTCCCCTGTTCCCGTTCCTCTTCGTCACGATCGCGTGCGGAGCCCTGTCCGGCTTCCATGCGCTGATCTCCTCCGGCACGACGCCGAAGCTCGTGGAGAAGGAGCGGCAGACCCGCTTCATCGGCTACGGCGGGATGCTGATGGAATCCTTCGTCGCGATCATGGCGCTCGTCGCCGCGATCTCGATCGACCAGGGCATCTACTTCGCGATGAACGCCCCGGCCGCGCTGACAGGCGGGACGGTCGAGGGTGCCGTCGCGTTCGTGAACTCGCTCGGCCTCACCGGGGTGAACATCACGCCGGAGGTCCTGACGAACACGGCGGCGGCGGTCGGTGAGGAATCGGTCGTGTCGCGCACCGGTGGGGCGCCCACGCTCGCACTGGGTCTCGCGACGATCATGCAGCAGGCTCTCGGTGGCGAGGCGCTCATGGCGTTCTGGTACCACTTCGCGATCATGTTCGAGGCGCTGTTCATCCTGACGGCGGTGGACGCTGGAACGCGCGTCGCCCGCTTCATGCTGCAGGACACGATCGGCGCCTGGGTCCCGAAGTTCCGTGACGTCTCCTGGCGCCCCGGTGTCTGGATCTGCACGGCGATCATGGTCGCCGGCTGGGGATGGATCCTCATCCTCGGCGTGACCGATCCGCTCGGCGGCATCAACACGTTCTTCCCGCTGTTCGGCATCGCCAACCAGCTCCTGGCGGCGATCGCGCTCGCCGTGGTGCTGGCGATCGTGGCCAAGCGGGGCAAGAGCTACGTGAAGTGGCTGTGGATCATCGCGCTGCCGCTCGCCTTCACCGCTGTGGTCACGATCACGGCGTCGATGTACAAGATCTTCTCGCCGGTCCCGGCGATCGGATACTGGGCGAACCACTTCAAGTACGTCGCCGCGCGCGACGCCGGTGATGACGCGCTCGGAGCTCCGGAGGTCGTGGATGCCGTGATCCGCAACACCGCGGTGCAGGGCACGCTGTCGATCATCTTCGTGGTGCTGACCATCATCGTCATGGTGGTGGCGATCATCACGACGATCAGGGCGATCGTGAACGGCGGAGGCGAGAACACCGAGGACGCCCCGGTGGCATCGCGCCGCTACGCACCGGCCGGGTTCATCCCGACCGCCGCCGAGCGCGAACTCGAGAAGAAGTGGGAGCCGATCCTCGCCGAAGAGCGCGCGAAGGCACGTCACTGACATGGTCGACATGACGACACGAGCGGATGCCGCGACCGGCCCGATGCGCGCGATCATCGCGTTCATCGGCCGGGCCCGGCGCGGCATCCGCTGGTATGTCACGAACCTGATGGGCGACAGCGCCTACGCGACGTACGTCGCCCATCAGCGTCGTCTGCATCCGGACGAGGAGCCGATGTCCGAGCGGCAGTTCTGGCGGCAGAAGATGGACGACCAGGATCGCAATCCAGGAGCCCGCTGCTGCTGACCGGGTCCGGATCTAGGCTGAGGGCATGACCGACGCCGTCGTCCTCGCCGCCCTCCTGGGCGTCGTCGCCGGCATCCTCCTCACGGTGCTGCTCGCGCTGGCCCGGCGGCTCGCCCGCGGCGGCGCGGATCTCGGCAGCGACGCGGATCGCGCCGCGCATGAGGCGCTGCACCAGGCGAGCCTCGCCGCTCGGCATCTGCGCGGAGGGCTGGCCTCTCCGGATGCCGCCCGCGCGGCCCGGCACCTGCGCGTGCTGCTCGGCAGCGCAGCGGTCGCGCTGGTGGACGACACGGACGCCGTGGCGTTCGACGGGCCGTCGGACGGGCTCGAATCCGCCGCCGTGCGGATCGCCCGCCGCGTGCGCGACACAGGTCGCCGTCAGGTGTTCCCCAAACGGGACGACGCCGACGACGACCTCGAGGCGGTGGGCGCTCCCATCGTCGTCGACGGCCGTGTGATCGGCGTCGTGGTCGCCTTCGCCGCACCGGTCCGGGCTGCTCTGGTGCGGGCGGCGGCCGAGGTCGCTGACTGGTGCGCCGCGCAGGTCGAGCTCGGCGGTCTCGATGCGTCGCGCACGGCCCTCGCGGAGGCCGAACTGCGGTCGCTGCGCGCGCAGATCTCGCCGCACTTCATCTACAACGCGCTCACCGCGATCGCATCCTTCATCCACGCCGACCCCGACCGCGCCCGCGACCTCGTGCTCGACTTCGCCGACTTCACGCGGTACTCCTTCCGCAGACAGGGCGAGTTCACGACCGTCGCCGAGGAGCTCGGCAGCATCCACCACTACCTGACGCTCGAGCGGGCGCGGTTCGGCGACCGGCTCGAGGTGACGCTTCGCATCGCGCCGGAGACGCTTGCCACCGTCATCCCGTTCCTGTCCGTCCAGCCGCTCGTGGAGAACGCGGTGCGACACGGGCTGGAGCCGGGGGAGGGCGGCGGCACGATCCGCATCTTCGCCGACGACGCGACGACGCACACCGAGATCACGGTCGAGGACGACGGCGTCGGGATGGATCCGCAGGAGCTGCGAGCGCTCCTGGACTCCGCGGACGACGGCGCTCACGTCGGTCTGCGCAACGTCGACACCCGGCTGCGTCAGCTGTACGGACCGGACGGCGAACTGGTCGTCGAGACCAACATCGGCGCGGGTACCCTGGTGCGGATGCGGATCCCGAAGTCGCAACCCCTGCACGATCTGGAATCGGGGTGAGCCCATGATCGACGTGCTCGTCGCGGACGACGAGCGTCCGGCGCTCGACGAGATCGTGCACCTGCTGCGCGCTGACGTCAGGATCGGCGAGATCCTGACCGCATCGTCCGGCGCGCAGGCCCTCGCTCTGCTGTCGGAGCGCGCCGTCGCGATCGCCTTCCTCGACATCCACATGCCCGGCCTCGGTGGGATGGATCTGGCCCGCGCTGTGTCGGCGCTCGCCGAGCCGCCGGCGATCGTCTTCGTCACCGCTGACGACGCCCGCGCGGTGGACGCCTTCGACCTGCGCGCCGCCGACTACCTGCTCAAGCCGCTGCGCACCGAGCGGCTGCGCCGGGCCATCGACCGCGTGATCGAGCTGGGCGGCACAGCGGCCCGAGCCGACGACGAAGTGCTGCCGGTGACCGTCGGTGCGTCCGTCCGCTTCGTGAACCGCTCGGATGTCCGCTGGGTGCAGGCACAGGGCGACTATTCGCGCCTGCACACCGGCGACGGCACCGGACACCTCGTCCGCGTCCCGATCTCCGAGCTGGAACAGCGCTGGGCGGATGCCGGGTTCCTGCGCGTGCACCGCTCGTACCTGGTCGCCGGCGCTGCCGTCACTGAGGCTCGGCTCTCCGGGGCCGAGCCCTCGGTCTCCGTCGGCGCGATCGTGCTGCCCGTGTCCCGGCGGCTGCTGGCCGCGGTCAGGGAGGCGCTGGTGCGTCAGGGGCCGACGCGGTGAATGAGACGGATCAGCCGCGGCGCGTGCGCGTCACCGGAAGCGCCCCGTCGCGCCAGGCCCGCTGGACGACATCGACCCGTGGCATCGCGCTGCCGGGTTCGACGGCCGACGACGCGGATGCCGTGTACGCCCGTGCGCTGCGGCGCAGCCAGCTGCGACTCGCGCTCGGCACCGTCGCCGGGTTCGTGGTGGTGGCAACCGCGCTCACGCTCGTGCTCGCGCTGATTCCCGAGATCGATGAGATCGTGTTCTTCGGATTGCCGCTGTCGTGGCTGCTGCACGCGTTCGCGTTCTATCCGATCATCGTGGTCTTCGGCATCCTGTACGCCAGAGGCGCGGCACGCAACGAGCACCGCTATCGCACCCTGCGGGACCACGGATGAACCCGGTCCTGGACCTCGTCGGCGTCGCCTTCATCGTGATCGCGACGCTGCTGATCGGCGTGTACGGGCTGCGGGTGTCGCGCACGACGAGCGACTTCTTCGTGGCGTCGCGCACGGTGCGACCCGTGTGGAACGCGTCGGCGATCAGCGGCGAGTACCTCTCCGCAGGGACGTTCCTCGGGCTGTCCGGGCTGGTGCTGCTCGACGGCTCCCGCGGGTTCTGGTTCCCGATCGGCTACGCGGCCGGCTACCTGCTCGTGCTCGTCTTCGCCGCGGCGCCGCTGCGCCGGAGCGGCGCCTACACGATCCCGGACTTCGTCGAGGCGCGGCTGGAATCGCGGCGGGCGCGGCGCGTCACGAGTCTCGCCGTCCTGATCATCGGCTGGCTCTACATCGTGCCGCAGCTGCACGGCGCCGGCATCACGCTGGTCGTCGTCGCCGGGCTTCCGCAGTGGGTCGGCGAAGTGGCGATCGCGGTGCTGGTCGCGGCATCCGTCGCCGCCGGCGGCATGCGCGCGATCACGTACGTGCAGGCGTTCCAGTACTGGCTCAAACTCGCGGCTCTCCTCATCCCGGTGTTCGTGATCGCCTTCGCCCTGACCGGCGGGCCGCACGAGATCGACCCGGCGACGATCTTCCCCGCCGAGGACGGCCCCGCCGGGCTGGATGCCTATGAGACCGTGTCGCTGATGGTCGCGCTGCTGCTGGGAACGATGGGGCTGCCGCACGTGCTGGTGCGCTTCTACACGAGCCCGACCGGTGTCTCGGCGCGGCAGACGACCGTCCTCGTGATCATGATGGTGAGCGCGTTCTACGCGGTCTCCAGCGCCATGGGGCTGCTGGCGCGGATCGCCGCACCCGACCTGGCGCGCCCTGGTGTCGCCGACACCGTCGCGCTCGTGCTGCCTTCGCGGGTGCTGCCGGGCATCGTCGGAGAGCTGCTCACCGCGCTCATCGTCGCCGGGGCTTTCGCGGCGTTCCTCGCGACGTCGGCCGGTCTGGTCGTGTCGTTGGCCGGCGTCGTGAGCCAGGACCTCTTCTCCGGATCCGTGCGCTCGTTCCGGCTCTCGGCGGTGCTGTGCAGCGCGGTGCCGCTGGTGTTCGCGCTGATGACGATCCCCGCCGGGCTCGGCTCCAGCGTCGGAGTCGTGTTCGTGTTCGCGGCGTCGTGCCTGTCTCCGATCGTGCTCCTGGGCGTGTGGTGGCGACGGCTGACGGCACGCGGGGCGATCGCCGGCATGGTCACCGGCGGAGTGTCGTGCGCTCTGGCCTTCCTCGTGCACGGCGCGGTGAACGGCGTCGGCGCAGCGGCGCCCTTCCTCGCGCAGCCCGCGGCGTGGACGATCCCGCTCGCGACCGCCGTCGCCGTGACCGTCTCGCTGCTCGATCCGAGGGGCGCCCCGCCGCGGGCCGACCGGTACCTGGACCGGTTGCACACGCCGGAGCGAGTGTAGACATTCGTCTCTGTTGCGCCGTCCCCGGTTCGCACTACCGTGAGCGACGGTGCGGCATCGAGGTCGCACCGTCGACCACCAGGAGAGACCCATGGGACGAACCCCTCTCCGACTGGCAGCGGCCGCAACCCTGGCCGTGTTGTTCGTCGGATCAACCGCAACCGCAGGCTTCGCGGCAGAGGGGGTGACACATCCCGCCCCCGTCGAGGGAACCCCCGGCCACTACATCGTGGTCATGAAGGGCGATCCGCTGGCCACCTACACCGGTGACATCAGCGGACTGCGCGCCACCAAGCCCGAGAAGGGCACGCAGCTCGACGCGCAGTCCGGCAACTCGCAGAAGTACATCGCGCACCTCAAGAACGAGCAGCGCAAGCTCGCCAAGGACACCGGCGTCGCCCCCGACACGACCTACCAGGTCACCCTCAACGGCTTCAGCGCCGACCTCACCGGCGAGCAGGTCGACGAGCTCCGGTCCTCGAAGGACGTGCTCGGCGTGTACCCCGATGAGATCCGGCATCCGGATGCCGTGTCCTCGACGGACTTCCTCGGACTCGGCGACGACAGCACCGGTGCGGGCGGCCTGTGGGAGCAGACCGGTGGCGTCGACAGCGCGGGCGAGGGTGTCGTCGTGGGCGTCATCGACACCGGCATCGCGCCGGAGAACCCGGCTTTCGCGGGCGACAAGCTCAAGAAGAAGGACCACAAGAAGAGTGCGGGGCAGCCATACAGCGACAAGACCCACGTCTACTACGAGAAGTCCGACGGCGGCACGTTCCGCAGCCCGATCGTGACGGGCCAGGAGTGGGACAAGCAGGCGTACTCGACGAAGCTCATCGGTGCGCAGTACTTCTCCTCCGGTGCCGAGGCGGCCGGTTTCGACTTCCAATACGACTACCTCTCGCCGCGTGACGGCGACGGGCACGGTTCGCACACCGCCAGCACGGCGGCCGGCAACTTCGGCGTCCCGGCATCCGTGTCGGGTGTCGACTTCGGCACGATCTCCGGCGTCGCCCCCGCGGCCAAGGTGGCCGCGTACAAGGCCTGCTACGTCGGTCCTGACGTGACGGTCACCACCGACGACATCTGCGCGCTGAGCGACCTGATCGCGGCGATCGACCAGGCCGTCGCGGATGGCGTCGACGTGATCAACTACTCGATCGGCGGCGGCGCGGCCACCACCGTGCTCGCACCGGACGACATCTCGTTCTTCAACGCGGCAGCGGCCGGTGTGTTCGTCTCGGTGAGCGCGGGCAACGACGGCCCTGACGCGGCCACCGCCGACCACGCTTCGCCCTGGTACACGACCGTCGCGGCATCCACCATCCCGACCTGGGAGGGCACCGTCACGTTCGACGGGTTCGCCGAGGCCGGCGCCAGCGTCTCGGTTCCGTTCGGCGAGACCGTCACCGGTCCGTCGATCTACGCCGGCGACGCCGCCGCAGCCGAGGGCGCGGCGCTGTGCCTCCCCGGCAGCCTCGACCCCGCGAAGGTCGCCGGACACATCGTGGTCTGCGACCGCGGGGAGAACGCGCGTGCCGAGAAGTCGCAGGTCGTGAAGGATGCCGGGGGCATCGGCGTCGTCCTCGTGAACGTCCCTGGTGGGGCGGACTCGCTCGACAACGACTTCCACGTCGTGCCGACCGTGCACCTCGGATCCGTGCACCGTGCCGCGGTCCTCGCCTACGTGCAGGGCGGCGCCGATCGACCCATCACGCTGGTCGGTGAGAACACCACGGGTGAGGAGACTCCGACGCCGCAGATCGCCGGCTTCTCGAGCCGTGGCCCGACTTACGCCGATGGCACGGACGTCATGAAGCCCGACATCGCCGCACCGGGTGTCGCGATCCTCGCGGCGACCCACAACGCGGCCGGGGCGGAGCCGACCTTCGGCATCCTGTCCGGAACGTCGATGGCTGCACCGCACATCGCCGGTCTCGGCGCCCTGTACCTGTCGGAGCGACCGAACGCCGCTCCGTCGGAGATCAAGTCCGCGATGATGACGACCGCGTCGAACACCGTGAAGGGCGATGGATCGGAGAACACCGACCCGTTCGAGCAGGGCGCAGGCCAGGTCGAACCGACCCGCTTCTTCGAGCCGGGGATGCTGTACCTCAACGGCCCGGCCGACTGGGCGGCGTTCCTCGAGGGGAAGCAGCTCGCGGAGTTCGACGGCATCGACCCGATCGACGGCAGCAACCTCAACCTCGCGTCCATCTCGATCGGCACGCTGACCAGCGCGCAGACCGTGACACGGACCGTCACCTCGACCGCCGCCGGAACCTACACGGCGTCCGCTGACGTCCCCGGTCTGGACGTCACGATCGAGCCGTCCACGCTCACCTTCGGCGGCGCGGGGGAGACCGCGACCTTCACGGTCACGGTCGACAACGCCGGCGCTCCTGTCGAGCAGTGGGCGACAGGTTCGCTCACCTGGTCGGGCGAGGGCCGCGATGTCCGTTCGCCGATCGCGGTGTTCCCGGTGACGGCTGACGCTCCGGCCGAGGTCGTCGGCACCGGAGTCGACGGCAGTGCCACGGTCGAGGTCACGCCCGGTCTGACCGGCGACCTGCCGCTCGCGCTGTCGGGTCTCACGCCGTTCGAGCTGCTGGTCGACGAGGCCAACCCCGTCGAGGGGCACTCGGGCGACGAGAACTCCGGCGACGCGAACAAGAACGTGTCCTGGATCGTCGACGTCCCCGAGGGCACCACGCTCTCGCGCTTCGACCTGGACTCGTCGGATGACGCGGGCAGCGACCTCGACCTCACGGTCTACCGTGTCGTCAGCCCGGACGACCTGCGCTACTACCAGTCATGGCAGTCGGCGTCGGGCTCGGCGGACGAGCGGGTCACGATCGCGGCTCCCACCGCTGGCACGTACCGCGTGGTCGCGAACGTGTACTCCACCACCGGCCCGATGACGTGGGACATGACCTACGCCAACGTGCAGCCGGAGGGTGAGGGCGCCTTCACGGCGACCCCGAACCCGCTGGATGCGGTACGCGGCGAGAAGACCAGCTACGACGTGTCGTGGTCGGGTCTGACCGCCGGGATGCGCTACCTCGGCGTCGTGCAGTACGGCGACTCCGACGTGCGCTCGGTCGTCACGGTCGACGCGCAGTAGGCGAACAGGACGGGGCGGATGCTGCGGCATCCGCCCCGTTCCGCTGCCTGGGGCGTTCGTGAGCGAGCGTCTCCTCTTCCTCGTTGAGCGAGCGGAGCGAGCCGAACGCCCGCATCCCGGTTGTCCACATCCCCGCCCACACCTCTTGTTACTCTTCGTACATATGTTCTAAACTGAAGCATGGCATTCATCACGGGGACGCGGGCCGATCGCGAGGCCGAGTTGCTGGATGCGTTCGAGTCGGTGAATGCGCAGATCGCATCGTTGCAGGCAGAGCGGGCGCGGTTGCTGGCGGAGCGGTTCGACATCCTGCTGGAGGAGGATCCGTTCGGCACGCCGCATCACGAGATTGCGGTGCGTTCGCTGACGGCCGAGCTCGCCGCCGCATCGCGCCTGTCGACCGGGACGGTGACCGGGATGCTGCATCGTGCGCACACTCTCACCCGCGAGTTCCCAGAGGTGTGGCGGGCTCTGCGGGATGGGGCGATCACGTCCCGGCATGCGGACGCGATCCTGCAGGGCGCCTCGGCCCTGTCCACACGGTCGGGTGCGGAGCTGGCCGAGTATCAGGGGCGGGCGCTCGAGATCGCGGTCTCCGAGAGCCCCGGCCGCACCCTGACCATGGTGAAGGCAATCGCCGCGTCCATCGCGCCGACCACGGTCGCCGAACGGTACCGGCAGGCGCTGTCGTCCCGGCAGGCCCGAACGTATCCGCTCGACGACGGCATCTCCCAGCTCGTGCTCTCCGGCCCGGAGTACCTCATCCAGGCCGCCTACGACCGCGCGACCGAGACCGCCACGCAGATCATCGCCCAACGCCCCACGATCGGGCCGGCCGAGAACGACGACCGCACCCTCGACCAGATCCGCGCCGACGTCATGCTCGAACTGCTCCTCGCGAGCGAACTCGGCAGTGCCACCGGCGCCCCGGCCGAAGCGATCCGCGCAACCATCCAGGTCACGATCGCCGCCACCACCCTCGCCGGCGACGACGACAAGATGGCCCACCTCGACGGATTCGGGCCGATGCTCCCCGAACACGTCCGCCCCCTCGCCGCACGCGCCCCGCAGTGGACACGCTTGTTCCTCGACCCGGCCGGAATGCTCACCATCACCGACACGTACACCCCCTCCGCATCGATGAAACGCTACCTCCGCGCCCGCGATCAGCGCTGCCGGTTCCCCGGCTGCCAACGCACCGCACGACGCTGCCAGATCGACCACAACCACGACCACGCCAAAGGCGGGGCCACCGAACTCTGCAACCTGTGCTGCTTCTGCGTCAACCACCACACCCTGAAACACCCCGACCTGCCCGACCGACACCGATGGTCCGTCACCCAGCTCCCCAACGGCGTCATCGCCTGGACAAGCCCGATGGGATGCACTTACATCGACGAACCCCCACCACGCGTCATGTTCACCTGAAGATCAGTGCGCCCAGGCGCCAAAGCGATCGCGCCCGGGACCCGGCGCAGCCGGCAGGCGATCCAGGCTTCCGACCACATCGAAGGTCGCCGCGTACGCATGGCACATGCGGCGGTGCGTGCACAGGACGTACGTGCGCAGGACGCAGGACCCGACCCGCCGACCCGCCGAACGTCAGATGCGCCGGCGTCGCGGCATCAGCCGGACGTGCGGCAGCTCGGGCGCGGGAATCCGCTCGTCGTCGTGCGTCACGACGTGCCCGAACCGCGGCGATCCCGCCTCCCAGTCGTCCCGTGCATCGGCGATCTCCTCGTGCGTGCGAGCGGCGAAGTTCCACCACATCACGAGATCCTCTTCGAAGGGCTCGCCGCCGAGGACGAACAGCAGAGCGCCGGTCTCGCTGACCACGGTCGCGTCGTCCCGGGAGTCGCCGAGATAGAGCATCAGGTTGCGCTCCATCACGACGCCCTCGACCGTCGCGTCACCCTCGACGAGCACGACCGCATGCTCCCACTCCCGGTTCAGGGGAAGCGCGATCGTGCTTCCTGCCGTCACCGACACCTCGGCCCCCACGATCGGCGTGTGGACGGTCGCGGGGGAGCGCACCCCGGCGAACTCGCCGAGCACGACCGTGGCCACGGCACCGTGATCCAGGGAAGCCGTGGGCAGAGCGGTGTGCTGCTCGAAGCCGCCGGCGCCGTGGCGCGCCGACTCGGGCAGCACCACCCAGAACTGGAGGGCGTCGAGCGGGATCGGATGCTCGCCGATCGAGTACTCGGAGTGCGAGATCCCGTTTCCGGCCGTCATGAGGTTCAGCTGTCCGCGACGGAGCGTCACGTCGCTGTCGACCGAATCGCGATGTCGCATGTCGCCGACCAGCGGCCACGTCACCGTCTGCAGCCCGATATGCGGATGCGGCTCGACGCGCATGCGCACAGGCCCCGGCCCGAAGCGGTCGAGGAAGCACCAGGCGCCGACCGTTGGCAGGTCCTTGCTCGGCAGCGTCCGCAGCACGTTCATCGCACGGACCCCGCCGAGCGGCACCTCGCGCGGCTCGAGCGGGATGCTGCGCCGGCCGATCATTCGCCCGGAACCTGGGGCCAGCGGATCTCGGCTCCCTCGACGTCGTGCTTCTTGAGATACGCAGCGATGTACGGGCAGTAGGGCACGATGCGGTCACCGGATGCCGCAGCATCCGCCAGGGCGTCGGCGGCGAGGATTCCCGCGAGCCCTCTGCCCTGGAACGCCGGATCGACCTCGGTATGCGTGAAGAGGATCTCCCCTGGGCGACGCTCGTAGTCCGCGAAGCCGGCGAGCGTGTCGCCGATGCGGATCTCGTAACGGGAGCCGTCGTCGTTGCGGGTGACAGTGGCGTCTTCGGTCATGGCTGCTCCTTCGCGTCTGCCTCCACCCTAGGACGCCTGTGGACGGCTCGGGCGGGTGTCGGTTCGGCCGGTTACGCTGGAGGGATGCCGCAGACTCCCCGTGACCCGTACGAGGACCTGACGTTCGCAGACGAGCCATGGGACAACGCGTATCCGCCTGAGCCCATGGACTGGGAGCCCCAGGCGGAGGGCTGGGAGCCGCCCCTGGACTGGGGGCCGGGTCCGTCGACGCCCGTGGCTACGGCATCCGCCGCTGCCGTCGCGCCGGCCGCGACGCCCTCGCGGTATCCGACCGCACTCGAAGCTCTGCACACCGTCTTCGGCTACGACGCGTTCCGCGGCGACCAGGCGGCGATCGTCGATCAGGTGATCTCAGGCGGAGACGCGGTCGTTCTGATGCCGACGGGCGGGGGCAAATCGGTCACGTACCAGGTGCCGGCGCTCGTCCGCGAGGGAACCGGCCTCGTGATCAGTCCGCTGATCGCGCTCATGCACGATCAGGTCGATGCGCTCCGTGCCAACGGCGTGCGCGCGGCGTATCTCAACTCGACGCAGGCCCCGTCCGAGCGGGCGCAGGTCGAGCGCGACTACCTCGCCGGCCAGCTGGATCTCATCTACGTCGCCCCCGAGCGACTGTCGAGTCCGGCGACGACCGCGCTGCTGCAGCGCGGCACTCTCAGTGTCATCGCGATCGACGAGGCCCACTGTGTCTCGCAGTGGGGTCACGACTTCCGGCCCGACTATCTCGCGCTCGGCGATCTGGGCGAGAGGTTCCCCGGGGTCCCGCGGATGGCGCTCACGGCCACGGCGACGCACGCCACGCACAAGGAGATCACCGAGCGGCTGCACCTCGGCCGGGCGAAGCACTTCGTGGCGAGCTTCGATCGACCCAACATCCAGTACCGGATCGTCCCGAAGGTCGACCCGCGAAAGCAGCTCGTGGCGTTCATCCGCGACCAGCCGGACAATGCGGCCGGCATCGTGTACGCGCTCAGCCGCAAGTCGGTGGAGCAGACGGCTGACCACCTCGCGGCGCAGGGCTTCGACGCGCTGCCCTACCACGCGGGCCTTCCGGCCGAGGTGCGAGCGGCGAATCAGGCACGCTTCCTCCGCGAGGACGGCGTCGTCATGGTCGCCACGATCGCGTTCGGCATGGGCATCGACAAGCCAGACGTCCGCTTCGTCGCGCACATCGACCTGCCCAAGTCCGTGGAGGGCTACTACCAGGAGACCGGTCGCGCCGGTCGAGACGGCGAGGCCTCCGTCGCGTGGATGGCCTACGGGTTGGGTGACGTCGTCCAGCAGCGACGGATGATCGACCAGAGCCCCGGCGATCGCACGTTCAAGATGCGGCTCGGGCAGCACCTCGACGCCATGCTCGCCCTGTGCGAGACCGTCGAATGCCGCCGCCAGAACCTGCTCGGTTACTTCGGGCAGGACTCCCAGCCGTGCGGCAACTGCGACACCTGCCTCGAGCATCCCGAGACCTTCGACGGGCTGATCCCCGCGCAGAAGCTGCTGTCGACGATCGTGCGCCTCAAGCGCGAGCGCAACCAGGCGTTCGGCGCGGGCCACCTGATCGACATCCTCCGCGGCGCGTCGAACGACCGCATCCGCAAGTTCGGTCACGACCAGCTCGCGACCTACGGCATCGGCGCCGACCTGTCCGATCAGGACTGGCGCAGCGTCGTCCGCCAGCTGCTCGCGCGGGGCATTCTGGTCGCGCAGGGCGACTACGGCACGCTGGCGCCGGGGGATGCCGCGGCGGGCGTCCTCAAAGGCGAGACGCCGGTTCCGCTCCGCAAGGACACGATCGGGCGCGTCAGTGCCGCAAGGGTGCGCAAGAGCTCGGCCGGCGCGGCTGTCGCAGAGGGCGACCAGGGCGTGTTCGAGGCGCTGCGCGCCTGGCGTGCCGAGACGGCGCGAGAGCAGGGCGTGCCCGCCTACATCGTCTTCGGCGACGCGACGCTGCGGGCCCTCGCCGAACGTCGCCCCGCGTCGCTCGCCGCGCTCGATGGCATCACCGGCATCGGAGCGAAGAAGCGCGAAGCCTATGGCGATGCGGTGCTCGCCGTGATCGCTGGGGCCTGACCCCTGCTGCACGGGCTCGTCTCAGCGTCGCGCTTTGTAACAATCCGGTATGCGGGCGCGCTTCGCGATTCGTTCTCTGTGTGTTCGCTGGACAGCATGCCGGTATACCGCAATACTGACCGGTACACGAGCTCTGTCGACGAGGGGTCGACTCCTGGGGAGGGTCTTGTGGCGCGGCACCGTCCGCATCACGGGAGGGCAGTAAATGAAAACCAAGGGGATACCTCTGCGCAGGCGCAGAGCGGTGGGAGGACTGGCCGGCATCACTGTCGCGGCAGTCGCCCTGGGGGGCGGACTGGCGCCGATGGCGGCCGTCGCGGCTCCCACGGACGATTCCGAGGCACTCGGGCAGGTGATCCGCACCGAATTGCTCGGCGGAGACATCCTCGACGTGTCTCAGGCCGTCAGCGGCAACCCGAGCGACGTCGGTCCGGATGTCACCCCGCTCGACGTGAGTCTGCTGGGCGCACTGACCGTCGACCTCGGCGGTGGACTGCAGCTGCCTCTGATCTCAGGGCCTGGCGGCGCAGGCCTGCTCGACCTGGGTGATCTCGGCGCGACGAGCTCGTACGCTGCGTCGCCGGCCGCGACATCGTCCACCGCGAGCTCGGGCGTCATCGGCGCCGACGGAGCGATCGCAGTCGACCCCGACAACCCGGGTGCGTTCGACAACGCGACCGTGAACCTCACCGATCTGCTCACGCAGCTCGGGCTCGCCGGCGTCACCGACGAGATCGTCGACAACCTCGGTCTCGAGGTCGGCGCACTCGCGTCGACCGCGACGGCCACCGGCGTTCCGGGCGACGTGGAGTTCGCCTCCGAGTACGCGGTCGCCGATCTCGGCTTCAACGTCTCGAGCCCGCTGGTCGGCGGTATCGCGACCTCGCTGGATGGTGTGCTGAACGGCGTCGGGGACACGCTGAACGCTGCTGTCGGTGCTGGTGGCGTCATCGACACCGTCGTGGGTGCTGTCGATCTCTCGCTCGGCGTTCCCGCCGTGCTGGCCGTCGAGATCGGTGGCGGTTCGGCTGCGCTCGTCGGGCTGGACGCGGCGATTGCAGCCGCGAGCGAGTCGCTCCTCCTGGACCCGCTCGTCGACCCGAACGGCATCGTCTCGATCGACCTCGGCACGGGTGTCGTCTCGATCGACCTCGCGAGGGTCGCAAACGGCCCGGGGGCGACGGACCTCAACGGTCTCGATCCGGACACGGTCGTCCTCGACGACGCGGCGATCCTGAGCATCACGACCGCCGTTTCGCAGGCGCTCGGGACTCTCGGCGCCAAGGTCGATGAGGTCGTGACCGACCTCGTCAACAACCTGGGCATCCACATCGAACTGCCCGCCTCGGTCACCGCTCTGTTGCTGAATGCGGACGTCGACATCACCGTCGACGCGACGCTCGGACAGCTGACCGGCGATCTGCCGGGTGAGCCCGTCGTGGACGTCGACGGCGATCTCGCGGGCATCCCGCTCGGCGGGGTCCTCGAACTCGTGACGGCCCCGGTGATCAGCCTGCTGACCACCGGCCTCGCCCCCGTCATCGACACTCTGCTGGACGGCATCACGTCCGGCCTCGGCACCACGGTCGACGGCATCGTCAACCCGGTCGTCACCGGAATCGATCCGGTGCTGGAAGCTCTCAACGAGGTCGTGGAGATCACGATCAACGAGCAGGAGCAGCCGGGCGTTCTCGGCGCGGAGTCGTTCACGGTGAACGCGCTCAGCTTGGAGCTGTTGCCCGGTCTCGCCGCACTGAACCTCGACCTCGGGTCGTCGACCGTGCGCGCGGCGCCTGCTGCTGTTGCGGCGATCGATGCTACGGCGACGGTTCCGGCCGGTGGCAGTCTTCCGGTCACCGGTACGGGCTGGCCCGCGAGCACGACGGTCACGGTGCAGCTGACGGACCCGGAGGGTGCTCCGGTCGGTACGGCAGTGACGGTGGACACGGATGCCGATGGTGCGTTCAGCACGACCTATCCGGTTCCGGCGGACACCACGCCCGGTACGGGCTTCACGGTCACGGGTACTGCCGGTGATGTGACGGCGACGGACACGGTCGAGGTCACGGCGCCTGCTGCTGTCGCGGCGATCGATGCTGCGGCGACGGTTCCGGCCGGTGGCAGTCTTCCGGTCACCGGTACGGGCTGGCCCGCCAGCAGCACCGTCTCGCTCCAGCTGACGGACCCGGAGGGTGCTCCGGTCGGCACGCCCGTCGACGTTCTGACGGACGCGAGCGGCGCTTTCGCCACGACCTACCCCGTTCCCGCGGACACCACCCCCGGTGCGGGCTTCACGATCACCGGTACTGCCGGTGATGTGACGGCGACGGACACGGTCGAGGTCACGGCCGCCGACCCGGCCGACGTGAACACCAACGCGGCGGCTTCGGCATCCGCATCGGCGGATGCGACGGCCGACGGCGACCCGTCCGCGCAGGCCGCGGCTGAGGCTGCGGCACTCGCGGACGCGACGTCCGCAGCATCGGCGGCGGCGACAGCCGACGCCACTGCAGCAGCGGAGTCGGCAGCCACCACCGACGCATCGACCACCGCCTCGGCGGACTCGGTCTCGGAGGCCAACGCCCAGGCTGCGGTCGCGGCACAGGCGGCAGCCCAGGCGGATGCCTCGGATGACGTCAGCGCGGCGGCGACGGCCGAGGCGGACGCCAACTCCGCGGTTGCGGCTCAGGCGGCAGCGACGGCCGACTCCTCGACGGACGCCTCCTCCGAGGCTTCGACGAACGCGAACGCGGCTGCCTCGGCATCCGCTTCCGCGAACGCCGATGCGACGACGGATGCTGTGGCAGATGCTGCGGCTGTGGCAGCGGCATACGCCGACGCCACGTCGGAGGCGAGCGCCGCGGCGGACGCCACCGCTGAGGCAGCGGCATCGGCCGCGGCGACGGCCGATTCCTCGACCACCGCGACGGCAGACGCCACCTCGGAAGCGAACGCGAACGCCGCTGTCGCAGCTCAGGCTGCCGCACTGGCCGACGCATCGTCGGACACGGCGGCGGAGGCATCCGCGGCCACGAACGCCAACGCATCGTCGGCGGCTGAGGCGGCGGCGATCGCCGACTCCTCGACCGACGCATCGGTTGCCGCCACGGCGGACGCCGACGCGGACGCCGACCCGGCGGCTGCGGCTGAGGTCAACACCAACGCCACGGCTTCGGCGGCGGCTTCCGCTCAGGCGGATGCCGACAACGATGCGGCAGCGCAGGCTGCTGCCGTTGCAGCCGCCCTGGCTGATGCCTCGACCGCTGCCGACGCGGCTGCGACGCCCGACGCGGAGGCCGCTGCGGCTTCCGCCGCGACGGCGACCGCGACCACGGCTGCTTCGGCCGACGCGACCACCGACGCCAACGCCTCTGCGGCTGTCGCCGCTCAGGCTGCCGCGCAGGCGGACAACTCGGCGAGCACGACGGCTGACGCCACTGCTGCGGCAGAGGCGGACACGGATGCCGCTGCGGCGGTCGCTGCGACGGCCACGTCGTCCAACGACGCATCGGCGACGGCTGCGGCCGACGCCGTGGGCGCGGTGGACGCGGACGCCGAGGTCAACACCAACGCGACGGCTTCGGCGTCGGCTTCCGCTCAGGCGGATGCCGACAACGATCCGGCGGCTCAGGCCGCTGCGGTCGCTGCCGCGCTGGCTGATGCCTCGACGGCTGCCGACGCTGCTGCGACGGCGGACGCGGAGGCGGCTGCGGCTTCCGCCGCGACGGCCACCGCGACCAGTGCCGCTTCGGCTGACGCGACCTCTGCTGCCAACGCTTCGGCGGCTGTCGCCGCTCAGGCTTCGGCTCAGGCGGACAACTCGTCGAGCACCACGGCGGACACGTCGGCTGCGGCCGATGCGAACGCCGCGGCTGCGGCATCCGCCGCCTCCACGGCGACGTCCTCGGCTTCGGCTTCGGCCGACGCGGCTGCGGACGTCGACGGTGCTGCGGCAGCGGATCCGGCGGCGAGTGCTGCGGCGAATGCCGACCCGGAGGGCCAGCTCGGCATCACGGTCAAGGTTCCCAAGCTCGAGCGCGGAGACCAGCAGACGGCCATCGGTACCGGATTCAAGCCCGGTGAGGTCGTCACCGGTGTGATGAGCTCCGCGCCCGTCGCGCTCGGCGCCCAGGTGGCCGACGCCGAGGGAACGGTGACCTTCACCTGGGAGATCCCGGCCGGAACCGATCTGGGCACGCACACCGTGACCCTGACCGGCGCCGAATCCGGTAGCGTCGCCGGCACCTTCGAGGTCGTCGCCGACGGTCTCGCGGGCACCGGATCGGACGTCCCGACCGGCTGGATCGTGCTGGGAGTCATGCTCCTCATGCTCGGTCTCGGCACGGCACTGGTCGCCCGGTCGCGACGCGCAGTCGCCGTGGCGGAGTAACAGCACGACACTGTAAAGGTCGGGGTCGTCCGGTGGACGGCCCCGACCTTCAGTGATGGAACGGATGAGGCATGAGCACGAAGACCGATGAGACGAACGACGCGCCGGCGACCCCGGTGGCCGTCGCCGTGGCCGCGCCACGCCCGCGTCCGAAATGGTGGGTGAGACTGATCGCGTTCGCGGCATGTCTGCTCACGCTCTGGCACATCTTCGCGTCCTTCCTCTGGATCGCGCCCTATTCGGCGCTGCGCGAGGTTCCGACCCAGGAGGTCCTGGCCGGATACATGCTCCCGCTGTTCGGACAGTCCTGGAGCGTGTTCGCGCCGGAGCCGATCAACGGCGACTATCACTTCAACGTCCGCGCGGTGATCGAGAAAGACGGCGAGGAGATCGAGACCGGCTGGGTCAGCGCGACCGATGTCGAGCTCTCCATGATCCGTTACAACCTGTTCCCGCCGCGCGCCGGCATCCAGTCCAGCGAGGTCGCGAGCGGACAGATGAACGCGTACAACAAGCTCGACGACAAGCAGAAGGCGGTCGCCGCCCTCGACTTCGCCGCCGAGGACTGGGAGGCGTGGATGGTGCGCTCCTTCGACGAGCTCGACGTGGAGACCGACACGACGGCCTACATGCGCGAGGAGCATCTGGCGACCGCATATGCGACGCAGGTGGCCTACGCGATCTGGGGCGACGACGTCGTCCGCGTGCAGTATCGCGTGAGCCGCCAGAACGTCGTCCCCTACGCCGAGCGCAACGACGCCGGCGCGCAGCGACCCGACCCGACGTTCTCGACCACCGGGTGGCGGGGCCCCGTCGAGGAGGAAGGGCAGAGCCGAGACGACTTCGGCGACGTCTTCCGGCACCAGTTCGAGAGCACGCAGAAATGAGCGCCTCCATGCCCACCCGCGTGCTGACCTTCGCCGGCTCGATGATCTCCGGATTCTGGGCGATGGTGATCTCCGCCATCGACCGGATCTCGGCATTCATCGACGACTGGCTGTTCAACGGCAAGAAGGCCCTGTACGGTCTCGCTGTCACCCGCATCCTCTTCGGCATCACCGCTCTCGGTCTGCTGATCTCCAACTTCAGCACCCGTCTGTACACATTCGGCCCCGGCTCGGCCTGGAACGGCGAACTGGCGGCGCCGGTGAGCGACTTCCCGAAGATCTGGATCTTCAGCGCGTTCCACGCGGTGATGGGCGACGCCGTGCTCTACACGCTCCTCTACCTGGCGCTGGTGGCCGTCGCGGTGCTGTTCACGATCGGCTGGCGCTTCCGCATCGTCCTGCCGGTCTTCTTCTGCCTGTGGGTCGGCTTCATCGAGGCCAACGACATGGTCGGCGACCAGGGCGACAACATGTTCCGCATCGCCCTGGTGATGTTGTTCTTCGCCGACCCGGCCGCCCGCTGGTCTCTGGACGCGCGGCGCAGGGCCAAGCGCGGCGAATGGTTCGCGCCGGGCAGTCAGCCTGCCCTGATCGGAACGATGCTGCACAACCTCGCTCTCGTCGCCCTCACGGCACAGGTGTGCTTCGTGTACGCGTCCGGCGCGCTCTACAAGGCCGGCGGCGACCCATGGGCGAAGGGCTGGGCCGTCTACGACCCGCTGCAGACCGCACGGTTCGGCACATGGCCCGTCCTGAGCGACCTCGTGACGGCGTGGGGGCCGATGGTCGTCGCGATCAGCTGGGGATCCATCCTGCTGCAGGTGGCGTTCCCGCTGATGCTCCTGACCCGGCCGACGCGTCTGATCGGACTCCTGGGCATCCTCTCGTTCCACATCGGCATCGCCGTGCTCATGGGTCTGCCGTGGTTCTCGCTGACCATGATCGCCATCGACTCGATCTTCATCAGGGATCGCACGTGGCAGCGCCTGAGCGCGGGCGTCGTGAGGCGCTGGGAGGCCTCCAAAGCGGATTCGCCACCTGAGGTGGCGGCCGCCTGACTCAGTCGGCCGGAGGATACGCCTCGACATGCGTGCGCACGGTGGCCGCTCCGGCCAGCAGCTTCGACACCGGGCAGCGGGCGTGCGCCGCTGCGAGGACCTCGCTGGCCTCCGCGGCGGAAGCGCCTTCGACTGACAGGTGGGCGTCGACGTGGAACTCGTAGCCGACCCCGGCGGGTGCCGGATGCAGAGCGGCCTCGACTCTGACCGCTGTCCGCCGTGCGCCGTTCACGATGACCTGGGCCGTGCCGTTCAGGCACGTCGCCCAGGCGAGGGCCAGCAGCTGCTCGGGATTCGTCGCCGCGGCATCCGGATCGGGACCGAGCGGCGAGGCGACCGCGACGCTCAGCCCGTCCCGCACTGCGCTGACACCGTCGGCGCCGGTGCGGTTGACGGCTTCGGTCCGGTAGATCGCGTCCATGAGTCCACCGTAGGCCCGCCCCGAGATGGACGGATGTGGGGAAGGGACAACCCACCGTGGCCCCGTGCGCGGGTGCGCTTGGCGAATGCCCACAGGTCGTTTTCCTCCACGTTGGAGGAGTCCTACCATCGAAGCAATCCTGATTCCCTCTGAGAGGTACACGCATGGTCGACGCCGCCGTCCGCCCCCAGGCCGCTTCGGGCGCCTCGAACGCCCCACGCATCGATATCGATCGTGTGAACGAACTGCTGCTGGGCACGTGGGCCGACACTCGCCGCGAGGCGCGCGAGATGATCAAGGACTCGGCGTTCTGGCGCAAGGACGAACTCGGCAAGGACGAGCACCGCGAGCGCGTGCTCAGCCAGCTGCACCTGCTCGTCGAGAACCGCGCCGTGCACCGCGCCTTCCCGAAGCGGTTCGGCGGCGAAGAGAACAACGGCGCCAACATCGCGGGGTTCGAAGAGCTCGTCGCCGCCGACCCCAGCCTGCAGATCAAGTCGGGCGTGCAGTGGGGGCTTTTCGGCTCGGCGATCCTGCAGCTGGGCACGGCCGAGCACCACGAGAAGTGGCTGCCCGGCGTGATGGACCTCTCGATCCCCGGCGCCTTCGCGATGACCGAGATCGGACACGGCTCGGATGTCGCGGCGGTCGGCACCACCGCGACGTACGACCCCGAGACCGAGGAGTTCGTCATCCACACGCCGTTCCGCGGCGCGACCAAGGAGTACCTCGGAAACGCCGCGCTGCACGGCATCGCCGCCACCGTGTTCGCCCAGCTCATCACCAATGGTGTGAACCACGGAGTGCACTGCTTCTATGTGCCGCTGCGCGGCGAGGACGGCAACGACCTGCCGGGCGTCGGTCGCGAGGACGACGGGCTCAAGGGCGGCCTCAACGGCATCGACAACGGACGCCTCAGCTTCGACCACGTGCGCGTGCCCCGCACGAACCTGCTGAACAAGTACGGCGACGTCGCCGTCGACGGCACCTACACGAGCTCGATCGACAGCCCCGGTCGTCGCTTCTTCACGATGCTGGGCACGCTCGTGCAGGGCCGCGTCTCTCTGGACGGCGCCGCCTCCTGGGCATCCGCGCTGGGCCTGAAGATCGCGATCACCTACGCGACGCAGCGCCGCCAGTTCGACGGTGCCGACGGTCAGGAGGTCGTGCTGCTCGACTACGGCAAGCACCAGCGACGCCTGCTCCCACGGCTGGCCACGACGTACGCCCAGATCTTCGCGCACGACGAGTTCCTGCAGAAGTTCGACGGCGTTTTCTCGGGACGCACGGACACACCGGACGACCGGGAGGACCTCGAGACCCTCGCGGCCGCGCTCAAGCCGCTGTCGACCTGGCACGCGCTGGACACCCTCCAGGAGGCGCGTGAAGCGTGCGGTGGCGCCGGCTTCATGTTCGAGAACCGGTTCGTGGGTCTGCGTGCCGACCTCGACATCTACGTCACGTTCGAGGGCGACAACAATGTGCTCCTCCAGCTCGTCGGCAAGCGGCTGCTGACCGACTACGCCAAGCAGTTCCAGGGCAAGGATGCCGCAGCACTCGCGAAGCTCGTCGCGGCGCAGGCCGCGGGCAAGGTGTTCCACGGTGCAGGGCTCCGCCAGCTCGGCCAGGCGGTCGCCGACCTCGGGTCGACGGCGCGTTCGGTCGAGAACGGCCTGCGCGAGGAGCAGCAGCACGAGCTGCTGGCCGGCCGGGTGCAGCAGATGGTCGCCGACATCGCCGGGCGCCTGCGTCCGGCAGGCAAGGACAAGGTCCTCGGTGAGCAGCTGTTCAACGAGAACCAGTCCGAGCTGATCGAGGCGGCCCGCGCGCACGGAGAACTGCTGCAGTGGGAGGCGTTCACGGATGCCGTCCGCACCATCGAGGATCCCGACACGAAGCAGGTGCTCACGTGGCTGCGCGATCTGTTCGGCCTGCAGCTGATCGAGAAGCACCTGGCATGGCATCTGATCAACGGCCGCCTGTCCATGCAGCGCGCCGCCGCCGTCTCGAGCTACATCGATCGGCTGTGCCGCCGGTTGCGCCCGCACGCCCTCGATCTCGTCGATGCGTTCGGCTACGAGCAGGAGCACCTGCGCGCGCCGATCGCGAGCGGCATCGAGCAGCAGCGTCAGGATGAGGCGCGCGCCTACTACGCCGAACTCGCGGCCTCCGGCTCTGCGCCGGTCTCCGAGAAGGCGCTCAGGGCGAAGCAGCGCGAAGAACGAGACGAGGCGAAGCGCGCCTGAGCGCGCGAGCGATGTCGGACGGGCGGCATACGCTGGGTGCATGACGTCCCTCGCCACCGGTTCCGATGGTCGCGTCCGCTGCGCGTGGGTCGGAGCGGACGCGGAGTACGAGCGCTACCACGACGAGGAATGGGGTCGGCCGCTGCACGGCGACCGCGCGCTGTTCGAGAAGATGTCGCTCGAGGGGTTCCAGGCGGGGCTCAGCTGGATCACGATCCTCCGCAAGCGCCCGCGGTTCCGCGAGGTCTTCGCCGGATTCGACCCGGACGCCGTCGCGGCGTTCGGCGAGGACGACGTCGAACGGCTGATGCAGGACGCCGGCATCATCCGCAACCGGGCGAAGGTCACCGCCACCATCGGCAACGCCGCGCTGGTCTCCGCGATGGGCGAGGACGAACTCGACGAACTGATGTGGTCCTTCGCCCCGGCAGCGGGACTCCGGCCGCGCAGCTTCGCCGATGTCCCGGCGGTGACCGCCGAATCGACGGCGATGAGCAAAGAGCTGCGCAGGCGTGGATTCCGCTTCGTCGGCGCGACGACCATGTACGCGCTGATGCAGTCCGCCGGCATGGTCGACGACCACGTCGAAGGCTGCTGGCGCGCCTCCTGAGATCGATGGGGAGAGGTCCCCATCGATGACGACCAGACTCGCCGGTTAGGATGTGCTGGGTTCACGTCTGCGCGCGCACGATGATCTGTGTTCGGCCGACGGCTCATACTGTCCCGGGGGGAAACGGAAATGAAGGCTCTGAGCTGGGTCCGAGCGCGGCCTAAGGCGCTCGCGTCCGCGGCGGCTGTCACCGCCGGCGTCGTGACGATCACGACCCTCGCACTCGCCTACGACGGCAAGCCCACGACCGAAGTCGACCTCAACGACGGCGGCGTGTGGATCACGAAGTCGTCGAGCCTGATGGTGGGGCACTTCAACAACGAGTCGACGGTGCTCGACGGCGGGCTGCGGACGACAGGCGAGGACTTCGACATCCTCCAGGACGAGTCGACCGTCCTCGTCGTGAACCGCGACGAGTCGACCGTCACCTCCGTCGATCCGGCCCGCGTCGCGCTCGGCGATCCCACCGCCATCCCCGGGGGTGCGCAGATCGCGCTGGGCGAGGACACCGCAGCGATTCTCGAGGGGCAATCGGGCAGCCTCTGGGTACGGCAGGCGAGCCGACTGTCCGGCTTCAAGTTCGCGGGCAGCGATCCGCTCCTCGAACTCGGCAAGGGCGCAGCGGTCACCGTCGGTGTCGACGGCACGGTGTACGCGGTCTCGCCGGAGAAGTCGGCGGTCTACACGATCGGAGTCACTCCACAGGGCGACCCCGAGGAGCCCACTGAAGCCTCCGTCGAAGGGCTCAAGAAGGACAGCACGCCGACCATCACGGCCGTCGGTGACGTCCCGGTCGTGCTCGACCCCGAGCAAGGCGTCGTGATGACACCCGGCGGCTTCCGCACCGAGATCGCGGATGCCGACACCGCCGTTCTGCAGCAGGCATCGCAGGGCACCGAAGCGGTGACGGTCGCGACGGCGACCGACCTGCTGCGTATTCCGCTCGATGGCGGCGAGGTCGAATCTGTCGGCTCCGGCTCGGAGGGCTCGCCCTCGGCGCCCGTGTCCGTGCTCGGCTGCTCGTACGGCGCCTGGAGCGGTTCGGGACTGTTCGTCCGCGACTGCGCGGGGGAGTCCTCCGATCTGAAGGCGCCCATCCCGGACGTGAAGCCGACCGCGAACCTGACCTTCCGCGTGAACCGCGACGTCATCGTGCTCAACGATGTGGTCGGCGGTGCGGCCTGGATCGCGACGGACAGCCTGCAGCAGGTCGACAACTGGAACGACCTCACGCCCCCCGAGGGAGAGACGCAGGAGGAGGAGGACACCACGGAGGAGACCGTGGAGACCTCGCTCCCCGAGCGCAGCCAGCAGAACACCGCCCCGATCGCCGTCGACGATTCGCTCGGCGTGCGGCCAGGCGGCACCACTTTCCTGCCCGTCCTCGACAACGACACGGATGCCGACGGTGATGTGCTGGTGGCCGCGCTGAAGGGCAATCAGCCCTCGATCGGTGAGGTGCAGCCGATCAACAACGGCAGCGCCCTGCAGATCGCGGTGCCGGAGGACGCATCCGGTTCGGTGGGCTTCGAGTACGAGATCGACGATGGTCGCGGTGGCAAGGACACCGGGATGGTGACGGTCGCGGTGCGCGACTGGAGCACGAACGCGGCACCGGAGCCGAAGCGCAAGAGCTCCTTCGCGGTCGAGGCCGGCGGCACGGTGTCCTACAACGTACTGCCCGACTGGATCGACCCCGACGGCGACGACGTCTACCTCAAGGACGTCTCGGCGGCACCGGGCGACGAAGTGGACTTCACGACCGACGGCCAGGTGACGTATCGCGCAATCGCGAGCCCGCCCGGCCGCGTGGAGATCCAGGTCGTCGTCGCCGATGGCTCGGGTGAACTCGCCAACGGCGTCATCCAGGTGGATGTCCGACCCGTCGGGTCGACCCTGCCGAAGACGAACGCCGACCACGTCGTCACCAAAGTCGGTCAGCAGGTCACGGTCGCCCCGCTCGCGAACGACACGAGTTCCAGCCGTGAGCCGCTGCGGCTGAACCGCGTCGACACCCTCGCCGATGCGACGATCGCACCCGACTACCCCAACAAGACGTTCACCTTCGTGTCCCAGAAGCCCGGCGTGTACTACGTCCAGTACTTCGTGACGGCCGGCGTGCCGTCGGCGACGGGGCTCGTGCGCATCGACGTCGAGGAGGGCACAGACGAGGATCTCGCTCCCATCGCCGTCCGCGACGTCGCCCTGCTGCCCACAGGCGGCGAGGTCCTGGTCGGCGTGCTGAACAACGACACCGACCCCGGCGGCGGCATGCTCGTGGTGCAGTCCGTGACGGTCGAACCCGGCAGCGGCGTCTCGGTGTCGGTGCTCAACCACGAGACCCTGCGCATCGGCGATCAGGGGTCGCTCGACGAACAGGTGCGCATCTCATACCGGATCTCCAACGGCACGAAATCCGCCGAGGGTGATGTCGTGGTCATCCCGATCCCGGCGCCGGACAAGCTCCTTCCCCCGATCGCCAACGACGACACGGCCGTGGTCCGTGCCGGCGACGTGGTCAGCATCCCCGTGCTGGACAACGACACGCATCCCAACGACCTTGCGATGCACGTCGAGCCCGAGCTGATCGAGCCGTTCATCGAGCCGGAGGACGGCGAGGCGTTCGTCTCGCAGGACACCGTCCGCTTCCGCGCCGGCCCTGAGGCGAAGACCGTCTACGCGACGTACAACGCGGTGGACGAGAACGGCCAGATCGACGCCGGATACATCACCATCCAGATCCTCGCGGTCGACGAGGAGAAGAACGCCGCACCGCGGCCGCGCGATGTGACCGCCCGCACGATCAGCGGTTCGACCGCGAACATCGCGATCCCGTTGGACGGCATCGATGCCGACGGCGACTCGGTCGAACTCCTCGGGCTCGACTCGAACCCGAAGAAGGGCCGCGTCACGGTCGAACAGAACTATCTCGTCTACGAGGCGTACGAGGACTCCACCGGAGTGGACGCGTTCACCTACAAGGTCCGCGACAACCTCGGCAAGGAGGGCCTGGCCACCGTGCGCGTCGGCATCGCCCCTGGGGAGCAGTCGAATCAGTCGCCTTACGCGGTGAAGGATGCCGTGGTCGTACGCCCCGGCCGCGAGGTCGCGGTGCCGGTCCTGGCGAATGACTCCGACCCGGAGGGCGATGAGGTCGTGCTCGTGGACGGCGGCATCACACTGCCCACGGGCGTCGACGGCCTCGACGCACGGGTCTCGGGTGACCGCGTCCTGGTGCAGGCGCCGGACCGCGCGGTCGAGACATCGTTGCAGTACACGATCGTCGATGAGCGCGGAGCCGAGGCTAAGGCGGTGCTGCAGATCACCGTCGACGAGGATGTCCCGCTGCTCTTTCCCGTCGCGCGGGACGACCGGGTGAAGTCGGAGGACGTCAAGGACGAGTTGACGGTCGACGTCGAAGTGCTCGCGAACGACGAGGACCCGGACGGAACCACCGATTCGCTGGAGCTGACGGCCGAGACCGGCGGTCGCGTGCTCGAGAACGGCAAGGTCCGTGTCACGGTCGGCGACGAGCGTCAGCTGATCCGGTACACGATCACCGACCGCGACGAACAGGCGAACTCGGCGTTCATCTTCGTCCCGGCGCTGAGCGATCTGCGACCGGTCGTGGACTCCACGAAGTCCATCGAAGTGGTCAGCGGCGAGACCGTCGTCGTCCCGCTCGACGACTACGTCACGGTCGCCGGCGGCGGATCGGTCGTGATCACCGAGGCGGAGAAGGTCGCCGCGGCGCACGCCAACGGCGACGACCTGATCCAGGACGAGCGCACGCTGGTCTACACCTCAGCGCAGGGGTACTTCGGCGCGGACGCCCTGAACTTCGAGGTCACGGACGGTACAGGCCCCGATGACCCCGAGGGGCGCAAGGCGACGCTCTCGATTCCGATCACGGTGCTTCCGCCGGACAACCAGCAGCCGACGTTCCTGCGCGGTGAGATGAACGTCGCTCCGGGCGAGAAGGCGGCCGAGATCGATCTCGCCGAGCTCACTGACGACCCCGACCCCAAGGACAAGCACACCTTCGCGTACGTCAGCGGCACCACCGACGGACTGAGCGCGCGCATCGACGGGTCGAAGCTGCTCGTGGAGGCCTCGTCGAACACGCCGAAGGGCACGGCGGCGACGCTGACCGTCCGGATCTCCGACGGCGAGACGGACCCCATCGAGGGTGCCGTCAACGTCCGGGTCACCGCATCCACGCGGGAGCTGCCGACGGCGAACACCGACACGTTCCCCGAGTCGAACCAGGGCGAGACCATCACGGTCCCCGTACTCCAGAACGACTTCAACCCGTTCGCGGGCGAGGGCGACCTGAAGCTGCTCTCCGTCCAGACGGAGAGCGGATCGGGAACGGCGAAGGTCGTGGGCGACCAGGTCGAGGTGACGCCGGACGCGAAGTTCGTCGGCAGTCTCGTGATCCGATACCGGATCGGCGACATCACGGAGGATCCGGATCGCGAGGTCGACGGACAGATCGTCCTCACCGTGCAGGGCAAGCCGGATGCTCCCGGTGTCCCCACGGTGTCGAGCGTTCAGGACCGCACGGTCGTGCTGTCGTGGTCGCCGCCGGCGAACAACGGCGCGCAGATCACCGGATACACGGTGCGCTCGGTGCAGGGCGACTCCTACACCAAGCAGTGCTCGTCGACGACGTGCACCCTGGACGGGCTGACGAACAACGTCAAGTACCTCTTCCAGGTGACGGCCACGAACCGCGTGGGCGAGTCCGAGGCATCGCCGTCGTCCGCAGAGGCGCGCCCCGACGCACGGCCGGACACACCGGCGGCTCCCACCCTGACCTTCGGCGACAAGCAGCTGAAGATCGATTGGGAGACCCCGACGACGCCCGGATCCCCGGTGCAGTACTACACGCTGGAGCTCTCCGGCGGCGTGGGCGCCGGGCAGAAGACCAACATCACCGGCAACAGCTATACGTGGACGGGTCTGGAGAACGGATCGTCGTACACGGTGCGTGTCCAGGCGCACAATCTCGCCCCCGAGCCGTCGAGCTGGAGCGGAAGCTCCCTGCCGGAGGTTCCGGCAGGGCCCCCGCTGGCGCCCGCCGCGCCGACGACCTCTGAAATGGCGCCGGTCGGCGACCGCGCCCAGATGAACGTCGTCTGGAACCCGCCGAACGACAACGGCGACTCGATCGACGGATACCAGCTCGACGTGATGCAGGGTTCGAGCGTCGTCAACACGATCGCGGTCGGTGCAGGCAAGACTTCGCAGGCCGTGGTCGTCGACACGTCGACGACCGCGTACACCTACAGGGTGCGGGCCGAGAACAAGGCGGGCTGGGGTGCGAACAGCCCGGCGTCCGAACCACGTCGTGGCGTGATCAAGCCCGCCACCCCGCCCCGCCCATCCGCGGATGCTGGCGACGGGAGGGTCACTCTCTCGGGTTACCAGCTCTCTCAGTCGCAGCTCAACGGTGCATCGACCGGCGAGACGAGCTACCAGTTCAACCTCAACAAGGGCGGCGGCTGGCAGAGCAACTGGGACGGTAAGACCATCTCGGGGCTCAACAACGGCACGTCGTACTCGGTGAGCGTCCGCGCGGTCGCGACGGTCGACGGCAAGCAGTACATCTCTGACGGCTCGGCGGCATCGAATGCCGTGACGCCGTATGGCATCCCGCCCAGACCGAATGTGTCCGCGACGAACAATGGTCAATCGATCACGTTCTCGTGGAGCGGGAACGGCAACAATGGTGCCGCTCTCGATCAAGCGCGCGTCAGCGTGAACGGCGGCGGCTGGCAGCCGGTTGCCGTGAATGGCTCGACGACAGTCGGTAACGGGTACAACCAGACACACTCGATCCGTGTCCAGGTGCACAACGCGGCCGGCTGGTCCGGCGATGGCACCGCGTCGCGGTCCACCAGCGCCCCGCCGCAGCCCAAGGTGTGGGTCACACAGGGCGCCGCTGCCGGCAGCTGTGTGAACGGGTGCCGTCAGTTCGTCGTGAACTTCGAGAACCTGAATATCGGCGCCTACGACGTCAGGTGCTACTCCAGCATGTATCCCGGCGGCGTGAGCAACTACAACTATCGCGTGAACTTCAACGGAAACGGGGCCCAGCAGATCGGCTGCTGGACCGGCCGTGATGGGCAGGATGTGTGGGTCGACATCCTGGGCTGGGGTGGCGGCGTCGACACGCAGAAGCACTTCTGGCCGAGACCGTAGCCGCGCGCCGTCAGACATTTCGAGTCGAGAGAAAGACATACACAGACATGACGATGACCCCCGAACAGGCGGCCTGGTTCCAGGGCACCTTCCACCGCCTCGTCGACAACATCGACAAGGCGCTGCAGGGCAAGCGCGAGATCGTGAGCCTCGTGCTCGCGTCGATGCTGGCCGAGGGCCATGTGCTCCTCGAGGATGCCCCGGGAACGGGCAAGACCAGCCTCGCCAAGGCGCTCGCCGCGACGGTCCAGGGCACCAGCGCGCGCATCCAGTTCACGCCCGATCTGCTGCCCTCCGACGTCACGGGCGTCACGATCTACGACCAGCAGGCGCACCGCTTCGAGTTCCACAAGGGCCCGATCTTCGCCTCGATCGTGCTCGCGGACGAGATCAACCGCGCCTCGCCGAAGACGCAGTCCGCGCTTCTCGAGGTCATGGAGGAGTCGCGCGTCACGGTCGACGGCGTCACGCACGAGGCGGGGCGACCGTTCCTCGTGATCGCGACCCAGAACCCCGTCGAGCAGGCCGGCACGTACAAGCTCCCCGAGGCGCAGCTGGACCGCTTCCTCATCAAGACGTCGATCGGCTATCCCGATCTCGCCGTCACCGAGAGCATCCTGGCCGGGGCATCCGACCGCAACCCGTCCGCGAGCCTGTCGGCGATCATCACGACCAGCGCCGTGGCCGACATGGCGGATCTCGCCGCGACGGCTCACGTCGAGCCGGCCGTGCTGCGCTACGTCGCCGAGCTCACCGAGGCGACGCGCGCCGACAACAGCATCCGGCTGGGCGTCTCCGTGCGCGGTGCGATCGCCATGGTGCGCATCGCGAAGGTGTGGGCCGCGGCCCACGGCCGCCACTACGTGCTCCCCGACGACATCAAGGAGCTCGCGCACGCCGTCTGGCAGCACCGCCTGCTGCTGGATGCCGAGGCCGAGTTCGCGGGCACGACCGGCGACGCCGTGATCACCCGCGCGCTCGAGACCGTCGCAGCGCCGCAGGCGCGAACGGCGGCGTGATGACGTCGGAGGCACCCCCTGTCGCGCTCGCGGCGACCGCACGCGACGCCGGCTGGCGGGATGTCGCGGCGCTCGTCGGCGCCCGCGTCTGGGCGCGTCTCCGACTGATCCTGTCCGCCATCCGTCCGCTCGCCTGGGTCCTGATCGGCCTCGCGCTGGGGCTCTGGATCGTCGGGCAGTCGCTCGGATGGTGGGAGCTCGCCGTCGCCGCGGTGATCATCGCGGTCACGGTCGTGGTGTGCGCCCTCTTCCTGATCGGACGCACGGAGTACGACGTGGCGCTCGACCTGGCCCGAACGAGAGTGGTCGTCGGTGAGCGTGCCGTCGGTGCCCTGACCCTCAGGAACAACAGCGAACGCGCCATCCTCCCCTCCCGCGTCGTCCTCCCGGTCGGGTCGGGACGCGGCGAGTTCGGCATCCAGCGCCTCGCGCCGGGGGAGCAGGCGGAGGAGCTGTTCGCGATCCCGACGCAGAAGCGCAGCGTTGTCAAGGTCGGGCCGGTCAGTGTCGTCCGCGGCGACCCGCTGGGTCTGTTCGAGCGCGCGCATCGCCGCGACCAGCCGGTCGATCTGTACGTGCACCCGAAGACGGTGCTCTTCGACGGGCAGTCGCTCGGCTTCCTCCGCGATCTCGAGGGGATGCCTGCGGCCGATCTCTCCCGCGACGACGTGTCCTTCCACGCCCTGCTGGAGTACCAGCCGGGCGACGACCTGCGGCACGTGCACTGGCGTTCGACGGCCCGCACCGGCGTCATGATGGTGCGCCAGTTCGAGGAGACGCGCCGCTCGCACTTCGTGATCGGCCTCTCCCGCAACACCGCGGAGTACGCCGAGGACGAGGAGTTCGAGCGCGCCATCTCGATGGCGGGTTCCATCGGCCTGCGGGCGCTGCGCGACTCGCAGCGCGTCGACCTGCGCGTGCAGGGCCGGGACCTCCCTGCGGGAACCGGCAAGCGGCTGCTCGACTCCCTCTCGACCGTCGAACCGTCCAAGCCCAAGGACGGCGGCATCACCGAACTCGCGGGCGTTCTCGCCGCAACCATGGCACTCGCGAGCTTCGTCGTGCTCGTCACCGGCTCCAAGACCCGCAGCGAAGACCTGCGCGCGGCGTGCTCGCGCGTCCCGTTCGGTGCCCGTGCGCTGGCGATCGTCGTCGACCTGACGGTCGAGAACCCGACGCTGCGTCGGATCGGCGACGCGGACGTCGTGACGGTCGCCGCACTCGACCAGCTGCCCATCGCCCTGCAGAAGGTGCTCGCATGACCTCCTCGGCCCCGATCAGCCCGCGGCGCTGGGCTGTCGATCTCGGCGCGTCCGCGCTGCTGCTCGGCGTCGCCGTCATCGGCTTCTGGCCGACGTTCGCCGGCCCCAGCTACCTCTTCGCCGCGATCGGCGCCGTCCTGCTGGGCCTCGGCATCGCCGCGGTCAGCGCATGGCGGCGCTGGGGCATCCTCATCATCGCGGGGCTCACGCTCGCGGTGTACTTCGTGTTCGGCGGAGCGCTCGCCCTGCCGTACACGACGATCGCCGGCTTCATCCCGACGCTCGAGACCCTCCAGGCCCTGGCGATCGGGATGATCACGTCCTGGAAGCAGCTGCTGACGACGGTCGCCCCCGTCGCGGCATCCGACGGACACCTCATCGTGCCGTTCCTGCTCCTGCTCGTCGCCAGCGTGCTGACCGCATCCCTCGCTCTCCGCCTGCACAACGTGGGCTGGGCGCTGATACCGGCCGGCGCTGCGGTGATGTTCGGCATCGCCCTCGGTGTTCCCTCGCCGGCGGCGCCGATCGTGCAGGGCACGATCTTCGCGCTCGTGAGCGCCGGCTGGCTCGCGCTGCGCCAGATCTGGGCCCCCCAGAACGCGGCCGTGTCCGTCGGCGAAGTGGACCCCGCGCGCGCCTCGCACATGCGGTGGCGTCGGATCGGCGCCGGTGCGGCCGTGCTCGTGGTGGCGACAGCGGCCGGCGTCGCGACGAGCGCCGTCGCCGAGCCGCAGCAGCCCAGGCACGTCTTCCGCGACACGATCATCCCGCCGTTCGACATCCGCGACTATCCCAGTCCGCTCCAGTCCTATCGGAAGATCGTCCGCGACGATCTGGAGGACACGCTCTTCACCGTCAAGGGACTGCCGGAGGGGTCGCGCATCCGCCTGGCCGCCATGGATGACTTCAACGGTCAGGTCTACAACGTCTCGGACGCCGGCAACGGGTCGTCCGGCGCCTTCACCCCGTTGCGCGGGAACATGTCGGTCGACGCCGAGGGCGACAGGGCGACGCTGCAGGTCGAGGTCGGCGAGTACGACGACGTCTGGATCCCCACCGCAGGGCAGGTGAACGAGCTGTTCTTCACGGGCGACCGCGCGGAGGATCTGCGCCGGTCGACCTACTACAACGAGTCCAGCGGCACAGCCATCAGCACGATCCCGCTCGCGGACGGCGACACGTACACGCTCGAGACGACGCTGCCGGTCGAGCGAGACGACGACAGCCTGGCTGAGGCGGAGTTCGGCTCCGTGTCGATGCCCAAGCAGAGCAACGTGCCGGAAGAGCTGGCTGGGCTGGCGGCCGAGCAGACCGAGAAGGCGAAGACGCCGATCGAGAAGGTCGCCGCGTTGGAGATCTTCCTCTCCGAGGGCGGGTTCTTCAGCCACGGTCTGCAGGGCGAAGTCATATCCCGCGCCGGTCACACGTCCGAGCGCATCTCGGCGCTGATCGGCGGCGACCAGATGATCGGCGACGACGAGCAGTACGCCGTCGCCATGACGCTGCTCGCGCGCGAGCTCGACATCCCCGCTCGCGTCGTCATGGGCTTCTACCCCGACGAGGACGACGCCGCGAAGGCGAGCTTCGCCGCCTCGGGTGACGACGTGCACGCGTGGGTCGAGGTCAACTTCGCCGGTCACGGCTGGGTGGCGTTCGACCCCACTCCGCCCGAGGACCAGGTCCCGAACGACCAGAACACGAAGCCGCGTGCCGACCCGAAGCCGCAGGTGCTGCAGCCGCCGCCTCCGCCGCAGGAGCCGGTCGATCTGCCCCCGACGCTGCCGGACGACCGGGAGGCCGAGGAGGACGACTTCAACCTCGCGGGTCTGATCGGTGCGATCCTCGTGATCGGCGGCATCTCGCTCGGCGTCATCGCGCTGCTCGCCTCCCCGTTCATCGTGATCGGCGCCTGGAAGGCGGCTCGGCGCCGGTCGCGTCGTGCGGCCGAGCGCGCCAGCGACCGGATCAGCGGCGGCTGGGACGAGCTGGCCGACCGCGCCGTCGACTACGGGGCGCGGATCACGCCCGGCGCGACGCGCGCGGAAGAGGCGGGGCAGGTCGTCGAGACCATCGCGGTGCCCGCTGTCACCGTGCTCGCGCAGCGCGCGGATGCCGAGGTTTTCGGGCCGAACGATCCGACGCCGGAACAGGTGGACGCGTTCTGGCAGGAGGTCGACCAGATCGTGCTCGGCCTCGGCAAGGACGCCGGATTCTTCACGCGCCTGAAGGCGCGCCTGAGCCTGCGCTCCCTGCTCAAGGATTCGACGGTCACGTCGCGTCTGCAGGGCCTGAAGGATGCCGCGACCGCGCGCGTCCGGCGAGAACCTGGCACCATCGACAAGAACAGTCCACCCGCATCCGAGAGCGAGAGCGCATGACGATCCTTCCCTTCGGGCAGATCGCCCCGACCTCACGTCGTGCCGTCGCGTACGTCATCGACGCGCTGATCGCCGCCGGCATCGGCATCGTGCTCAGCGGCATCCTGGTCACGATCGCCGTCGCCACGGGCTCACCGGAGGGCCTCCTCGTCGTGCTCGCAATCGGCGTGCCGGTCGTGGTCGCCCTGGAACTCGCCTGGCTGGTGGTGTACACCTTCATGCAGTCCGGCACCGGCTCCATCGGCATGCGCGCCCAGGGCGTCCGGCTGGTGGACGCTGCGAACGGTGAATCGATCGGCTTCTGGCGCGCGCTGCTGCGCAACGTCGTCTTCGGTCTCGCGGCCTCGATCGTGGTCGGCTACTTCACCCCGCTGTTCGACGGATCGGGACGCTTCCAGGGCTGGCACGACAAAGTGGCGAAGTCCGTCGTGATCGACGCGCGTGCTGCCGCCCCGGCCGCTCCGCCCACCCAGGCGATGCCGGTCGCGCAGCCGTTCGCACAGAGTCAGAACAGGCAGCAGCCACCCACGCCAGGAGCTCCGGTGCGGCCACCGCTCCCGAACGCGCCGGTCGCCGGGTCCGCGCCGTCCGCATCGCCGTTCGTGCCACCCGCACAGCCCGCCGCTCCGGCGCAGCCCGTGCCGCCGACACCAGGGCCGGCCATCGCGACGCCGGCACCGGCCAACCCGACGAGCGACCCGCTCATCGCGTTCGTACCGGGAATCACGCAGGATGCGCCTCCCGTGCGCCCCGAGCAGCCCGTTCCTGCCGTCCAGCCGACACCTCCCGCTCCGGAGGCTCCGGTAGCGCCTGCAGCCCCCGCAGCGCCGATCGCGCCTGTCGCCGCCGCCATCCCGCCTGCACCGGCGGCGCCGGTCTCCGCACCGGCTCCCGTCGTCACGCCGTCCGCACCGGATGACCTCGACGACGAGGACATCGAGAGCACACGCATCAGCATCCCGGGGCACCGGCTCGTCTTCACCTGGGATGACGGCACCAAGGTCTCGGTGTCGCGTCGTACCGTCTTCGGGCGCAACCCCTCCGACGAGGACGGCGCCGTCGTCGCACCGGTGCGGGATGAGACGCTCTCGCTGTCCAAGACCCACTTCGAGGCGGCGGCCGAGGCCGCCGGCGGCTGGGTGCGCGACCTGCACTCGACCAACGGCCTGACGATCGTCCGCGACGGCCGTCGGTTGTCCTGCCCGCCGGGCGAGCGCGTGCCGATCCGACTCGGCGACGCCATCGAGATCGGCGACCGCATCGTGACGATCGGCGGGTACGCGTGAGCGCATCGCTCGTCGTGTCGGCCGGGGCCTCCAGCCACACCGGCCGCCGCCGCTCCTTGAACGAGGACGCCTATCTCGCGAGCGCCCCGGTGTTCCTCGTCGCCGACGGCATGGGCGGTCATGAGGCGGGCGAACGGGCCAGCGCCGCGGTCGTGGACGCGTTCTCGCCGCTGATCGGGCGCCCGGCGCTCGTGCTGGACGACGTCCGGAGGGCGCTCGGCGACGCGAAGGATGCCGTCGAGGCGCTGTCCTCCGAATCCACGGGTCGCGCAGGAACGACGCTCAGCGGTGTCGTGCTCGCGGCGGTCGACGGCATGGGCTATTGGCTCGTGCTGAACATCGGCGACTCGCGCACGTATCGCCTCGCGGATGGCGAGCTCGAGCAGATCACGGTCGACCACTCCGTCGTCCAGGAGCTCATCGAGGCCGGGGAATTGACCGTCGAGGAATCCGCGACCGATCACCGCCGCAACATCATCACGCGGGCGATCGGGGCGGGCAGCACGGGCGACGCCGACTACTGGATGTTCCCCGCAGAGCTCGGCGACCGCATCCTGATCTGCTCGGACGGACTGTCGTCCGAGATCTCCGACGACGACATCCGCGAGATCGTCTTCGTCGAATCCGATCCGCAGCGCGCCGCCGACGTGCTGGTCTCCAGGGCAGTGAGCGCCGGCGGCAGAGACAACGTCACGGCCGTGGTCGTCGACGCCGTGCTGGTCGCGTCCCGGCCCGGATCCCCGGTCGCCGCCGATGAACCCGATGTCGCGGACACGCGTCCGCGCGAATCCGCAGGAGGTATGCGCTGATGCGTACGAGCTATCGCCCAGGACAGTGGAACGCCATCGTGGGCACGACCGCCATCGTCGTCCTTCCAGCGCAGACGGACGCCGCCCTGATCGCCGAGGTGTGGGGGGTCATCGGTGACGATGCGGACCTCGGGGCGATCGTCGACCGCATCACTGCGGGCTCCGGAGGGTCCTTCGCCGACCTTCCCGAGTTCGCCGCCGTGACGTTCGCCGGCGACACGGCGCGCATCGCGGTACGCGGTGCACCCGAGATCGTCGTGGTCGCGTCCACCGGCGAGGAGCGCATCGACGGCCGAGAGGTGACGACCTGGAGCGAACGTCTGGTCCGCGGTGCCAGCCGCCTCGACGTCGTGCTGGCCGAGGGGGAGACGACCGAGCTGCCGCTCGTCGCCGGCGTCGTCCGGGTGGCGGCACTGGCCGCGCAGATCGGCGAGGCCGACATCGTCGCCCCGGTTCTCGCGCGCACCGCGCAGCAGGCCGATGAGGCTGCGCCCGTCGTCGCGGCACCCGCGGATGCCGAACCGATCGTGCCGTCTTTGCGTCGCCTGTCGCCCGCCGCAGGCAGCGCACCGGCCCCGATGTTCGCGCCTGCCCCACCGCCCGCTGCCGCGCCCCCGGTGGCGGTCCCGAGTGCATCGGCCCCGAGCATTCCCGAAGAACCGGCGCCCGAAGCGCCGCAGACCGAGCCCGACGAGTCGGCGCCGGCAGAGCCCGAGCCCACAGCATCCGAGCCGGACGTCTCCGAGTCGAACGCACCCGCCGACAGCGTCGACACGCTCATGCCGGAGGACGTCGCCTCGGCGTCGGACATCGACGAGTTCGACCTGCTCTGGGGCGAGACCGTGCACAAGCCGATCGACCGGCCGGCTGCCACCACGGCACCCGTCGACGGCGATCACGACGGCGCGACGATCTCCGTCGCCGAGGCCAGGGCGATGCGCGGGCAGGAGGCACCCGTGTCACCGGATGCTCCGACCATGGCGCTCCCTGTCACGTCGGCCAGCTCCACCGGACGGATCGTGCTGTCCACGGGACAGACCGCCGAACTGGATCGCACCGTCATCATCGGCCGGCGTCCCCGGTCCACCAGGGCATCCGGAGCGAGCCTGCCGCACCTGATCGCGGTCGAGAGCCCGCAGCAGGACATCTCCCGCAGCCACCTCGAGATCCGGCCGGAGCAGGACACGGTCGTCGCGATCGACCTGCACACCACGAACGGCTCGACGCTGCTGCGCCCCGGTGCAGACCCCGTCCGCCTGCACCCGGGTGAGCAGACGCTCGTGCTCAGCGGCGACGTGATCGACCTGGGCGACGGCGTCAGGGTCACCTTCGAGGACCTGCCGTGAGCAGACGCCCCTCGCCGCCTCCCGAGCTGCCGGGATTCAGCTATCTGGAGCCGCTCGGCACGGGCGGGTTCGCCGACGTCTTCCTCTACGAGCAGCAGATGCCGCGGCGCCGCGTCGCGGTCAAGGTGCTGCTCGCCGACCGCATCGCGAGCGCATCGGTGCAGGAGTTCGCGGACGAGGCGAACGTCATGGCGATGCTGTCCACGCATCCGGCCATCGTCACGATCTATCAGGCGGGTGTCGCCGGCGACGGTCGGCCGTACCTGGTCATGGAGTACTGCCCGCGGCCGAACCTGCAGATGCGGTCGCGGAAGGAGCCGTTCTCCGTGGCCGAGGCGCTGCGGGTCGGCATCCAGGTCGCGGGTGCCGTCGAGACCGCGCACCGGGCCGGCGTGCTGCACCGCGACATCAAACCGGCGAACATCCTCGTCACCGAATACAACCGGCCTGCACTGACCGACTTCGGCATCGCGTCCACGACAGGCGCGGTGAGCGAGGCGACGGGCATGTCGATCCCGTGGTCGCCGCCGGAATCGTTCGCCGATCCGCCGCAGAGCGGCCTGCGCTCGGACGTGTACGCGCTCGGCGCGACGCTCTACACGCTGCTCAGCGGCCGTTCGCCCTTCGAACGCCAGGGTGAGCGCAATACCGGCGCCGATCTCATGGAACGGATCGAGCGCGCACCGCTGCCCCCGTTGAGCCGGGCCGATGTGCCTGGAAGCCTGCAGCGGGTGCTCGAGCGGTCGATGGCGAAGAAGCAGGACGAGCGCTACCCCAGCGCGGTGGCGTTCGCCAGGGCGCTGCAGAAGGTGCAGATCGAACTGGCGCACTCGGTCACTCCGATCGACATCGTCGACGAGCATCCGGTCGCGGAGGCCGAGGAGGACGACGGCGACGGCCTGACGCGGGTCCGCGGGGTCGTCAGCATCGAACCGGATGCCGGGCACACGCGACCCTCGGCCACGACGCGCCCCTCATTCGGGCCGGCGGGGCCGATGTTCGTCGCTCAGTCCTCGGCGCCCGATTCCGTCGACGAGACCGTCCGCCGTGCGGATCCCTCGTCGGAGCCCGATGACGACCGGACGATGCTGCGCGGACCGCAGGTCGTACCCGCGCACGCGACGCCGCCGCAGCTCGCGACGACCCCGTCGGCACCGCAGACGACGGAAGCACCCGCTTCGCCGCGATCGAGACGCGGTCTGTGGATCGGGTTGGGCAGCGCGGCCGCCGTGCTGGCGATCGTCGGCGGGGTCATCGGACTCAACGCGGTCGTCGCCCAGCTCAACACCCAGCCTGATCCTCAGGAGACCGCGGTCGAGGAGAAGCCGCAGGAGGTCATCCCGACCGCCGTGCCGACCGTCACCGAACTGGCCGGCACCCGCGCCGGCGGCGACGTCACCTTCACCTGGACGAATCCCGCGCCGGACGACGGCGACGGATACATCGTGATGCAGGTCTCGCTCAGCGGTGAATCCGACCCGGTCACCACCGAGGAGACCACCTTCACGATCCAGAACGCACCGGCCGGCGAGGTGTGCGTTGACGTGCTGCTGCGACGCAGCAACGGACAGGCGTCGCAGCCCGCCAGGGGGTGCGTGACGTGAATTCGGTCGGAACGGTGACCGTGGAGTTCTCCGGCGAGTACTTCACCGTGACGACGGGGGGTCGTTTCACGGTCGGACGCGAGGGAGACCTCGCGATCGACGACAACCTGTTCCTGCACCGCCACTTCCTCGAGATCGCGGAATCGGGCGGGTTCTGGTGGCTGTCGAACATCGGCACTCGGCTCACGGCGACGGTCACGGATGCCGCGGGCGGTGTGCAGGCGTGGCTCTCGCCGGGGGCCCGGTTGCCGCTCGTGTTCGAGCGCACCACCGTCGTCTTCAGCGCCGGCCCCACGACCTACGAGCTGATCGTGCACGCCACGCAGCCGGCGTTCCGTCCCACTCGACGCGAGGACACGAACGGTGAATCCACCATCGGGGACGTTCCGCTGACGGCCAGCCAGCGGCTGCTCATCCTCGCCCTCGCCGAGCCGCAGCTGCTCCGCGACGGTACGGGCATGAGCGGGCTGCCGACCTCGGCGAAGGCGGCCGAGCGCCTGGGGTGGACCGTGACCCGGTTCAACCGCAAGCTCGACAACGTGTGCGACAAGCTGGACCGCATCGGCGTGCCGGGGATGCGGGGCGGGCAGCGGGCCTTCGCCACGAACCGGCGCGCGCGTCTGGTCGAGTATGCGATCGCGACGCGGCTCGTGACCAAGCAGGACCTCGCGCTGCTCGATGCGCCGAGCGTCGCGGACGAGGATGAAGATGTCGAACGACCCTAGGAGTATGGCCGAATGTCCGATCTGAGCCCCATCGGCCTGTCCCGCACGCACGAGGAGGAGTGGCGGGAGTTCTTCCGCACCGGCCGCGTCTTCACAGCCCCGGTCGACCGTGAACGGCTGCAGCACCGCATGAACGTCAACACCACAGTGCTCGCGGTCACAGGCGTCATCGTCGCGCTCGTCGCGGTCGGAGCGGTCGTCGCCGCGATCACGGACTTCGGTCGGATCGCGACCTACATCCTGTTGATCCTGCTCATCGTGGCCGCCGGCTTCGTGTTCCTCAAGTTCTGGTTCACCCGTCGTCGCCTGCGCGCCGGACTCGCCTCCGCCGACGACTACCTCGTCGTCTCCGCCGAGGGCATCCGCTTCGCCGGACACGTCGATCTGCCCTGGACGATCGTGTTCGGCGGCATCGGCACAGACATGCGCGGTCTGTCCGGCAACCGCCCGGCCGCGCGCATCTCCCGTGCGGCCGGAGTCGCGGAGGCGGAGTTCGTGCTCGGCGTCCACGGCATCCGTGCGATCCGGGATACGGCGCCGAAGGACCTCCACGGCGTCTTCGAGGTCATGGCGCATCATGGCGGCATCCGCATCCCACTGGACAACGTCGTCGCGCCCGAATTCGTGCGATCCTCCCTCGCGGCGATCAGCATTTCGGGACACCTCGCCGGTGTCCGCGCCGACGTCTCGACGGAGCGCGACGTCGTGTTCAAGGCGACCATGGCCGTCCTCGGAGAGCCCGAGAAGTTCGAATCGGCCATGCCGTGACCCCGGTCGCGCATACCGAGATGATGGAGGAGTGATGGCAGATATCCGAGCGCAGCGCTGCGGCGACCTCGCCGACCCCGTGAGCAGGCTCACGGTCGCGGTCGTCACCTGCAACGAGCACAGCCCGCAGAGCCTGACCGACGTGATCGACGCGGCGAAGTCGGTGCTCGCGATCGCCGAGCTCGGCTCCGCAGGCGTCGACGACGCCGACTACATCGCGTGGGCGTCCGGTGCCCCGGCCACGCTCGAGCGGATGATCGAGGCCGCCGAGGCGAAGGACACCCGCGCCGTGTGGGCGGCGTTCTCGCACCCGGAGTTCGGGCTGCATCGTCTCGGCGCGGCGTGCGCCGGGCTGCCGCGCTGGGCGGCTCCTGGGGCCTGACCGCTGGCCGGCAGCAGGCCGGGCCGGCGGCCGACCGCGTGAGCAGTCGGGCGCTTCAGCAGCCGGCCGGGTCGCCGAGGTCGGGCATCTCGATCTCCTCGCCCCATCCGGCGAACGCGATATCGAGGGTGCCCGCGGGGTCGGCCCTGGTCAGCGAGAGCGGCAACGGAGCGCCGACCGCGTGCAGGTGAAGGGCGCCGAGCGTGCCCTCGGGCCCCAGGAGCAGGTCGACCTCGCCATCGGCGGGCTGGCCGAGCGCCACCGCATCCGCGGTCAGAGCGGAGACGGTCTGCAGGGGATGCAGCAACGGACCCCATTGCGTGACGGCGGGGGAGTCGTCGGCGACGCAGGAGTACACGTCGGCCGGCAGCGCCCATGCCGCCGCCGTCGTCGCTGACGGACGCACATACGACCGGCCGTCGTCGACCACCACGACGGTCTCCCCGCCGCCCATGTCGAACCGCGCGACCGTCTGACTGTTCGACCCGTGCACCGCGAGTCGGATGCTGCGGCCGCGCGCATCGGAGAACGTGCCGGACATCGCCACGGGGCCGGCGCCACGGATGGCGGAGAGAACGACCGCACGCGCGCTCGGGCCGTCGAGCAGATCGATGCCGTTTCCGGACTCGGGATCCCATGCCTCGAGATCGAGGTGCTCCGGCGTCGGCACGGGCGTCGGGGTCGCGGGCCCGCCGGAGGGAGCCCCGGTCGCCGCAGGTGCGCTGCTCGACGAGGAGCAGCCGGTCACCAGCAGGCCGACCGTCAGGACGATCGCGGCCAGGCGCAGATCACTCGGCCGCGGCATCCGCCACGCACTCCGATGCCGCGCCCTGTGCGTCCAGCGTGCCTCGGTCGAGGCCGACCTCGGCCTTCTCGTTGTCCTTCGCCGGCCGAACGACCACGCAGGAGCCGTCGTCGATGAGCCCTGCCGCACGGGGGATCCACGCCTGGGTCCCGGTGACCAACTGGGAGACGTCCACCTCGGGTCCGGAGGGGCCATCGACCACTATCACCTGGTACGGCACGTCAGGCCCGGTCCACGCGACGCGCACGGCGTTCTCGGTGACTTCGAGAGCCAGATCGGATGCCGCCGGCTTCGCCGAGAAGCCGCCCAGCACCAGGAAGACCACGAACGCGATCAGCGCGAGCACCGTGGTCCCGATGGAGATCAGGAAGGCGGGATGCCGCCACAGCGGCCGCCGCGAGTCGGGGGCGTCCTCGAGCTCGGGGAGCACATCGCCCGACGTTTCGAGCGTGCGGATCGTGCCGTGCACGGCCTGCAGGCTGGGGCGGGCGGTGTCCCAGCCGAGCTGGCCGTCCGGTGCTCCGGCGGGGGCCGTCTGCGTCCGAACCCAGGGCACCGGTGCCGCCGTGATCATGCCGCCATCCGGCTCGGATGCCGTGACGACGCCCGCCTCGACACGTGCGTCGGCGCGGCGGCGACGGGTGGGCGGGATGTCGTTCATGGGGGCGCGGTGGATTCTCTCTCGGAGGCTGGCGCGTCTATCCTAGTCTTGGCCTGCTCGCGATACTTGGAGTCCCATGTCCTCGAAGCCACGCTGGCGTCGCGCGGCGCTCGTCGTCCTGGCGCTCGCGGGCGTGCTCTTCACCGCCCTTCCCGCCGCCGCGGAGAGCGGCGGAGAGGAGGAAGAGGAATGGTCCGACGGAGCCGTCGAGATCACGTATCGCGAAGCCACTGAGATCCGCCCCGGTGAAGGCTGGCGCATCGTCTGCGAAGGAGTCGGAACGCTGCCGGGGGTCACGATCACGTGCTCGGACGACAGCGTGACGCTCGCCGCCGAGAAGTACGACCCGAAGTGGGGGACGAATCCGTTGCGGGTTCCTCAGGCCTTCGGAGATCGCGTGCTGGATCTCACGTACCGGGTGCGGTTCGAACCGCCGCCCGCGCCGGAGATCGCCGTCACGCGGCTGGACGAACCCATCCCGGTCGGCGAGCAGTTCCTCGTTCCGATCTCGGCGCTGGCGATCACGTGCGCCGTGTGCTCGGAAGAGGGGGGCGCGAAGATCGAAGCAGGTACGCCGCCGCCTGGCGTCGCCGTCGGCGTGACCGACACCCATCTGGTGCTGCGCGCATCAGCGCCTGGCGATGCCGTCATCCCGATCGCGGTCACCGACGACGCCGGACAGAAGGTCGACGTCGAGCTCACAGCATCCTTCGTCCCGGCATCCGGCCCCGCGCCCTTGGGTGCTCTGCACATCGTCAGCCCGGCCGACACCTGGGAGCTGGCCGACCTGGTGTGGGGCGACGACGTCCTGGTGGTGTGCAGCCCGACGCAGTCCATCGGGATCGGATGCACCGACGACGGCCGTGCCGAGCGCACGGGCACCGGGCCGGCGCAGTTGCTGTTCCGGGCCGTCGACGCCGATGGCCGGATGGCATGGGGCAGCATCACGGCGACCGCGCCGAGCGAGACGCCGGCGGACGGAGTCGACGCCGAGCAGGACGCAGTCGTCACGCTCGCAGCCCCGGCCTGGAAGACCTCGGCGCCGCTGGTGCAGATCATCGTCCCCGCAGACGGCGCGCAGGAGCCCGAAGCGACGACGCCGCTCGCCGATCTGGCGAAGCAGCTGGAAGGAATACCCGCATCATGAGCCTTCGGCTGACCGTCGCCGACCGCCCCGGCGCGTCGCACCCCGAGTCCTGGATCGTCAAGATCGATGAGGCCAGCACGATCTCCGAGATCGGCGAGTCCCTGGACGTGCCCTCCGACGTGCTGGCGCCGGGAGTCGACCCCGCATCGTCGTTCACCACGGCCGCGATCCGCAGCGGCGCGATCGTGCCGACCAGGACGCCGGCGGTCCTCGCGCCCGGCACGCTGAGGCTGGAGTTCGTGGCAGGCCCGTTCGCCGGCGAGGCGGTGGCGATGGAGTCCGGTGCCACCGTCCTGGTGGGTCGCGGCGGCACTGCGGGGCTGCGCGTCGACGATCCGCATCTCAGCGACGAGCACGCCAGGATCACCGTGTCCGGTGGAGTCGCCGCCGACGGATCGCTGCTGCCGCTGACGGCGCACATCGAGCTCGTCGACGCCGGTGCGCGCCTGGTCGTCAACGGCTCCGAGGGTGAGAGGGCGGCGGACATCGTCCCCGCCGACCTCGTGCAGCTGGGCAGCAGCGTGCTGCGCATCGGCGTCGCCCCGGCATCCGACGCCGACATCACGGTCGACGAGGTCGGCGCGCGGGCCTTCAACCGTCCGTCCCGCATTCGACCGGCGCAGAATCCGCCCATCATCACGCTCCCCGGTGACAAGCCGGAGGAGCAGGACGCCTCGCCGCTGCCGTGGTTGTCGGCGATCGTCCCCGTCGTGCTCGGTGTGACGCTCGCGATCGTGTTCCAGCGTCCCGTCATGCTGCTGATGGCCGCGGCGTCGCCGGTCATGGTGATCGGATCGTTCTTCGCCAACAAGAAGATCGCCAAGCGCAAGGGCGAGCGCACCGAGGCCGACTGGATCGACGAGATCGAGGCCGCCAGGGTGCGCATCGCGGCGAATGTGCGCCAGCAGCGGCTGACCAGCTGGTACCACCACCTCGATCCGGTCTACATCCGCGACGTCGTCACCCGTCCGCTGTCCCGACTGTGGGAACGCCGCCGAGGGGAGGCCGACGCGCTGCGCGCCAGGGTCGGCGTCGCCGACGTGCCGCTCGAGGTGCGCTTCGAGGGCGGGCCGCAGAAGGAGCGCAGGGAGGAGCGCCGAGTCGGCGTCTCCCCGTCGCCCGTCGCGGTGGATCTCGCCGCCGGCCCCGTCGGCATCGCCGGCCCGGCGGACGTCGCCGGGGGTGTCGCGCGCGCCATGCTCACCGGGCTCGTGGCGCTGCGCTCGCCGCGGGATCTGCAGGTCGTCGTGCTGTGCGACCGGGAGCAGGAGCGCGCCTGGTCGTGGGTGCAGTGGCTGCCCCACGCGCAGCCGGGAGTGGGCCCGGTCGCGCTGATCGGCAACACCGACCTGACACGTCGTGAGCGCATCCGCGAGATCGGCGCGCTGCTCGATATCCGCATGCGCATCGGCAAGGACCGCCGTCTGGAATCCGAATCCCAGATCGTCCTCGTCGTCGATGGGGCTCGGCGGTACCGCATGCTGCCGGGGATGGTCACGATCCTCGAGCACGGCGCCGCGTACGGCATCCACGTCGTCGCCCTGGATTCGGACCGATCGCGATTGCCGGAGGAGGCGTCGACCGTCGTCGTCGCGGATCCGGGCGACGCGCTGCTGGGCCGCGTGGAATCCGGTGAGGCGTACCACTCGCCCGTCCTGCTCGACCAGGTGAGCGTCGGGTACGCCGAGGAGATCGCGCGGGAGCTGTGCTCGATCGAGCACGTCCGCGGTGTGGGCGACGACGCGACCGTGCCGAGCAACGTCCGTTACACCGAACTGCTCGGGATCGACCTGGACGACCCGCAGCCGATCATCGACCAGTGGCAGGTGGCGCCGCGGCAGTCCTACGTCGTGATCGGGGCGGGGTCCGAGGGCGAGTACGCGATCGACATCGCGACCGACGGACCGCACGCGCTCGTCGCCGGGACGACGGGTTCGGGAAAGTCGGAGTTCCTCCAGGCACTGGTGATCTCCCTCGCGCTGGCCAACCGTCCGGATGCGCTCAACTTCGTGCTCATCGACTACAAGGGCGGATCGGCCTTCGCGGACTGCGCCCGCCTCCCGCACACGGTCGGCATGGTGACCAACCTCGACGCCCGCGAGACCGAGCGCGCTCTCGCCTCGCTGGATGCCGAGCTCAAGCGCCGCGAGCGCGTGCTCCGCGACGACATCGGTGCGAAGGACGTCGACGCCGCGTGGGAGAAGGATGCCGCGGCCGCCGCGCGGCTCGGGCTGGCGCGCCTCATGATCGTCGTCGACGAGTTCGCCGAGCTCAAGACCGAACTGCCCGACTTCATCAACGGGCTCGTGCGCATCGCGCGCGTCGGCCGCTCCCTCGGGGTCAACCTGGTGCTGGCGACCCAGCGACCCTCGGGTGTGGTGACGCCGGAGATGCAGTCGAACATCAACCTGCGCATCGCACTGCGCGTGACCGATCGTGCTGATTCGACGGACATCATCGGAACACCGGATGCCGCGCTCATCTCGGCCTCCACTCCGGGGCGCGGGTATGTCAGGGCCGGACTCGATGCGGCGCCGGTGCCCTTCCAGACGGCGCGCGTGGCCGGACTGCGCATCGGCCACCAGCGCACCACCAGGGTGCTGCCGCCGGCCGCGCGCTTCGACTGGCAGACGGTCGGTCTGCCGGCGCGCTTCCCTGCATCCGAGACGAAGACCCATCGCCCCGACCAGGACGACACGGACCTGCGCGGCCTCGTGCAGCTGGCAGGCCAGGCCACCGCTGCGCTCGGCATCGAGCGCAGCCCGTCGCCGTGGCTGCTGCCGCTGCCCGATCTGCTCCCGCTGGACCGGTTCGACGAATCGTCCGCGCCCGAGGGCGGGCTGGTCCTCGGCCTCGTCGACGTGCCGTCCAAGCAGACTCAGCGTCCGCTGGTCTGGAACGCCCTCACCGGATCGCACCTGCTGTTCTTCGGTGGCAGCCGATCGGGACGCACCACGGCGGTCCGCACGCTCCTGGCACAGGCCGTGCAGCGCTTCACCCCCGCAGACCTGCACCTGTACGCGGTCGACTACGGCACGGGGGCCCTGCTCCCGTTCGCGGATGCGCCGCACACGGGCGCGGTCATCACGCCGCAGGATGCCGGACGTCTGCCTCGCCTGCTCGACCGGCTCAGCCTGGATCTGTCCCGGCGCCAGGCGATCCTCGCACGCGCCGGCGTCGGCAGCATCGCCGAGCAGCGCAGGCAGGCCGATGCCAGGGACGCCCTGCCCTACGAGATGCTCGTGATCGACGGCTGGGAGCGACTGGGCGCGTCCATGAGCGCCGACGACATGGTGCTGCTGCGCGACCAGGTCATGCGCCTGCTGCGCGAGGGGCCGGCCGTCGGACTGCGGGTGATCCTCACCGCAGACCGCTCGATCGCCTCCGACAAGGTGTCGACGTTCATCGACACGCAGTACGCCCTGCGCATGCGCGACATCAACGACTACCGCAGCGCGGGCATCATGATCCGCGACCTGCCTCCGAACATGCCAGCAGGGCGGGCGCTGTTCGGCCCCGAGGGCACCGAGGCGCAGCTCGCTGTGCTGTCGGCCGACCCGAGCGGTGAAGGTCAGACCGCTGCGGCCCGCGGCATCGTGGAGTACGTGACGGGGCACTTCGGACAGTTCCCCCAATTGGCGGAGCTGCCGCAGCCGATGCGGGTCGACCCGCTGCCCGCCCGGATCGGGCTCAGCGTCGTCCACTCGCTGCCGATCCTCGCCGGCTCGCCGACCGAGACGCCGGTCGTCGCGGTCGGCGGGGACCAGCTGTCGCGGGTCACGATCGACTGGCCGGGCGTCGGCGGATTCGTGGTCGCCGGCGACCGGCGCAGCGGCAAGACGTACACGCTGGCGGCGATCGCGCACCAACTCGGCTGGCACAAGACGCCGCTCGTGGTGGTCGCCCGCGACGGGTCGATCCTCGCGGACGTCGCCAAGAGCCACGGAGCGCCGCTGCTGTCGCCGCGGAGTCCGGAGGAGGAGATCGCCGCGGCCCTCGCGCCGGGCGACACGGCGCTCACGATCGTCGTGGACGACAGTGAATCGATCAGGGATTCGGCGCTGGACAGGGCGCTCGGTGCAGCGCGCGGTCACGCGCGGTACATCGTCGGCGTCGGCGCCGAATCCGCCGGCTCGTCTTTGACGGTCGCACTGACCGAGGCGAAGAAGGGGCGCTGCGGCATCCTGCTGTCGCCGCCGTCGACGATCATCGGAACCCAGGTGTTCGGCGTGCAGCTGGCGCGGACTTATATCGGTCGGGGCGCACCGGGCAGCGGTGTCTTCTTCAGCGACGGCTCCTACATGCCGGTGCAGGTGCCCGACCTGACGGCCTGACGGATCCCGTCCTCAGACGGCGGGGCTAGACTTGCGCGGTGGGTCCGGAGACGTCCGCGACCGAGAACGACCAGGTGGGGGACTTTCTTCGATGAGCACTCAGTGCCGGTTCTGCGGCGAAGCCGTTCGACCGGACAGCATGTTCTGCCCCGCATGCGGTCAGATCATCGGGATGCCCGGATCGGCCGTGCCGCCGTTCCCCGGAGGTGCGACCCCGCCGCCGTCCGGCGCCCCGGTCATCGAGCGCCGTGCCGAGCCCCTCGCGCCCGTTCCGCTGCCTGCGCCCCTCGCCGCGGAGCAGCCCGCTGCACCGCAACCGCAGAGCCCGACCCCGGCTCCCGCACCGGTGCCGGCCGCTGCATCGCACGTGTCCCTGCCGAACGGCCGGCGGATCGACCTGGATCGCGTTCTCGTCTTCGGACGCTCGCCGGAGAGCGGCGCTGCGGCGTACCAGGGAACACCGGTGCGGCTGGATGACCCGGAGCGGGCCATGTCGCGCGTTCACCTTGTCCTCGCGCCGACGTCGGTCGGCGTGGTCGCGACCGACCCCGGGTCGGCCAACGGCACACTGCTCGAGCGCGCCGGGACGCAGTACGCGCTGGTCGCGGGCACCCCGTCGGTCATCGAGCCGGGAGACCGTCTGCTCCTGGGTGATTCCGTACTCCTCGTCGGCTGAGAAGTCCGACCATGGGGAGTTCTCCCCATGGGTGCCGGTTGCACCCGTGTGTTAGGAATGATCGACAGACCTAATCCGCGGCGTCCGCCGCAAGAGCAAGGGGTAAGACATGGCTGAGATCAAAGTCACTTCGGAGTCGCTCGCAGGCGTCGCCAACCAGCTCGCGTCGGGGGCGACGTCGATCGAGTCGCAGCTGGGCAACCTCAAGTCCCTCGTGCAGGGCCTGATCGCCGGCGACTGGGGCGGAAGCGCTTCGCAGACGTTCAACGAGCTGTACGAGCAGTGGGACGCCGCGGGCATCCAGCTGAAGGAATCCCTCAACGGCATCAGCGACCAGCTCTCGAAGGCAGCGCTCGCCTACGAGGAGTCCGAGAACAACATCGGCAACAGCTTCCGTTCGTAATTCTCGTCCGCCCGGTTCGCCGGGCTGCTCTCGGTGAGGGGGGTGCCTCTTGGTGCAGTTCCATGTGTCCACGCCGGCGCTGGGTTACTCGGCGTCGGCGATGACCGGCGCGGTCGCGCAGTTCGACGCGCAGCTCGCGCAGGTGAACGCGGCCGTGAACGCGGTCGTCGGCGCCACCTGGACGGGGAGTGCTGCTGACGCGTTCCTCGAGGAATGGACGGCATTCCTCACCAGCGCCGGGCTCACGCGCGAATCGCTGGTGAGCATCGCTGCGCGGTTGCAGGCGGCGCAGGGGGGTTACGAGGGCAACGAGGCGCAGCTGACGACGTCAGCGCGGTCGTCGACCGTGAACGTGCGGACGCCGTCGACCGGCGGGGGCGGCGCGCGGCAGAGCGAGACGGCCGAGGCACGGCCGGTGTTCGAGGCGATGCCGGCCTCGGTCGAGTTGAAGAACTTCCAGGGGGGAGCTGACGCATGAGCGCCAGCGGAGCACACACGTACGAGACGGCGGACATCCGCGGTCTCGAGTCCGCGCTGAAGCAGCTGCAGGGGTACTGCGCCGAGCTGCAGGCTCACGCCGCCGGTGCGACCGGAGCCGTGAGCGCGCAGTGGAGCGGTATCGCGAACAGCGAGTTCGTGAACTGCGTCCAGACCTGGCAGGTCGGTGCGAGCCTGCTGACGGCGCACGCCGAGTACCTCGCACTCTGGGCCGGGGATGCCGCCACGCAGTACGAGACCGCGCAGACGTCGGTCAAGAGCATGTGGAGCGCGTGACGACATGGTGAAGGTGACACCGACCAAGTTCTCGACGGCGGCGGATGCGTTCGACGCCGTCTCCCAGCAGGCTCTGGATTACGCGATCGCCGCGCGGGGCACCCTGAGCGGATACGGCGGCATGGCCGGAACCGATCCGGGCGGCGAGTCGTTCTCCGAGGCGTACGACCAGATGGCGGCCGCGGCCCTGCAGACCCTCTACGACATCGCGGTGGCCAGCCGTGGTCTCGACCGTGCGCTGACCGCGAGCGGGGGCACGCACGCGCAGGCCAACGGCAACGCCGAGGGCATCGCGTACGACGCGTCCGGCGCGTTCGTGCTGCGACCCGAGATCCCGGAGACCAGCGTGTCCCCGCCGCCGTCCGCGTTCGGCGGACGACCGGACACGATGGTGCAGGGACTCGACAGCGCCGCGATGTGGGTGTGGGACCAGGTCCTCAACTTCATCGGAACCCTGTTCCCGGACGGCGACCCGGAGAAGCTCGAAGAGGCGGGTCGCGCGTGGTCGGGCATCCTGGGCGACATCCAGGGGCTGCGCACCGACATCCGTCTCGCTGACAATGCGCTGATCGGCATGGAGAGCGGCGAGCTCGCCTCGATCGAGACGAAGGTCAACGACTTCGCGGACGGACTGACGACGTTCCTCAGCACCGACGAGGGCATCGGCGCGATCGACGACATCTGCAAGGAGTACGCGCAGACGATCCGCGAGACGCTCGAGGAGACGCGTCAGATGATCGCGCAGCTGGTGATCGAGGTGATCGCCGGTGCGGGTATCAGCTTCGCGCTGTCGTTCGTCACCTTCGGTGCCGCCGGCGTCGTCGGCGGTGGCGCGATCGCGGCACGCATCGCCGTGGTCGCAGGGCGCATCGCGTCCCTCGTGAGCAAGTGCGTCGGCACGGCCAGTCGCCTCGCGATCCGGCTGCGGGCGATCGTCGCCGGAATGCGCGCCGCGGGTGCGGCGTTCCCCAAGCTCACCCGCGTCGGCATCGAGCTCGTCTCCGGCACGGCATCGACCGTGCTCGCCGAGTCGGTGCAGGGCGGCGACGCGAACTACCTCGCCGCGTTCACGTCTGGTCTGGCCGGTGGGTCGATCACGTCGGCCATCACTGCTCCGTTCGGCAAGGCGGGTGAGCGATTCCTCGTGCGGGCGCTCAGCAACGGTGCCGGCGGCGCGGGTGGCACCGTCGTGGACTCCGGTGTCCGCGGCGAAGACATCACCCCCGGTTCGATCGCGATGGGCGCGGGGCTCGGTGTGGCCATGTCGGCCCGCCTGCCCGGGCGTCGTGGCCCGGGTGCGTCGTCGTCGTCCGGAGGTGGAAGCGGCGTCGACGTGGATGCTTCGGGCATCCCGACCGGCGCGGGCAACGCGGCGAACAGCAGCTCGGTGGACGGCGCGGCTCCGCGTGCGGAGTTCGACGGCCCGTCGGGTCAGGGCGGCGACGTCAGCAGCAGCGGTGGCGACGGCGGCGGAGCTCAGAGCAACCACGGCGAAGCGCCTGCGGAGCAGGAGATCGTCGTCACGCCGGAGAACAGCGGCTCGAGCAACGACGGTCCTGGTGCCGACGGTCCTGTGAACGATGGGCCTGTGAAGGACGGTCCTGTGAACGACGGTCCTGTGAACGACGGTCCTGTGAACGATGGGCCTGTGAACGACGGTCCGCAGCAGACCGCACCGGGCAACGACGGTCCTGGTGGCGATGGCACGGCGAATGACGGCCCCGGCCAGAGCGGCACTGCGGACGACGCGCCGTCGAACTCGACTCCCGAGCAGAGCGCCGGCGATGACGGTGCCGCAAGCGACGGTTCGCAGCAGAACGGTCCGGATGGCAGCGACGGCAGTGCGAACGGTGGCTCAGGCACGAACACCGGTGCCGGCGCGGTCGAGCCGCCGGCCGGCGCGGGTGGTTCGGGATCCGATGGCGGTACGTCCTCGAGTGAACCAGGCGGCCTGCTGCCGGATACCGCTGCGCCGGACGGCTCCACCGAGATCCGTGTCGACGAGCCGGTTGCGGATGGGACGGGCGACGGAGCGGATGCCGGTGACGGCGCGGACACGACCGGCGACGCTGACGCTGATGCCGCGACACCGCCCGCCGATCCTGCTGCTGGCGCAGCGTCCCCGAACCCGCGCGTGCAGACGCTGGTGGACGCGGACGGCAACACGCTTTCGTTCAAGGACTGGGACGCCGCGCACAATGCGGACTCGGATGTTCCGCTGAACCACCGCAAGGGTGAGTTCGGCGAGCTGCACGCGCAGGCCTACATGGAGGCGCAGGGCTGGACGCGCATCGACGACGGCGCCGACGGTTCGCACGCCACCAATGCGAACGGTGTGGACGGCATCTACTCGCGCACCGACGCCGACGGGAACACCGAGTTCGCCGTCATCGAGGCGAAGTACAACACGGCTCGACTGGGCGACACGCTCGACGGACGACAGATGAGCCGTCCCTGGATCCGGGCCCGGTTGGACGCAGCGTTGGGCGACGTCTCTCCTGAACTGCGCGCGGATGTCAGGACGGCATTGCGCCGCGGCGATCTCGACGCCGGTGTCGTGCGCGTGATGCCCAACGGCGACGTCACCGTGCGCCAGCTCGATAACAGCGGCTATGTGGTGAGAGACACCGGGGCTCATTTCGCGACCGCGGATGGCCCCCAGTCACCCGCCTCGCCGGACGCATCGTCGCCCCAGAACCGGGATACTCCTGGGGCCGAGGCGCCGCTGACCGCGGAGACGCACGTCGATGGGGCCGAGGCGACGGCCGATCCTGTCGATGGCTCGAGCGAGGCGCCGCTGTCGGACGCCGACGCGGTCAACGACAGCGTCCAGGACCCGGAAACGACCGGAAACGGCGGCGACAGCGGCGACGATGTCGGCGGCCAGGGTGGTACCCCTCCCGGACGCGAATACACACTCGCTGACGGCAGCACGTACGAGACGCGCTGGGCGCCTGAACAGCTCGACGGACTGAGTTCGGCATATGACGAGCTCGCTGCGGCACTCCCAGAAGGGCGGACGATGGACGACCTCGCGCGTCTCATCGACGTGCCCACCGAGGCTCTGAGTCCCGCTGATCGCGCGTTCCTGCATGACATGCGCATGGCGGTCCACTATGACGGAGACACCGTATTCCAGAAGGTCTTGCCTCCTGGTGAGGATTTCGCCCGTCTGAACGGGACGTACGCATACGACGATGACTCGGTCGCAGGCTTCGTGACCCGGCTGCAGGATGTCCTGCACTTCCACGACTCGGAGGCTGTGTACGCAGGGTTGCGTCTCGATTATCCGGGGACGACGTTCAACAATCCGTTCGATGAGCCGATTCACGCGCAGATGATTCGGTATCAGCATGAAGACGATGTCGCTCTGAATGTTCCGTTCGACGCTGTCATGCAACCGGGCTCCTCGTTCAACGGCGGTTATCCGTTCACGGGCAACGGGATGACCGCGTCGGGTCTCCCCGTGTCCGACGGAAACGTCGTACCCGAGTTCAAGGAGCCGGGCGCGTCGCAGATGCGTCCCGGAGCTGAGATGTGGGAGGTCACGCCGAACGGCATCTATCGCCTCCTGGGCGTTCTCGACCGGAACGGATCCTGGCAGGCCGTCGCGAATGTCTCGCCAGCGTCACGATGACGGAATCGGAGCTGCACCCTCGAGGGCTGTTCGGGATCGTCGACGATGTCGAGCTGCGGTTCTACAGCTGGGCGAGCGCCGGAACTTTCGGAACGCCGGTAGACCACGTGAACGCGCGTACTGAGGACGTACCGCAGGGCGTCACGCTGGTGGAAGGCTATCGGAAGACGCCGGGCATCGTGTCGATCCCGATTTCGGAAGTCGAGGATCTCCGACAATGGGATTGGTTCGTCGTCTTCGAGGGTGTTCGCTATCGAGTGGTGTCCGAACGCGACGGTAAGTTCCTGATCAGCACGGGTGATTCCGCTGTTGCAGCGAAGAGCGCTGAGTGGGACGGCAACTTCCGCGATGATTGGATGCGGTGGATCGATCCGTCGGGCTTGCCGGTGACGGTTGAATCCCATGAGGTAAAGCTGCCCAGGGCATGATGGAGGTATGGCGATGACCCCGATGCAGAAGCTGATCTGGCCGACTCTCATGGAGGCGTATGTGCGGCAGGGATCGGCACTGCTGGCAGGGCCGGCGGTACGGATCGCGGATGCGCTCGCCTGGCGCACCTCGGGCGATGTTCTGTCCGCGTACGGTCTGAGCAACGCCCGGACGGACTTCGTCGATGTCATGCGTTTCGAGCCGTCCCCCGTGTCGCGTGTTTCGGTCCCCGCGCCTGGCTCGGTGTCGGCGGCAGCGGGCTTCGGGAAGGGGTTTCTTCCGGGAGCGGGCGGCCTTGTGCCGGTGTGGGATATCGCGCCGACCGAAGTGCCGAACGGCGCGGAGTTGTGGCGGATTCATGCTGATGGGCGGCAGGAGTTGGTCTCTGCCTATGCGGGACCTGCGTTCGGCTGGCGGTCGACGGGTGTCTACGCGCCGCCGTCCATGGTGTCGGGGCCGCGTGTTGTCTGGAACGGGGCCGAGTACGTCGCGTCGTGGGTGGATCGCGAGCATGTGGAACTCGTGGCGACGGGGGCCGAGCCTCCGGATGGATTCGAGCAGACCCGGCCGCACGTCTTCCGTCGTGTTGTCGCAGCCGACGCCTGTGAGCGCCTTTTCGAGGTCTCGTTCGTCGCCACCTGGAACGGCGTCCCGGCTCACATCGTCCAGTCCAACGCTCAGGAGGCGGCGATCGTGCTCGCGGGTGATGCCTCACAGGCGGGTGCGGGCGCGGTGGCGCTCGAGCCCGGGCTCGTCTGGCGTGTTGTGCCCCGCTCGGAACTCGCCGACGTCCGTGGCACGACCAACGAGCTGGAGCCAGCATGACCGGCGGGGGGAACGGCTTCAGCGCGAACCTGCGTGATGCGAGAGCCGACGCGTCATACTTCGGGGGCGTCGTCGACCACCTCAGCGCTTTCATCCGTTCGGATGACGAGGAACTGGCGTTGCCGGATTCTGAGTGGCCGTTCCCTGAAGACCGCGCGCTTGCCGCCGATGACGCGATGCGCATCCGCTGGGCGCGTTTCAGCGCGCTGTATTCCGCCGGAGCGACGGCCGAGGAACTGCGTGCGGAGTTCGATGTTCTCCTTGAGAAGGCGGAGCAGGTTCTCGATCTCGCACAGCGGGAGCTGTCGGATAAGACCCGGTCATCGCGTTACGCGTTCGGCGGGGACAAGGACCGGTACAGGCAGGCGTTGTGGCTGGTCTCGCTCGCCCTGGCCTTCGATGTCGATGAGGCGACTTTCGAGCGGGCGTCCGAGGCTGTGCGACTCTCGTGGAATGACCGATTGATCGACGGTTTGATCGCTACTCGTCGGGCAGATCATCCCGTCGGCGCGGATTTCGCCTTCCCGGGGACACGCGCTTTGGGTGACGCTTTGGAAACCGCCGATCCTGGGGCGGTCGGGCGGTATCTGGACGACTGGTATTCCGTGTGGAAGAACACGTGGGGCTGGGGCGGCCACACGATGCTCGGCAAGCGGAAGTACTGGGGCTATTGGGCGTTCGAGGTGGCGGGCGTGGTGAAGGCGCTCGGGATCGATGACGCGTCGTTCCGGGAGAATGAGTTCTATCCGCGTGATCTCGTGGGTGTGTGAGTCGGGGTGGGTATGGCTGAGCAGGTGGTGATTCCGGGCTCTCTCGGTGAGGCGTCGTCGTTGCTGACGGCGCGTCCGGTGGGGTTGGTTCCGTTCCAGATCCGTGGGCAGGTGCTGGCGCTGCAGGGGGCTGAGGCGGGGATCGATGCCGCGGTTCCTGTGGTCGCGGACTATTTCGTGGGAGCGGTGCTGGACCTGCCCTCAGCGGACGTCCCGGTGACGGTTCGGATGCTGGATGACTGGGGCGTCGACATGGAGGCCGTGGTCGTGGAGGCTGCGCGGAACAGGGCGCAGGTCGAGGCATCGGTGGACGCGTTCGAGGAAGCGCTGGTGATTTCGGGGGTGTCGTTCGCTGCGGCCTCGTTGCGCGATCCTGGAGCTGTCTCCCGGTTCCGGGAGGGCGCGACTCCGGTGATCGTGGTTCCGGATGCCGGGACGGTGGTGCTGGGATTCGCGGAGGATCCGGGGTCGTTGGTGTCTGCGGCTCGTGCGGTGGAGCGGGTGCTGGCGCAGTCGTCTCACACGGTGTCGGTGACGGCGTTGGTGCGTTCGGAGAGCGGGTGGGTGCCGTTCGAGTGGCCAGAGGCCGTGTCCGCTGAGGTGTCGCGGCTCGGCAAGCGCTGGGACAGTGTGCAGTACGGTGCCGCACGGACGGTCGTTCAGGAGAGCTATGCGGCGGCGGGCAGTGACGTGTTCGTCGCGGAGCTGGTGCTCGCGGCGGATGCGACGGGTGAGTACGTCACGTATGCGTCGGTGACCGAGGGGGCCGTGTCGGTGGTGCCGCGTGCGCAGTTCCTGGTGCTCAACGCCGCGGATGGGCGGATCGGTCAGGTGCCGTTCGGTCGGGTTCTGGATGCCGGGGTGCTCGCTCCTGCGCCGGGCACGGTGCCGGATTACTTCAGCGTGACGCGGTTCCCCGCCGAACTCCTCGGCAGCTGAGAACGCAGACCCGGTGTCGCGATGACCGAAGGTCTGCACCCTCGTGGCCTCTTCGGGGTGCTCAACGGCGTTGAATTGTCATTCGCTGAGCGAGGGAGGGCCGCAACGAGTGGTGTCCGAGCGCGATGGCAAGTTTCTGATCAGCACGGGTGATGCCTCGATTGCTGCGAAGAGTCCGGAGTGGGAGGGCAACGGCCGCGATGATCGGATGCGGTGGCTCGATCCGATCATGTCGAGCTGTGGTTCTCCAGCTGGGCGAGCGCCGGAACTTTCGGAACTCCGGTGGACCACGTGAACGCGCGTACTGAGGACGTACCGCGAGGCGTCGCTCTGGTCGAAGGGTATCGGCAGAGTGGGAGGGCAACGGCCGCGATGATCGTCGATGTCGTGATCAACCCGCTCAACGAGCGCCTGGTCCTCACACACGCAGACAGGTCCCACGCTGGCGAGTCATTCTCTTGAGGGGTCGCAGGTCAGCCCGGAACTCGCCGCAGGGCTAAACTGCCCCTGTCTTGTGTCCGAACCAGCAGGAGCACTCATGTCCACGGACCCCGCCGTCGGTCTCGTTCGATCGCTCGTCGAGAACATGCGCAGAATCGGTGACGACTGGGCGGCACTCGCCATGGTTCTGGAGTTCGGCGGCGGACAGCTCAGCGGCTCCTACGGGTACGCGTACTCCGAAGATGGCGCACCGGCCGCCACATCCGCGCGACCGACGCTCATCGAGCCGGCGGTGAACGCTTACCTGGAGTCGTCCTTCCCGCCCGAAGATGCACGTCCCGTGAAGATGCTGGTGCAGTTCGATCGCGCGACCGGGAACTACGAGATCACGTTCGAGGACACCGATGCCACCCGCTGGCAGGTGACGCCAGCGACCCTCGGCACGATCCGCGACGACCTGCGGCCGAGGTTCGCATGACTCCGCCCGACGGAAGCGATCGTGCTGACGAACCCACCGGGACTCCCGTGGTGACGCGTGATGAGTGATTCGAGCCCGTTCGGTCCGGATTCGCCGACCGCAGGAGCGATCCTTCCGGCGACCGCGAGGGATCTGATGATCCGATCGCACGCGCTGCCGCCCGGAGCGCTCGAAGCAGCCCGCGACGGGTGGCTGGCTCCGGGCATCCCGATTCTGGTCCGTGGTGAGGCGAAGATCCTCCCCCTCGCCTGGTGGGGCGATGCTGCGGTCTACAACCCGTATGCGGAACCCGCGTACATCGCCGCTTTCGCATCGCACGTCCAGGGTGCCGCCCTGCATCGGGCAGGACCATGGACGCTGCTGGACCTGTCGGCGGACCGTCCGGACGGCATCGGTTCGTACACGGCGGCGCTTCGCGGTGCCGGTGCCACCCGGGTGGAGTGCTGGGTGTACTCGTCCGCCATCGGCGTCACGCTCGTCTGGGCCGGGGCACAGGACACGTGCGACGCCTCTTTGGCGGTGCACGTCATCCCCGCCGGGTGGGTGTCCGAACGCCACGCCGGTCCGAGCGCGGCCGGCATCGACGTGCGCTGGTCTTGGGCCGAGGTGGTCGCACTCGACAGCGACGCATCCGGCCGAGAGGAAGACGGTGAGCATGGACGTCGATGAGCTTCTGCACGTGGTGCGTACCGAGAACCTCGACACGCCGATCATCGACGGCGCCGGCTTCCGTCGAGGCGATGCTGTGGTCGTCGACCACGCGGGGGCGCGTTGGACCGTGCATGTGCTGGATGAACACGAACACGCGATCGGATCGACGGTCCGCATGTTCACCGACGAGACGGCCGCGATGTGGCACGTGTTGCGACGACTGCGGCAGATCGCCGAGGCACGGCGCACCGGCGCTGCACGTACCGACCATCTCGGGAGCCGTCGTTCGGTGGACTTCGCGCCCCGTTCGATCGGAACGGGAGCCGCTCTCCCGGTGAGCGCCGCAGCCGTCCTCGACGCGATCGTGTCCCGTCTCGCTGAGCCGAAAGCGCCCGTGGAGCGCCGCGATCAGTGGCTGGCCGACGACGTGCTGGTGTTCTCGCGGGGCGACGCCTGGATCGTGCCTCTGTCCTGGACTCCCGCGCACCCGGATATCGACGGGAGCGAGTACCCGCATGCCGCCGACCGCGCCAGCACCCTGTTCGCCCAGATCGGAACGGCTGCTGAACACCAGCACGGCTGGCCGATCGCTCTCGAGCTCCGAGCGCAGCACGGCGCCGAGTCCCCCCGGGACGAGAAGTCCCGCTATACGGCGGAGCTGACGCGCACGGGCGCGACGAGCGCGAGCTGGTGGGCGTTCGGGGATGTCGCAGTGGTGCGTATCCTCCATCGCAGCGCCGACCCGGAGCCGTCGACCCAGATGGCGCTGCACGTCGTCCCCACGCACTGGGTGAAGGAGGGGCAGCGGCGGAAGAAGGCAGCGGGTGCACCTCTCGATCTCGGCTGGTCCTGGGCGGACGTCGTGGAATTCACCCGCACCGAGCACGAATCGGAGTGAGACATGGGCTTCGACATGGACCTGCGCAGGACCGCGTCCACGGCCTTCGGGCCGGCTTCGCTCGTGGCGGGCGGCGTTCTGCCGTACGAGGGGCGCATCTTCGTGACGAGCACGGGCACCCAGGAGGCCGCGTTCGAGGCCCGGACGGATGGCTGGGTCGGTCCCGAGACGCCCGTGCTCGTGCGCGGGCCCGTCCGGATCATCCCGTTGGCGTGGCTGGGCAGCCCTGAGGGATCCGGCGCATCGCCGGAGGAGATCGCCGCGTTCACCGACACGATGCTGAGCTACGCCGCGTACGTGGGCCGCGCGTGGAGTCGGCTCGATCTCGAAGACCCGCCCTTCGACGGCATCCGGCCGTATGCGGTTGCGCTTCGCGACGGCGGCGCCACCCGCGTCGACTACTGGATGTATTCCGAAGAGATCGGTCACGCGCTGGTGCACGCGGGAGATGCGGAGGCCGGCACGATGTCGCTGGCCCTGCACCTCGTCCCGGCGCCGTGGCTGTCGGAACGTCTCTCCGAACAGGCCTCGCGACGCAAGCGCAGCCGTCCGATCCCGCCGAAGCCGGATCTCCGATGGTCATGGTCCGAGGTGATCGCCCTGCACGGGGCGCGCCTCGCCGCCGACTCGTGATCGCCGCGTGGCAGGATTGTCGGCATGACCGAAGCAGACGTCTGGACCCGCCTCGCCCGACTGCTCGATGACGATCCGGAGCTGATCGCTTCGGTCGGCCTCGCGGCCTCGGATCCTGCGGCCTACTTCTCCGCGCATGAGCGCGACCTCGTCGACCGCGGCATCGAGGAACCCGCGGACGTCGATCCCTGGCTCGTGGTCATCGACGGGCTGGACGAGGCCGGAGCGCTCGCCTACATGGATTGGAAGGACACCGGCGTCGAACTGGCCGAGGCACTAGCCGGGCTCGCGCGTGTCGCCCGCACGGGCGTCGATCTCGACCCCGTCGCCGACGTGGACGGCGACCTGAGTGCCGCCGTCGCCGCGGCGGATGCGCTGCTCGCCCCGCACAGCCTGCGCGTCGTCTACCTCGAAGAGGATTCCGATGCCTACCCGCTGGTCGTCGTGCCGGCGTCGGATGCCGAGACGATCGTCGCCGCGGCGACGCGGCTCGGGCGCGAGGCGCGTACGTTCTGACTCCGCCGCGCGTCAGCGCATGGCGTCGGCGAGGTGCCGCGAATCCTGGCTGAGCACCTTCACCATGATGCCGCGCTGGCGCAGGTCCGCGACGGTGCGGGCCTCCTCCTCACGGTCGCGCCCCAGGGCGTGCACGTTCGCGACGACGAGGACGTCGCCCTTGTTCAGCGTCGAGATGAAGCGCGCGAGGCGATCGCTCCAGCTCTCCAGGATGTCGGGGGCCGGATGCCGGAAGCCTTCGATCGGAACCCCGAAGCGGGTCAGTTCATCGCGCTGGGTCACCACAGACGGCATCCCGTCGCGGGCGACGACCAGACCGACCAGGCGGGATCCTCGGGGGCGTGCATGCCACCAGTCATGGTTCTGCTGCAGCTCGGTGAAGCACTTCGGGCACTCCGCCGCCGCGTGCGGCAGGTGCACCGGACTCGTCAGCGCACCGCCGATGTGCATCGCACCCGTCGTCAGGTCTGTCAGATCGCTCATCGTTGCACCTCCGCTTCCATTCTGCCCTGCCGGCGCGGCGCCTCACACCAGACCGAGCGCGCGGACCGCCTCCCGCTCTTCGACGAGCTCGGCGACCGACGCGTCGATGCGGGCCTGCGCCCAGGCATCCGGTTCCAGGCCGTCCACGATCTGCCACTGGCCGTCGATCGAACGCACCGGGAAAGAGCAGATCAGCCCGTCCGGAACGCCGTACTCGCCGTGCGAGACCACCCCGGCGCTTGTCCAGTCGTCGGTGCCGTGGACCCAGTCGCGCACGTGATCGATCGTCGCATTGGCGGCAGAGGCCACCGAGGAGGACCCGCGCACCTCGATGATCTCCGCCCCGCGCTTCGCGACCCGCGGGATGAAGCTCGACTCGAGCCACCCCGTCACGTCGTCGAACCGCTCCGCCAGCGCCTCGGATGCCGGTCGACCGGCGACTGTGGCGTGCGAGACGTCGGGGAACTGCGTGGCGGAATGGTTGCCCCAGATCGGGACGCGCCGCACGTCCGAGACCGGCGCGCCGAGGGCGAGCGCGAGCTGCGCCCTGGCGCGGTTCTCGTCCAGCCGGGTCAGCGCCGTGAACCGTTCGGCAGGCACTCCCTCAGCGGATGCCGCGGCGATCAGCGCGTTGGTGTTCGCCGGATTGCCGACCACCGTGACCCGCACACCCGGTGCCGCGTTCTCGGCGATCGCGACGCCCTGGGGTCCGAAGATCCCGGCGTTCGCCGCGAGCAGGTCGCCGCGCTCCATGCCGGGGCCGCGGGGGCGTGCGCCGACCAGCAGTGCGAGGTCGCATCCCGCGAAGGCGGTGTCGGCGGCATCCGTCACTTCGACGTCCTCAAGCAGTCCGAACGCGCCGTCCTGCAGCTCCAGCGCCGCGCCCTCGGCGGACTTCAGCCCCTGTGGGATCTCCAGCAGCCGCAACCGGACCTTCTCCTCCGGTCCGAGCAGATCTCCGGCGGCGATGCGGAACAGCAGGGCGTAGCCGATCTGGCCTCCGGCACCCGTGATGGTGATCGTGGTGGTCATGTCCCGAGACTACGCCGCGCGCTACCCTCGTTTCCATGACGTTCAACCCGGATGCCGACATCTCGGGCCACCGCACCAGGCGCCGTGGCCGGACAGCAGCCGTCGCGGGCGGGGGAGTGGTGGGACTCGGCGCGATCGCCGTGCTCGTCGTCAGCCTGCTCTCCGGCGGCGAGATCGACCTGTCGCCGTTCCTCGGCGGCGGTACCGGCGATCAGGGCTCGTCCTCGTCGGAGGGGACGCTGGACGAATGCGACTCCGGTGCGGATGCCAACGCGAAGGTCGAGTGCCGGATCGCGGGTTCGCAGGTCGCGCTGGACGAGTACTGGAGCGGGCAGCTCGACGGCTACACGGAGCCGGGGATGATCGTCGTGGACGGGCAGACCTCGACGGCGTGCGGCACGGCATCCAACGCGGTCGGACCGTTCTACTGCCCTGCGGATGCCACTGTCTACATCGACCCCACCTTCTTCGCCGTCATGCAGCAGCAGTTCGGCGCCTCAGCCGGCGACCTGGCCCAGCTCTACATCGTCGGTCACGAGTGGGGCCACCACATCCAGAACACCACCGGCACCATGGCGGAGTACCCGAACAACGGCACGGGGCCCGCCAGCAACGGCGTCCGGATGGAGCTGCAGGCCGACTGCTACGCCGGCGCCTGGATCGGGGACATGACCGAGGCGACCGACGCGGACGGCGATCCGTACCTGGAGACGCCCACCGAGACACAGCTCGAGGATGCCCTCAACGCGGCTCTCGTCGTCGGCGACGACCACATCCAGGAGATGTCCGGTTTCTCGAACCCCGAATCGTTCACCCACGGTTCCAGCGCGCAGCGCCAGTTCTGGTTCGCGAACGGGTACGAGAGCGGTCTCGGTGTGTGCGACACATTCGCCGTGCCGGACAGCCAGCTCGAAGCCGGGTAGCCCACGCGGTAGCGTGAAACGCAGTGGACGTTCGAGGACCGGGGGGTCGCAGACGATGAACCTGGATGCACTGTATCCGCCCATCGAGCCGTACGACAGCGGCATGCTGATCGTCGGCGACGGCCAGCGCATCGCCTGGGAGGTCAGCGGCAACCCCGACGGCAAGCCGGTGGTCTTCCTGCACGGCGGGCCCGGCGGAGGCACGTCGGACTGGCACCGGCGATTCTTCGATCCGGAGAAGTATCGCATCGTGCTGTTCGACCAGCGCGGCTGCGGGCGCAGCACGCCGCACGCGAGCACGCCGGACATCGACATGCGCTTCAACACCACGGCGCACCTCATCGCGGACATCGAGCTGCTGCGCAGGAACCTCGGCATCGACCGGTGGCAGGTGTTCGGCGGATCGTGGGGCAGCGCGCTCGCACTCGCCTATGCCCAGGCGCATCCGGATGCTGTGACCGAACTGATCCTCCGCGGCATCTTCACGCTGCGCCGCATCGAGCTCGAGTGGTTCTACGAAGGGGGAGCGGCCGCACTGTTCCCCGATCTCTGGGAGGACTTCATCGCCCCCATCCCCGTGCTGGAGCGCAACCGCATGATCGAGGCGTATCACCGCAGGCTCGCCGACCCTGATCCCGAGGTGCACGTCCCCGCCGCGGTGGCGTGGAGCGGCTGGGAGTCCAGGGCGATCACCCTCCGCCCGGACGCGGACACCGTCGCGCGCATGACGGAGCCGGATGCCGCAGTGGCGTTCGCGCGGATCGAGAACCACTTCTTCGTGAACCGCGGATGGTTCGCCGAGGGGCAGCTGATCGACGGCATCGACGCGATCCGCCACATCCCCGCCGTGATCGTGCAGGGGCGCTACGACGTGTGCACGCCGATGATGACCGCGTGGGACCTGCATCGGGCATGGCCCGAGGCCGAGTTCGTGATCGTCGACGACGCCGGTCACGCAGCATCCGAGCCCGGCATCCAGCAGGCGCTGCGGGACGCGACCGACCTCTTCGCCGACGACTAGGCCCGCAGAGCCTGCAGCAGCGTCCGCAGGAGACCGGAGACGGACCCGGTGGCGCGGAAGCGCGTCAGTCCCTCGGACACCTGCGCCCCGGTCCGCGACGTGACGAACCAGGGCGGCTTCGGCAGGATCGTGAAGCGGCCGCCGCCGCTGACCCACGGCAGCGACCGAGGGAACGGGCGGAAGGGGCCGCGGACGATCGAGCGCTCCACGCCGTCCAGCAGCAGCGCGTTGTGGACGATGCCGATGCCGCTGCCGACGTCCTGCACGGTGCCGCCGGGGAAGGCGCCCCAGGTGAGCGTCGGGGTGATGAACCCGAAGGCCGTCCAGGCGTTGATGGCGATCGAGCCGTAACGCAGGGCCGTGATGGCGCGCTCGAATCCGGAGCCGAGCGCGCGCTCGGTGGCGGGGTCCACGAGCACGTTGGCGCCGAGCGTCCCCTGCAGCTTCTCGTTGGCGTGCTGCACCGCGGCATCCACGAAATCCTGACCGAGCCCGTCGACCTCGACGACGCCGAGGACAGGCGCGAAGTACTCCGTCGACAGGAGGGGCTCCGCGTCGTCGGAATCGCCGATCTCCACGAGGAGCCGGTCACCGAGCGCGAGGGCATCCGGATAGTCGCTCGCGGCCTGCTCCATCCGGGAAGCCGACCCCGGATACCAGGTCGGCCGCTCCGGCGCCTTCGCGTAGGCGTGCCGCAGCGCGGTGAGGAACTGCTCGCGCTGAGCCCAGTCGTGCGACAGGATCACGACCTGCCCGGCGATGCAGTTGTGGCCGCTGTTCTGCAGGCGCATGGTCGCGATGTGCTCGGCATGGAACGTGACGTCGGCATCCGACCACTCGCCGGGGACGACGATGATGGGGGAGACTCCGCCGAGCTCTGCGGTGATGGGCTTCTTCAGCAGCGGGCGGTTCTCGCGGCGGCGGCGCTTGCCTGCGGCATCCCGACCCCAGACGATCGCGTCGAACGTCGCAGCCGACCCGGTGATGTGGACGTGCTCGATGCTCTTGTGCGCGGTGAGGTACGAGCCGACGGCCGGTCCACCGCGGACGATGCGCAGGAAGCCGGGTTCGATCAGTGCGGCCAGCGCGTGCTCGAAGACAGGCACCAGCGCGTCCTGGGTCGGGTTCACCTTGAGGAGCGAGACGCGGTTGTGCGCGAGCAGCTCGTAGAGCACGTCGAGGACGGGGATCGACGTGATGTTGCCGGCACCCAGCACGAGGCCGACGCCACCGGATTCCTGCGGCGTGCGCTGCGCGAGACCGGCGCCGGCGCGCACCTGACGGGGCGTGATACCGGGCTCGAGCCACACCTCGCCCGTGAACCCTGCGAGCAGCAGCCTGTCGGCACCGGTGAGAGGGAAGGCGTGCACTCGGGTGCGCCCGCCAGGAGCGCGGTCGACCCGAACGTCCTGGAGCGGGTTGCGCCCGTCCGCGATGCGCGTGAGCGTCTCGATATAGGCATCCAGAGCGCCGAGGGTGCTGTAGGGCCCGCTCAGCCACTCCTCGCCGCGCAGCGGATGGCCGCCGGGAAGGCCTTTCGAGTCGGATGCCGTGTTCGCCCACTCGTCGGCGGATGCCGCGACGGCGGCGCGCACGGCGCGCAGCAGGGTCACGCGCTGCGCGACCGACAGGTGCGACCAGGTTCGGGCTCCGTCGGTGAGATCGTCGATCGCGCCGTCGAGCGCGATGCGCTCGTCGTGGTCGATCTCGGTCGCGGTGCTCTTCGTCGTCGAAGCCATCGTCGCCTTCCTGTCCGGTGCTGTCAGCCTATGCCGCGTCGGCGGCCGCCTCGGGCGTCAGATCAGCGACAGTTCGCGGAGCTTCGCCTCGACGTCCGCGTTCGACGGCTCGACGTGGTGCGACGCATCCGGGTAGACGACGACGGGGATGTTCGTGCGCCCGGAGATCTCCTTGGCGACGTCCGCGGCGGAGGGGTCGGCCACGAGGTCGATGTAGGTGTAGCCGATGCCGAGTTCGTCGAGCTGCTTCTTGGTGCGGATGCAGTCGCGGCACCAGTCGGCGCCGAACAGGGTGATCGAATCAGTCGCGGGGGTGGTCATACATCCAGGATAAGTCGCCCTGTCTGAGTGCTCCGGACGGCGGCGCCCTGCCGCTTGGCTAGCGCTGAGCGGCCAGCGCGGGCACGGCTCCGGCTGTGAGGGCGTCGAGCGCTCGCCGCAGAGCGGTGCTGGAGGTGTGCGCGGTGTACGGGAAGTACACGACCTCGACTCCGACGGCCTCGAACTCGCGCTCGAGGCGGAGACCCTTCTCGGTGCCGCGCCAGTCGTCGCCCTTGAAGAAGTGCGTGAATCCGACGTCGCGCCAGGCGTCCATCTTCGAGGGCGTCGTCTCGACGTGCACGTCGTCGACGAACGAGATGTGACGCACGATCTCGGCGCGCTCCGCGGTCGGGATCAGCGCCTCGATGCCCTTCACCTCTCGGAGCATCTCGTCGTTCACCACCCCGGCGACGAGCACATCGCAGTGCTGCTTGGCGTGGCGGAGCAGATTCAGATGCCCCACATGGAACAGGTCGAAAGCCCCGGCGGCATAGCCGATACGCGTCCCCATGATCTCCCCAGATCGGATTCCCCAGAAAGACGGCCCCCACGGCCGTCAACGGCTCCCACAGCCGTATCCGCTCAGTGTAGCGATCGGCGCGCCCGCCCGCACCCCTTTCCCGACGCGGAGCGAACGCATGGTCGGACATGAAACGATGGATGCCGGCATTCCGAGCAGGGGAGGGGGACACATGGAACTCGACGTCACCGTGATCGTCCCCACCTTCAACGAACGCGACAACATCGCCGAGCTCGTGTCCCGGGTCGGGGTGGCGCTCGAGGGCCGGCGGGCCGAGATCCTCGTCATCGACGACAGCACCGATGCCACGGCGGCTGAGGTCGAGCACGTCGCGGCATCCGCTTCCCTCCCGGTGCGGGTGATCCATCGGGAGCAGAACACGGGCGGGCTCGGCGGCGCGGTCGTCCTCGGGCTGGCGGAGGCCGGGGCGGACATCTGCGTCGTCATGGACGGCGACCTGCAGCATCCGCCCGAGCTCATCCCGGCGATGCTCGATCGGCACGCCGCGGGGGGAGCCGACGTGGTGGCGGCATCGCGCTACATCGGGGGAGGCGACTCCCAGGGCCTCGGGACGACAGTCCGCTTCGGCGTCTCGAGAGCTGCGACCTGGCTGACCAAGGCGATGTTCCCTCGGCGACTCGCACGCAGCACCGATCCGATGACCGGCTACTTCCTCGTCGACCGGCGGCGGATCGACGTCGCCGAACTCAGGCCGCAGGGGTTCAAGATCCTGCTCGAGATCCTCGCGCGCTCCGACGTGCGCATCGCCGAGGTGCCGATGGAGTTCGCGGAGCGCCGGCACGGGACCTCCAAGGCGAGCCTGCGCCAGGGCGCGACGTTCGTCGCGCACCTGACCCGCCTCCGGTTCGGCAAGATGTCGCTGTTCGCCCTCATCGGGCTGCTCGGTGCCGTCGCGAATCTCGCCATCATGTGGATCCTGACCGCGGCCGGCATGCCCTACGTCTGGGCGGCGATCATCGGCGCAGAGGTGACCATCATCGGCAACTTCCTGCTGCAGGAGCGTTTCGTCTTCGCGGACATGCGCTCGGATGCCCGCTCGCTCGGCGCACGCTTCGCGGCGTCGTTCGTCTTCAACAACGTCGAGGCCGCGCTGCGGATCCCGGTGATGGCGCTCATGGTCGAGTCGTGGCACATCTCGAGCGTCCTGGCCACAGCGATCTCGCTCGTCGTGGCGTTCTTCGCGCGATTCCTGTTCCATTCGCTAGTCGTCTACGCACCGAAGCGCGCGCGGGTGCGCGGGGATGCCGGGGCGGAGGCCGCCGAGCCGAAGCCGGACACGGCGACGCTGCGGATCATCCGGGCGATCGACGCCGAGGCGATGAAGCCGGGGGAGCTCTAGGAGCTGCACGGCCTACGATGGGAGCGATCGGCACGGGGCCGAGGCTTGTGGGGAGCGATGAAGAGAGAGATCTTCGCCCTGAAGACGCGTCTGCTGATGCGCGATGATCGGCGTGCTTTCGCGAGGATGGTACGCAACGAGACGTTGGACCCTGCGGGTCTCGGTGATCTCGTCGGCGAATCGAGCACACGTATCGCGCTGCACGCATTCGATCGGTCCCCGTTCTATCGCGACCTCTACGCGAACTCGGGATTCGCGCGCGTCGACGTCGCGGAGCGCTCCAATTTCTCCGCGCTTCCGATGGTCACCAAGCAGGCGCTGCGCGATGCCGGCGAGGAGGTTCTCGCGACGACCATCGACCCGCGCCGCGCTCTGCCGTCGGAGACCGGGGGAAGCACGGGCAGCCCTCTGCGCGTGCGGAACGACGCGGCGGCCCCCACCGCGGCCATGTGGTGGCGGATCTACCGGTGGTGGGGAGTCCACCCGGCGGACGACACGGCGTTCATCTACCGGCAGATGCGGCACGGGGCGGCGGCCGCGAAGTACGCGGCGCAATGGTGGCCGACGCAGCACTTCCTTCTGGACGCGCGATCGATCACGGATGAAGCGATGGAGGCGTTCATCGCGCGGTGGCTGCGCATCCGTCCCCGCCTGCTCGTCGCCTATGTCGAGGGGGCGACGGCGCTGGCGGCGCATCTTGTCCGCACGGGGCGCACGCTGCCGGCCACGGCGGTGTCGGTCACCGCGGCCATGCTGCAGCCCGGACAACGCCTGCTGCTGGAACAGGCGTTCGAGGCGCCGGTGTTCGACACGTACCGCTCGGCCGAGATTCCCTGGATCGCCGCCGAATGCGCCGCCCATGAGGGACTCCATGTGCTCGCCGACCAGCGTCGCGTCGACATCGTCGATGAGCGCGGGCGACCCGTCGAAGCCGGCGCGGAGGGATCCGTCGTCGTGACCGACTACAGCAATGAAGTCTTCCCGCTCGTCCGATACGAGATGGGCGACCGGTCACGCGTGATCGCGGGACCCTGCGTGTGCGGCCGGTCCTTCGGACGGATCGCGCCGGTGCAGGGACGGCTCGCGGATGTGATCCGCACACCGTCGGGACGCCGTGTGACCGGGGGGCTGAGCGGTCTGTTCCTGGACTCGCCGGGGGAGATCAGGCAGATGCAGGTCGTGCAGCACGCGGACTACTCGATCACGATCCGGTTCGTGCCGACCGCGCCTGGAACGGCCGCTGAGGCCGGTGCGCGGGCGAAGCGGAAGCTCGATGACATGCTCCGTGGCGAAGTCGCCGTCGAAGCTGTCGAGGTGGAGGCCATCGAGGGCAGCGCGGGGAAGGCGCGCCTGGTCATCTCGGAGATCGAGACCTGACGCCCCACCGCTTTCACGGTGCGGATCCGGTCTTCGCTTGTAGGATGACGTCGGTGGACGCGCGGTGAGGCCGCGCGCCCGGACTGGGGGAACGTCTTGGCGACACATTGGACACTGGAAGATCTCTATCGCGGCATCATGCAGTCGTGGATCGTCCTGGTCGGCACGATCGTCCTGTTCACGGTCGCCGGTGTCGGAGTGTTCCTCATCTATCCGCAGAAGTACACCGCGGAGGCTCAGCACACCGTAGAGCCGATCAGCGTGCTGTCCTCCGGCTCCAGCTTCAACACGGTCAACATGGAGACCGAACGGGTCGTGGCCACCTCGACGTCCGTCTTGACCCGAGCAGTGGAGGGGCTGGACGACACGACGGTGGAGGGGCTGCGAGCGAACACGACGATCGAGGTTCCGCGGAACTCGCAGGTCCTCCTCTTCCAGGTGACCGCGAACACACCCGATCTCGCCGCGGAGCGCGCGAACGCCCTGGCGACGGCATACGGCGAACAGCGCACGGAGAATGCGCGTTCGGTGGTCGAGCAGACGACCGAGGAGCTCAGCGTCTCCATCCAGCAGCTGCAGACCCTGGCGGAGAGTCAGGCGCCCGGCAGCAGCGAGCGGGCCGCGACCGAGCTTCAGCTTCAGGCGCTGCTGGATCAGCAGGCGCGCCTCACTGCGACCCCCTTCTACTCGGGCACCCTCGTGACTCCGGCAGATGCGCCGCAGCAGTCGAATCGACCATCGATCCTCGTCTTCGTGGCCGCTGGACTCTTTCTCGGCATCCTCGTCGGAGCCATCGCCGCTCTGATCGCATCACGTGTCCGCAGTGGGCCGGGGAGCGCGTACAAGCGCGCGAAGCCCGAAGGCGCGCCGAACGAGGCGCCCCCGCTGCCGGACGGCGCGGAGGCGCCTGGTCCGACGGAGGAAGACGACTCGATCGGCGAACCGAGCGGCACGGACGACGGCACGCCGGGACCGGTCTCGGCGACGCACCGTCGCTGAACGCGATCAGTTGCCGTCGTAGCTCCACACCCTGACGTAATCGACCTGGAAGTCGAGATCCTGCGTCAGCGAGCGCCTGGCGGGATCGGGAAGACCCCAGTAGGTCGCTGAGGGGCCGACATGCAGGTTGAGTCGCATGTGCAGGGGCGTCCCGAAGTAGTTCGGGTCCCACAGGTCCGGATATGTGGCCGGTGTGACGCGCATGACCTCGACCCCATCGACGAAGGTCGCGGCGTAGGTCGGCGTCAGCTCGAAGGCGTACACGTGGAAACCATCCCACGGCACGGTGGCGGCGCCCTGCTCGCGATGACGCCACACCGACTTCCGGCCCGTGCCGTCTGTCTTCGTGTGGACGGTCGTGGCGGCGGTGTCCCTGAGCCAGGTGTCATACTCGGCTGGCATCGTCCCGCCGCGCCCCCAGGCTTCCATGATGTCGATCTCGCCCGACTGGGAGTTGCGCAGCCAGAAGGCGGCGAGCGACCCTCGGCTGTTCTCGCCGGTGGGCGTCTTGGCGCGGATCTCCCAGCGACCGTATCGCTGGCTCATGGCGACATCGCCCGTCTGAAGCCTGCGCTGGTCGAGGTATCCCGTCGTATGCCACAGATCGGTCGGCCCGCTCTGCGCCGCCGGCCGCTTCTCGGCCTGCGGCAACCAGTCCGCCCGGATGTGGAGGATGCCGGAGTCGTCGGTGCTGACCTGATCGCGTTCGACCACCGCTGCGTCGAAGAGCAGTCCGAGGTCGTCCCGCCCGCGTACGTTCCACTTCGTCGCGTCCACGGCCGGAGCCCCGGTCGAGGGATCGACGTGCGAGAACTCGTCGCGCCAGGTCGGCGCGCCCCAGCCCGCCACGTCGCCGCCGGACGGAGGCTTGACCTCAGGCCCCTCGGGGACTTCGGGAACTTCGGGGACGGGGGTCACCGGGGGCGTCGTCGTGATGGTGTCCTTGCGGACCAGATGAGCATCGAAGCTGACGTTCGGTGTTCTGCGCCAGTTGAACAGGACCTGCACCGCGATGGTGTTGCCGCCCTCCCTCAGCACGGACGACGGAATCGTGAACGTCACGGGCGAACTCTTGGCGCTGTCGGTCGAGGGAGCCTGCGTCGCGTAGGAGTTCTGGCCGACCTGTCCTGCAGGAGCGTTCTTGCGGCCGACCTCCACGCCGTTCACCCAGACGACGATGCCGTCGTCCGCCCAGGTGTTCAACCACATCCATTCCGGCAGGTCGGACGTCAGCGTGAAGGACTTACGGAAGTACGCGGACAGCGGGGATGTCGAGGGGGCGGGGATCATCGTGCCGACAGGGCCGAGGCGAACACCCTTGCCGAACGGGGCGCGGCCGGTCGGCCACGATGGGGCCACCGTCTTCCAGTTCGAGGGCGGAGCCGCGGCCGCGTGGTGATACGTCCAGATGGACTGTCGCGGTATCACTGAAGCGACGGTCGACATCGGCGCGGTCGCAGCCTGGGCTGGCGGTGAAGCGACCAGAGTCGCGGCGAGCACCGCGAGAGCGGCGAGAGCGGCGAAGACGGCGACCAGGATGCGGGCGGTGGAACGAGTGGGTGCAGTCGTGTTCTTCATATCGAGGGGGAGGAGAGGTCGCATGTGCGACGCGAGCTCTCCAGGTCTCCTGGGGCTTGCGGATGCCTGCCGAGCCCCCTCGATGCATCCTGAATGTACGGGAATCAGGCCCCAGTGTAGAGGTCCCTGCCCCAAAGCTCCCTGACAATGCTCGTCGTGCTCGCGATGGACCCGCGTGAGGAGGCCCCGAAGACGATCGACTCGACGTTCGCGTGGCCGTGGATCCACTCCAATGCGCGCTGCGGCGGGATCGCTCCGGATGCGAAGACCGACATCGCGACCGGTCGGAACGGACGGTCGCGCAGCGCCTGCTCGTATGCGTCGATCCCACCGGACATGCGGAAGCCGATCTCGTTGATGTTCGCGCAGACGATCGGGTTGGAGACCCCGACGCGGTCGAGCGCATCGAGCAGCAGCGGAAGATTCATCGTGATGAATCCCGGCTCGGCGCCATAGCGCTCCCGGACATGCCGATCGAAGATCGCGAACGCCTCATCGAACCCGAGCCCGAGCATCAGATCCACGACGACGTTCTGCAGGAAGATGACCGGAGTCCGCAGGCCCTGGAACATCTTCATCTCCGCATCGATGAGCAGCGTGATGATGCCCTCGATGTCCTTCTTGACGAACGACTTGCCGCCGCGCATCGCCGCGTTGAGCAGCCCCTCTTCGGGGAGGAACTGGCGGACGGCTCCGAGCATGCCGTTGTCGGTGATCGCATTGGCGTACTTGTGCGCATACGGCATGCACGGATAGAAGCGGTAGTCCGAATACCGGGCGGGATTCGCGCGCATATGATCGCAGACTTCGGCGATCCGATCATGCGTCGTGCACATCAGCGTGCGGATGCCGTTGTCCAGCGCGATGTCGATGACCTCCACGATCGCGCTGGTGTCCTGGAAGCGGATCGCCTGGGCGCGCGCCTTCTCCTCTGACATGTGGTTGATGCCGAAGAACTGGTTGTCGCCGAGCAGGAGCAGGTCCATCCCGGTGGTCGTGGCGGTCATGCGCTCTTCCTCTTCCCGAACAGTCCTCGTCTGGTGCCGGTCGAAGGCATTTCCGCGATGGGGCGCGACTCCGGCTCACCGGCCGCATCTCTGAGGATCTGCTCGATCACGCGGTCCGTGCGGGCCGCACTGGCGAAGCTGTTCTCGCGTGCCTGCGTCTCGCCGGCCGAGATCGCGTCGACGAAGCTCTCGAGCTGCGCACTGTACTCCTCGCCGCGCAGGTAGAAGGCGACCGGCTCGGTGAGCTCGGTCGTGTACTTGATGTTCCACCCGGATCGATAGCCCTCGGGTGCCGAGGCGTCGTCACGAAGATAGACCCGGATCTCCTGCCTGTCCGCGACGATGCGACCCTGCGATCCCGTGATCGTGATCGACGTCGACATCTTCCGATACGACTCGTCGGACCAGTTCACCGAGAGCTGTACGCTCAGGCCGTCCCGGTAGTCGAGCGTCGAATACACCTCGTCGTCGGTGTCGGCGGAGAAGATGCTGTTCAGCACCGATCCACGAACACGCTCCGGTGATCCCAGGTACCAGTGCACGAGATCCAGGGGGTGGGCGGCGTAGTCGTAGAGACAGCCGCCGCCGCTGGTGCGCTTGCTGCGCCAGGTCGACCCCTTGGCTTTCAGGACCACCGGGCCGTACGCCTCGGCCAGAACATGGGTGACGCGTCCGATGGCATTCCGCTCGAGCAGTCGCTTGACCTCCTGGAATGTCGCGATGAACCGATTGTGATAGCCGACCTGCGCGACGAGCGAGCGCGCCGCGGCCAGCCGTGCGAGATCGTCGGACTCCGCGGCGGTGAGGGTGAGCGGCTTCTCGCAGAAGACGTGCGCACCTGACTCGAGTGCGGTGCGGACGAGTGACGCGTGCGAACCGGTGGGCGTCGCGATCACGACGGCATCCGGCGTGGTCTCGGCGAGCATCTTCTCCAGCGTGGAGAACGTCGCCGCGCCGGTGTACTTGTTCAGGACATCGAGCAGGTAGTCGGTGGAATCGACGACTCCGACCAGTTCGACGCCTGGCAGTGCGCGCACGATCGACAGATGGGAGAGTCCCATCTTCCCGACTCCGACGACGCCGACGCGAACGCGTCGTTGAATGGTTTCCTTCGGCACGACAGATCCCCTCCCCAGAAGCTCCCCAGTTCGGCTGCCTCTTCCCACGGAGGCGCCGTTCGATATACTAGCCCCAAGCTGGCCTCATGTCAGCGATGATTCCGACGGGATGGGGCCCGGAGGGACTTTCTGGGGATTCCGATTCGACGTGCGAAGGCGCGCGCATCGGATGCGGCACATTGGGGAGTGCGCATGGTCGAGGTGTCCGTCGTCGTTCCGACGCATGATCGCCCGGAGCTGATGAAGCTCGCGGTCGAGAGCGTCCTGGCGCAGAGCAGCGGGGTTGCGGGCGAGATCATCATCGTCTTCGACGCATGCCCCATCGATGTGCCGACTCTCGACATCCCGGACGGCTGGTCCGTTCGGGGCATCGCCAACGCGCGCAGCCGCGGACTCGCAGGCGCCCGCAATTCCGGAATCGACGCGGCACAGGGACGACTGATCGCCTTCCTGGACGACGATGACGAGTGGCTGCCCGGAAAGCTGGCCGCACAGTTGAGGCGATTCGAGGAGCGTCCGGAGGCCGTTGTCGTCGGGACGGCGATGATGGTCGATGACGGGGAGCGAACGCACGTGCGTCTCGTACCCCGGGAGGACCTCACGCACGAGGACTTCCTGCGCAACCGCAATCCCGGGTTGCACTCGTCGAGCCTGATGTTCCGGCGCGACGTGCTCCTCGGCGAGCTGGGCGTGATCGACGAGGAGCTCCCACGCAGCTACGGCGAGGACTACGACATCCTCCTGCGCGCGTCCGCGCTGGGACTTGTCACCGTCGTCAACGAGCCGCTGGTACGGGTGCTCTGGAACGGGCAGTCTTACTACTTCGGCCAGTGGGCGGCGTATGCCGAGGCGCTGCAGTACCTGCTGCGCAAGCATCCCGATTTCGCGACGATTCCCGCCGCGCTCGGCCGCATCGAGGCGCAGATCGCATTCGCGCTCGCGTCGAGCCGCCAGCCCGAGCAGGCCCGCTCGTGGGCGGGCAGGGCTCTGCGGCACAACCCGAGACAGGTCAAGGCGGTTCTGGCCGTGGCGATCTCCTGGAAGCTCGTGACACCGCAGCGGATCACCCGCGTCGTCCAGGCGCTCGGTCGGGGGATCTGAATCATGAAGATCCTCATCGCATGCTCGTCCGGCGGCCACCTGACGCAGGCTCTGGCACTGCGTGAGTGGTGGGGACGGCACGAGCGCTGCTGGGCGACGTTCCCGGTGGAGGACGCACGATCGCGACTCGCAGACGAGAAGGTCTACGAGATCCACTACCCGACCGTCAGGAATCTACCGAACCTGGCCCGCAATTTCGCCCTGGCCCGCAGAGTCCTCGCCGAGGAGCGCCCTGACGTCGTGTTCTCGACCGGCGCGGCGATCGCGTTGCCGTTCTTCACCCAGGCGCGCCTGTTCGGTGCGCGGACCGTCTATCTGGAGCCGGTCGACCGGATCACGTCACCGGGGCTGAGCGGCCGCCTGGTCTATCCGTTCGCCGACGAGTTCCTCGTGCAGTGGGATCGGATGCGTCAGTTCTATCCGGGGTCCAGGAACGTGGGGGTGGTGCTGTGAGCTCTCCGCTCGTCGTCGTGTCAGCGGGCACGTATCACCTTCCGTTCGATCGGCTGTCGCAGTGGATGCAGACGTGGCTCACCGATCGTTCGGGAGTGCGTGTGGTCATGCAGCACGGGCCATCCATCGCCGTGGCGGGCGCCGAGAACGTCGAGATCCTTCCCTACGGCGAACTTCTCGACCTCTGCCGCGACGCGGATGCCGTGGTGCTCCAGGGCGGCGCCGGTGGTGTCATGGACATGCGTGCACTCGGCATCGTCCCCATCGTCGTGCCACGGGTCCCCGGGGACGGCGAAGTGGTCGATGATCACCAACTGGTCTTCACCGCCGAGATGTCCGAACTCGGCCTCATCCGCAGAGCGTTGACGTCGGACGAGCTCGGTGCGCTGCTCGACCAGGCACTCCGTGGTGACTCGCCGGTGCCCCGTGAGATCGCAACACCCGGCGCACGCGTCGTGCGCGGCCTGCTGGATCAGGAGCCCGTGCAGCGGTTGCGGTGGCATGTCGTCATCCGTCGCATGGTCCACAGCTTCGTCGCGATCGTCGCGTCGAAGCTGCGTCGCTGACGCCCGGCCGATCAGACCCGCGAACCGACGATCGGCACCTTCCGCCAGAGCGCCTCGATGTGCAGAGGCCGCCGGAGCAACCAGAGGACCACTGCGTACACGGCGCACAGGACGAATCCGCCGACGAGCAGCGTCAGCAGGCCGGTCCCGGCCCACCAGTTGACGAGTGCGCCGCCTCCGCCGAAGACCACGACGGGGACGATCATCGGGAGCAGCAGTCGTCCGGGCTGCAGACGGACGTGCATCCCGCGATGGACCTGGAACGCCGCGATCAGGTTGTCGATGACGACGACGATCAGCCAGGTGAAAGCCGCGCCCCACACGCCCCACAGCGGGACGAGCAACAGGTTGCCGCCGATGCTCAACGCCAGTGCGAGCATCTTGTTGTACATCTGCCAGGTGCTCCGTCCGCCCTGCAGGAGGATGCTCTGAAGCATCCCGCACGCGGTCTGGAACATCATCGCGGCAGCCAGCACGATCATCGGACCCCAGCCCGAGACGAACTCCTCACCGAAGATCATCAGCACCGCAGGGCCCATGGCGATCAGCAGAAGATAGAACGGCCAGTTCAGCAGGATCATCGCGCGGACGACCTTCGTGTGCAGTTCGGTCGACGCTCCATGCTCGTCACGCGCCAGCAGGGCCGAGATCGTCGGCGCGACCGCGACGCGCATCGCCTTGTCGACGACGCCGCCGGCGCGGACGGCGCGGGTGATGACGGCGTAGACGCCAGCAGCCGATGGCGAGGCGAGCGCTGCGACGATGAGCACGTCGGACCACTCCAGCGCCGTCTCCAAACCGGAGCTCACCGACCGGGGCGCGTTGAATCGCCAGAACCCGCGGAAGCCGGGCCGCGTGTGTCGGGTGCTCTCGGCTCGCCTTCGGAAGTCGCGGACGAACGGCCCGGCGATCACCACGGCGGTGACCACCAGCCATACCGGCAGCGGCCAGAGCCACGCCTCGAACGCACCCCATGCGGCGACTCCGGCGATCGAGACGGCGAGCAGGACGGTCAGCAATCGGCTCGCCGGGAGAAGCACGCTCTGCAGCAGTGTGAAGGCGGTGACGCCGCGCAGCATTCGGGCCGCGATCTGGAGGACTCCGATCACCGCTCCCGCCGCGACGAATGGAGCCATCGCCCGCAGGAGGTCGGCGAGGGCAGGCTCCTCGCCCGGCGCTGCGAGCCATACGCTCAGCGCGTCTGCGAGGACGTGCACGGCGATCGAGGCGATTCCCGAGAGAACGGCCACGGGCGCCGCCGCGTACAACACGATCCGCCATTCGGCGCCGGCGCGGCCGAAGGCTCGTTGCTCCGAGATGAAGCGGACGACGCCGCTGTTGGTGCCCAGGCGCAGCACCTGCGACAGGATCGTGAAGATCCCCATCGCCTGGAAGAAGAGGCCGGTTCCGCTCGCGCCGAGCGCGTTGCCCACGATCGCGGTGAGAAGCAGAGCCGCGAGAGCCGCGAACGCGGAACCGAGGAGGCTGATCACGCCACTGCGCGCGAGGCCCTCACTCTTCATTCTTCGCCCGCGCGAACGGTGTCGGCTGTGTCGTCCAGTACGACGAGTTGCCCAGGTACTTCTCCCGCAGCAGCACGGCGAGCGCGATGCCCACGAACACGAGCTGCCGGTCCAGACCGTAGAAGATGGAGAGGAAGACGGTCACGACGATGCTGGCGTGCATCCATACGGCCGACAGATTGGGCGCGTCGAAGGTGCGGACCGCTCCGAGGACGATCATGCCGAGGAACAGGATCAGGCCGACCAGCCCGAAGCAGAACATCGCGTTCCAGATCGCACCCTGCGTGCCGACGTAGATCTCGCTCCACGTGCTCGGCCGTGGAGCGCCGTAACCGATCACCGGTGATGCGAGCGTCCGCTCCCAGGTCTCCTGATACAGGTTGCCGCGGCCTTCCGTCGTGTCCACAGTCTCCTGCCGGGCGACGATGCCGTCGAGAAAGCCGGACAGGAAGAGGATCCCCGTGCCGGCGATGCCGAGGAGCGTCACCCAGAAGAACGCGAGCAGGCGTCCTCGGATCAGCAGACAGAAAAGGACGTACGCGACAGCGCCGGCGATGCCGAGGAACAGGCCCCGGTTCGTGGTCGCGATCGCCGGAGGGATCGCGGCCACGAGCGCGATGACGAGGAACCACATCGCTCGAGCAGTGCGGTGTCCGATGGCCGTGCCGATCGCGATCGGCGTGAGAACGGCCATGGCGGCGCCCCAGCCGTTCGTGTAGGAGAAGGGAGCCGACGGGCGGACGAACGGCTCCGCAGCGCCCCATGGGGTCTGGATCTCCGCCAGCGTGGGGAAGACGAGCTCCGAGACGTAGTCGTTGCTCGCTATCGCATCAGGCAGCAACCGGCCGATCGTGAAGCTGAGCTGTGCCTCGGGGAAGAACATCCCGAGATAGCCGCCGACGATGATGAAGACCCAGATGAACGTCAGGCCGTTGAAGATCCTCTTCGGTGACAGCGCCGTGCGCGCGTTCACGATGTACACCATGATGATCGCCAGGGCGAGGAACTGGCTGAACCGGACCCCGAGCCCGACGCCTCGGCCGAGTTGATCGATCATCATCGCGGAAGGGATCATCCAGAGGACGAAACCCACCCACGGCAGGATGCCGGGCACGATCAGAATGCGTCGTCGCAGGATGAGCAGCGCCAGCATCGGGATCGCCATGATGACGGATGCGAACGGCAGCATCCCGAAGAGCCAGAAGAGCGGGTAGCCCCAGAGCACGGTCAGCACCGGCCATGCGGGCAGGACACGCTGCTCCACCTCGAGGCTCGGATCCTGCCCGGTCGCGGCGATGAGCGATCTGCTGGGCGAAGCGATCAACGGTGACATGGGTGGATCAGCGATCCGTCGCATCGATCAACTGGCGGTGCTTGCGTCGGAGAGAGGCGAGGAAGATGATCGCATGCCAGGCGAACAGTCCCGTGTAGAGGATCGCGAAGACGACGGGTGCTCCGATGAACGCCACGACGAGGTACGTCGTGGACGGATCCTGCGGCTGCTTGATGAACGACTCGAGGACCCCCCGTCCATGTGCGTCCGAAGCGCCGGAAACGCGCGGCAGCAGTTTCTCCGCGAGCAATTGCGACAGGAACCACGCGGAGACGAGAACCGAGAAGAGCCCGGCGACCATCACGAGCCAGTCGGCCGATTCGGTGCGCGCCAGGTGCACGGCCACTGCGATGTGCACGAGCGGCGCCCGGATGCCGTCCACGACATGGTCCAGCCATTCTCCGGCGGGACCGCCTCTTCCCTGGATCCGCGCGAGCTGCCCGTCTGCCGAGTCCAGGATGTAGCCGGCCAGCAGGAGCAGCGCGGCGGCCGGGCCGGCCCACCAGGACGGGAAGCCGGCGAGGACGAGCACTCCGGCGCCGCCGAGCACCGCGCTGGCGGCTGTCACGCCGTTCGGTGAGGCGCCCCAGCTCGCGGCCACGACGGCGGCTCGACCTCCCAGCGGGCGATTGATCCATCGAAGGTACGCCGGAACTCCCGCACCCGGCTTCTGGGCGGAGGCGAGGGTGCGGCGGGCTTCAGCGTACGGAACCCTCATCATCCGCGAAGCATACTCAATGCGAGGTCGAAACTGAGGTCCGGAGTCGATCGATAGTTCGCATGGACCGATGCGGACAGCACGTTCTCCCCGTCGACCAGTAGCGTGGCGGGAACGGTGAAAGTCAGCCGGTTGGCCGCCGCCGTCGTCGCCCGCGGCGCCGCGGACGCGTACGAGTTCTGCGTCAGCGTACCTGCGGGCAGGTTCGCCCGGCCCAGTTCCGTCCCGTTGAGGTAGACGACGACGCCGTCATCGGCGATCACCGTCACCGTCCCGTCGAGGACGCCGGCCGCCTCCTCGACCACGAACGCGTGGCGGAACTGCGCGCTCAGCGGCTTCGTCGCCAACGGTGTCGGATCGATGTTCGTCGCCGCGGCTGCGACACCCCGGGCGAACAGCCCCGGGCCGGATGCCCACGCGGAATCATCGAAGGACGGCGCGTTCCAGTCCGCAGGCAACGGGTCCGCGGAGTACCGCCACGACCACGTCGCACCGTTCTCGATGACGACGGGCAGCTCGTCCTCCGTCGGGAGCGCCTTCGTCGTCGCCGTGACCGTCGCGGCCGGAGACGTCAGGGTGCCGAATGCGACGGCGGTGACGCTGTACTCGTAGCTCGTCTCGGGCGCGAGTCCCGTATCGGCGAACGTCAACGTCGCCGCATCGGTGGTCCCGATCTCCTGCCCGTCGCGGTGCACGACATACGACTGCGGTGCTGTTCCGGAGGCAGGGGCGGTCCACGTCAGCGTCGCGGCGTCGGTCGTCGTCACCGCCGTCAGGCCACCGACAGCCGCCGGTGCCGTCGGTGCTTCGCCGCGCTCAGCGGTGAACGCCAGGTCGAAGCTGAGGTCGGGTGTCGATCGGTAGTTCGCGTGGATCGAGGCCGCGAGGAGGTTCGTCCCATCGACGAGCACCCCGGCGGGTACTTCGAAGACGATCCGATTCGCGGCGGCGGCGGTGTGGGTGACGACGGAGCTGGCGTACGAGTTCTGCGAGACCGTCCCTGACGGCATCCGCACGCGACCCAGTTCGGTGCCGTTGAGATAGACGACGGCGCCGTCGTTCGCGATCAGCGAGATGGACCCGTTGACGACGCTCAGGGCATCCTCGACCTCGAACTCGGTGCGGAATTGCGCGCTGAGCGGCTTGGTCGCCAGGTTCGTGGGGTCGATGTTCGTCGTCGCCGCTGCGACGCCACGGCCGAACAGCCCCTGACCCGTGCTCCAGGACGAATCGTCGAATGCCGCAGTGGCCCAGTTCGACGGGAGCGCATCGGAAGAGTAGCGCCACGCCCACGTCGCTCCGTTCTCGATCAAGGTGAGAGCCGACTCCGGCGCGGGCTCGACGACGAACGCGGTCGTCGACGCCGAGCGGTTGCCTTCGGAGTCGCGAGCCCGCACGAAGTAGTTCGTCGGCTCTTCGGTCACCGGAACGGTGTACGTGGCGGTGGGCGTCGACGCGATCACACGGTTGCCGCGGATGATCTCGTACGTCACGCCGCCGGCATCCGTCGATGCACCCCAGGTGAGAGTCGCCTCGGTGCCCCCGTTCCCCGGCGTGGCCGTGATCGCACCCGGCGCCGACGGCGCTGTCGCGTCACGGGGGGCGAAGCGGATGTACCCGCCCGACCACTGGCCGACTTCACCCGCTCGTACCGAACGGCTGAAGTCCCCGCCTACCCAGAGCACACCGGTGGAGTCGAAGAAGGTACCCCAGGCACCGTAACCGGCGCGCGCCTGCACGACGGGCGACCACTCAGGGAGGTAGCTGCCGGAGGCGGCGTCCCATGCGCCGACCAGGTTGATCTTGTCGGCCTGATTCCATCCCGAGCCGACGTCGCTCCAGGTATAGGCGTCCTGATAGACCCAGTGGCCGCAGTGGCAGCCGGCGATCACGAGAGAACCATTGTCGTCGACGGTCTGGAAGTCGCCACCCGCTTTCGTGATGGAGCCGCGCTCAAGCGCGAAGGTGTCGCGGTCGTACGCGAACAGCGAGTGCTCCGAGCCGCCCAGCCAGACGCGACCGCCTGATTCGGTCACGCCGAGCTGCCACACGTTTCCGGTGATGTTCCCCGACGCGTCCGTGCTGGACTTGGAGAAGGTCGGCACCCACAGCGGGGACACGACCGGAGCGCCGGGCGCCGTCTGGATCGCAGCGGCGCTCGGCGTCGATGAGGTCTGCTTCATCTTGAAGTAACCCGAGAAGTAGGCGCGATCGCCCTGAGCAGACGCGTCCACGGCGATGGATGTGCCGTTGAGGAACGCATTCCAGTTGGTGTCGGGGCGGCTGGTCGCGAGGGTGACGCGCCCACCGTTCCACGCACTCGCGCTCGTCGAGGCACCCACCGCGGTGAGGTGCGTCAGCGAGCCGGCGACGTACAGATACCCGCCCTGCACGTCCAGATCACGCACATAGGGGACACCGCCCGTCGTGCGCTGCTCGGCGGCGACCTGTGCACCGGAGAGCTGACCCGTGTCCGGGTCGAGGAACGCGATCGCCGCCTGGGCGGTACCGTTGACCGTCGAGAACTGGCCGCCGATTGCGATGCGACCGTCGGGCAGCCCGGCGATCGCCTTCACCTGGCCGTTGAGGACGGGCCGGAACGTCGGCACCCACTGGCCGGTGTTCACATCGAACGCGGCGATGTACGACTGCTGCACCTGATCGGCGCCGCCTTCCGTGCGCTGGACGAACTTGAAGTTGCCGCCCGCGTACACCTTGCCATCGACTTCGCCGAACTCGGCGATCTCGGTGTTGAGCTCCCCGCTGCTCCCGTTGGCGAACCCGGAGACGCCCCAGGAGGTGTTCATGGCGTCGCTTTCCGGGACAGCGGCGACGGTGGTCGCCGCAGTCCCGGATGCAGGGACGGCTCCGAAGTCCAGGTCCGCGAGTGCGAGTTGCGGCCGCAGGTAGACCTGCGTGAACGGACGCGCGTATCCGCGGCCGGAAGGACTCCAGACGAACGAGTCGTCGGCGGTGGAGCCGCCAGTGCTGGAGCCGAAGGCCCAGCCGTTCAGGTAGTTGTGGGTCGCCTGTTCGTTGAAGACCACGCGACGCAGTTGGTTGTTGCTGCCGAAGTTGTTGGTCTGTCCTCCCGTGCCGCCGGCGCCGTCGAACGAGTAGCTCTGCACTCGGTGCTCGGCGCCGAACGTCCACACCCAGCGATCGCGCTTCGAGAGCTTGAAACGCGCCTCCTGCCACTGGCTGCCGGTCGTGTTCGTGGCGCGGCGGAGTCGGATTCCATCAGGGAGCGCGTCCACGCGACTGCCGTTGAGAAGTCCGTCGATCGTCGTGGACGGCAACTGAGCGGGCTGGAATGCCCCGGTCCCCGTGGGCGTGTTGCGCAGCTGCTCCGGCGTCCGCAGGCCGTTGTAGCCTTCCTTCCACGCCTCACGGCCGCGGCCGACGAGGACCCACCCACCGCCGTTCGTCGTCTGGTCGCAGTAGAACTGGTCGGGTGCGCCGAGCTTCGGCGTGACGAGCCAGTAGATGCCGTCGGAGGAGGCCGGATGGTTCTGCTTGATCTCCCAGCAGGAGGCCGCCGCGGTCTCCTGCGTCAGCCCGTCCGGCAACGGCGTCGCCGCCGAGGTCGCGGGCAGCGGAGAGAACAATGCGCCGATCATCGCGGCGACCACGACCGCAGCAGTGGCGGTCGAGCGTGCGATACGAGATCGCCGCGGAGTGGAGTTCGTGTTCATCATCGTCTTTCGCAGGGTTGGTCCGAGTCCGTCAGGCTGCTGCGCAGTCCTGGACGTCGGGGATGTCGTGGGTGGAGATCTTCCAGGTGTCGTCCTCGAAGACGGCTCCATAGAGATGAGCGACGGGCCGGCCGGGGTCGTACAGCGAGTCCTTCAGCGAGTTTCCGGCAGCGTCGTGCACGTCGATGTCGGATGCATCGACGCACACCCGCATCGTGATCACGGCGGGTGTCGCCTCGAGATCGGCATCGATGACCGCCACGGAACTGACGACGGCCTTGCCGGTCTGCGTGTAGCCGAGGTCGAACTGCTCGCGCGCCTTGGCCTGCAGCTCTCCGAGGGCCCAACCGGTCGCGACGGACTCGAGGCCCACCGCCGAACCATCGCCGCGCTCGGCGATCTCGTCGGCCGCGGTGACCAGGATCTCGACCGCCGCCATCGCGCGTTCGGACTCTGCTTCGACGTCATCGCCGAGCGGTGCCGGCGTCGGCGCGGTGACCGATGCCAGCGGATCCTCGGACGCCGCGTCGTCATCGCCGTCGTCGACGACGGTCACGGGCGATTCGGTCGGCGCTGTCGCGGGGGTCCCGGCGTTGTTCATGGTGACGGCGATCGCGATCGCCGCTCCTGCGACGGCCAGCACGCCGAGGATCGCGAACGGCATCCATCGACGACGTGCTCTCGGTTCTTCTCCTGCGACCTCTTCGAACTCGGACATCAGTACGCCCCCTTCGGCTGCACCATCGCGCGTCCCGTGCGCCACATGATCTGCAGATCGTTCATGACCGACCAGTTCTCCACGTACCGCAGGTCCAGTCGCACGCTCTCATCCCACGTGAGGTCGCTGCGACCGGACACCTGCCACAGGCCCGTGATGCCCGGTTTGATGTACAGGCGCCGATAGACGGTGCCGTCGTACGCGGTGACCTCGCTGGGCAGCGGAGGCCGCGGACCGACGACGCTCATGTCGCCGATCAGCACGTTCCAGAACTGCGGCAGCTCGTCGAGCGACAGCTTGCGCAGGACGCGACCCACACGCGTCACCCGGGGGTCGTCCTTCATCTTGAACAGCAGGCCGGCCCCTTCGTTCTGCTCCTTGAGCGCGGCGAGCTGCTGCTCGGCATCCGTCTTCATGGAGCGGAACTTCACCATCCGGAACGTCCGGCCGTCGCGGCCGACGCGGTCCTGACGGAAGAACACCGGACCGGGGGAGTCGGCCTTGATGATGAGCGCGAGCGCCGGAGCGAGCAGCGCGATCGGCACCAGGGCTGCGACCGCGACGACGACGTCCAGGGCACGCTTGAGCAGGTGCACCCCGCCCTCGTACGTCGGGATCTTCACCTGGATCAGCGGCAGGCCCTCCACCTGCCGCAGCGACACCCGCGGGCCGGCCACGTCCGTGAGCCGGCTCGACAGGATCAGCTCGGATGCCGTGCCCTCCAGCTGCCATCCGAGCTGCTTGACGAAGTCCGGATCCCCATCCGGACGGCTCGCCACGATGATCGTGTCCGCGCTGAGCTGCGTGGCCACCGTCGCGACGGTGTTCACGTTGCCCAGCACGGGGTAGCGATCCCCGTCGACCTCCAGTTCGACGGCGTTCCCGTCGAACAGCGTGGCCCCGACCACGTGGTAAGCGGTCTCACCGCCGCGGCGGAGCGCGTCGATGACGTACCTGACGTCCTCGGCGTCGCCCGCCACGACGGTGCGCGAGGAGTACTGCCCCTCGCGCCGGCGCTGCAGGAGCCACTTGCGCCACACCCACCGCGTGAGGAGAAGCCCCAGCATCCCCACGGGCAGGGCGATCACCAGCAGCGGCCGCAGCCCCTGCCATTCCCACAGCACACCGACGATCGCGAGGCACCCGAATGCCAAGCCGCTGGCGTGCGCCACGCGCGTGTATTCGGCAGCCCCAGAGCCGAACACCGCCGCAGCGCGCGTGCTCAGCGCGCTCAGCATCAGGAACCACATCGCGGCCAGCAGCACTCCGTCGCGCATCACGACCGCGGCCGGAGTGCCCAGGACGAACAGCTGCGCGGCGGCCGTGAGCGCGATCGCGACGACGATCACCGCAGCATCCGTCACCCGAAGACTCATCCGGTACCGGCGCTCCCACAGCTGTCGCCGCTCGAGCGTCGCAGACACCCGAGGCGTCACGACGGCGCGCGATGCGTCCTTCAGCGGGCGCGGCGCGGCGACGGGCGCGAAGGCCGTCGCGGTGCGCGTGAGCCCGACAGCGTCCTCGACGGACGTCATGCTCGGTCTCCCCGAGCACGGAATGAACGCAGAATTCCCCAGTGCGCCATGACTTCCCCAGTTTTATCCCCAGTTCGCGAGCGTTGTGCTCGCGGAATCGTCTGCTTCCCGACCCCTCGGGATCCTGCTGCTCGTCCAGACCCCACGTCTTGACGGATGGATGTCGTTCCCAGGCGACATCCGGATGCAGCAGGCACTGCAGACTGCGCTCACTCTAGCGGAAGAGGCGCGGAAGCGGAAGATATTTCATCCGACTGGACGAAAAGGATGCGGCCGATCGCGTCAGCACTGCTCTACTGTGTTCCCGTGACCGATCAGAACACCCTCGGCCGACTCCGACTGGGCCGTATGCGCCCCCGCGACCCGAACGAGCCGCACCGCACCGCCAGCACGCTCGAGCTGTTCTTCGATCTCGTCTTCGTCGTCGCGATCAGCGTCGCGTCGGCGCAGCTGCACCACGCCCTCACCGAGGGCGACTTCGTGCACGGCATCACCTCGTTCGCGATGATCTTCTTCGCGATCTGGTGGGCGTGGATGAACTTCACGTGGTTCGCCACCTCGTTCGCCACGGACGACTGGCTCTATCGCGTGCTGACGTTCGTGCAGATGGGCGGTGTGCTCACGCTCGCCGCCGGTATCCCCGCCGCGTTCGAGCACGGCGACTTCACGATCCCGGTGATCGGGTACATCGTCATGCGGATCGCGATGATCGCGCAGTGGCTTCGCGCCTCGCGTGCGGACGAGCCGCTGCGATCGGTGACGCGGCGCTACGCCGCCGGCATCGCGGTCGTCCAGCTGCTGTGGGTGGGGTTCCTCTTCATCCCGGCGTCGTTGCAGATCGCGGCGTTCGTCCTGTTCGCGCTCATCGAGATCGCCGTGCCGGTGTTCGCCGAGTACCGGCATCAGACACCGTGGCATCCGCACCACATCACGGAGCGCTACGGCCTTTTCACCCTGATCGTGCTGGGGGAGAGCCTGCTCGCGTCGGCGAACGCCATCGTCGGCGCGCTGGAGGAGGTCGACACACTCGGTCCGCTCATCTCTATCGCCGTGCTGACCCTCGTCGTCACCGCTGCCCTGTGGTGGATCTACTTCTGGCCGCCGCACCACCATGCGATCACGTCTTTCCGCCGCTCGCTTCGATACGGGTACACGCACTACTTCGTCTTCGCCGCGGCCGCCGCGTTCTCGGCGGGGATCGAGGTCGAGATCGACCTGCTCACCCACCACAGCGAGCTGTCGAACATCCAGGCGTCGTTCACCGTCACGATCCCGATCGCGATCTTCCTGCTCGGCGTCTGGTGGATCGCGATCCGCGAGAACGCGGACGGCATCGTGAACATCGTGGTTCCGGCCGGAGCGGTGCTCGTGCTCCTGGATCCCATCCTCCCGATCCCGGTGACGCTGACCGCCGTGATCCTCGTCGCGATCGTCGCGGTGCTCGTGATCCGGCCGCCCGTTCCGAGGAACGCGCACCGTTCCCAGCCCGTGTCGGATGCCGGCTGGTAGACTGTCTCTGCAACGTGAGTGACATCGCCGCAGATTCGGCCATCACGTCGCCACTGATCAGGGCCATCACGGACCACGCACACCGACGCGCGCGGCATCCGCTCTGATCACATGAGAAGCGAGGTGCGCATGCGCGCGCCCGCCACAGAGCAGAGCAATGAGCAGTAACACCATGAGCATCATCCACGAGTCCCTCGACTGGAAACAGGCCGACGACGATGTGCACGTCGCGACCCGAGACGGCGAGTTCGCCGGTTTCGTCGAGTACGACGGCAGCGCGCACCTCGTGCGCGACAACCACGGCACCGAGCTGGGGTCCTTCCCGACGCTGGCCGACGCCCGCCGTGCCCTCGAAGGCGGCGATCGCCCCGGACGGCATCCCCTGCGGCTGAGACTGCGCCGTCGCATCCGCCGCGCACGCGCGTGACAGGCGCGCAGATCGCGCCGGCGTATTCCCGCCGCCGTATACGGGGCCGGTTACGCTGAAGTGAAGCGATGGGCACCCGCCTTTGGCTTCCGCAGCTCAAAGGGCTCCCGATCGGCAGGAGAGCATCATCTCCAGTACTCAGCTCGACTCGACCACTTCGACTCTCGGCCCCGTGCGCCAGACGTACTCGGGCAACGCCGAGTTCCCCCCGATGGCCAATGCGTACCGCGAGGTGCAGCAGGTCGTCCGCGAGACCGGGCTCATGCAGCGCACCCCGGTCTTCTACTCCCTCGTCGGCGGTGCGCTCGCGCTGGCCTTCGGCGGCGCGATCACCGGCTTCATCCTCCTCGGCGACAGCTGGTTCCAACTGCTGATCGCGGGCGCCCTCGGCATCCTGTTCACGCAGGTCGCCTTCCTCGCGCACGAGGCCGCGCACCGGCAGATCCTCACCTCCGGCCCGGCGAACTTCCGCCTCGCGCGCGTCCTGGCCGCCGGCGTCGTCGGTATCAGCTACGCGTGGTGGGACTCCAAGCACACCCGTCACCACGGAAACCCCAACCAGGTGGGCAAGGACCCCGACATCGACGTCGACACCATCTCCTTCCTGGAAGAGGACGCCGCGAAGTCGCGGGGCTTCATCCGCATGATCACGCGCAAGCAGGGCTGGCTGTTCTTCCCGCTGCTGACGCTCGAAGGTCTGAACCTGCACTACCTCGGCCTCAAGCACCTCGTCACCCGCAAGGGCGTCAAGGGGCGCTGGACCGAGCTCAGCCTCATCGTCCTCCGCTTCTCGATCGTGCTGATCCCGGTCTTCCTGATGCTGCCCCTCGGCATGGCGTTCGCCTTCATGGGCGTGCAGCTCGCGGTCTTCGGCGTCTACATGGGCGCGTCGTTCGCGCCGAACCACAAGGGCATGCCGATCATCGCGCCGAACGCCCGCCTGGACTTCTTCTCCAAGCAGGTGCGCACCTCGCGCAACGTCAACGGCGGCTGGTGGGCCACCTGGTTCATGGGCGGTCTCAACCACCAGGTCGAGCACCACCTGTTCCCGAACATGTCGCGCCTGCACCTGTCGAAGGCGCGAGGCATCGTCCGCGACTACTGCTCCGCCAACGGCGTCCCGTACACCGAGACCAGCCTCCTGCGCTCGTACGCGATCGTGATCGAGTACCTGAACCGGGTGGGGCTGGCGGCGAGCGATCCGTTCGACTGCCCTGCGGCCTCGCAGATGCGTCGCGCCTGACGCGCGGCGCTAGAGGATCCCGAGTTCCAGCGCCAGGGTCACAGCCCTGGTGCGGTCGGAGACGCCGAGCTTCTCGAACACGTGGAGCAGGTGCGTCTTCACGGTCGCTTCGCCGATGAAGAGTTCGCGAGCGATCTCAGGGTTGCTGCGACCGGCGGCCACCAGCCGCAGCACCTCGAGCTCTCGTGGACTGAGCTGCGGTCGTGCGGCGGCATCCTGGCGCATCCGCGTCACGAGCGTCGCCGCGATCGCCGGCGCGAGCACCGTGTCTCCCTCGGCGACGGCCCTGATGCCTGCGAGGATCTCCTCGTGCGGTGCGGCCTTGAGCAGGTAGCCGCTGGCGCCTGCTTCGATCGCTCCGAGGATGTCGTCGTCCGACTCGTACGTCGTCAGCACGAGCACGCGGACCTCCGGCATCGCCTGGATGATCCGGGCGGTTGCCTCGGCACCGGAGAGCCGCGGCATCCGCAGGTCCATCAGAACGATGTCCGGACGGGTGCGTGACGCGATGGCCACGGCTTCCGCACCGTCGGAGGCCTCGCCGACGACCTCGATGCCGTGATCCAGGGCGATGAGGCCCACGATGCCGGCGCGCACCACGGGGTGATCGTCGGCGACGACGACTCGGATCATGATGCGCCCTCCTGTGCTCGCAGCGGGATGCGGACGGTCAGCACCGTGCCGGTCGGCCGGGCATCCCGCACTTCCAGGATGCCGCCCACCAGCGCCACCCGATCGCGCATGCCTGCCAGGCCGAAGCCGGTGCCGGCGTCGATCTCCGCGCCGCCGTACCCATCATCGCGGACGCGGAGCACGGCGTCGGATCCGACCTGCAGCGTCAGCCAGGCCGTTCCCGCGACCGCGTGCTTGCGGACGTTCGCCAGCCCCTCCTGGGCGCACCGCAGGAGGACCACCTGAACCGCGCGCGGCACGGCGTCCTCGGTCGCGTCCACATGCACGGTCGTCCCCGTCTCCTGCTCGAATCGCGCACCGAGCCGATGCAGCGCCTGGGCGAGGGAACCGGACGGATCCGTCGCCGGAGACTCCACCACGACGAGCGCCCTGGCTTCGCGCAGCGCGTCGCGGGCGGCATCCTCGATGAGCGCGATCGTCTCGGGCGATACATCGCGTCGGGCGCGCTCGGCCAGCATGACGATGCTCGTCAGGCTCTGCGCGATGGTGTCGTGGACTTCGCGGGCGAGGCGTTCGCGCTCGGCTGTCGCGCCGGCCTCGCGGCTCGCGGCATCGAGGCTCGCCTGCGCGGACGTGAGCTCGGAGAGCAGGCGCTGGCGCTCCGCACCCCATTCCGCGATCCGGGTGATCCACAGACCAAGAGCGATCGAGAATGCGGCCGACAGCGCGGAGGTGAGGAATCCGGCCAGCAGAGCCCAGGGGGCGAAACCGCCCCCGCTCCAGTAGGCCAGCCCGAGGACGACGGCGTTGATGAGCGTGGCGACGATCGCCTGGCGCGGAGACCGTGCGGCCATCCACAGCAGCGGCAGCACGATGGTCTGCAGCAGCAGCATGCTCGGCTGCATGCCCACTCCAATGGCGAGCAGGACGATCAGCGCGGACTGCAGGGCGTAGGACGTCGCGCGCGTGGGGATCGGGGATTCCCGGATGCTCACGTAGCGCCGTGCGCCGAAGGCGTAGACGGCGCCGATCGCGAGTGCGATCGCGACCAGAATCCATTGCGACCCCGGCGTACGCGGATCCTCGATGAGCGCGAGCACGCACATCACCACGATCAGGGCGCCGACGGCGATGTCCCAGCCGAGTTGTTCCTTGCCGATCCGATTCATCACACCCACTCTGGCACCGGGGCCCGTCGTGCGGGTGTCATCCGTCCCTGCGTATCCAGCGGAAGGTCACACGGCTCAGCACGAGGCCGATCACGATCCACAGGGCCAGCATGAGGACGATCATGCCGAGCTGCCAGGAGCCGGCTGCCTCGGCGTTCTTGAAGTCGTCCGGGAGGAACACGGATCGCATCCCCTGTGCGATCCACTTCACCGGTAGGATTCCCGCGGCGTTCTGGAGCCATTCGGGCAGCGCTGCGAAGGCGATGTAGACGCCGGAGACGAACTGGATCAGCAGCACCACCGGGATGACGACGGCGCTCGCGGTCTTGCCCGAACTCGGCACCGACGACAGCGCGATGCCCAGCAGCGTGCAGGCGATGAGTCCGAGCACGAAGATCCAGGCGAAGCGCAACCAGGCCGCGGCATCCGTCGGCAGCGCGGCGCCGTACACGCCCGCCGCGACCGCCATGAGCAGCGCTATCTGCAGGATGGCCGTGACGAACACCTGCCCTGTCTTGCCGAGGAAGTACGTCGCGGGCGAGATCGGCGTCCCGCCGAGACGCTTGAGGGTGCCGTCGCTCTTCTCGGTCGCGATCTCGAGCGCGGGTCCCTGCAGGCCGGAGAGCAGGATGCCGCCGGCGATGAGCCCCGGCAGGTAATAGGTCGCCATGCTCACCGCGCTCGGGCCTTCGCCGATGTCGCCCGTGAAGATCGTGGCGAACAGGACGTACATCAGCGTGGGGAACAGGAACGTGAAGAACACCTGATCGCCGGCGCGGAAGTACTGGCGCAGTTCGAACGCGATCCGGCGTATGCCGAGTCGGACGGTGCGGGTCGGGCCGAGGGACGGCACCGGTGCGGTGATGATCATGCTCGCTCCCCGATGAGAAGGTGGTCCTCCGTGGGCCGGGTCTGATCACGGATCAGTCCCAGATAGATGTCCTCGAGCGTCGGGCGGACGACCTCGAGTCCGCGCGGCTCGCCGCCGTCGCGGTAGAGCTCGGCGATCACCGCTCCCGGCTCTGCGGTGCGCCGCTCGTGGGCCACGCCGGCGGCGTCGGTCCAGCGCACCAGCGGGATGCGGGCTTCGGCTCCGCCGATCTCGTCGATGTCGCCGATCGCGGCGATCCGACCGGCGGTGATGACCGCTGCCCTGTCGCTGAGCTGCGCGGCCTCGTCGAGATAGTGGGTGGTCAGCAGGATGCTGGTGCCCTCCGCCTTGAGCGAGCGGATGAGATCCCAGAACTGCCGCCGCGCCTGCGGGTCGAACCCCGTCGTGGGTTCGTCGAGGAACAGCAGTTCGGGGCGGCCGACGATGCCGAGGGCCACATCGAGGCGTCGTCGTTGGCCGCCGGAGAGCTTCCCGACTCGGACCTTGTGCTTCGTCTCGAGGCCGACGGCGGCGATCACGTCGTCGACCCGTCGCGGGTGCGGGTAATAGCCGGCGAACTCCGTCAGCAGCTCCCGGACCGTGACGTTGCCTGTTTCGCCGCTGGACTGCAGGACGATGCCGAGGCGGGCCTTCCAGTCCAGTCCGCCGCGCTGGGGATCGACGCCGAGCACGCGCACGTCGCCGGAGGTGCGATGCCGATATCCCTCCAGGATCTCGATCGTGGTGGATTTGCCCGCGCCGTTCGGGCCGAGGAGGGCGAAGGTCTCGCCGCGGCGGATGTCGAAGCCGATGCCGTTCACGGCGGTGAACGCGCCGTAGGACTTCCGCAGCTCCTGCACCTGGATCACAGTGTCGGTCATGGTTCCAGCGTGGCGGCGCGATACGCGCCGCGGTAGCCGTGGACGGACGGATTCCGGCATCCACCGGTTGATGGATGCCGCCGTCGCGGATGCGATGTCCGTAGGCTCGAGCCATGGCCGAGTTGCATGACCTCACCGCGATCGAACAGCTCGCGGCGCTTCGCACCAAGGAGATCGCTCCCGCCGATCTCGTGGCGCACTACCTCGAGCGGATCGCACGTCTGGATGCCGGTATCGGCGCGTTCGTCGAGGTGACGGCAGATGCCGCCCGCGAACGCGCGGTCGCGCTCTCCGGCGCTCGCATCGACGGCGCACTGTGGGGTCTGCCCTTCGCCGACAAGGACCTCGTCGCCCGCGCCGGTGTGCCGACCCGGTTCGGGTCGCGCCTGCACGAACGGTTCGTGCCGGAGGACACGGCCGATCAGGCCGCGGTTCTCGACGAAGCGGGCGGGATCAGTCTCGGGAAGACGGCGACACCGGAATTCGGGATGACCGGATACACCGAGACGCGGATCGGCCCTCCGACGCGTGACCCCTGGAATCCGGCGAACGGCGCCGGAGGCTCGAGCGGGGGCGCGGCCGCAGCGGTGGCTGCCGGGCTCGTGCCGTTGGCTCCCGGATCGGATGCCGGAGGATCGATCCGGATCCCGGCGGCCACAGTGGGGCTGGTCGGCATCAAGCCCTCACGGGGCCGCGTGCCGTTCGCCTCGGGGCTCGACAGCCCCGGAGGGCTCGCCGTCGCCGGGCCCATCGCGCGGACGGTCGCGGATGCCGCGCTGCTGCTGGACGTGCAGGCCAGCGGCCGGCCGTATTCGTACGCGACGGCCGCGCCGGGCGATGGTCCGTTCCGGGAGGCGACCGAGCGCGTCGCCGGCCGGACCCGCATCGGCGTCACCACGGTCTCCCCGTGGGACGACGACGAGGACATCCGGCTGGATGCCGACGCCGCACGAGCGGTCGAGGTCGCCGCGGCGCTGCTGGCGGACGGGCACGATGTCGACCGGTTCGACTGGCGTCCCCGGGGGTACGCGGCGATGTTCACGGCGCTGTGGCGCACGAGCGCCGCCCGCATGGCCCTGTCGGACGCCGAGCTCGATCACGTGGAGCCGATCACGGCATGGCTCGCCCGCGAGGGCCGACGGCTGACCGGGCGCGAGGTGCTCGACGCGCTCGCCGCGGCGACCGTGTTCGAGCGGGAGACGATCACGGCGTTCGCGCCGTTCGAGGCCGTGCTCACCCCCGCGCTCGCACTGCCGGCGAGAGCGGTGGGCTGGTTCGATGCCGAGGACGCAGCGGAGAACTTCGCTCAGCAGGTCCGGTACGCGCCGTACTCGAGCTTCGTGAACATCTCGGGGCTGCCGGCGATCGTGGTGCCCGTGACGACGGATGCGTCCGGTCACCCCGTCTGCGTGCAGCTGATCGGGCGCCCAGGCGGCGAGGCGATGATCATCGCGATCGCCGCAGAACTCGAGCGTCGCGTCGGATCGATGCCGCACCCGCCGATCTGGTGAGGACTCCGCGCGGTCAGTGCCGCACGCGCGCGCGCGACTTGGCGACCCCGGCGAGCGTCGCGCGCAGCGGAGTGCCCAGGTAGAGGCCGAGTGAGGCTCCGGCGGCGAGGCCGACCCCGATCGACGCGGCCAGCACGAGCGGCGCGATGCTGACGAGCATCGCCTCGGGAGTGCCGTCCGAATCGGCCAGCCCGAGCAGGCCTCGGAACACGGTGAGCCCGGGGACCAGCGGCACGATCGCGGCCGTCGTGACCGCGACCGACGGCACATGCAGTCCGCGCGCGATCAGGATTCCGAGGAAGCTGGCCAGCAGCGCACCGAAGGCGCTCGCGGCGCCCTCCTGCACCCCGAGCGTGATCGCGGAGCTGTACCCGAGGATCGCGATCACGCTCAGGACGGCGCTGACGAGGACGATCTGCAGCCCGGCGCCGTTGAACAGGGCGACGGCGACCGCGATGATGATCGCGCCCGCGATCTGCGCGGGCAGCGGACCGAACGGAACGGCGTCGTCCGGAAGCGCCATGCCGAACCCGACGAGCTGGGCGAGTCCGAGTCCGATGAGGATGCCGAGGACGACGCCGACCGTCTGCATGATCAGGTCCAGGATGCGACCGCCGGCCGTCAGGGCGAATCCGTCGATCGCGTCCTGAGCCGCCGCGACGACGGAGAGCCCCGAGAGCATCAGCACGATCCCCGAGGCGACCATGATCGAGGGGCGCACCCCGTCGAACGGCGCGATTCCCGCGGAACCGAGCGCGGACACGACGACCGCGAACACGGTGATGATGAACGCGCCGGCGATCTGACCGAAGAACGAGGGCACCTGCAACCGGGCGAGGCCGGCCTGCGCGAACGCCGCGCCCAGGGCGGCGATGAAGGCGAGGACGATGAGGGCGGGCGTCGCATCGAACAGGATGGCGACGCCGATGGTGAGCAGCGCCCTGGCGAAGATCACGACGACCGGGCGGTACAGGAACGGCGTGCGGCGGATCATGCGGTACGCGGCGCGGGCCTCGCCGAGGTCCATGCCGTCGCCGATGTCGGCGAGTAGCGCCTGCAGCCGTTGCAGCTTCGCATGATCGGGGGATGCGGCGTGCACCACCCGCAGAAGAGTGGTGGGGGAGTCGTCCTCGCCGCGGTGGTACGAGACGGTGATCGACGTGAACGTCACGTCGACCTGCACGCCCTTGAGGCCGTACACCTGCGCGACCCGTGTGATCGCGAAGGTGACGTCGTGGGCGGAGGCGCCGACCGCGAACATCGCCGCGCCGATGTGCACGGCGAGATCGAGGATCTTCGACACGATCGTCGCGCTCAGCACCGGGTGGACCTCGGTGAGCGCGACGCGCGACGGGTCGCTCCGGATGGCCTTGCGGACGGAGGTCAGAAACCGCCACTGACGTTCGGAGGACATACCCCCATTCTCGGGCACGTGCGCGGCCGCTACGCCTCCGGAAGCCGGTCGCCGATCAGGGCGAGGTTCTGGATCGCGGCCAGGCCGTACTGCGCGACGTCGTTGGTGCCGACGCTGGGCGCCTCGTCCACCGGGTTGAGCACGGCGGGCCCTTCGATACGGCGCAGCACGAAGTCCCGCCGGTGCACGAGCCACTCGCCGATCCCCTCGAAGGCCCGCCACGCGGCATCCGCCAGCGCATCGTCGCCCGTCTGGGCCGCCACGTATGCCGTCAGCCGGCTGTGCGCCTGCTCGAGGTGGATGCCGGTGAGCCGTTGCCCGACCGCGGCCTCCTGCTCCTCCGGTGACGCCAGATAGAGCCGGCAGTACTGCAGCCAGGCGTCACGGAAGCCGGGAACGTCGACGAGCGAGATGAGCTCGCTCGCGACCTCGACCAGACCGAACACCGCGCTGAGGTGCGAGACCGAGATGCGGTCGCGCGTCGTGTCGAAGCGGCCGGTCTCGATGTCGTACAGGGCCTCCCCGGTGAGGAATCCGTTCGGCAGCGCGCCGATGTCGGCCATGGTGCCCAGCAGCCGGTCGCGCGAGCGCTCGTTGCCGGTGCGCTCCCAGTCCGCGAGCCAGGTGGCGGCAAGCGCTCCCCAGTCGGTTCCGAGGCCGACGGCCAGCGCCGTCCGATCGGGGCGGTAGGTCGCGGCATCCGGGCGCACCTTGCGCGTCGGATCCGTGTCGACGAAGCGCTCGTCGCTGTCGCGGAGCTCGGTGAGCAGGTCGCCGACGCGTTCGTCGGCCGTGAGGTAGTGGAAGATGCGGCGATAGATCGGGCTCGAGATGCGCAGCTGCTTGGCGCTGCATCCCCAGTGCTGGACGTTGTGCCGGGAGCCGAGCCCCTGCCAGCGACCCAGATGGTAGACGTCGACCTCGCCGGTGTGGCGGGTCATCGCCTCGGCGAGGCGGAAGACATCGGCGCGACCGCTGCGCAGGTACGAGTACCAGAGCCAGAGATCGGGGGAGAGCTCGCTGTTGTCCCAGGCGTAACCGCCCACGTCGTAGCGCCACACGTGGCGGTCGAGATCGTAGGCGTGCATGACGTCGCCGTAGTTCCAGAAGCCGTACCAGCGGCGCTGGTCGATCTGACCGAGATAGAAGTCGAGCAGGAAGTCGTTGCTGTCCTCGATCTCGGTGCGCGCCGGCGTCGACCGATCGATCGGCGCCCAGTCGCCGAACACGCCGACCGCGTGCAGGTGCTCGGGCGTCGGCTGCAGCAGCGGCGGACGCTGCATCGCCTCGACGGAGGCGGCGACCTGTTCGATCGCCGGTGTCGCGCCATAGGTGAACAGGGTCAGCTCGTGGGTGCGGGCGACACCGTGGGCGTCTCCGAAACCGGGCTCGTAGTCCTCGTACGTGATCTCGAGGCCCTCGAGCTGGGTCGCGAAATCATCCTGGCCGAGCCCGTCGTGGTAGAACCGGACATCCATCGGCTGGGCCTCTGGTGCGTACAGCCACGCCGTCAGCTCGGCGCGCTCGCCGCCTGCTCCTCGGAGGTCCAGCTGGCCGGGGTGCGACTGCCAGAACGAGCGGATGCCGAGGCCGAAGCCGCCGGTCGGGTCGCTGATCGCGATGTATCCCTCTGCCCTGGTCCCGGCACCGGCATCGATCCATGCGTGCCCCGGCGCCGTGCGCTTGCGGATGCCGAATCCGTCCGCGCTCAACTGCGTCAGTGTGATGTCGTTCCACGCGGGGATGAGGTCGAGCCGTTTCGAGACCTCGGGGTTCCAGGTGTCCGTCGGCGGCGTCTGCTCGCCGCGGATCTGCGCGGCGCGGACCTCGGCGCCCGGATCGCGGCGCAGCCCGGTGAGACCGCGGACGGCCTCGGCGAAGAAGCCGCCGTCGGCACCGGCGATGCGCACGTGACGGTCGTGCAGTGCCGCGTGCAACGGCACGTCGGCGCGGAGCCCGAGACCGGCGAGGAAGTCGTGCTCGGCGTCGCCGTCCCAGATCACGGTGTGCACGAGGCGCACCTCGGCGGAGCCGGCGATGATGACGAAGCGGAGAGTGAACGGCAGCCACTCCCGGTCGCCGTCCTCGTCCCTGTGCGCACCGTCGACGCGCACGACCGCCCGGATGGGACCGTCCTGCTCGACGTCCACCGTGTGCACGCGTGAGCGGAACCGCCGGCGCGTGGCAGCCCCGCCGTCCTCGGGCAGCTCGTCCTGCAGGAGGCTCACCAGTCGTAGGTCTTCCGCGATGATGCGCCCGTCGCGGATCACCCGGCGGGCCAGCACGTCGGCCGGTCCGCTCGGGAAGGCGATCTCGAGGATGCCGTCGCCCACGACGATCTCGTCTCCGGAGCGCTCGACGCGCACGGCGGACGGGGCCGTCGGGACGGCATCCGCACCCGTCACCACCTCGTACGCGCGGGGCGCGTCGAGTGCTCCGACCGCGCAACCGGCCCACTTGACCGAGCCGTCCGGCCAGGTCGCGAGCGGCCAGAACTGCGCGGGGACGGCGCCGCCGCCGACTTCCCGCAGACGCAGGACGGCAGGGTCTGCGACGGTGCCGCGGGCCAGCGGCACGCCCCACGTCGCACCGCCGCGCAGCCGTGCGGGCGGAGCGTCGTCGAGCCAACGGAGCGGGACGGTCTCGATCGGGTCGGTCACGGTCGAGTCGGTCACAGCGAGTGAACCTCCAGGTTGCGGTAGCAGGCGACGAGCGGCGACATCTGGCGGAAGCCGATGCGGCCGGAGGTGATGCGAGGGCCCGCGCTCTCGTCATCCGTCCAGTCGAACAGGGGCAGGTCGTCGATCGAGAAGGCGACGCGCGGTCCGTCTTTCACGACCTCGATGCGGTAGAACGCCGCGCGGGCGTCGACGACCGGGGGCAGCGGGTCGGCGCCCTGCGAGACGAGGTGGAACCCCGGTGACTTACGCAGGTTGCAGGTGTGGAACGCGCGCTCCGCCTCCCATCGGCGCCGGAAGTACGACACGTGCAGAGCGCGGATGTCGCCGGAGTGGTACTGGGGGTAGGCCCCGCTGCGCGGCGTCAGCGCGTCGTCGAAGATGCCGTCGGCATCCGGCGCCTGCTCGGCATCCGCCGCGGCGCCGAAGAACAGCATCGCCAGCCCCGGCTCCGAGCGCGGCGAGAACTCCCATGTGATCCGGATGCGGTCGCCGAACACCTCGGGGCACCAGAACGTGAAGTGGTCATCGAACCCTCCGCCGCTCGAGAGCAGCATCCCTTCTTCCGTCGGCTGGGCCGAGACGGGGCCCTCGGCGACCCAGCCGTCCAGATCTTCCTGCGACGTCAGAGCGTTGCGGTAGACGAGGGTCATCCCTTCACCGACCCGATCAGCATTCCCTTCGCGAAGTGCTTCTGCAGGAACGGGTAGAACAGGATGATCGGCAGGGTCGCCACGATGATCACCGCGAACTTGATGCCCTGAGCCGGAGGCAGCTGCGTCGGGTCCTGCTCGACGACCGACAGGTCGGTGGCGACGGTCACCTGGCGCAGGAACATCTGCAGCGTCCACATCGAGTTGTCGTTGAGGTACAGCAGCGGCGACATGAAGTCGTTCCAGATGCCGACCGCGTAGAACAGCGCGAATGTCGCGAGGACCGGCTTGGACAGCGGCAGGATGATGCTCCACAGCGTCTGCAGCTCGTTCGCGCCGTCGATCTTCGCCGACTCCTCCAGCTCGGCGGGGAGCTGCTGGAAGAAGTTCTTGATGATGATGAGGCTGAACGGATTAATCGCCATCGGCAGGATCAGCGCCCAGTAGTTGTTCAGCAGCCCGAGGTCCTTCACCACGAGGAACGTCGGGATCATGCCGCCGCCGAACACCATCGTGAACACGATGAGCGACAGGATGAGCTTTCCGCCGGGGAGGTTCGCCTTGCTGAGCGGGTACGCCATGGATGCGGTGAGGGCGAGCTGCACGACCGTGCCCACCGCGGTCACCGCGATCGTCGTGATCAGGGCCCTGACGAATGCCGGGCTGGTGAAGATCGCCTCGTACGCCTTGAGGGAGAACGTCTCCGGCCACAGGAAGAACGATCGCGTCGCGAGCTCGGCCTCGGTCGCGAACGACCCGGCGAGTACGAACGCGAACGGCACGAGCGCGAGGATCGCGACGGCGACCATCAACGCGATGTTGAACACGTCGAACACACGCCCCGCGGGTGTGTTGAATCGATACTTCTCGCGAGCCATCAGAAGATTCCTGCCTGGGTGAAGCGCTTGGCGAGCCAGTTCGCGCCGAAGATGAGGACGACGCCGACGACCGCCTTGAAGAGGCCGACGGCGGTGCTGTAGCTGTAGGAGCCCTGCGTGATACCCATGAAGTAGACGTAGGTGTCGAACACGTCGGCGACCGAGCGGTTGAGCGAGTTGGTCATGAGGTAGATCTGCTCGAAGCCGGTGTTGAGCACCTGGCCCATCTGCAGCACGAGCATGACGACGACGGTCGGCGCGATCGAGGGCAGCGTGATGTGCCAGACGCGTTGGAACCGACCGGCGCCGTCGATGATCGCGGCCTCGTACTGGGCCTGGTCGACGCCGGCGAGGGCGGCGAGGAAGATGATCGTTCCCCAGCCGGTGTTCTTCCAGATGTCCTGCAGGACGATGATCGGCCGGAACCAGGCCGGGTCGGCGAGGAAGTTCACCTCGGTACCGAGGATGCCGTTGATGAGCTGGAACAACGGACCGATGTCGAGCGCGAACAGCAAGTAGGTCAGCGAGGCGACGACGGTCCAGGAGAGGAAGTGCGGGATGTAGATGAGGGTCTGCACCGTCCGCTTGAGCACGATGAGGCGCATCTCGTTGAGCAGCAGCGCCACGATGATCGTGAGCGGGAACGCGATCACGAGGCTCAGCAGAGCCAGGATCAGCGTGTTGGCGAGCAGCCGAGGGAAATCGGGGCTCGAGAAGAAGTCCTCGAAATGCTCGAGGCCCACCCAGGGGCTGTCCTGGATGCCGAGGAAGGGCACGTAGTCCTTGAACGCGATGATGGCGCCGTACATGGGCCAGTACCGGAACAGGACGAAGTAGATGATGCCTGGCAGCAGCAGCAGATAGAGCCACTTGAACTGCGTGAAGTGCACGCGGACGCCGCGGCGCCGCTTGGACGCCTTCTCGACGGTCAGCGTCTCGGTCGCCGTGACGGCGTTGTCGAGCATGGTCATGGGAAGAACCTCTCGGGAGGCCGGGGCGGCACGCGGTGCCGCCCCGGCGATCCGGATCAGGAGTCGGCGTCCGCCAGCTCGTTGATCTCGGTGATCACGTCGTCGCCGCCGCTCGAGCGCCACAGCTCGATGGCGTCCTTGAGGCCGTCGAGGTCGAGCTGGCCGGCGATGTACTGGATGCGTGCGTCGGCCACGATCGTGTCGAGCTGCGCACCCTTGGAGACGTAGGTATCGGACACGTAGGCGGCCGACGGGTCGTAGACGGCGGACTCGAGATCGGAGGCCTCGATCTCCTTGCGCTTGTCGTACATCTCCTGCTCGTACTCCGAGGCCTGCTTGGGCAGGTAGCCCTGGAAGCCGGTGACGTTCGTGCCGAGCTGCGCGTACGCGGCGGAGGTGTCCTTGTCGACCTGGCTCGCGCTGTCGATGCCGACGGCGAGGTCGCCGTCGAGCTCGTACGTGACGCCCTCGATGCCGTTGTTGAGCAGCGGGCCGACCTCTTCCGAGTTCAGCTCGTTCAGCACCTCGAGCACCCCGCGCAGCTGCTCTTCGGTCTTCACCTGCGCTTTCGGGATCGCGAGGAAGCCGCTGTAGCCGGCGGTCGGGAGGGCGTGCAGCTCACCGTCGGGGCCCTCGAGGTTGCCCGTGACGTCGACGTAGTTCTGGAAGCCCTCCGGGTCCTGCTCCTTGAGCAGACTCATGAGCTGACCGGCGCGGGAGTGCACGTCGATGATGATGCCGCCCTTGCCCGTGAGGAACGGCTCATTCCACTTCGCGGAGTCGAAGGTCGCGTAGTCGGCGTTGACGACGCCGTCCTCGACGAGCTGGCGCTCGAACTGGACGGCCTCGAGCCACTCGTCGGTGGTGAAGTTCGGGACGAGCTCGCCGTCGCGTTCGGTCCAGCGGTTGCCGGCGCCGTACCAGGTCTCGATGGCATCCCACGGGCTGTTCGTGCCGATGGTGCCCGGCCACTTGGGGATGATGAGGCCGTAGGTGTCGGCCGCGCCGTTGCCATCGGGGTCGTTCTCGGTGAAGGCCTTCGCGACCTCGTGGAGCTCTTCGGTGGTGGTGGGCATCTCGAGGCCGAGGTTCGCCAGCCAGTCCTTGCGGATGATCACGGCCTCGCGCATGACGTCGCGCGAGCGGAAGATGCCGTAGACCTTGCCGTTGATGCTCGAGGAGTGCTGCACCTGCGGGAATGTGGTCTTGAGGTTGTCGTAGTCGTCGAGGTACTCGGTGAGGTCCCAGAACGCCCCGGCCTCGGCGTTGCGGACGAACCCGGGGTCCTTGCCCTGGATGACCATGACCTGCGGAAGGTCGTCGCCGGCGAGGGTGATGTTGACCTTGTCGCCGTAGGACGAGTTCGGCACCCACGTCATGTCGAGGTCGACGCCGATCTCGTCTTCGATCGCTGTCTCGAACTGGTTGCCGTCCTCGGGGGCGTTGGTGGAGAGATACGGAGCCATGATGGTCAGCGTCTCGAGCTCGGCGGCATCCGCTCCGGCATCCGGACCGGCGGAGCAGCTGGTCAGGGCGAGGGCGGCGACGGCGGCGAGGCCGATGCCGGAGGCGATGGTGCGGTGCTTCATGGGGGAACTCCTTCGTTCGGTGGGGAGGGGAGAGGTGGGGAGATCAGGTCGTGGGATGCGCCTCGGCGAGGCGGCGGTCGTTCGCGGTGAAGAAGCCGATGCACAGCGCGGTGCTGAGGGTGAGCCAGGCGCCGAGCGAGAGGAACGGGATGATGCCAGGGAGGATGAAGCTCGCCGTCACGACCACCACCGCTGCGAGCAGCAGCAGGATCGCGTGCGGGAGATTGCGCATCACCCAGCGGAATGCCGTCGGTGCGTAGGCGCGCAGGGGGACTTCGTAGTGGGCGAACATCGTGACGGCGACGGCCGTGACGGCGACGGCGAGGGCCAGAGCCGCGCTGGTCAGGATGCCGAGCGGGGCGCCGAGAGAGCCGGCGGCGTACTGGCCGATAGCGCTGGCCGCGAGCAGGACCGTGATCACGAACGCGGGGCCGAGTGCGGCGTTGGCGCGCCAGAACTCGCGTCGCCAGGCCTGTGCGAAACAGCGCCAGGCGGCGAACCCGTCGCCGCGCAGGCGACGGCGGGTCAACTCCGTGGCGGCTACGGATGCCGGCGCGGCGCCGAGCACGATGCCGCCGGCGAGTGTGAAGGCGATCCACAGCACATTGACCGTCGCGACCCACCAGATCCAGTCGAAGGCGGCGTGCACGCGCAGAGCCCAGCCGGGGGCGGCGGTGGTCGTCGTCATCAGCTCTCCAACGTTGCAGGGCAGGGCAGTCGCGTTCGGAATGCGTTTTCCGAAATACGGCTCCGTGAACGCTAACTCCGGTTCGGGGTGTCCGTCAAGCCGAAACGGCCTCTGTGATAAAAACGTTTCAAATTGGGTCGCGGCGCGACGCCGGCGCCGCCGAGGTCAGGTGGAAGAGAAATGTCGGTCATGCGTGGGCATGACCGACATTTCCCTTCTCCGCCGCGAGCGGTGGTGGAGCCAGGGCCAGATCGGTGTGGCGCGCGGTCCGCAGGAGCCGGAGTAGTTCAACTGCCGCCCGCGCGTCGCATTGGTAGCGTGGGGGCGATGTTCGTCTTCGGTGTGCTGGCTGCGGTGACCGGCGTGGTGGTGTTCCATCTCGCGCTGGCGAGCACGTTGCACGCGAATGCAGGCATCCGGATCCCGCTCTTCCGCAACGGTGAGGTGGTTCCGCGGGGATCCGTCGCCTTGCGGGCGATCGGAGCCGGGCTCATCGTGTTCGGAGCCGTGATGCTCGGCATGACCGCGTGGTACCTGCCGTTCCTCGTCATCCTGGTGGGGCCGGTTGCCGCCTTGGTCGCCATCGTGGTGCACAACGCCGCAGCGCGGCGTCGCGCGAGGGCGTGAACGGTGTCGCCTGGTCACGTCCCCCTTCCGCAGCCGGAGTCCGCGAGGCCGCTGCCGCCGGAGGAGTTCGCGCGCTGGTACGGGCCGTGGGATCCGCTGACACCGGACTCGATCGCCGGCTTCCTCGAGGGATTCGACCGACCGTGGTGGATCGTCGGGGGATGGGCGCTCGAGAACGCGACGGGCGTCAGCCGCAGCCATGAGGACATGGACGTCTCGATCGCGCATCACGATGCCGAGGCGCTGCGCGTGTTCCTCGCAGAGCGCGGGTGGACGACCTGGAACGCCGACAGCGGCTGGCTGCGTCCGTTCGACGAGCGGTTCCGTGAGATCCGCAGCGACAGCGGGATCTGGGTGCGTGCCGATGCGCGTTCGCCGTGGGTGCTCGATGTGCCGCTGACGAGATTCAACGGCGACAGATGGACGAACAAGCGGCTTCCGTCGCAAGAGTACGACCTCGACGAGGTGACCTGGGTCGCGGAGGACGCTCTGCGCTACCTCAACCCCGAAGTGGTGCTGCTCATGAAGGCGGCGCAGGTGCGCGACAAGGACATCGTGGATGCCGAGGCGACGCTCGGTTTTCTCGACGAGCGCCAGCGTGCGTGGCTGCGGGGCACGATCGTCCATCTCGATCCCACGCATCCGTGGGCGGCATAGCGGCGAAGCTCAGGCGGGCGTCAGCCGGAGCCGCCCGCGCAGGAACGGCAGGGCCGGGGCGCGGTAGCTCAGCATCCCCTCGTCCTCCGGTCGGAGCGTGATCTCTGCCTGTCCGAAGCGCCACATGCGGTTGAACAGGAACACCCCGAGGATCTCGTCGTGTTCGGACGAGACCTGCCAGGTGCCGAGACCCCACTGCGTCGGCTGGCCCTTTCCCTCGATCACCAAGGTCGGACGGATGCCGGCGTACAGCGCGAACCAGGGCTTGTGGAGATTGAGCTCGACGCGACGGGTTCCGGAGGTCATACCGTTCACGCTACCGGCAAGCGGGCGGCGTCCCCGGGTCAGCGGAGCTGGTGGTCGCGCGCTGGTCTCACCAGGCGTAGACGTTGTCCGAGAGCTTCGTCGCCCCTTCGGGCGTCGGCATCCCGTCCGGCAGCACCTCGAACTCGCCGACCACACCTCCGACGTTGAGGGGGCCGCCGCCGCTGCAGCCGACCACCCATTGTTCTCCCGCATCGGCGACGAGACACAGCGATGACTCTTCGAGGCCCTGTGCCAGCCAGATCGACGTCCCGTCGTGCTCTCCGATGTAGCGACTGGAGGCGACGTCGACCGATTCGTACGCGTCGTCCTCGAGCTGTGGGAGCTCGTCCTGGCTGTCTTGCTCGCCCTGCAGGTCGGCGTAGAGGTCTGGCGTGGTTCCGCATCCGGTGAACAGAACGATGGATGCCGCCGTCAATACGAACGCACCAATGCGTCGAGCGTGGGTCATGGCGCCATCCTGCCGTACCGAAGGCCGGGGCCGCACCAGGGCAAAGCAAAACCCCCGCCATGTAGAAGCTAGGCGAGGGTTTCTAAGGTGATTGTAATGATCACCCTGTGGCTCCGACGGGCGTCGATCCCGTGACCTCACGATTTTCAGTCGTGCGCTCTACCAACTGAGCTACAGAGCCTCGCGGCACGAACGAACCTGCCGCGTCTTAGACGACAGGCCCTCTTCGAGAAAAGGGCCTGTCGCTCAGAGCGACCCTGACGGGACTTGAACCCGCGACCTCCGCCGTGACAGGGCGGCACGCTAACCAACTGCGCTACAGGGCCATGCTTTTAAATTGTATCGGAACCGTAGGAGTGACCCCAACGGGATTCGAACCCGTGCTACCGCCGTGAAAGGGCGGCGTCCTAGGCCGCTAAACGATGGGGCCGAAGTCTGTCCCGGGGGACTTCCTTGCCGACGCTCAAGCATAAAGGATGCTTCGACGAAAACGCGAATCGAGGGCGCGTCCTCTTTCCGATCGGGCGTGTCGGGAGGACGATGGAAGTCGTCGGTCGCGTCGTCCCAGGCAGACCCGTGCCCAAGTCGAACGTGCGCTAACCCTGTTGCAGATGTGAAACTTGTTGTTAGTGTGACATCTGTGAAACCGGCGGAAGGAGCCGTGTGAACGAGAAGGTTACGGACGAAGCTGCCCGAGCGGCGTCCGAAGAATGCGGCTGTGCCCCGAGTCCGACGGAGCGCGGTGCTTTCTGGGACCGTGGATCGATCACGCGTCGGAGCGCGATCGGCCTCGGCGCGCTCAGTGTCGTGGCGTTGAGCGCCTTCGGCATCTCGAACGGCGTCAACTCCGCGCATGCCGCGACCTACCCGAGCTGGGACGACGTCCAGCGTGCGAAGCAGAACGAGGCGGCCAAGGCCGCCGAGATCACGCGCATCGAAGCCCTCATCGCCGGGCTGACGCAGAAAGTCGCCGACACTCAGGCCGCGGCCGAAGCGGCGTCCAACGCGTTCTACGAGGCGCAGCAGGCGTACTTCGATGCCGCAGCCGAAGCGGAGGACCTTCAGGCGCAGGCCGATGCGCAGGCCGGAGCCGCCGACGCCGCAGCGACGAAGGCGGGGCAGGTCGCTTCTCAGCTGTACCGCAACGGTGGCGACGACACCGCCCTCCAGCTCTTCTTCTCCGGCTCCGCCGCGGACGCCGATCAGTTGCTGTCCAAGCTCGGCACGATGGACAAACTGCTCGAGTACAACCAGACGGTCTACGACGACGCCGTCGCGGCGCGCGACGCCGCTCAGCAGCTCAGCGATCAGGCGACGGTCGCGCGCGACGAGCGCGACCGCCTCCAGAAGGTCGCTGAGCAGAAGATGATCGAGGCGCAGGACGCCGCGGATGCGGCGCAGGCGGCTCTGGACGAGCAGGCGGCGAACCGTGAAACCCTCGAGGCCCAGCTCGCTGCCCTCAAGGACACGACGGCCACGACCGTCGCTCAGTATCAGCAGGGCGTGGAAGTGCGCCGGAAGGCTGAGGAGGAGCGCCGGAGAAAGGAAGCGGCCGCTGCTGCAGCCGCGGCCGCAGCCGCGTCATCCGGTGGCGGAGGCGGCGGTGGTGGCGGAGGTGGTGGCGGCGGCGGCGGCGGTAACGGCAGTGGATGGGTTCGTCCGCATGGCGGCCGGATCTCCTCCGGCTACGGTCCTCGCCCCGTGAAGTGCTCGAACGGAAACTGCTCCTCGGGGTGGCACCGTGGACTCGATTTCGCCAACGGATGCGACGCGGGAATCTACGCCGCGGCCGCAGGTGTCGTGGAGTATTCCGGCGACAACGGCGGCTACGGCAACTACATCAAGATCGCGCACAGCGGTGGGGTCGGCACCGGATACGCCCACATCCGGCGCGGCGGGCTCCTCGTCAGGCGCGGGCAGCGCGTCGACGCCGGCCAGCTCATCGCCTATTCGGGCAACACCGGAAGCTCGCTGGGCTGTCACCTGCATTTCGAGGTGTACCGCCCGCACAAGGTCAACCCCGCAGACTTCCTCCGTTCGCGCGGCGTCTCCGTCTGAGCGCTCACCTGACGCATGAAGCCCCCGGCCGCATCGCGGTTCCGGGGGCTTCGTGCGTCGGGTGCGAGGGGTCAGTGACCCTGCTCGCCGAACCGGACGATCGCCTCATCGAGGATGCGCTGCGCCTCCGCGGCATCCCCCCAGGCGTCGACCTTGACCCACTTGTTGGGCTCGAGGTCCTTGTAGTGCTCGAAGAAGTGCTCGATCTCCTTCTTCGTGTACTCGGCCAGGTCGCCGATGTCCTGGATGTGCGCCCAGCGCGGGTCCTTGCTCAGGACGGCGACGAGCTTGTCGTCTCCGCCGGCCTCGTCGCTCATCTTCAGCACGGCGACGGGGCGGACCTCGACGACGACGCCCGGGTAGATCGCGTGGTCGAGCAAGACCAGGACGTCCAGCGGGTCGCCGTCCTCTCCGAGCGTGTTGTCGAAGTAGCCGTAGTCGGCCGGGTATCCGAACGTCGTGTACAGGACGCGGTCGAGGTGGACTCGTCCGGTCTCGTGGTCGACTTCGTACTTCACGCGGCTGCCGCGCGGGATCTCGATGACGGCGTCGTGTGCGCCCATGCGTGTGCTCCTCAGAAAAGACGGTTGGATGCCGCGGACAAGCCTACTTCGCGGAAACCGCCTCGCGTGAGACTCCTTGCGCAGCGGCTACCGTGGAGGCGTGCCCTCGCTGAATCCTGCCGTCGCAGAGGTCCGACTCGCCGTCCGCTCCGCGCTCGCCGATCTTCCGGACGGATCCACCCTGATCGTCGCGCTCTCCGGTGGCGCAGATTCGCTCGCGCTCACGGCGGCGACGGTGTTCGAAGCACGCGCCAGGAACATGAAGGTCCTCAGTCTGACGGTCGACCATCAGCTGCAGGAGGGCTCGGACCGCGTCGCGGCGACGGCCGCCGTGTCAGCGGAGGACATCGGAGTAGACGACGCGTTGCAGACCAAGGTCGACGTCTCCGGCCGTGGCGAGGGCATCGAGGCCGCGGCGCGCAATGCTCGATACGCGGCCATCCGGGGGATTGCCCGCGCCGAACGCGCGGCCGCCGTGCTGCTCGGGCACACGCTCGACGACCAGGCCGAGACAGTCCTGCTCGGCCTCGCCCGCGGCTCCGGCGCCACGAGCCTGCAGGGGATGGCACCCGCACGCGAAGACGAGGGAGGGCTCCGCTGGCTCCGCCCGCTGCTGTCCGTGCGGCGCGAGACGACGAGAGCGTTCTGCGCGGCATCCGAGCTCGAGATCTGGGACGACCCGCACAACGCCGACGACCGCTTCGCCCGCGTGCGCGTGCGCGAACGCGTCCTTCCCGTGCTCGAGTCCGAGCTCGGGCCCGGCATCGCGCAGGCGCTCGCCCGGACGGCCGAGCAGCTCCGTGAGGATGCCGAGGCCTTCGACGAGATGATCCACGAGACCATCGAGGACATCGTCGAGCACGCCGAAGCCGGCATCTCGGTCAGCGTCGCGGCGCTCGCCGCGAACCCGGCCGCACTGCGCAACCGGATCATCCGCCTCGTGGTCGACAGCGAGTTCGGCGTGAGCCTGACCCGCGCGCAGACGCTCGAGGTCGCACGCCTCGCCACGGACTGGTCCGGTCAGGGACCGATCGATCTACCAGGGTGCACGGCGGCACGCCGCGGCGGACGGATCGTCTTCACCGCGCGCTGAGCTACTTCCTGCCGCCGAACAGGCTGCCCAGGATCCCGCCGAGGTCGATGCCGCCGCCGGTGCCTGCCTGCGACCCGCCGCCGAGGATGCCGCCGATGAGGTCGCCGATCCCGCCGGATCCCTCCCCGGATGCGCCCGCCTTCTCCGCCTTGCCCTTGCTCGCGTTCGCGATGAGGTTCATCACGATCGGGGCGAGGATCGGCAGGAGCTTGCCGAAGTCGATCCCCGCGGTCTCCTTCGACTCGGTGAGCTTGGTGGTGACCTCGGCCTTCTTGTCGCCGAGGACGTGCCGGACGATCCTGTCGCCGTCGGCCTCGTCGATCTCGTCGACCTTCGTCGGCGTCGCGCCTTCGTGCTTGCGCAGCGCCTTCTGGATCGCCGCGGAGCCCTCCGCGCTCTCGGCGTTCTTCGCGAGGCCGGTCAGCAGCACCGCGCCGCCTTCTTCGACCGCCTTCTTCGCTTCGCCGGGCGACACCCCCAGCTTCGCGGCGATGTCGTCGATCGGAACCTGCGCGAGGATGTCATCGAGGGCCATGCGAATTCCTTCCGTCGGGGCGTTCGCCCTGGTCACGCTCACATTAGTGCCGAAGGGCACCCCGGCGTCACATAAAATCGATCCATGCGCGCCGCGGAGATCCAGGACGACCTTGCACAGATCCTCGTCACAGAGGAGGAGATTCAGGCCAAGCTCGTCGAGCTCGCAGCACGGGTCGCCGAGGACTACGCCGGAAAGGACCTGCTGCTCGTCGGCGTCCTTAAGGGTGCGGTCATGGTGATGGCCGATTTCGCACGCGCGCTGCCGATGCACGCGCCGATGGACTGGATGGCCGTGTCGAGCTACGGCTCGAGCACCAAGTCCAGCGGCGTGGTCCAGATCCGCAAGGACCTCGACACCGACCTGCACGACAAGCACGTCCTGATCGTCGAGGACATCATCGACTCCGGCCTGACCCTGAGCTGGCTGCTGGAGAACTTCGCCTCGCGCGACCCCGCCTCGATCGAGGTACTCGCCCTGCTGCGCAAGCCGGAGGCGGCGAAGGTCGAGATCGACTGCAAGTACGTCGGCTTCGACATCCCCACCGACTTCGTCGTCGGCTACGGCCTCGACTACGACGAGCGCTACCGCAACCTGCGCGACGTCGCCGTGCTCGCACCGCACGTCTACTCTTGACCCGTACGTCCGAACGCCTGTCACACTTCGGGTCCCTCATCCGACACCTTCAGTGAGGGCCGATGAGCTGCCGACGAGATCCGTCGTCATCCTCGCGGTCCGCGGAAGGATGCATGATGACCCGGATCGACATGACGCGCACGAACAAGCTCGGATACGCCGCCGTGCTGGGGCTCGAGGCCTATGCCCGCAAGAGCGTCGACGCACGGCTCTACGACCTGATCAAGCTGCGTGCGTCGCTGCTGAACGGCTGCGGTTACTGCGTCGACATGCATTCCACCGACGGCGCCAAGCAGGGCATCCCGCAGCGGATTCTGCACGCCGTCGGAGCCTGGCAGCACGCGAAAGGCCTGTTCGAGGAGCGCGAGCTGGCCGCGCTGGCGCTGACCGACGCGATCACCAGGATCGGTCCTGACAGCGTGACCGACGAGGTCTGGGAGGCCGCCGCCGCGCATTTCGACGAGGGCGAGCTCGGTGCGCTCGTCCTGGCCATCAGCACCATCAACGTCTGGAACAGGGTCGCCATCGCGACGGAGATGACTCCGCCGGTCGATGACAAGCATCCGATCGCGTGACGGCGACCGCCGCTAGCGTGGAGGCATGAGCGCCGTCACCCCCGCCACCACGGCGTGGGCCGCCGAACAGGGGCGCCTGATCGGCATCGCGTATCGGATGCGCGGAGACATGGGTCATGCCGAGGGCGTCGTCTCGGAGGTGGCGATCGAAGCGCTCCGTGAGGAGCGCACCGGGTCCGGCCGCGTGCGCTCCTGGCCGGCGTGGCTGACCACGGTCTGCGTCCGGCGAGCGATCGACCGCGTCCGCTCGCTCGCCGCCGTGCGCGAGGAGTACCTCGGCCACTGGCTGCCCGAACCCGTCGCGACCTCCCGCCTGCCGGAGGATGCCGTGGCCGACCGCGAGATGCTCTCGCTCGGGCTGCTGCACCTGGCCGAGCAGCTGGCGCCCGAGGCTCGGGCGGCCGTGGTGCTGCACCGCGCCTACGGGATGTCGGCGGGAGAGATCGGCGAGATCCTGGAGAAGACCCCAGTGGCGGTGCGCCAACTGATCTCGCGTGCCGAACGCCGTCTGCGCCTCCCCGCGCAGGGCGCCGCGCGCCGTGCGGCACCGCCCGACGTGGCGAGAGCGCTCGTCAGCGCGCTCGCGGCGGGGGAGATCGAGGCACTCCTGGCACTGCTCGCGGATGACGCGATCCTGTGGAGCGACGGGGGAGGACGTGTGAAAGCAGCGCTCAACCCGATCTTCGGAGCCGATCGGGTGCGCCGGTTCTTCGTCGGCGTGCGGGAAAAGGCCGTCGCGGTGGACCCGGTGCGCCCCTTCACGATCGAGACGCTCGACGTCAACGGGGAGCCGGCGTTCGCGTTGCGGCACTCCGGCCGCACGGATCTCATCGTCCTCGAGTTCGACGAGGGCGGCCTCATCGACGGCATCCTCCAGGTGAGCAACCTCGACAAGCTGCAGCGCGCGGTCTGAACCGCGCTCGGGGCGGGCTGTCCGCCGTGGGCGAATCACAGCGGCCCTCAAGCGGGCGGGCGGTACGCTGAAGCCATCATGGATGTGAAGAAGATCACCCGGAATCCCCTGATCTACGTGGCGCTGATCGGTGTGCTCCTGTTCGGCGGATTCCTGCTGATCTCGAACCTCGGAGCGCCGAAGCAGATCACGGTGCAGCAGGGACTCGAGCTGCTCGCCGGCGACACCGTCACCGAGGTCACCAACACCGACGGCGATCAGCGCGTCGACATGACCCTCTCGAAGGAGTTCGAGGGTGCGAAGGACGTGCAGTTCTACTACGTCGACGCCCGCGCGGATCAGATCGTCGAGGCGATCGACGCGGCCGACCCCAAGGACGGGTTCACCGACGTCGTTCCGCGCGCCACCTGGTTCGACAGCTTCCTGTCGCTGCTGATTCCGCTCGTCCTGCTCGGCCTGCTGTTCTGGTGGCTGCTGAGCTCGATGCAGGGCGGCGGCGGCAAGGTCATGCAGTTCGGCAAGTCCAAGGCCAAGCTCGTCAACAAGGAGACTCCGACCGTCACCTTCGCCGACGTCGCCGGCGCCGACGAGGCCATCGAGGAGCTCCAGGAGATCAAGGAGTTCCTGCAGGACCCTGCGAAATTCCAGGCCATCGGCGCCCGTATCCCGAAGGGCGTGCTGCTGTACGGCCCTCCAGGAACCGGCAAGACCCTGCTCGCACGCGCCGTCGCCGGCGAGGCGGGCGCACCGTTCTACTCGATCTCCGGCTCCGACTTCGTCGAGATGTTCGTCGGTGTCGGCGCTTCGCGCGTGCGCGACCTGTTCAACCAGGCCAAGGAGAATGCGCCGGCCATCATCTTCATCGATGAGATCGACGCCGTCGGTCGCCACCGCGGCGCCGGCATGGGCGGCGGCAACGACGAGCGCGAGCAGACGCTGAACCAGATGCTCGTCGAGATGGACGGCTTCGACCCGAACGCCAACGTCATCGTGATCGCCGCGACCAACCGTCCGGACATCCTCGACCCCGCGCTGCTGCGCCCGGGTCGCTTCGACCGGCAGATCGGCGTCGACGCGCCCGATCTCAAGGGCCGTCTGCACATCCTCGAGGTGCACGCGAAGGGCAAGCCGCTGTCGAAGTCCGTCGACCTCGAGGTCGTCGCGCGCAAGACCCCCGGCTTCACGGGTGCCGACCTCGCGAACGTCCTCAACGAGGCGGCACTGCTCACGGCGCGCTCGAACGCGCAGCTCGTGGACAACCGTGCGCTGGACGAGGCCATCGACCGCGTGATCGCCGGTCCGCAGCGCCGCACTCGCGTCATGAAGGACCGCGAACGCCTGATCACCGCCTACCACGAGGGCGGCCACGCGCTCGCGGCCGCGGCGATGAACTACACCGACCCGGTCACGAAGATCACGATCCTGCCCCGCGGCAGGGCGCTGGGCTACACGATGGTGCTGCCGCTGGACGACAAGTACTCCGTGACCCGCAACGAACTGCAGGACCAGCTCACCTACGCGATGGGCGGGCGCGTCGCCGAGGAGATCGTCTTCCACGATCCGACCACCGGCGCATCCAACGACATCGAGAAGGCGACCAGCATCGCCCGGAAGATGGTCATCGAGTACGGCATGACGACCGCGCTCGGCCCGGTCAAGCTGGGCTCCGAGGGCGGAGAGCCGTTCGCCGGACGTGACATGGGACGAGGCCGCGAGTACTCCGAGACCGTCGCGGAGCGCGTCGACGTCCAGGTGCGCGCGCTGATCGAGCAGGCGCACAACGAGGCCTACCAGGTCATCAGCGACAACCGCGACGTGCTCGATCGGCTCGCGCTGGCCCTGCTCGAGGAGGAGACGCTCGATCACAACCAGATCGCCGAGATCTTCCACGACGTGCGCAAGCTGCCCGAGCGTCCGCTCTGGCTGTCGAGCGAAGACCGTCCGGTGTCCACCCGGCCCCCGATCGAGGTCCCGAAGCGGGTCGTGCCGGCGGATGCTGCGGCATCCGAAGCGGCTCCGGCGGATGCCGCGGCGACCAGGGGGACGGCCGAGTCCGCTCCAGGGTCCGGGCACACGCGTCCGGCGACCGCCTGATCGTGACCGTCGACATCCAGCGGGTCGCAGCGCTCACGCGTGAGCTGCTCGAGGCGATCGGCGAGGACCCCGAGCGTCCCGGGCTCAAGCAGACCCCGCAGCGGGTGGCCGATCTGTACGCCGAATTCTTCGCCGGCGTGGGCGAAGACCCGGCGGCTCCGCTCGCCCACACCATCAGCGTCTCGCGCGGCCCTGCCCCGGAGACCCTGCCGAGCGGTGCGGTCGTGCTGCGCGACATCCGGTTCCGCTCGGTCTGCGAGCACCACCTGCTGCCCTTCGCCGGCCGTGCCCACCTCGCGTATCTGCCGGGTGAGCAGGTCGTCGGACTCGGCGCTCTCGTGAAGGTCGTCGAGACGCTGGCGACCCGCCCGCAGGTGCAGGAGCGACTCGGCGAGCAGATCGCCGACACGATCGACGCCCACCTCGACACGCGGGGCGTCCTGGTCGTTCTGGATGCCGTGCACGGCTGCGTCACGATGCGCGGCGGCCGTCAGCCCGAGGCATCCACTCTCACGGTCGCGGCTCGGGGCGCGTATGCCGACCCGATCGCCCGCGCCGAGATCATCGCGTTGATCGCGGCGTCCTCCGGTCACGGAGCCGAGCTGCCGTGACCACGATCTGGGGAATCGTCAACGTCACACCCGACTCGTTCAGCGACGGCGGGCGCTTCCTCGACACCGCGCGCGCGATCGAGCACGGTATGCAGCTCCGGCGCGACGGCGCCGACGTGCTGGACGTCGGCGGCGAATCCACCCGCCCCGGCGCGGAGCGCGTCGACCCGTCGATCGAGCAGGAACGCGTGCTCCCGGTCATCGCGGCGCTCGCCGCCGAAGGTGCGACGGTCAGCGTCGACACCCTCAACGCGTCGACGGCCGTGGCGGCCGTGTCGGCCGGCGCGCGGATCGTCAACGACGTCTCGGGCGGTCTCGCCGACGAGCGCATGCTCTCGGCCGTCGCCGGCACGGACGCCGACTACGCGCTCGGCCACTGGCGCGGCCCGTCCTCCGACATGTACGCGAACGCGTCGTACCGTCGCGCGGCTCGCGAAGTCGCGGGTGAGTTGCGCGACGGCGTCGGCAGAGCCGCAGCCGCTGGCATCGCCCCGTCCCGCCTCATCCTCGACCCCGGCATCGGATTCGCGAAGGCGGGCCAGGCGAACTGGGACGTCCTCCGCGGCCTGGACGAGATCACCGCGCTCGGCCATCGCGTTCTGATCGGCACGTCGCGCAAGCGCTTCCTCGCTGAGACGCTGCGAGCAAGTGAGGGCGATGACATCTCGCTGGAGCGCCGCGACCTCGCGACCGCCGTCACGAGTGCACTGGCCGTGCGCGCCGGAGCATGGGCCGTGCGCGTCCACGACGTCGTCGCCACCCGCGACGCCATCGCCGTCGCCCGTGCCTGGGAGAGCTGAGCATGCACACCGAAGACGAGATCATGCTGACCGGACTCACGGCGTTCGGACGACACGGCGTCTACGCGCACGAACGCGAGAACGGCCAGGAGTTCACGGTCGATCTTCGCCTCCGCCTGAGCCTCGCGGAGGCCGCGGCATCCGATGACGTCCGTGACACCGTGCACTACGGCGAGCTCGCCGACCAGGTCGTCGAGATCCTGACGGGCGAGCCGGTGAACCTCATCGAGACACTCGCCGAACGGATCGCGGAGGTCGCGCTCCGCGACGAGCGGGTGCGCGCCGTCGAGGTCACGGTCCACAAGCCGCACGCGCCGATCGCGCACGCTTTCACTGACGTCTCGGTGACCGTCCGCCGCGACAGACAGGACGCGCGCTGATGGTCCGGATGCCACCGCTGCCGCCGATCGATCCGAGGCCGGGACGCGACGCGGCCGTCGCCGTCGTCGCCCTCGGGGCGAACCTCGGCGAGCGTCGCGAGACCGTCGAGCGCGCGGCCGCACGCATCGCACGGCTGCCGCTGGTCGATGACGTGCGGCTGTCACCGCTGCACGAGACGGTCGCCGTCCGGCCGGACGGCCCCGATCCCGAAGCGCCGACCTACGTGAACGCCGTTGCGCTGGTCACGACGCGGCTGGCGCCGCAGGTGCTGCTCGGGATGCTGCACGCCATCGAGGAGGAGCACGGCCGCGAGCGGCGCGAGCGCTGGGGCGACCGCACCCTCGACCTCGATCTCATCGTGTACGGCGACGTCACCTCGGATGCCGAGCATCTGCTGCTGCCGCACCCCCGTGCGGCCGAACGGCTGTTCGTCCTGGAGCCCTGGCTGGATCTCGATCCGGACGCGGAGATCCCAGGACGCGGGCGAGCGGCCGATCTCGCGGCCCGCCTGCGGGCGGATGCCGCGGGCGAGCACGACGAGCAGGGCGAGCGTGATCGATGAAACGCACATCCGCCCTCGTGCTGATCGTGCTCGCCCTCGCGGGCGCGGCGGGAGGCTTCGGGCTCGACCACCTGCTGACGGTCACCGGGCGCGCGACCTTCACGCCGTCGTCCTGGCTTCCGGTGCTCCTGCTCCTGCTCGCCGCGGTGTGTCTCGGCCTGGCCTGGCCGGTGCGCCGCAGCGTCCGCGGCGGGTCGGGCAAGCGGATCGATCCGTTCCGTGCCCTCCGCGCGGCGACGCTGGCGCGGGCGTCGAGCCTGCTGGGCGCGCTGCTGGCGGGCTTCGGCGCGGGCATCCTGCTGTTCCTGCTGTCCCGTCCCGTCGGGCCGCCGGTAGGGTCGATGGTGTCGATGGTCGCCCTCGTGGCGAGTGCCGTCGTCCTCGTGGTGGCCGCACTCGTGGCCGAACAGTTCTGCACCCTGCCGAAGGATCCTGATGACCGACAGCCAGACGAACCCTCCCCAGGTGCCGACGCCGCGCACTGACGCCGGCCCGACGCAGAGCCCCGTGCTGGATGCGGGCACGTACGTCGGCATCCGCGAGCCGCGCGGCGCGGGCCGCCTCGCCCTGGACGGGCAGTGGCACCAGATCTCGCCGCGCTACGTGACCTCGCAGTTCGTGCAGAACGCGATCTTCATCGCCGTCGTGGTGATCGCCGCCCTCGTCCTGAGCCTCGTGCTGCACCAGACGTGGGCGTGGATCCCCGCCGGGGTGATCGTCGTGATCACGCTCATCACGATGATCGTGCTGCCGCGTCAGGCCAAGGCGATCGGCTACATGTTGCGCACGGACGACATCGTCTTCCGGAAGGGCATCCTGTGGCAGCGGATGATCGCCGTACCTTACGGGCGCATGCAGCTCGTCGACATCACGCACGGTCCGCTCGATCGCGCCTTCGGGGTGTCACAGCTGAAGATGGTGACGGCGGCGGCGACCACCGGCGTGCAGATCCCGGGACTCAGCCAGGCGGCGGCGGAAGCGCTGCGCGACACGCTGATCGAGGTCGCCGAGACCCGCCGGACCGGCCTGTGAGCGTTCCGACCTTCGGCCAGCCCGGCCAGCCCGGCATCCCCGAGCCGTCTCCGGCGGCGCCTCAGACGCTCGGCGACGACACCCTCGCCGACGGCGAATGGCACCGCCTGCACCCGCTGACCCCGCTGTTCAAGGGCGGGCTGGTGCTCATCATCGTCGCCGGCATCGTCATCAGCAACTTCCGAGACCGATTCATCTACTGGCTCGTCAACCTCGTCGCACCGCCGGGCGAACTCGAAGACGACGCGGTGGACTACGCCCAGGCCGATCCGATCGACTGGATCCTCACCAACAACCTGATCCTGGTCGCCCTCCTCGTCACGCTCGGTCTCGTCCTGGTCCTGGTCGCGGCGTTCTGGCTGGTCTGGCGGTTCCAGGAGTTCCGCATCACCGACGATCACGTCGAAGTGCGCAAGGGCATTGTGTTCCGCTCGCACCGCCGCGCGCCGCTGGACCGTGTGCAGGGCGTGAATCTGACGAGGCCGTTCCCCGCTCGACTCATCGGCATGGCGAAGCTCGAGGTGGTCGGAGCCGGCACGGACGCCAACGTCCCGCTCGAATACCTGTCGACGCCCAAGGCCGAGGCCGTGCGTGCCGACATCCTGCGCCTCGCATCCGGCGCCAGGGCCGCGCGGGAGGCAGCGCGCACCGGACAGCCGGCGCCCGCGGCGAGTCGGCGTCAGCAGGTGGCCGGGACGGTGAGCCATGGCATCAACGACCTGATCGACGGCGTCGACCTGGCCGATGTCGCACCGGAGAGCGTGGTGAAGATCCCGACCGGCCGCCTGGTCGGATCCCAGCTGCTCTCCGGCTTGCTGTGGCTCGTCTTCTTCGGTGTGCTGTTCGCCGTGATGATGGCGTTCGTCGTCCCGGTGATGCTCGCCGACGAGGGGGAGGGCGCCGGGTTCGCGATCCTCGGGATCAGCCTCGGAACGGGAATCCCTCTGGTGATCGCCACGGTGGCGATCACGTGGGCCCAGATCTCGAAGTCGCTGCGCTACTCGATCGCGCCGACTCCCGATGGCGTGCGCATCACGTACGGCCTCTTCACGACGGTGACCGAGACGATCCCACCGGGGCGCATCTTCGCCGTGGAGGTCACGCAGTCGCTGCTGTGGCGTCCGTTCGGCTGGTGGACGATCAAGATCAACCGCATGAGCGGCAAGAGCGCCGCACAGCAGCAGTCCGGCAGCGCGCAGCAGTTCAGCATCGTGCTTCCCGTCGGCAAGCGTGCGGATGTCGAGCGGGTGCTCGGGCTCATACTGCCCGACCTGCCGGCGGACGACGTCCCCCTGGTGTGGCAGCACGGCATCCTCGGCCCTGCGCAGGACGACCCGTATGTGCGGATGCAGCCTCGCGCCTGGTGGCGGCGCCCGGTGTCGTGGAAGCGGCACGGTCTCGCGCTCACCGACTTCGCTCTGATCCTGCGCCGTGGTGTGATGTGGCGCAAGCTCGCGCTCTTCCCGCTGGCCCGCATGCAGGGCGCATCGGTCTCGCAGGGCCCCATCGACCGGGCGCAGCGCGTGGCATGGATGAAGGCGCACAGCGTCACCGGGCCGATCCTCGGCGAGATCGTCGGAATCGACAGCGCCGAGCTCATGACCGTGTTCGATGACATGGCCAGGCGCACGTCGAAATCCGTCGGCCGTGACCGCGGCCACCGCTGGGCGGAGCAGTCGGACGCCGTGCAGGGCGCATGGTCCGCACCGGCGTTCCCGGCGGACGCTGGTGCCTTCCCGCCTGCGCCGCCCGCGGCCGGGGCTGTACCGCCGCCCGCGCAACCGGTCGCCTTCCCGGCTCCGCCGCCTCCGCCCCCCGTAGCACCGCCGGTCTCGCCCGAGGAGCCTCGGCGTGAACCGTGAGGGCCGCCTCGGCGTCGGCATCGTCGGCGCCGGTCGTGTCGGGCCCGTGATCGGCGCGGCGCTCGCCGGAGCGGGTCATGCGATCGTCGGCATCACGGCGTCCTCGGACGAGGAGCGCGCATCCGCCGTGCTGCCGGACGTCCCCGTGCTCGATGCGCCGGAGGTGCTGCGCCGCAGCGAGCTCGTGGTGCTGGCGGTGCCGCACGACGAGCTGCCGGCGATCGTCGCGGGTCTCGGGCGCCTGGGCGCATGGCAGCCGGGACAGCTCGTGCTGCACACGGATCCCGCCTACGGCATCGGTGTCCTCGAGCCGGCGCAGCGTTCGGGAGCCATCCCCCTGGCGGTCCATCCGGCGATCGCGTTCACCGGAACGACGATCGATCTGCGTCAGCTCCAGGCCGCGTTCGCCGCGGTGACGGCCCCAGCGCCGGTGCTGCCGATCGCTCAGGCACTCGCCGTCGAGCTGGGGTGCGAGCCGGTCGTGATCGCCGAGGAGGACCGACCGGCGTACGCCGAGGCGATCGCCACGGCATCCGAGTTCTCCCGATCGATCATCGTCCAGGCCACCGGACTGCTGCGGGGCATCGGCGTGGAGAACCCCGGCGGGTACCTGTCGGCACTGGTGCAGTCGACGGTCGAGCGTGCCCTGCGCGACTCGACCGACCCGCTGCTGCCCTGACGCTCAGCGCCGCCTCAGCGCCCTCCGGAGAACCCGCCGCCGCCCCCGCCGCCCGAGAACCCGCCGCCGGTCGACCCGCCGAAGCTCGACGAGCTTCCGCTGCTGGGTGAGGCGTACGACGACGATGCGGCGCTCACGGTCGAGAATCCGGCGAGCCGGACCGCGAGTCCCGTCGTCACCCCGTTCGCCCACACCGGGGACTGCTGGTCCCTGGCGTATGCGGTCTCGAGGACCTCACCCCATTCGCGTTCCTGTCCGAACAGGACGGCATAGGGCAGGAGCATCTCGTACACGTGGATCACGTCGACCGAGCCGTCCGGACGCCGCTCGGCTCCCGTGTACGACTGCAGCATCCGCAGCCGATCGGCCTCGGCCACGCGGATGAACTCGCGCACCCCTTCGAGATGCTCCAGCGCCGCAGCGCCCTCCGGCGTCGGCACGGTGCGCGGGGACACCGCCGCGATGAGCGAGACGAGAGCCCCGGTACCGATGAGGACGGAGACGAGAATGCCGGGCGCGGCGCTCTCCCGGCCCTGCACGGCTCCCCAGATGCCGAGTGCGAGGCCGACCGCGGCGACGCCGAGCGCGACCGTGCACAGCACGATCGCCGTGCGGCTGCGCGCCGTGGTGGTGAGGCCGCGCTTGACGGCGGCCTTCTTCCCTGCGGCGACGAGGCCCTGCATCCGCTTCGCGAACGCGGAGCTGTCCTTCGGCACCGTCATGACGACATCCGGCTCGTCGTTGTTGAAGAGCGCCTTCAGGGCGCGGTGATCGAGCGGGTCGGGAATGGGCGCGGTGAGGCGGCGCAACCGAGGGCGGGTCTGGTCCTTCGCGCCCTCCGGCAACTCTTCGAGGCGGAGCAGACCCCGCACCGCGAGGTGGATGATCTGGGCGGTGATGGGATTGCGGGCCCGAGGCACGATCGCGTTCGCGAGGATCGGCGGCATCGAACTCGGCACGTCGTACTGCGCGATGATCACACCGGTCGCGCGGCGCCGCGAGCGCACCAGGGCTGATGTCGCGAACCAACCGCCTGCGGCGAGGAGAGCCGCGGCCCCGCTCGTCGCGAGCGGGACGACATCGGTGGTCGGATTCGGGAGCCGGGTGTCCGGCTGGACGACCGTGCCCGGTTCGAGGCCGATCCCGACGGTGACGCCGTCGCCCGCGGCCAGATCGGTCTCCTCGACAGTGGCCGTCTCGCCGTCGAAGCCGAGGTCGCAGCGGTCCTGCGAGCCCTCAGGGCCGACATAGCAGGCGGACGACCCGGTGAGGTGCGCGCTCAGCTCGGGCGCCAACACGATGTCGGCCGAGAAGGCGTCGATCGGCTGCGTGCTGTCCAGCGGTAGGAGATCCCAGTAGAACTCGTCCACTCCGTTGCGAGCGGGAAGGATGACGTCCTGCATCTCGTACGTGATGACGTAGGTCGTCTCGCCGTGGACGTAGTCGTCGGTGCCGGTGAGGATGTACAGGACGTCGTCGTCCTCCTCGGTCTCGTACGGGACGGGACTGCCCTCGGCATCCTCCACAGACACCACACGCGTGTCGGTCGAGGCGCCCTCGTAGGTCGTCGGGAGCCCGCGGACGATCCCGCGATTCTGATCGTGTTCGGGGAACGCGGCGGTGAGCGTCTCGGTGACCCGCATCGCGGCGCGGCCGGCATCATCGGTGCCGAGTTCGTACACGGAGTCCCAGGACGAGTAGGAGAAGTCGTCCACATCGGCGGAGGCGGACGCGGGGACGGACGCCGCGGCGGCCGCCGGAGAGGCGCAGACCGCGGCGGCGAGGGCGAAGGCGGCGAGCAGGGGGAGTCCTCGGCGTGCGCTCATGGCTTTCACGCTACCCGCCCGCGATAAACTGGCCCCTGACTTCCAAGGAGCCCCGCATGACGAACGCGCCTGACGCGCCCGCCCCTGTCCCCGCCGACGAGGATATTCACGAGCAGAAGGCCGTTCGACTCGCCAAGCGCGAGCGTCTGATCGAGAAGCGCACGGATGCATCCGGCGGGGCGTTCCCCGTCGGCGTGCCGGTGACGCATACGATCCCAGCGCTGCGAGCCGACTACGGCGACCTCGAGGCCGGCGCCGAGACCGGTGTCGTCGTCGGTGTCGCAGGACGCGTCGTGTTCAGCCGCAACACCGGGAAGCTCTGCTTCGCGACGCTGCAGGCCGGCGACGGTTCGCGCATCCAGGCGATGATCTCGCTCGCGAACGTCGGCGAGTCCTCGCTCGCGGACTGGAAGGAGTACGTCGACCTCGGTGACCACGTGTTCGTCCACGGCGAGGTGATCTCCAGCCGCCGCGGCGAGCTGTCGATCATGGCTGATGCGTGGGCGATCGCATCGAAGGCGATCCTCCCGCTGCCCAACGCGTACTCCGAGCTCAGCGAAGAGGGGCGCGTGCGCAGCCGCTACCTCGACCTGATCGTCCGCGAGCAGGCCAGGACGACGGTCCGTGCGCGTGCCGCCGTGAACGCGAGCCTCCGCGCGACGTTCGCGAGCCACGACTACCTCGAGGTCGAGACCCCCATGCTGCAGGTGCAGCACGGCGGCGCGTCGGCACGTCCGTTCGTCACGCACTCGAACGCGTTCGACACCGAGCTGTACCTGCGCATCGCACCGGAGCTGTACCTGAAGCGCGCCGTCGTCGGCGGTATCGAGCGGGTGTTCGAGATCAACCGGAACTTCCGAAACGAGGGCGCCGACTCGACGCACAGCCCGGAGTTCGCGATGCTCGAGGCGTACCAGGCGTACGGCGACTACGACCAGATGGCGCGGCTCACTCAGGAGCTCGTCCAGCAGGCCGCGATCGCGGTGACCGGGTCCACGACGGTGACGTGGGCGGACGGCACCGAGTACGACCTGGGCGGCGAATGGGACCGCATCTCGATGTACGAGTCGCTGTCCGCGGCATCCGGCCGTACCGTGACCCCGGAAGACGCGGTCGAGGACCTGATCGCGTTCGCCGAGGCGAACGGGGTGGACGTCCCGACGCAGGCCACCCACGGAAAGCTCGTCGAAGAGCTCTGGGAGCACTTCGTCAAGGGCGAACTCGTACGCCCGACGTTCGTGATGGATTTCCCCGTCGACACCTCACCGCTCGTGCGCGAGCACCGCTCGATCCCCGGAGTCGTCGAGAAGTGGGACCTGTACATCCGCGGGTTCGAGCTCGCGACCGGGTATTCGGAGCTGGTCGACCCCGTCATCCAGCGCGAGCGCTTCGTCGAGCAGGCGAAGCTCGCAGCGCGCGGCGACGTCGAGGCCATGCGCGTCGACGAGGAGTTCCTGCGCGCGCTCGAGCACGGCATGCCGCCCTCCGGCGGCATGGGCATGGGCATCGACCGCCTGCTGATGGCGATCACGGGCCTCGGCATCCGCGAGACCATTCTCTTCCCGCTCGTCAAGTGACCTCGGTGCGGCGTCATGCCGCGTCGTCCATGCGTCGATCGAACGCCCACGCCGGTAGGGGCCTGGCGACCATGAGGTCGTTGAGCAGACGGCCGAAACTGTACTCCGGAGCGATGGCGCGCACCACGGCGAGATAGAGCTCGGAGTGCGACGGGCGCCGCAGCGCCCACGACAGCCATGCCGCCAGCGCGAGCGGGCCGATCCTCTTCCGACGCGGAGCGAGGGCGGCCAGGGTGCGCACCGTCCGCAGCGCCGCATGCAGACGCGGGATGCTCGGGCGCGGGCCTTCGCCGATCATCGTGTCGAAGGCTCCGTCGCCCGGGAGTGTGCCCGCGTCGTGATGCGTGATCTGCGATGCCAGAGTGCGTCGCCCGACGGCGAGATCGCCCGCCCATTGCATGAGTGCGACATCGCGGTACAGCGGTCGCTCCAGCAGCCAGAGCAGGGCGGCGCAGACGTACGGCGGCGGGTCGTCCGGAAGGTCCATGGCCGCTTCGAACAGCGCGGGGATGTCGTCGAGCAGCGAGGCCGCGGCGACCGCCTCCGGGTGCTCATGCTCCACTTCGGCCTCGCGGCCCATCCGCGCGCGGCAGATCACGTCCTCCAGCACGATCGAAGCGCGCCCGACCCGCTCCGTCATCAGCAGGCCGAAATCCGCCAGCTCGGTTCCCGCTGACTGATCGCCGCGGACATCGGAGGCATCCGGCGTCGGGTCGACGACACGGATCGTGTCGAGCGCATGCAGAGACGGCTCGTCGTCGAGGTAGCTCGCCCAGCCGTCCGGTGTCACGCACAGCGCATCGACGATGCCGAGGCGTCGGTCCTCGGCAGCCGAGAGCAATTCGTCGACGACGACGCCGTGCGGCAGGACGAGACCGTCCCTGGTGGGCTGCGCGTGCTCCTCGGTGTAGACCACCACGGCCAGCGCGTCGATGCGCTCGACTCTGGCGATCAGGTCGACGGCGCCCTCGGCGAAGGCGGTCGGGTCATCGTCGGGAAGGTCGATCCGCAGCGCACCATAGGTGCGCTTGCCCTCGAAGGGCGTCAGCACGATGCTCCGCGTCGGAGTGAAGCCCGCGAGGGCGGGGACCAGGCCGAGGAACTCGGCGGAGCCGGAGGCTTTCATCACGGTTGTCATCACGCGAGTGTGGCAACCGCGGTTGCCGCGCTGGGGGCGAACGGCTGATTGTGGAACGATTGCGTCGAACCCGTCGCCTGTGCAGGGCGGGTGGGCGAGGCGCGCCCACAGGCGGGCGGCGTACGATGGAGGAATGGAGAGCATCTGGACCGCGGTCGCCTGGTCGATCCTTCCGACCCTCGCGGTGTGCGTGGTGTTCTTCTTCGTGCTCCGAGGCATCCTGCGCTTCGACCGCACCGAACGCAAGGTGCACGCGCGCATCGAGGCCGAGGAGCGCGCGGCGCGCGGTCTGCCGCCCAAGGCGTCCTGACCGGGCCTTGTCCGGCCCACCCACTACGCTGAGTCCAGGACCGGCGGGAGGCGGACGGTTCGGACAGCACGGGGGTGACGCGCATGGATGCCTGGCCGTGGTGGGTGCTCGCAGGTCTCGCCGTCATCGACATCGCCATCCGCATCACGGCGATCATCATCGTTCCCCGCAACCGCCGACCCACGGCGGCGATGGCCTGGCTGCTGGCGATCTTCTTCATCCCGTTCTTCGGGGTCTTCCTCTTCCTGCTCATCGGCAACCCCCGGCTGCCCCGCGCCCGGCGCCGCAAGCAGCAGCAGATCAACGACTACATCGCCGAGACGAGCGAGCACCTGCACTTCGGCACGCTGCGTCCGGACGCCCCGGACTGGTTCGGTCCGCTGGTGCGCATGAATCAGCACATGGGGGCCATGCCGCTCTCTGGAGACAACGGCGCGCATCTCATCTCCGACTACCAGGAGTCGCTCGACGCGATGGCCGACGCGATTCGCACGGCGGGCGCGTACGTGCACGTCGAGTTCTACATCCTGCAGTCGGATGCCGCGACCGACAATTTCTTCCGCGCGCTCGAAGAGGCCGCGGCGCGCGGCGTCTCGGTCAGAGTGCTGCTGGATCACTGGGCGAACCGGTACAAGCCGAAGTATCGAGCGACCATCGACCGGTTGAACCGCATGGGCGCGGACTGGCACGTCATGCTCCCCGTGCAGCCGCTCAAGGGGCACATGCAGCGCCCCGATCTTCGCAACCATCGCAAGCTCCTCGTCGTGGACGGACGCGTCGCCTTCCTCGGATCGCAGAACATCACCGATTCCACGTACAACCTGCCCAAGAACATCAAGCGCGGGCTGCACTGGGTCGACCTCATGGTGCGCCTGGACGGTCCGATCGTCGCGAGCGTCAACGCCATCTTCCTCAGCGACTGGTACAGCGAGACCGACCAGGTGCTCGCGGACATCGACATCGCCCATGCGACCCAGGGCACCGGTGACCTCGACTGCCAGGTCGTCCCGTCCGGGCCGGGGTTCGAAGTCGAGAACAACCTGCGCCTGTTCCTGAGCCTGCTTTACTCGGCCAAGCGCAAGATCATGATCGTGAGCCCGTACTTCGTCCCCGACGAGGCGCTGCTGCTCGCGGTCACCGCGGCATCCGATCGCGGGGTCGCCGTCGAACTGTTCGTCTCCGAAGAGGGCGACCAGGCGATGGTCTATCACGCGCAGCGCAGCTACTACGAGGCGCTGCTGCGCGGAGGCGTGCGGATCTGGATGTACCGGAAGCCGTACATCCTGCATACCAAGAGCCTCACGATCGACGACGAGGTCGCGGTGATCGGGTCGAGCAACATGGACATGCGATCGTTCGGTCTCAACCTCGAGATCTCGCTGCTCGTGCGCGGCGAGGAGTTCGTCCGCGAGATGCGCGACGTCGAGGACGCGTATCGCCGACTCAGCCGCGAACTCACGCTCGAGGAGTGGATGCAGCAGCCGCTGCGTTCGACCGTTCTCGACAACCTGGCCAGACTGACCTCCGCGCTGCAGTGAGGACGGCTACTCTGGGGCCATGACCAGGATCTCCCGCGCTGCCACGTCCCTGATCGGCCTCGTCGCTGCCGCCGCTTTCCTCGCCGGCTGCGCGGGAACACCGGGCGACACGAGCCCGACCAGCACGAACGCACCGCAGCAGAACGCATCGCCCGCACCGGAGCCCGAGGACGGGTTCGAGGCGGCATGGCTCGACGACGGCCGCATGTTCGCGGTGGTCAGCTGGGGCTCATCGACGTGCATCCCGCAGGTCGACGAGGTCACGGCATCCGGTCAGCAGGTCTCCGTCTCGATGGTGGATGCCGACCCCGACGCCGCGTGCACCGCGGACTACGCTCCGCGTGCGAGCGTCGGCGCCTTCCCGGAAGGGGTCGACCCGACCAAGGACGTCGAGCTGGTCGTGACCTACAACGACATGACCGACGACGCCGACCTGGACGCAGACCCGTCGCTGACCGGCGTCCCCGGCGGGCAGACCGAGTACACGCCCAGCGCCGGCTGGTTCGAGGATGAGAGCCTCGTCCTGCTCACCTGGGGTTCCTCTTCGTGCATTCCGGTCGTCGAGTCCGTCGAGGGCAGCGGGGCCAGCGGCACCGTCACCTTCGCCGCAGAGGAGGACAAGCCGTGCACGATGGACATGGCTCCGCGGGCGACGGTCGTCGCTTTCGCCGACGACCAGGTCGATGACGACGGCTTCCAGCTCACCCTCGTCGGCGCAGGTCTCGACGCGACGATCCCCGTGCGAGGCTGACGGTCAGAGCGCGTCGGTCGACACCGAATCGGGGATCGCGAGCGTCAGCGCACCGGGGTCGGCGCGGCAGTGCACACGGACGGCCGTGCCGAATTCGTCGCCGTCCAGTTCTATGGGCGTCGGGTGCGTGCCTGCCGCCTCGGCAGTGATGCCGCGCAGATAGCGCACGGAGGCGTCGCGCCCTCGGCGCTCCAGCACGAGGCGGCCGGCGCGGAAGCGACGCAGGACCGAGTTGTCCCACCAGATCTTGCGCCAGACGCCCAGCCATCCGAACAGTCCCGACGGTTGGATGATCGCGACGTCGAGCGTGCCATCGGTGATGGATGCGCTGGGGATGAGCGAGATCCCGGCGGGGAGCATGCCGCAGTTCGCGAACAGCACGCTGTAGACCTTGGTCGAGTGCAGGCGCGAGTCGTCCAGCTGATAGACGATGCGGAACGGCCTCGCCGCCGCAAGCGATCGCGCGGCGCCGTCGACGTACGCCACCCACCCCACCGACTTCTTCAGATCGGGACGCGTGTTCGCGATCATGTCGGCGTCGAGGCCCATACCGGCCAGCACGACGAACGCATGCGTCTCGGACGAGCCGTCCTCGCGGGTCAGCGTCGCCCAGCCGAGGTCGACGGGCACGGTGCGCCCCGCCAGCGTCGCACGGACGATCGAAGCAGGGTCGGTCAGCGGCAGGCCGAGGTTCCTGGCGAACAGGTTGCCTGTTCCGCTGGGCATGATGCCCAGCGGCACTCCGGATTCCGCCATGGCCTCCGCCACAGCGCGCACCGTGCCGTCTCCACCGGCGACCAGGACGGCGGACACGCCTTCCGTCAGCGCCTGACGGGTCAGTCCCTGGCCGGCGTCCTCGACGGTGGTCGGAAGGCACAGCGGAGGCGACCAGCCGGCCTCCTCGGCGATCGAGGCCACCAGCGACTGCAGCTGCGCCTCGTTCACCTTGATCGGGTTGTAGACGAGTGCGACTCGGTGCATGGCAGCCGCGGTCGTCATCATGGCCATACTCTAAGGCCTCCCGCTGCGGCGACCGCTCGCGGCCGCCGCAGCGCCACGCCATAGACTTGATGGATGATCGACCTCGCTCTTCTCCGCGACAACCCCGACGTCGTCCGCCGCTCGCAGATCGCGCGCGGACACGACGCGTCCACCGTCGACGCAGCGCTCGAGGCCGACCGATCGCGCCGGGCGGCGCTGACGTCGTTCGAGGAGCTCCGCGCCGAGCAGAACGCGTTCGGCAAACAGGTCGCGAAGGCTCCCAAGGAGGAGAAGGCAGCACTCGTCGCGCAGGCGAAGGACCTCGCCGAGCGCGTCAAGCAGGCGCAGCAGGTCGCCGGAGAAGCAGCGGACGCTGCGGCATCCGCTCTGGCTCGTATCGAGAACGTCGTGATCGACGGCGTCCCCGCGGGCGGCGAGCAGGACTTCGTCGAGTTGCGCCGGGTCGGCCAGGTGCCGACGTTCGACGCATCCGAGTACCCGAACGGACCGCGCGACCACCTCGAGATCGGTGAGATCCTCGGTGCGATCGACATGGAGCGCGGCGTGAAGGTGTCCGGCTCGCGCTTCTACTTCCTCCGAGGTATGGGGGCACGGCTCGAGATCGCCCTCATGAACCTCGCACTGGACAAGGCGCTGCAGCACGGCTTCGTGCCGCTCATCACCCCGACGCTCGTACGCCCCGAGATCATGCAGGGAACCGGGTTCCTCGGCGAGCACGCCGACGAGGTCTACCACCTCGACAAGGACGACGACCTGTACCTCGTCGGCACCAGCGAGGTCGCGCTCGCCGGATACCACAAGGACGAGATCGTCGACCTGTCCAAGGGGGCGCTGCGCTACGCCGGCTGGTCGACCTGCTACCGCCGGGAGGCGGGCTCTTATGGCAAGGACACCCGGGGCATCATCCGCGTGCACCAGTTCAACAAGCTCGAGATGTTCGTCTACACGACACCCGAGGATGCCGAGGCGGAGCACCTGCGTCTGGTCGCGCTCCAGGAGGAGATGCTGACGTCCCTCGGGCTGGCGTACCGCGTGATCGACGTCGCGGCGGGGGACCTCGGATCCAGCGCCGCACGCAAGTACGACATCGAGGCGTGGGTGCCCACGCAGGACGCGTTCCGCGAGCTCACCTCGACGTCGAACTGCACGAGCTTCCAGGCGCGCCGGCTGGACGTCCGCTACCGGCCCGCCGCCGAAGAGGGGCAGGCGAAGACGCAGCACGTCGCGACCCTCAACGGCACGCTGGCGACCACGCGCTGGATCGTCGCGATCCTCGAGACGCACCAGCAGCCGGACGGATCGGTGATCGTGCCGGAGGTGCTGCGACCGTACCTGGGCGGACTCTCCGTCCTGGAGCCGGAGGCATGACCGCCGCTGCGACCGACGCGCGCTGGCTCGTCGCCCTGGACGTCGACGGCACGATCCTGCTTCAGGACGAGTCGATGAGCCCTGGCGTGCCGGAGGCCGTCGCGCGCCTGCGGGATGCCGGTCACGTCGTCACGATCGCGACCGGTCGCAGTTGGATGGCCACGCTCCGCTACGTCGAGGCCCTCGAGATCACCCCCGAGTTCGTGGTGTGCTCGAACGGCGCCGTGACCATGCGCCGGGTGGACGGCGACTGGACGCGCTGGCACGTCGAGACGTTCGATCCGCGCACGGTGCTGAATCTGCTCGGCGACCGGCTGCCCGAGGCGCGGTACATGGTCGAATTGGCCTCCGGGCAGCGGCTGTACACCGCTCAGCTCGACGACTGGACGCTCGACGGCGGTCGTCAGGTCTCGTTCGAAGAACTCGGGGAGCGGCCCGTGTCCCGCGTCGTGGTGGTCTCTCCGGGGCACGACGAAGAGGACTTCCACCGCCTCGTCACGGAGGCGGGTCTCAACGAGGTCTCCTACGCGATCGGCTGGACCGCCTGGCTCGACATCGCTCCGCAGGGCGTCGACAAGGGAACCGCGCTCGAGCGGGTCCATGCCGAGCTCGGCATGGAGGCGGGAAAGGTGCTCGTCGCGGGCGACGGCCGCAACGACATCGGCATGTTCGGCTGGTCGCGCCGCGTCGGAGGACGGGCGGTCGCGATGGGGCAGGCGCCGCAGGAGGTCAAGGACGCCGCAGGGGAGGTCACGGCTGACGTGATCGACGGCGGTCTGGCGCTCGCGCTCGAGTCCCTGCTTACAGGGTCCCCTCAGGTCATCGCGGGAGAATGAGAGTCGGCCTGGCCGCTGTTCTTCCCGAACTCGGCTAGACTCGACGCCTGTTCGGGCTGGTGCATTCCTGCCCGAGGAGGGTTGTCCGAGCGGCCGATGGAGCTGGTCTTGAAAACCAGTGGGCAGAGATGTCTCGTGGGTTCGAATCCCACACCCTCCGCAGATTCCTGAAAGGCCCCGAGTGAGCGATAAGACCCCACGCCGTCGTATCGTGGCGCGTCACGGTCAATTGCCGCGGCCCCGTGCGGTGTCCCAGCTGATGAAGATCATCGGCATCGCTCTGGCCGTCGTGCTCGTGAGCGGGGTCGGCGTCGCGGCGTATGTGGGTTCGACTCTGCTGAACACCGTGTCGGAGAACTCCGTCGACCTCGAAGGCCAGGAGTCGGTGCCGCCGGACATCGGGGCGTACGAGGGCGGGTTCAACATGCTTCTCGTCGGCGTCGATGAATGCGAGCCGGAGTACGCCGAGCTCTTCGGCAAGCGGTGCGACGACGCCGAGGGCGACGCGACGTTGAACGACACGAATCTGCTCGTGCACGTGTCCGACGCTCCGCGGCGCGTGACGGTGGTCAGCATCCCGCGCGACACGATGCTCGCCATCCCGTCCTGCACCGACGACGAGGGCAACACCCGATCGGCGATGAGCAAGCAGCCGCTCAACAGCGCCTGGGAGTACGGCGGGCTGAACTGCGTCGCGCAGACGGTCACGGAGCTCACCGGTCAGCAGATCCAGTACGCGGCTTCCGTCACCTGGGGCGGCGTCATCGAGATCACCAACGCGATCGGCGGTGTGGACGTCTGTCTCGCGAGCGGAATCAAGGACAAGGCCACCGGGCTGAACCTGCAGGCCGGAACCCACACGATCCAGGGGTATGAGGCGCTGCAGTTCCTCCGCACCCGCAAGGGCGTGGGAGACGGCAGCGACCTGGGTCGCATCGGCAACCAGCAGCAGTACATGTCTTCCCTGGCACGCAAGATGCTCAGCTCCGAAGTGCTCGGCGATGTCGGCACCATGCTCAAGCTCGCCGAGACCGCGGTGCAGAATCTGACGACGAGCACCTCGCTGACGCCGATGACGATCGCTCAGATCGCGCTCGCACTCAAGGACGTCCCGACCTCGGACATCGTGTTCGTTCAGTACCCGACGGGTACCGACCCTGACGACGAGAACAAGGTCGTTCCGATGCGCAGCGCGGCCGATGAGCTGTTCGCCGCGATCGAGGCGAACCAGCCGTTGCAGATCACGCACGAGAACTCCTCGAACGAGGGCGTCGTGGTCGAGGAGACGCCGGCGACGACCCCGCCTGCGGAGCCCGCAGCCCCGACGGAGTCGGCGACCCCCGTCCCGGACCCTGCTCAGACGGCGGTCGCGCTTCCCGACACGATCAAGGGAAACTCCGCGGCGCAGCAGACCTGTTCCAACGGTAACGTCAAGGATTGACCAGGGGGCATCCCCCGTTCGATCCGGAGGATGTCATGGTGAATCGGAAGGCGCGTCGTCGCACGGTCGCACGGCATGGGCAATTGCGCAGTCCTCGCCCGCTCGCACAGGTACTGACAGCAGTCGGCATCGCGGTCGCGGTGGTCCTGGTCAGCGGCGCCGGAATCGTCGCCTTCGTCGGGACAACGCTGATCACTGAGGTCACAGCCGACGCCGTCGAGCTCGAGGGACACGAGTCGGTGCCGCCGGACATCAGGGCGTTCGAGGGCGGTTTCAACCTGCTCCTCACCGGCGTCGACACCTGTGAGGAGAAGTACGCGCACCTTTTCGACAAGCGCTGCACCGGAGCGGATGCCGAGGGCACGCTCAACGACGTGAACATGCTCGTGCACGTGTCCGACCAGCCGCGGCGGATCACCGCGGTGAGCTTCCCGAGGGATCTGATGCTCCGCATCCCGGCGTGTGCGGGCGAAGACGGCGAGGATTTCGGCGGCACGGGCAAGGGGCAGCTGAACACGGCGTACACGGCGGGTGGGCTGAACTGCGTCGCCAAGACGATCTCCGAACTGACCGGGCAGGACATCCAGTTCGCCGCGGCTGTGACCTTCGGCGGCGTCATCGAGATCACGGATGCGATCGGCGGCGTCGAGGTGTGCCTCGCGAGCAGCATCAAGGACAGCCACACCGGACTCGACCTGGATGCCGGGACGCATACGGTCTCCGGACTGACCGCGCTGCAGTTCCTGCGGACACGCCACGGTCTCGTCGGCGAGAGCGATCTCGCGCGCATCGGCAACCAGCAGGTGTACCTCAACTCGCTCGTCCGCAAGCTCAGAGCGGATGAGACGCTCGGAGACGTCCCGACGGTGCTGCGCCTGGCGAACACGGCGCTGAGCAACCTCGAGGCCAGCACGTCGCTCACGAACCCGATGCTGATCGCTCAGATCGCGCTCGCCGTGAAGGACGTGCCGTTCGAGGACATCACGTTCCTGCAGTACCCCGTCGCGACGGACCCCGACGATCCGGACCGCGTGGTTCCGATCCGCTCCGCCGGCGCAGCGCTCTTCGAGGCCATCGCTGCGAACCAGCCCCTGGAGATCACGCACCGGAATTCGAAGTTCGACGGTGTCGTGGTCGAGCAAGGGGAGACGACGGCACAGCCCGAGCCGCCGGCGTCCCCGCACCCCGCGGACTCAGCCGCGCCGACGGATGCCGCGACCCCCGTGCCCGAGCAGACCGCTGTCGCGCTGCCGGAGTCGGTCAAGGGGACCACGGCCGAGCAGCGGACCTGCTCCAACGGCAACGGGCGATAGCCCGGCAACGGACGAGCGAGACCTCACCTAACGACGGACTGCGGGTCGTAGCGCACGGGCTGATGCGTGCGGGACACGAGCATGCGCAGCTCCTCGAGTGTCGCCGGCGCCGCGTCGAGCGCGCGCGCCTGGACCAGGACGTTGCCCAGCGCTGTCGCCTCGACGGGCCCGGCGAGCACCGGAAGTCCAGAGCGATCGGCCGTGGCCTGGCAGAGCAACCGGTTCAGGGACCCTCCGCCGACCAGATGGATGCTGTCGAGCTCCCGTCCGGACAGCTCACCGGCGGTCCGCACCGCATCGGCGAAGGCCAGCGCGATCGACTCGACGATCGTCCGGGCGAACGCCGCGCGGCCGTCCGGCGCGGCTGCGCCGGAGGCTGCGAGGACCGCGGAGATGCGCGCCGGCATGTCGCCGGGGGCGCTCAGCGACGGATCGTTCGCGTCGAAGACGGGGATGTCGCCCGTGACGGCGGCCGCGGCATCCAGCAGCCCGGGCAGATCGATCGACGAGCCGTCCTCGGCCTCCCAGGCACGGACGGTCTCGCTCAGCAGCCAGAGCCCGGTGACGTTGTGCAGGAACCGGAACCGGTCGTCGACGCCGCGCTCGTGCGTGAAGTTCGCATCGCGGGCGGCATCGGTCAGTACCGGCTCGGTCAGCTCGACGCCGACCAGTCCCCAGGTGCCGCACGAGATGTACGCCGAGCCGGCCGTCGCCATCGGCACCGCGACGACAGCGGATGCCGTGTCGTGCGAGCCGACGGCGATCACGGGAAGGTCCTTGCCGATGCGCTCGGCCAGTGCCGGGTGCAGGCGCCCGATCACCGTGCCGGGGTCGACCAGCGGGGGCAGGATGCTGCTCGGGATGCCGACGCGCTCGGTCAGCTCGAGGTCCCACTCGGACGATTCGACTCCCAGCAGCCCCGTCGTCGACGCGTTCGTGCGCTCGGCCACGCGCGCGCCGGTGAGCAGGTAGGCGATCAGATCGGGGATCAGCAGGGCGGTGTCGGCGTCGGCGATGCGCTCGTCGGCGCGGTACTGGTAGAGCGTGTTGAACGGCAGGAACTGCAGGCCGTTGCGCCGGTACAGCTCGGCGAGCGGAGCGATGTCGTGCACCTCGGAGACCCCGCGCGCGGTGCGCTCGTCACGGTAGTGGAACGGCTCGGCCAGTAGCTCGCCGTCCCGCAGCAGCCCGTAGTCGACCGCCCACGAGTCGATCCCGATGCTCTCGATCGCCGGCTCCCGGCGGACCGCCTCGGCCAGGCCGTCGAGGATGTGCCGGTAGAGGGCATCGAAATCCCAGTGCAGGCCGTCCGCGCGCTCGACGGGCCCGTTCGGGAAACGCGAGACGAGTTCGAGGTCGAGCGTCGTGGTTCCCACGCGTCCGATCATGACCCGTCCGGACGTCGCGCCCAGATCGACCGCGGCGACCGCCCTGGTCATCGGAGGAACGCGGCGGCGACGCCGGAGTCGACGGGGATGTGCAGGCCGGTGGTGCGGCTCAGCTCAGGGCCGGTGAGCACGAACACGGCATCCGCGACGTTCTCCGGAACGACCTCGCGCTTGAGGATCGTGCGGTTCGCGTAGAACTGTCCGAGGTCCTCTTCGGCCACACCGTACGTCGCGGCGCGGTTCGCGCCCCAGCCGGAGGCGAAGATGCCGGAGCCGCGGACGACGCCGTCGGGGTTGATGCCGTTGACGCGGATCCCGAACTCGCCGAGCTCGACCGCGAGCAACCGAACCTGGTGCGCCTGGTCGGCCTTCGTCGCGGAGTACGCGATGTTGTTCGGCCCGGCGAAGACGGAGTTCTTCGACGAGATGTAGATGATGTCGCCGCCGAGCTTCTGCTCGATCAGGACCTTCGCGGCCGCCTTGGACACCAGGAACGAGCCCTTGGCCATGACGTCGTGCTGCAGGTCCCAGTCCTTCTCCGTGGTCTCCAGGAGCGGGCGAGACAGCGACAGGCCGGCGTTGTTCACGACGAGGTCGACACCGCCGAAGGCCAGCACGGCCTCGTTCAGTGCGGCCTGCACCGCATCGGCATCCGCCACGTTCGCAGCGACGCCGATCGCGACATCGGTGCTGCCCAGTTCGGCGGCGGCGGCCTGCGCCTTCTCCAGGTCGAGGTCGGCCACGACGACGCAGGCGCCCTCCGCCGCGAGGCGCGTCGCGATGGCCTTGCCGATGCCGGATGCCGCACCCGTCACGAACGCGATGCGGCCCTGGTGGGACTTCGGCTTCGGCATCCGCTGCAGCTTCGCCTCCTCCAGCGCCCAGTACTCGATGCGGAACTTCTCGGCATCCGAGATGGGGGAGTAGGTCGACAGCGCCTCGGCGCCGCGCATGACGTTGATGGCGTTGACGTAGAACTCGCCGGCGACGCGTGCGGTCTGCTTGTTCGCTCCGTAGGAGAACATCCCGATGCCGGGGACCAGGACGATGAGCGGGTCGGCACCGCGGATCGCGGGCGACTCCTCGGTCGCGTGCGCGTCGTAGTAGGCCTGGTAGTCGGCGCGGTACTGCTCGTGCAGCTCGTGCAGGCGGGCGATCTGCTCCTCGAGCGATGCCGTCGCCGGCAGATCGAGAATCAGCGGCTTGACCTTGGTGCGCAGGAAGTGGTCGGGGCAGCTCGTACCGAGAGCGGCGAGCTCCGGTGCGCGCTCCGACGCGAGGAAGTCGAGTACGACGTCGGCGTCGGTGAAATGGCCGACCATGGGCTTGTCGTGCGACGCGATGCCGCGGATCGTGGCGGCGAGGGATGCCGCGCGTTCGCGCCGCTCGGCATCCGGCAGCGCCTCGAAGCCGGAGCGGACGCCGCCGAACGGCTCCGCCTTGCCGTTGGCTTCGATGTAGGCAGCCGCGGTGTCGATGATCCACAGCGAGTTGGCCTCGGACTCCTCGGACGTGTCGCCCCATGCGGTGATGCCGTGGCCGCCGAGGATGCAGCCGACGGCCTGCGGGTTGGCCTTCTTGATCTCGGCGATGTCGAGGCCGAGCTGGAAGCCGGGGCGGCGCCACGGCACCCACACGACCTTGTCGCCGAAGATGGTCGCGGTGAGCTGCTCGCCGTCCGCGGCGGTGGCGATCGCGATGCCGCTGTCCGGGTGCAGGTGGTCGACGTGCGCCGCGTCCACGAGGCCGTGCATCGCCGTGTCGATCGACGGAGCGGCGCCGCCCTTGCCGTGCAGGCAGTAGTCGAATGCCGCGACCATCTCGTCCTCGCGGTCGAGGCCGGGGTAGACGTCGACGAGCGCGCGCATGCGGTCCAGGCGGAGAACCGCGAGGCCCGACTCCTTCAGCGTGCCCAGGTCGCCGCCCGACCCCTTCACCCACAGCAGCTCGACCGGCTGGCCGGTCACGGGATCGGTCTCGGTACCCTTGGCCGACGTGTTGCCACCGGCGTAGTTCGTGTTCTTCGGGTCGGCGCCCAGACGGTTCGAGCGGGCGATGAGGGCTGCAGCGGTGGGGTTGGTCATGAGGGTCCTTCTTTCAGGCGAGAAGTGCGGAGATCCGAGCGGCCATGCGCTCGATGGAACGGGAGGCCGGTGCTTCATCAGGGCGGTTGAGATGGCCGTGATGCGTGCCGGGTTCGGTGAGGACCTCGACGTCGCGCCCTGCGGCGGCGAGCGTGGAAGCGAAGTGCTCTCCCGAGACGCGCAGTTCGTCGGCGTCGCCGTTCAGGATGAGCGTCGGCGGGTAGTCGCCGAGGTCGGATGCGGTGGCGTTGCCGGGGATCGCGGCCAGCGGCGCATCGTCCACGGTGCCGCCGAGGTAGCGCTCGTACATCGCCAGCACGGATGCCGGCGGGAACCGGTCCGCACTCGGATCGGCATCCAGCGCGGCGCGAAGCTCGGCGTCCGGGGCGGGCTGGACCGCCATGAGCGTCGGGTACGCGAGGAGCACGAGGGCGGGGGCCTCATCCGTGCCGGCCAGCCGGAGCCCGGCACCCGCGGCGAGGTTCCCGCCGGCGCTCGTGCCGCCGATCGCCAGCAGACGCACGCCGAACGCTTCCGCGTTGGCACGCGCCCACTGCCAGGCCGTGAGCATGTCGTCCGATGCGGCCGGGAAGGGGTGCTCAGGCGCGAGCCGATAGTCGACCGAGACGACGGTCGTGCCCCGGGCGGCGAGCTGGCGCGCCACCCAGTCGGACTCCGGCATGTCCAGGTCGCCGTGGCTGAACCCGCCGCCATGCGCCCAGACGAGCCCGGTGCCGTTCGGCGTGGTCGCGGGGTAGACGCGGACGAGTCCGTCCAGCTCCTCGTACGGTGCGGTCATGTTCGCGATCCTCCTCGGATCAGAGGTTCCCAGGGATCTCGGTCGACATCGGCACCCGGCCGCCGTACCGCTCGGCCTCGATCTCGTCGAGCGACTTGCCCTCGGTCTTCGGCGCCCAGATCGTGCCGATCAGCAGCGCGGCGACGAGCAGACCGAGGATGATGACGCCCACGCCCGGCAGGCCGAGGTCGGTGAGCAGGAGCGGGAACACGAGGCTGAGCAGGCCGACCATGACGCGGGCGAGCATGAACAGGACGCCCTGCGCGCTGGCACGGTAGCGGGTGGCGAAGAGCTCAGCGGTCCACAGCCCGTAGAAGGCCTGGGCTCCGAGGCCGGCCGAGATACCCCAGGAGACCGCGAAGAACAGCAGGGAGAAAAGCCCTGGCGGAGCGTAGATGAGCACGGCCCATCCGACGATGCCGAGTGCGGCTCCGCCGAAGTAGAGCCAGCGGCGGCTGACGCGGTCGCCGTAGCGCATGAAGCCGAAGTAGGTGCCGAGGGCCGTGAGGGTCCACACGAGCACCTGCAGCAGGTTCTGCTGCATGGGGTCGTGCAGGCCGGCCGCGTCGTACACGCGCGGCTGGAAGATCCCGGCCTGACCGGCGACCGTGTTCCACAGGCCGTACACGCCCAGCAGGAAGGCGAGCGCACCCCAGTTCTTCGGCTCTTTGAGCAGGCCGGCGATTCCGGAGAAGAAGGACGGTCGATTGCCCGCGGCGATCTCCGCTGCGCGGTCGGCCTTCCACCGGGTGGATTCGGGCAGGCCGCGGCGGACCCACCACGTGATCGCCGCGATCACGAACAGGTGCAGGAAGATCAGGCGCGCCCCGAAGACGCCGAGCGGGGCGACGAGGACGGCGAGGAGGAAGCCGACGGCCGGGCCGATCGACCAGGCGAGCTGGGCCGTGCCGACGTGGGCGGCGCGGTGCTCACTGGGGGCCTCCTCGGCGATGTAGGTCCAGGATGCCGGCACGCCGGCGCCGACCGCGATGCCCATGAGGATGACGCCGGCCAGCAGCATGATGAGGCCGGACGAGAACGTCACGAGCAGCGCGCCGACCATGAACACGATGAGGTCGTACGTGTAGATGAACTTGCGGCCGAGACGGTCGCAGAGCGGACCACCGATCGCCGCGCCGATGGCAGCCCCGAAGGCGTTGGCCGACAGCGCGGCGATCACCCCCACCATGCCGTCCTCGAAGCCGAACGCCCCCTGCCAGAGCGTCAGACTGGTGGCGAGGGCGATGATGGCGCCCGCCTCGATGTAGTTCGACATCGCCACGGCGATCGTGGCCTTCCATGCCGTGAGGGTCCGCTTCTGCGCGGTCATATCTTCTGGTCCTTCGTGGGGATGTGATGGGTGCTGCGGTGGAGCGGGGGGATCGGCATCCCGCGCTCCACCGGGTCGGAGGAGGGGCGCTCAGGCGCCCCAGCCGGCCTGGACGCCGCCGACGCGGTCGGCCGCGATGGTGGCCAGGTAGCCGGACTCGGCGAACGCCTTCATCGGGTCGGCGGCCAGACCGCGGCTCTCGCGCCATTCGGCCAGGGCCGGGCGCACGTCCGTGTAGAACGCGTCCATGAAGATCGCGTTCGCGGCCAGCACGTCGCCGGAGCGCTGTGCGGCGGTCAGCGCGTCGCGGTCGACGAGCAGTGCCCTGGCCGTCATCTCCTGCACGTTGAGCACGCTGCGGATCTGGCCGGGGATCTTGTCCTCGACGTTGTGGCACTGGTCGAGCATGAACGCGACGTCCGGGTTGTTCAGGCCGCCGCCGCGGATGACCTCGAACAGGATGCGGAACAGCTGGAACGGGTCCGCCGCGCCGACGATGAGATCGTCATCCGCGTAGAAACGCGAGTTGAAGTCGAACGAACCGAGCTTGCCCAGGCGCAGCAGCTGCATGACGATGAACTCGATGTTCGTGCCCGGTGCGTGGTGGCCGGTGTCCAGGCACACCATCGCCTTATCGCCGAGGGCGCTCACCTGGGCGTAGGACGTGCCCCAGTCCGGAACGTCGGTGTGGTAGAACGCCGGCTCGAAGAACTTGTACTCCAGCACGAGGCGCTGCTCGTCGCCGAGGCGCGCGTAGATCTGCTCGAGCGAGTCGTGCAGTCGGTCCTGGCGTCCGCGCATGTCCGCCTGGCCGGGGTAGTTCGAGCCCTCGGCGAGCCAGATCTTGAGGTCGCGCGAACCGGTCTCGTGCATGACGTCGATGCACGCCAGGTGGTGGTCGATCGCCTTGCGGCGCACTGCGGCATCCTCATGCGTGAGCGCGCCGAACTTGTAGTCGTCGTCCTGGAACGTGTTGGAGTTGATCGTGCCGAGCCTCACGCCGAGATCCTCGGCATGCTTGCGCAGATCGGCGAAGTCGCACATGTCCCACGGGATGTGCAGGGCGACCGAGGGGGCGAGGGCGGTGTAGGCGTTCACCTGCGCGGCATCCGCGATCTTCTCGAAGGGATCCCTCGGAGTGCCCGGCGTGCCGAACACCTTGAAACGGGTGCCGGAGTTGCCGAAGGCCCAGCTGGGGAGTTCGATCGCCTGCTGCTCGAGCGAGGAGAGGTTCTCGGCGGAGAGGACGGACATGGTCACTCGCTTTCTGCGGTTTCGGTTGATGCGGCGGAAAGCTGATCCGCCAGGTTGAAGACTTCGGTCAGCGGCGTCGCCGCCTGGTCGGGGCGGCCGTCGAGGCCGACGAAGAAGCGTGCCATCTCGGATTCCCAGCGGCCGGCGACTTCGGACGCGGCCAGGTACGCCTGCGCCGCTTCGTCGTCGTCGGTCTCGTAGTAGCCGACGAGTGTGCCCCCGTCGCCGAGGAACAGCGAATAGTTGCGTCGGCCGGATGCCGCGATCTCGGCGAGCATCTCCGGCCAGACCGGCGAGTGCCTGGCGAGATACTCGTCCAGCATTTCGGGACGGACCTGCAGCTGAAAGCAGACCCTGGTGGGCGAGGTCATCGTCGACGTGCTCCTCGATTAATGGATGAATCGTTTCAAGGGTAAGGCGTGAATGCGGTTCCTGCAACATCGGCGACTTCACCGCGGCGCCACCTCCGGTTCATCCGTCGTTCGCTGCCGAGGCCTGATCGGTTCAGGCGCTCGCGATTCGCTGATCCCTCGTGACCCACCCCGCTTTCGCCCGCTTCCGTGTCGCCCTCGCCGGAGCCGCCGCACTCGCCGTCACCGTGACCGGAATCGGTGTCGCGGCGCCCGCAGCAGCCGCCGCCGAGGCGCTCCCCGAGCTCGTGATCACCGAGATCATGCCCGACAACGCGGGCACGCCTTCTGACCAGGACCACTTCGAGTTCTTCGAGGTCACCAACACCACCGACGCGCCGATCGACTTCGCGGACCACATGCTGCGCTACAACGCGTCGTCGTGGCTTTCCGTCGTCGACCCCGGGACGGAGAACGCGCTCGCCGACGTCACGATCCCCGCTCAGGGCTCCGCCGTGTTCTGGCTGCGATATGCGGTCGGCACCGGGGACGCCGCCGTCGAGCAGTGGAAGCTCACCCAGGCGGACTTCCGTGCGCACTACGGGGACGCCTCGTCGACGTATCCGCTGTTCCACGTGATCGGTCAGGGCGGGTTCGCCAACACGGGTGCGCGTGAGTTCCGACTGTTCCAGGGCGACCGGTCGACGCTCGTCTCGGGTGTCGACTACGACCGCGTCTCCGGCAAGGGGATGTCCGAGCAGTACACGGTTCCCGCGTCCGGTGCCGTGTCCGTCGATCGCGTGATGAGCACGCCGACTCCGGGCGTCGTCGACCCGTCGCAGCTGGTCCGCCCTGGTGGATCGGAGGAGCCGGACCCCACGGATCCGGTGGGTCCCGACCCGGATCGACCGACCGACCCCGAACTTGCGGCGCCGCTGCTGCAGATCACCGAACTGGCTCCTGATACGGCGAACGTCGAGGGGGCGGATGCCTACGAGTTCGTCGAGGTGTTCAACGCCTCGGACGCGCCCGTCGATTTCAGCGACTACACGCTCAGCTACCTCTACACCGACAACGCGCTCACGTCGCCCGTCACGCTCAACGCGACCCTGTGGCCTGCCACCCCGGACGACGTCGTGATCCCGGCAGGGGGCACGCTCGTCGCCTGGATCGTGAACCCCGTCGGGGTCACGAACGGACTCACCGCGGCGGACTTCAACGAGGCGTTCGGCACCGATCTCGTGCTGGGCGAAGACCTCGTGCAGCTGTTCAACGGCGGCATGGCCAACGCCGGCTCCCGCGGCATCCAGGTCGCCACCGACACCGGCCACGATGTGAGCCGCGCGTACTATTTCGACGACGATCAGACCACCGCCGACACGGCGATCCAGTACGGCTGGAACCCGGGCGATGGTGCACACCTGTGGACGCCCGAGGCGCCGGCCGGGACGACGCAGACCATGATGGCGCTCGCGGCTCCCACTCCCGGCTTCGTCAGTGCCGGTCAGGTCCCGGCGTCCTTCGTCGCGGCCCCGACGGCAGGCACCGCACCCGCCATCGAAGACCTCACCGGTGGCTCGGATGTGCCCGACACGTCGGCGCTCGACCTCGGATTCGCGATCACGGACGACGTGCTCGTCCGCTCCGTCACCCTCGAGCTGGCCGACAACCTCGGAGCGACCCAGGCCCGCAACCTCACCGTCGAGGCGGCGAACCGCTTCCACTACTCCGTTCCGGCCGCCGACCTGTTCGGGAAGCGCTGGATCGAGTACACGGTCACGGCGAGCGACGGGCTGCAGCAGAGCACGCTCGGGCCGGTGCGGGTGGATCTCGTCGACGGCGAACCGGACCCTGTGCGGCTGAACCTGACGGACGGGCAGTTCGTGTCGGCGCAGACCCGCGTCTCGGCGACGGGTGTCGACGTCGCGCTCGAGATCGACGGTGCGGCCATCGAGGACGCGGTGCCGTCTCTCGAGACCGGGCCGGTGTTCGCCTTCGAGGCGACGAACACCGACGCGTTCTTCCGCAACGGTGTCAAGCTCGGCGACGAGGTGCTGCGCGTCTTCGACGAGGGTTACTACGCCCGCATCGTCACGGTGGATGCGACCGTCCCCGTCGAGCGCGTCGCGCCCGGGGAGCAGGTCACCCTGTCGATCACCGCGGGGACCAAAGCGTGGCCGAACGCCGACGTCAACGAGAACAACGACGACTTCGCCGCCCAGAACCCGCGACTCGCGCTCCCAGACGGACGTGTGCTGTACGCGGACCACTGCGCGACGACCAGGGAGGAGAACGGACAGGTCACCGCGCCCGCGTTCGTCGACTGCCCGGATCCGGCCGAGCGGATCGCCTTCAGCGATGCCTCCCTCGTCTCCTTCCTCGCGACGTTCACGATTCCGGAGGATGCCTTCACGTCCGTGTCGACCGTCTGGGACACGACGGCCGCGGAGGACGGCGAGCACGCCGTGACCGCACGCTCCGGCGCGGACGCTGTGACCAGGACCGTCGTCGTCGACAACACGGCGCCCGCCATCGAGCCGACGGTCGTCGAAGGCGAGCGGTACCGCGGGCACCTCGTCGTGGACGCCGCGGCGACCGACGGTGGAGCGGGAGTCGCGGAGATCACCGGTGTGCTCGACGGCAAGCCGATCGCGCTCCCGCTCGCGACGTCGTCCCTCGCGCTCGCGCCGGGTGCGCACGTCGCCGAGTTCACCGCGACGGATGCCGTCGGCAACGCCGCCACGACGACGGTGTCCTTCGAGACGGCCGACGAGCAGCCGGCGATCCAGCTCGACGGTCCGACCGACGGGGAGATCATCGAGGGCGACACGGCCGAGCTCGCCGCCACCCCGACATCCGCCGAGGGCGACGCGCTCGATGTGAGCTTCCGTGCCGGGTACGGGTACGCGCCGGGCGACGAAGGCCTCGTCGCCCTGCGAGGCACCGTCGCCGACTCGCAGGCAGCGGATCGCAGTGCCGGCGAAGTGCTCGGCGAGGCGGACCTGGCGGCGCTGCTCGGTACGGACGGCGTGAACGTCGAGACGACGAGCGCGACCGGCCTGCCCTACCAGCTCTACACGATCGCGGTCGACGCCGAGGTCGGTGCCGGCGCGCTGGCGCGGGTGGATTGGCGCGGCAGCGCGAACGCCGGGGCGAAGGTCATCCTGTACGTGCGGACGGTCGATGGCGCGTGGGAGCAGGTCGTCGAGCACCTGACGACGGCTGAGGAGACCGCCTTCACGCTCGAGGCGCTCGTTCCGGTCGACGGGCACGTCGTCGACGGGGCACTCACCGTCCTGGTGCAGCACTCGGACGGGTTCTCCGCGGACGACCTGTCCAGCAGGACGAGCGAGGTGGCGCCGTATCACCCCGAGGCGACAGCCCGCAGCGCGTACGACTTCACGATCGCGATCGAGAGTGACACGCAGTACTACAACGAGACCGATGACTACTACCCGCACCAGCTCGCGATCCACGAGTTCCTGCTGGAGCAGCGCGAGAACCTCAATCTGCAGTACATGATCCACAACGGCGACATCGTGAACGTCCACACCGACGCGCACCAGTGGGAGAACGCGGACGCGGCGTACACGATGCTCGACCAGGCCGGACTGCCGTACGGAGTCCTCGCGGGCAACCACGACGTCGGCGGCCACGCGGCGGATTACACGCAGTACTCCGAGCACTTCGGTGAAGAGCGCTACGCCGGCAACCCCTGGTACGGCGAGTCGTACAAGGACAACCGCGGACACTACGACCTCGTCTCGGCCGGCGGCATCGACTTCCTCATGATCTACATGGGGTGGCCGACCCCGAACGACGTGACCGCCAACAGCGAGGACATCGCCTGGTTGAACGAGGTGATCCAGCGCTATCCGGAGCGGAAGGTGTGGATCAACCTGCACGAGTACATGCTCACGACCGGCGGTCTCGGGCCGTTCCCGCAGCGCGTGTTCGACGAGGTCGTCACGCCCAACCCGAACGTGTTCGCGGTGAGCTCGGGTCACTATCACGACGCGTACACGCGCACGGACGAGATCGACGACGACGGCGACGGCGTCGCGGACCGCACGGTGTACTCGATGCTGTTCGACTATCAGGGACTGCCGGAGGGCGGCCAGGGCTACCTGCGGCTCGCGCACTTCGACAACGAGGGCGGCCGGATCATCATCCGCACGTACTCGCCCTCGCTCGACGACTTCGACTCCGACGAGCCCTCGTTGAACGACCCGGCCGGCATGCAGGAGTTCGAGATCCCGTACGCGGCGGTCGGCATCGTTCCAGGCCCGAAGACGCTGGCGGCCGACTCGTTCCGTGCCGAGATCCTCACGGCGCACGAGATCGACGCGCAGGCCGGCGTCGCCTCAGGCACGCAGGTGACAGCGACCTGGAGCGATCTGGCCGCGGGAGATCACGGCTGGTACGTCGTCGCCACCGGGCCGCACGGCGGCACCGAGTACTCCGAGGTGCGGACCTTCCGCACGGCCGCGGCCGGTGGTGGACAGCCGGGCGGGCCCGGCGACGGCGGCGGCGGACCGGGCGGACCCGGCGACGGCGGCGGCGGGAACCCCGGTGGACCCGGTGACGGCGGTGAAGGCCCGGACGGCCCGGCTGCGCAGCCGCACGGCACCGTGACAGCGGCGCCAGGATCGGCGCTCGTCCCCGGGGGGCGGATGCAGGTCGAGTTCATCGGGTTCCAGCCGGGGGAGCAGGTCCGCTTCGTCCTGCACTCCACTCCGATGGCTCTCGACGACACGTTGACCGTCGGCGAGGACGGCGCTCTCACCGGGATCCTCGACATCCCCGAGGATGCCGCGGTCGGCACGCACGAACTCGAAGCGATCGGCGCCTCGGGAACATCGGTGCGGTCCGAGCCGTTCACGCTCGCGAAGGCGTCGGCGGCCGGCATCCTGCCGACGACAGGAGCCGACGTGACGGTCGGCGTCGCGGCCGGCGCGGTCCTCCTCCTGGTCGGCGGTGCGCTGTTCATCGGGATGCGGCGGCGACGCACGCCGTGATCGGCGCGACCGCCCGCTACGGTGTCTCGTTATGGAGCATCAGCAACGGGCGCTGGACGCCTACGTCGCGCAGGTCGCTGCGAACCCTGACACCGTCGGCGTCGTGGTCATCGGGTCGGTCGCGCGCGGAACCGAGCGGGACGACTCGGACGTCGACGTCTATCTCGTCGTCACGGCTGAGGCGTTCGCCGCAGCCACCGCCGAGGACCGGTGGGCGTGGATCGACCGGCACGGGCTGGACTACCCGGGGTCGTACATCGACGTGAAGCTCGCCGACCTCGCCTATCTGCGCACGGCTGTGCGGCGGGCCGACGATCCGACGCGTGCCTCGTTCGCGGGGGCGCGTGCGGTCTTCAGCCGCTCGGAGGAGCTCCCGGCCCTGGTCGAGCGGATCAGCTCGCTCGGCGACGAGGTGTGGGCCGAGCGCATCCGCTCGCACGTCGCGCAGGCGCACCTGCACGGCGGCTACTTCCTGCGTCAGGCCGAGGAGCACGGCGACCCGTTCCTGCTGCAACATGCCGCCGTGCACCTGACGCTCGCGGCCGCGCGCGCCGCACTCGCGAGTGCACACCGGCTGATGCCCGGCCCGAAGTACATCCATCGGCTCGTGCGCGAGATCCCGAGCCCCGATGGCTTCGTCGAGGCGTGGGATGCCGTGGTGGCCGCGCCGGGAACGACGACGGCGAACGCGCTCATCGCGATCATCGACGACTGGCTCGGCCGGGATCAGACCCGCGACGAGTCGTTGTCGGTGTTCATCCGTGACAACGAGCTCGCCTGGCTGCGGGGCACGATCCCGGCCGAGTACTTCTAGCCCTTGACGGCTCCGCTGGTCATGCCGGCGACGATCTGGCGCTGGAAGAAGATGTACATGATCAGCGGCGGCACCGTGATGAGCAGGATGTTCATGAACAGCAGGTTCCACTGGCTGAGGCTCTGACTCTGGAAGTTGTACAGCGTCAGCTGGACGGTCGCGTTCGCGTCGCCCGGAAGGAAGTACAGCGGGCCGGTGAAGTCGTTGAACACCGCGACCGACTGGACCACGATCACCGTCACTGCGACCGGCTTGAGCAGCGGCATGACCACCTGGAAGAACAGCCGCAGGGGTCCTGCGCCGTCGATCACGGCCGCCTCGTCCAGCTCACGCGGGATCGTCGAAACGAACGCGCGGAAGAGCAGGATGCAGAAGCTCAGACCGAACGTCGCCTCGATGAGGATCATTCCGGGCATGGTCTTGAACAGGCCGATGCCCTGGAGGACCCAGATCGTCGGAACCACAGCAGGCGGCACGATGAGTCCGGCCAGCACGAAGATGTTGATGACGGCGTTCCACTTCGACCTGCGCCGCTGCAGGATGTACCCGACCATCGCGGCGAATACGACCATGATCGCCACGCTCGCGACGGTGAGGACGGTGGAGTTGATGAACGCGGTGACCAGCATCCAGTCGCGTGCCTGCATGACCGTGACGATGTTCTCCCACAGGTACCAGCCCTGAGCCGGCAACGAGAACTCGAAGAGCGAGGCCTCCTGCGGGTTCTTGACCGCCGTGAGGAAGATGAACGCGAACGGCACGATGAACACCACGATCGAGGCGAGGATCGCGACGATGCCGACCACGTAGCGGGTCAGGAACAGGCGAGGCGTCATCGGTCGACGATCAGCCTTGGCGATCCGCGCCCGCGACGATCCGGCCGTGGTGATGGTGCGGGTGAGGGTCATGACTCCACCTGCCTCTTGTTGAGGATGTACTGGATGGGCACGATGATCGCCGTCACCACGATGAACAGCACCACGTTGCCGGCGGTCGACAGGCCGTAGAAGCCCGCCTGGTACTGCTTGTAGATGACCGACGCGATCACGTCGCTGGTGAAGCCCGGTCCGCCTCTGGTCATCGACCAGATGAGCTCGAACGAGCGGAGACCGCCGATGAGCGACAGCAGGATGACCGTCGCCGTGGCCGGCTGCACCAGCGGAAGGGTGATGTTCCTGAACCGCTGCCAGGCGCTCGCGCCGTCGACCTTGGCGGCCTCGAAGTACTCCTGGGGGATCGCGACGAGGCCGGCGATGAAGATCAGCGTGGCGATGCCCACGCCCTTCCAGACGTCCACGAGGGCGACCGAGATCAGCGCCCACGCGGGGTCGGTGAGCCATCCGGGGCCCTGGACGCCGATGAGGGCCAGCGTCTGATTGATGAGTCCGTCGAACGGATCCATCAGCACCTTGAACGTGATGCCGATGCCGACCGTCGACACCAGCACGGGGAAGAAGATCGTCGAACGCAGATACCCGCGGCCGAGGATCGAGCCGGTCAGCAGCAGGGCGAGGGCCAGGCCGAACACGACCTTCAGGGCGCTCGTGATGAAACCGTAGATGAATGTGTTGACGAAGCCCTGCACGAGCATGGGCTCGGTGAAGAACTGGACGTAATTGTCGAAGCCGATGAACTCGATGTCGAAGAGTGACCATCGGGTGAGGCTGAAGTAGAACGAGGCGAAGGTGGGGATGGCGAACAGAACGATGTAGAGCACCGCGGACGGGATGTAGAACCACGTCGGGTACGAGCTCTTGATGCCTTTTCGCTTCCCAGGGGGTGCTGAAACAGCAGCGGTCATGATGTCTCCGTCGAAGTCGAGGGGTGCGGGCCCCGCGACGGGGCCCGCACCGGGGTCAGGCGGGGATCACCAGCCGTCGAGGCCGAGCTGCTGAGCCTGCTTCTTCACGTCTTCGTCGTAGAGCGCCGCGCCCTCGTCTGCCGGGCGGATGCCGCTGCCGACCTCCACGGTGATGTTCTCGAGGTTCGGTCCCTTGATGGGGGAGAGGAACTCGAGCGCCGGGTTCGTGTTGCCCTCGTCGAAGTAGGGCTGCATGTCGGTCAGCAGGCTGGGCACGTCGTCCGGGAGCGTGCAGGCGCTCGTGGCGAAGGGGCCGCTCGGCGCCATCACCGTGGTCTGGATCTCGCATCCGCCGGGGGAGTTGATGAAGGCGACGAGCTTCTTCGCCGCTTCCAGTTCGGCGCCTTCGGTGGTCTTCGGGATGTACACGGCGTTGGGCAGCCACACCGTCAGCTTGGTGTCCTCGGCGTTCTGCGCCGGCAGCGGGAAGACGCCGAGGTTCTCGAGCTCCTCGGGGAAGTTCTGCTGGAAGGTCGAGACGATCCCGGTGAGGATCGGGTAGTGCGCTCCCTCGCCGGTCGCGACCATGCGGGCGCCGTCGTCGTAGACGGCTGAGGCGAAGTCCTCGTTCCACCAGCCGGCCTCGAAGCCCTCCTGCTGGTTCGCGAAGCCCTGCAGGGCCGGTTCGTCGGCGTATTTCCGCTGACCGGCGGTGTACTCATCGGCCCACTCCTCGTCCTGCGCGAGCACGTTCCCGAAGTCGCCGAGGATGAACAGCTGGCTCGTCCAGGTGTCGCCGTAGGTCTGGATGACGGGGGTGATGCCCGCGGCCTTGATCGCCTCGTTGTTCGCGGCGAACTCGTCCCAGCTCTTCGGGATCTCCAGGCCCAGGTCGGCGTAGACCTTCTTGTTGTAGACGACGGCGCCGGCCTGCGTCGCACCGAACGGGGCGCCGTAGACACCGTTCTCGGTCGACACGACGGCCTTCATCGTGTCGTCGAGGTCGTCCACCCAGTCCTGATCGTCCAGCGGGACGAGGTTCTGGTCCGGGTTCAGGGCCTGGAAGAGCGAACCGGAATTGTAATAGAAGACGTCGTCCATCTCGCCGGTGGACAGCTTCGTCTTCATGAGGTTGTCGCCCTCGGTGCCTGCCGGCTGCGATTCCAGTTTGACGGTGATGTCGGGGTTCTCCGCCTCGAACGCCTCGATGAGCGCTTCGGCGACCTCGATGTTGGTGCCGGTGTTCCCCGTGAGGAAACTGATCTCGACCTTGCCGTCGGCGCTTTCGCCGCCGCCGGTGCTGCAGGCGGCGAGCGGGACTGCGAGGGCTGCGACGCCGACTGCGGCGAGGAGAGCCCTTCGGGTACGGGTGCTGTCCATCCTTCTACCTCCATGTAAAAGCTGACTCGTGGTTGCGGTCTCGACGTCGAGACCGTCATGCTGTTGAATGGGACGCGTTGAAACCATTCAACTCCCCGTAAGGTACGACGATCCGAGACGAGAGTCAACGATCGTTTCCGAAATGAGTCGTGCGCGAGGACGCGCACAGTGGAAGGAACGACGCCATGACGGCCACCCCACCCCTCACCCGGTTCGACGCGGCGACGCACATCGTGTCACTGAGCTCGCAGCACGGCGCGGGGCTGCTCGGCATCCCGTCCCGTGGGCTGCGTCTGACCTGGCGCAGCGAAAGCTCCACGCCGGGTGCCGACCAGATCGCGTATCAGCTCGCGACAGGCCCTGCGGACGGCGAGTGCACGCCGGGCGAGGTCGTCGCCGGCCCCGATTCGGTCGCGATCCCGGTGGGCGATCTCGCGTCCGGAGAGCGTCGACGATTCGCGGTGCGGATCGCGACGCCGTCGGGGTGGACGGAGTGGAGCGACGAGCTCGTCGTCGAGGCGGGGCGGGACGCCGGTGACCTCAGCGCCGCCGTGATCGGCATCCCGAGCGAGGTCGAAGGGCCGGTGGCGCTGCTGCGCACCACCTTCCAGGTCGACCGCATTCCGCAACAGGCTCGTCTGCGGCTCAGCGCGCTCGGACTCGTGGATGCCTGGATCAACGGCGTACGCGCCGGCGACGCCAGGCTCACGCCGGGGTGGACTTCGTACGGCACCCGCGTGCTGATGGACACCCTCGACGTGACAGGACTCCTGCGCGAAGGGGCGAACACGATCGTGCTGGAAGTCGGCGACGGCTGGTACCGCGGGCGGATGGGCTTCGCCGATCGCACGGAGATCTACGGCGACCGCTCAGGGGCCATCGCCCAGATCGACACCGAGGACGGGGTGCTCGTCGCCACCGACGAGACGTGGCGCGGTGGGTTCGGCGCCGTACGGTCGGCGAGCATCTACGACGGCACTGTCACTGATCTGCGTCTGCGCGCCGAGGGCGTCCACGAGGCATCCTTCGACGACTCCGGGTGGACTCCGGCATCCGTCATCCCTACCGACCTGGCCCGCTTCGAGCCGCGTTCCGCTCCGCCGATCCGCGTCGTGGAGGAGCTCGGGATGACGCGGACGGACCGCGACGGAGCCGTGCAGTTCGACGCGGGGCAGAACATCTCCGGCTGGGTCCGGCTGGTGGTCCGCGGCCGCGCCGGCGACGTCGTCACCGTCCGTCATGCCGAGATCCTCGAGCCGTCCGGTGCGCTGCACACGGCAGCGCTGCGCAGCGCCAAGGCGACCGATTCGTACACGCTCGACCGCGACGGCGAGCACGTGCTCGAGCCGCAGTTCACCTTCCACGGCTTCCAGCACGCGGAGGTCGAAGGTCCCGTCGAGGTGCTCTCCGCCACGGCCGTCGCGATCTCGAGCGACCTGCCCGCGCGGTCGACCTTCCGCTCGGCATCCGAGGCGCTGAACCGGTTCCACTCGAACGTGTTCTGGTCGCAGCGCGACAACTTCGTGTCGGTGCCGACGGACTGCCCGCAGCGCGACGAACGACTGGGGTGGACCGGCGACGCCCAGGCGTTCGCCGCGACGGCGAGCACGCTGATGGATGCCGAGGCCTTCTGGCGCAACTGGCTGCGCGATCTCGAAGCCGACCAGACCGATGAGGGCGGCGTCGCGTCGGTGGTGCCGGACATCATCCGTTTCGAAGACATGCGCATGGGCGCGGGGCCGGTCGACAACATGGGCCGCGCCGGCTGGGCGGATGCTGCGACGATCGTCCCCTGGGCGGTGTACGAGGCATCCGGCAGCGACGAGGTGCTCCGTCAGCAACTGGGCAGCATGCGCCGCTGGGTGGAGCACCTGCGCCGCCGCGCGGGCGACGGCGTCGTCCTGCCCACGGAGCCGTTCCAGTACGGCGACTGGCTCGATCCGGATGCCCCAGGCGAGCGGCCGTGGGAGGCGAAGGTCTCCAGCGACTATGTCGCGAACGCGTTCTACGTGCACTCCGCCCGGCTTCTCGCCCGTGCCGAACGCCTCGTCGGCGACCCGACACGGGGCGCCGGGTACGACGCGCTCGCTGACCGAGTCGCGGCCACGACCTGGGAACGCTGGGGAGCCGAGGCCGCGGCCACGCAGACCGGTGCGGCGCTCGCACTCGAGTTCGCGATCGCGCCGGCCGCCGAGCGCGCCGCGATCGCCGACGATCTCGCCGCTGACGTCCGCGCCGAGAACGGCCGCATCTCGACGGGCTTCCTCGGCACACCCCTCGTCCTGTTCGCGCTGTCGAACAACGGCCACCTCGACGAGGCGTACCTCATGCTGCTCCGCCGGGACGCGCCCAGCTGGCTCTATCAGGTCGACCGCGGAGCGACGACGGTCTGGGAGCGCTGGGATGCGATCCGTCCGGACGGCAGCATCCACTCGGGAGACATGGATGCCGGGTCGCACGATTCCGGCGGCAGCATGCTCTCGTTCAACCACTACGCGTACGGAGCGATGATCAACTGGGTCTACCGGACGGTGGCGGGTCTCGCGCCGGCCGAGGCGGGTTACCGCCGGACACGGATCGCCCCGCGGCCCGCCGCGCAACTCGATCACGCCGCGGCATCCATCGACACCGCGTACGGGCGGCTCGCGATCGACTGGCGGATCGACGCCGACGGACTCCGGGCGACAGTGGAGGTGCCGTTCGGCGTCACGGCGGAACTGGACCTGCCGGTGACCGACGCGTCGGTCGTCACGGTCGACGGCTCTGCGGCATCCGGCCCCCTGTCCAGCGGAACTCACGAGATCACGGTGACGGCCCCGGCCGTCGCAGGAAGCGAGAGGCGAGCATGAACACCAGGATCACCCGCGTCGAGGTAGACGCGCCGTACGGAAGCGACGTCGTCGCGACAGCCCACCCCGCCATCGGGTGGACCACCGAGACGGACGTCACGGGCTGGCGTCAGGCCCGGGCCGAGCTCGAACTGACCACGGCGGATGGCACGCAGCAGCACGTCGTGGACGGACGCCGGTCCGTGCGAGTGCCCTGGCCGTTCCGGACGCTTTCCCCTCGTGAGGAGGTGTCGCTGCGCGTGCGCGTCACGGGCGTCGACGGCGCGGCATCCGAGTGGAGTGCGCCTCGGCGAATCGTCGCAGGGTTCCTTGCCGACGGGGAATGGCAGGCGCAGACCGTCGCCGTCGCGAAGCCGTCCGGGGCGGCCGAACCCGCCGTGCTGCGGCGGGCATTCGCGGTCGACGGCGACGTCCGCAGTGCCACTCTGTACGCGACTGCGGTCGGTGTGTATCAAGCGGCCGTGAACGGCGCCGATGTCGACGATCAGGTGCTCAAGCCGGGGTGGACGCCGTTCCACACCAGGACCGTGCACGAGACCACCGATGTCACGGCGCTGGTGACGGCCGGGCCGAACGAGATCTCGGTGCGCCTGGCCGGGGCATGGGCCACCGAGCGATACGGCTTCCGCGACAACGCGCAGCCCGTCTACGAGGAACAGCCCCGGTTCGCCGCTCAGCTGCTGATCGAATACGTCGACGGCCGGTCCGAGCGCATCCTCACCGACGCCACCTGGGAGAGCGCGCCAGGCCCGATCACGGCCAGCGGGCTCTACGCCGGAGAGGATCACGACGCCCGTCGGACTCCGGAGACCTGGGCGCCCGTCGCCGTCGTCGACGACGTGCCGATTCCCGAAGCCCGGGTCTCGCCCTTCGTCCGGCGCATCGAGGAGCGCGCCGTCGCCGAGGTGATCACGACGCCCAGCGGCAGGACCGTGCTCGACTTCGGTCAGAACCTCGTCGGGCGGCTGCGCATCCGGGTCGCCGGCCCCGCCGGCACTGTCGTGACGCTGCGGCATGCCGAGGTCCTCGAGCACGGTGAGCTCGGGACGAGACCCTTGCGGGCCGCTGAGGCGACCGACCGGTACACGCTCGCCGGCACCGGAGTCGAAGAGTGGGAGCCGGAGTTCACCTTCCACGGATTCCGATACGCCGAGATCGACGGATGGCCTGGCGCGTTCGATCCGGCCGACGTCACTGCCGTGGTGATCCACAGCGACATGGAGCGCACCGGATGGTTCGACACCTCCCACGCGCTCGTGCGCCGACTGCACGAGAACGTCGTGTGGGGTCTGCGCGGCAACTTCCTCTCGGTGCCCACCGACTGCCCTCAGCGGGACGAGCGGTTGGGCTGGACCGGTGACATCCAGGTGTTCGCCCCCACAGCGAGCTTCCTGTACGACGTCCGAGGGTTCCTGGACTCGTGGCTGCGCGACCTCGCGATCGACCAGATCGACGGCGTCGTGCCGTTCGTCGTACCGAACGTCCTGGGTCCTGCGCGTCCGGCTGCCGCGTGGGGCGACGCGGCGACCGTCGTGCCGTGGGTGCTGCACGAGCGCTTCGCCGACCTCGACACGCTCGAGCGCCAGTACGACAGCATGGCGGCCTGGACCGATGCCATCGTCGCCCTCGCCGGCGAACGGCGGCTGTGGGAGGGCATGTTCCAGTTCGGCGACTGGCTGGACCCCGATGCGCCGCCGAACCAGCCGGCCAGGGCGAAGACCTCGGCGGACATCGTCGCGACGGCCTACGTCTTCCGCTCCGTCGATCTGACGGCCCGCTCGGCGGCGCTGCTCGGTCGGACAGCGGATGCCGAGGCATACGCCCGCATCGCCGAAGAGGTGCGGCAGGCGTTCGTCTCCGAATACGTCACCCCGGCCGGACGCATGATGTCGGACGCGCAGACGGCGTACTCGCTGGCGATCGTGTTCGACATCATCGAGCCGGAGCGCCGCGCGGCGCTCGGCGCCCGCCTCGCCGAGCTCACCAGGATCGGCGGCTACCGCATCGGCACGGGCTTCGTCGGCACGCCGATCATCCAGGACGCTCTCACGCGCACCGGTCATCTTGACGTGGCTCGGCGCCTGCTGATCACGACCGAGAACCCGTCCTGGCTGTACCCGGTGACGATGGGAGCGACGACCATCTGGGAGCGCTGGGATTCGATGCTCCCCGACGGCACGATCAATCCGGGGGAGATGACCTCGTTCAACCACTACGCGCTCGGAGCGATCGCGGACTGGTTGCATCGCTCGCTCGCCGGTCTCGCGCCGGCGGAGCCGGGGTACGCGCGCCTGCACATCGAGCCGCAGCCGCTGCAGGGCTTCGACTTCGCAGAGGCGACGCACCTGACGCCGTACGGGCAGGCGCGGGTGCGCTGGGATCGCGACGGCGACGAGATCGTGGTGCAGCTCGTCGTGCCGGCGAACACCGATGCGGATGTGGTGCTGCCGGACGGGCAACGGCACACGGTCGGATCCGGCGCCCATCGTTTCTCGTGCACCGCCCCTTCGGTGACCGATGCACCGTCCGCCGTCGGACTCGCTTCGAGCCTCGCCGCGATCGTCGATGACGCCGAGGCGTACGACGAGATCGTCGACGCGCTGAGCCGGTGGCGTCCGTCCGCCGCAGAGGACTTCCGCCTCGGGACGCAGTGGGGAGAAGGGCTGCAGCTGGAAGAGCGTCTCGCGCACCTGGCCGGACCGGAGGTCCGCACCGAGATCGAACAGCGTCTCACCGCACTCACGGCACGGCGGGCCTCCGGCGCGTAGCCGGTGGGACGGATGCCGTACACTCGCGGACAGCGCGCGACAGGAAGAGGCGGACAGTGGCAGTGAGTGTACGCGACGTCGCGGCGACGGCCGGAGTGTCGGTGGGCACCGTCTCGAACGTGCTCAACCGCCCGGACAAGGTCGCCGCCGCCACCGTGGAGCGGGTGCAGGCAGCCATCGAGGAGCTCGGTTTCGTGCGCAACGACGCCGCCCGCCAGTTGCGGGCCGGGCGCAGTCGCAGCATCGGCCTCGTGGTGCTCGACGCCGGCAACCCCTTCTTCGCCGACGTGGCACGCGGCGCCGAAGCGCGTGCCGAGGAGGATCGTCTCTCGGTCCTGCTCGGCAACAGCGACGAGGACGCCTCCCGCGAAGACGGCTATCTCGACCTGTTCCGGGAGCAGCGCGTCAACGGGGTCCTGATCACCCCGGCATCCGACGACGAAGCCAAGCTGCGACGTCTGCAGGATGCCGGGACGCCGGTCGTCCTGGTCGACCACGAGTCCCCTGGCGGCGAGTTCTGCTCCGTGTCGGTCGACGACGTCGAGGGCGGATACCTGGCGGCCAAGCATCTGCTGGACGTCGGTCGTCGCCGACTGGTCTTCGTCGGCGGGCCGGCGTCCATCGCGCAGGTCGCGAATCGTCTGACCGGCGCTCGACGCGCGGTCGCGGAGGTCGCCGGCGCGGCCGTGGAGGTCATCGAGATGCCGGCGCTGACGGTGCTGCACGGACGGGACGCGGGGGAGGATCTCGTCCGTCGCAGCGCCGGCGATCGCCCCGATGCGATCTTCGCCGCGAACGATCTGCTTGCGGTGGGCATCCTGCAGGCACTGACGATGTTCAGCGACGTGCGGGTGCCGGAGGACATCGCGCTGATCGGCTACGACGACATCGACTTCGCAGCGGCGACCGTCGTGCCGTTGAGCTCGATCCGTCAGCCGTCGCAGCTCATCGGACACACCGCCGTCGATCTGCTGCTGCGCTCGATCGATGATCCGGACGGCGATTACGAGCGCAACGTGCGCTTCCGTCCCGAGCTCGTCGTCCGCGCTTCGACCGCCGGCTGAGGTCGACCGGGGGTCCTGCGGCGCGGCACGTCAGACGGCACGGCGCCGGGTCGCGATCAGGACGATCCCCGCGGTGACGAGCATCAGCGCGGCGAGGGTCACCCACGGCGCCACGCCTTCACCACCGGTCTTCGGGAGATCTCCGCCGCCGTCCGGCGCATCCGCATGGTTCACGAGCGAGAACTCGATCGACTGACCTTCGACGAGCGCCACGCTCGCCCAGCCGTCGGCATCCGTGCTCACAGCCCGGCCGTCGACCGTCCAGGTCGCCGCCTCCCAGGTCACGTCGTCGACGGCCGGCGGTGCGACCTCCCGGATCCGCAGCTCGGCACCGGACGGAATGCCCGAGACGCCGACGGTCTCTCCCGCGCGGACGGTCGTGGTCTGCACCTCGCCGCCGTCGATCGTGTACTCGAGCGCATAGGTCGTGTCGGTCGGGACTTCGGGAGCTCCATCGCCGGTCACCGTCTTGGCGATGGAGAATGCGGACGTCGGTGCGCTGTCGGCCGTGTTCGTCATGGTGAGGGCGATCGGATCCGGAGCGTCGCCGCCGTCGAGATGGAGCGCGACGACGCCGCCGGGTTCGGTGACGAGGTCGGCGCCGTCGGCGCTCCAGGTCACCGGGCCCCACTGCACTCCGTCGATCACCGGACGTTGGCCCTCGCGCAGTTCGACGATCGTGCCGACCGGCAGATACGGGGAGACCGCGGGCGCGTCGATGCCGGCGTTCAACGGCTCTTGCGGTTCGAGATCGGCCGCCCAAAGCACGGGGAAGACCGTATCGGACGGCACGAGCGACGAGGCATCGCCGGTGACCTCCTTCACGACCGAGAAGCGCGTCTGCTCGACCGCGGTGTTGGTGACCTCGAGCTGCGCGGTTCCGCCGCGAACGAGGAACGAACTGGAGGGCGTCCAGGTGGTCTCGCCCCAGACGTACGAGGGCGGCAGTGCCGACGCATCCGGCTCGATCTCGTTCAGGCTCACGACGGTGCCGATCGGGAAGGTCACGGGGTTTCCGTTGCCGTCGACAGGTCCGGCCGCAGTGCCGTCCGCGGGGAGCTCGATGCTTCCCGTCTCGATGTCGCCGAGGGGAAGGCGCGCCTCGTAGTCGACGGTGAAGGAGTCGACGAGCAGATCGTCCGGGTCGATGCCGACGACATCCTTGACCACCGTGAAGGTGCCGGTCCGCACGGAGTGCACGTTCGTGATGGTCGCGCTCACTGTGGCCTGATCGTTCTCGCCGATGACGAGCTCCCCGGAGGATGCCTCCACGGGCGTCATCCACACGATCCAGGCAACAGCGGGCGGTTGCAGTTCGCCGTACGTGATCTGCGTACCGTACGGGAACTGCAGCGGGTCGCCAGCGGCATCCGCGGGGCCGACGGGCGTTCCGTCTCCCGGGAGGCGCAGGACGCCCTCGGTCACTTCGCCGCCCGGCGTGGTCGCGGTCCACGAGACGCTGAACTCGAGCCCTGGCGGAAGATGGATGCCGGAGGCGAACGCCTTGTTGAGCTCGAACGTGCCGGCCTTGCGTTCGTTGGCCACCTCGATGACGACGTCGCCCGTCGCGGGCAGCGGGATGTCGACGATCGCGTCCTCCAGCGGGACGTCGTCTTCGAAGCCTGTTGCCGGGTACTCCGTCGTCATGCCGTCGGCCGTGACGCGGAAGACCGGCGGCTGCCAGCCGGCGGGGTCGGTTGGCGCGCCGTCGAGCGTCGGGACGTGCTCGGCGATCTGGAGCGTCTCGGCATCCGTCTCGACGTCGCCGAGCAGCTGCGGGTCGCCGAGCGGCAGTACGCGGTCGGTGCGGGACGGCGCGGGGTCGGTGTTGTAGCTGACCGTGTACTCGTAATCGGCATCCGCGCCGGTGGCGGACTTCACGATCGAGATGGTCCGTGTCGCGTCGTCCGGTGCGATCGTGTTCGTGAGCGCCACGGCGACCGTGGTGTCGTCGTCGATCAGGAAGGTGCGGCCCGGATCCCAGCCTGAGCCGACCCAGTGGTAGCCGTCCGGAGGCGTCACGCCCGACCGGTCCTCGACGAGCACGATGCGTGTGCCGACCGGGAACTCCTCCCCGACCGGCACGGACGTGCCGTCGAGGGGGACCTCGAGCGTGCCGGAGCCGATCTGCTCGCCGGCGTAGAACGCCGTCCAGTTCACCGGCACCGTCCCCTCCGGTTGGAGTGGAGCTCCTTCGGAGTCGAGGACTTCGATCACTTTCGACACGCTGAACGTTCCGGTCTGCGCGGTCGCGGTGTTCGTGACGATGACGTCGGCTGTGCCTGTGCCGATCGTGATCTGCGACGGAGTGATCGTGGCGTCGCCCCACTCATAGCCGGGGACGGATTCGGGAGAGATCTCGTCGAAGGCGATCACGGTGCCGGTGGGGAATGATCCGGGCGGTGCCACCCACGAGCCGTCGGCAGGGAGCTCGAGCGCCCCGGTCGTCTCGGTTCCGTCCGGCTCGGTCGCGGTGAAATTGACGGTGAACGTCGTGCCGGCCGGGAGCTGCTCGGGGTCGATCCCCTCGAGGGCCTTGCGGATGCGGAAGGTGCCATCCGAGGCATTGCACGCGATCGAGCCTGCGAACAGGAAGGAGTGGACCTCGCCGCCCTCGAGGATCACGTTCTGAGCCAGGACCTGGCCGTCCAGGGGTGCGGCGTTGACGGTGACGGTCGCGTTCGGGGCGTAGATCGAGCCGTCCATGCGGACACCGGCCGCGTCGATCGTGACGTCGCCCGTGACCTGGGACAGATCCCACAGCATGTACGGCGAATACATGCCCTGCGGATCGATACGTGCCCCGCTGACGGAGGTGGTGCCAGCGGGCACCTGAATCACCAGCGGGTTCTGCACGCCGGGCGTCGGACCAGCCGAGAACTGGATGAGCGAGGCGCCAGCGATGTCGGCGTAGTCGACGAGGTTCACCTGATCAGGGCTGAGAGGGGCGAGCACCACCCGGTCGCCGTCGTCCTCGGCGACAGCGACCTGATGGGCGGAGTCCGGCAACTGCGCGAGGCATGCTGTGGCGTCGTCATATGTGGCCTCGGCGTTGGCCTCGACATAGTCGGCGACGGCGGCGCTCGACGTGTCGGCGGTGTAAATGCTGCCGTTTCCGGCAGAGGATCCCGGAGGTGCAGCGTCTCCGGGATACGCCTGTGCCGTGGCATCGATGAGGGGTGTCCGGTCAGGCGAGGACGCGTCGAGATTGAGTCGCAGCCAGTCCCCACGCGCGGAGGCCTCCCACGGTCCGTCGCGCTCGACCATCTTGAGGTCGCCCTGCAGTGCGGGATCGGATGTTCCCGCGCTCGTGATGGCGGTGATCCCGCCGCTGTCCGGTGAGAATGCGCCGACCAGGAGTCGGGTCGGATCGCCGTCGACCGAGGGGATCGAGTAGTCACCGGTTCCGGCGGCGACGTGGATGATGGTGTACTGCGAATCTCCCGGCTTGGTCGCCGTGCCGCCGGCCGCGATGCTGCCCTCGGTCTCCTGGTTACCCAGCCTGATGTCCTCACGCGCGTAGACCGTGAAGCCGCCGTTCATCGCGAGCGGGTTGAACGTGTCCGGGTACGCCGCCTCGGCGGGTTCCGCTTCGGTGAGCGGCGCGACGATCGCACCGGTGAGGGCGATCGCGCCGGCCGTGAGCGCCGAGATGAGGCGACGGGCGCGTCGAGCAGGGGTGTGCGGCATCAGTCAGCTCTCCACGGGCTTCGTGTTGCGCCGATTCCGGGCGTCGGCACTGATCTCGAGGCTACCCGACCGCTCGGATTGGGACCGATTCCACGCGTGACCTGCACGCATGACAGCGACACGCGGGTGCGGGGCTGCGCGGCGCTCGGACCCATAACGATCCGATCAAGGGCTTCCCCGTCTCCGCGTTCCCTGATACATTTTGGTCAACCGGTTGATGGATCTGCGGCGCTGGAGTCGCGGACCCGGATCACTGACCTGCGAAGGAGCAGCCTATGAACGCGACGGCGCGTCGACCGAGGATCAAGGCCTGGGTCCCGATCACCGTTGCCCTTCTGGCCGTGGTCGGCATCGGCCTCGCCACGACGACGTACGTCTCGATCGAGGATGCCGAGGCGAGCGCGAACGCCGGCAGCTTCGATCCCGTCTCCTACGCGGACGAGCGCTTCGACAGCGAGATCGTCCCGCAGATCGAGGACGACGCCGTCGACCTGGCCACGCTGCTCGCCGACCTCGAGGCCGGTGCGGATGAAGGCGACTTCGGATACGCGCCCGGTGCAGGCAGCTCCTACAGCTTCCCCGTGACCTTCACAGCGACGGCCGGTGCGCAGAACGGTTCGGTGCTGCCCGTCACGGTCGCCGACGTTCCCGCCGAGACGACCGTGCACATCCAGGTCGGACCTGCGCTGAACGGCACCGCGCTGCGCGACGTCACCGGCACCGTCTCTTTCAACGACTTCACCAACCAGCTCGAGTTCCAGGAGGTCGCGACCGAGTTCAACAACCGCGTCCGCGACGGGATGCTCGCCGAAGTCGGTCCGATCTCGGAGGGGCAGACGATCACGGTGACCGGAGCCTTCACGCGCGTGAACCCCGCGCTCGTCTCGGTCGTCGCCGTCGCTATCGAGGTCGAATGATGGCTGCTCTGGTCGATGCGGTCGCCGACGACACGGTCGTCATGCGCGCCAGAGGGATCTCAAAGGTCTACGGAGCGACGCACGCGCTCAAGGGCGTGGACTTCGACATCCGCTCCGGTGCCGTCACTGTGCTGTTCGGAGAGAACGGTGCCGGCAAGTCCACGCTCATGAAGATCCTTTCCGGCGTCGAGACGCCGACCGCCGGCATCCTCGAGCTGCGTGGCGAGGAGATCGTCCTTGACAACACCGTGGATGCCGCGCATCGCGGCATCGCGATCATCCACCAGGAGCTGAGCCTGGCGCCGAACCTCAGCATCAAGGACAACATCTTCATGGGCCGCGAGTACACGCGTGCCGGCATCCTCGTCGACGACAGGGCTGAGACGGCGAAGACGCGCGATCTCATGCGGCGCCTGGCCGAGGACCTGGATCCCAGGACGCTCGTCGGCGACCTCCGCCTCGGGCAGCAGCAGGTCGTCGAGATCGCTCGTGCCCTGGCAGGCGAGGCGCGCGTCCTCATCATGGATGAGCCGACGTCGGCGCTCAGCGGCAGCGAAGTCGAGGTGCTGTTCTCGCTGATCCGTGAGCTGACGGACGAGGGCGTCGCGATCGTCTACATCTCGCACCACCTCGAAGAAGCCCTGGAGATCGCCGACCACGCGGTGGTCTTCCGCGACGGGGCGCTCGTCGCCACCGGTGATCGCGCCGAGATCGATCTGAACTGGGTCATCTCGCACATGGTCGGCCGTGCAGCGGACGACCTCGCGCCCGACCTGCTCGACGAGTTCGGCGACGTGGCGCTGTCACTGAAGGGCGTCACGGTCGCCGACCCGTCGAACCCGAGCCGGCTGGCCGTCGACAGCCTCGACCTCGAGGTGCGCGAAGGCGAGATCGTCTGCCTGTACGGGCTCATGGGCGCCGGGCGCACCGAACTGCTCGAGGCGCTCGCCGGACGCTCTCCGATCCAGCGCGGCGAGGTCCTGATCCACGGCGAGCCGCTCGCGTCGCAGACCATCGGCGACCGCATCGCTTCGGGTCTCGCGCTCGTCCCCGAGGATCGGCAGCGCGACGGTCTGGTGCAGACGATGTCGGTCGGTGAGAACACTGCGCTGTCCAGCCTGCTGTCCTTTGCGCCGATGGGCTGGATCCGTGCGCGACGCGAACGCGATGCGGTCGCCCGCAGCATGGCCGACGTGCATGTGAAGGCCGCCGGCCCGAACGCGTCGATCACGTCGCTGTCCGGAGGTAACCAGCAGAAGGTCGTGATCGGCAAGACCCTCATGACCGAACCGCGCGTGATCCTGCTCGACGAACCGTCGCGCGGCATCGACGTCGGTGCGAAGGCAGAGATCTTCGCACTGATGGCGCGCGAGGCCCGCCGAGGACTCGCCGTGCTCTTCGCGACGAGCGAAGTGGGCGAGGCACTCGGCGTATCCAACCGCGTCATCGTGATGTCGAAGGGCCGCATCGTCGGTGAATTCGACCCCAGGAATTCCACCCGTGAGGACCTCATGGTCGCCTCAGGGGAATCGCACACCGACGAAGCCGCAGGGAGCGCGCAATGACCACCCAGAACACCGCGGTTCGGCGGAACCGCCTGCAGAACATCGACATCGGATCGCTGCTGCTCGAGGGCCGCGCGTTCATCGCGCTGATCGTCCTCATCATCATCTTCGCGTTGCTGTCGGACTCGTTCCTCACCTTCAGCAACCTCGTCACCATGACCAAGCACGTCGCGTACAACGGCATCCTGGCGCTGGGGATGCTGTTCGTGATCCTCAAGGGCGGCATCGACCTGTCCGTCGGGTCCACGGTCGGCCTGTCGGGTGTGGTCGCCGGAACTCTCCTGCAGGGCTGGCAGCTCACGGTGTTCGACATCGTCGCCTACCCGCAGGTGTGGTTCGTCGTCGTGGTCGCGCTCGCCGTCGGCACGTTCGTCGGCTTCATCAACGGCATCCTGGTGACCAAGTTCAACGTCGCCCCTTTCATCGCCACCCTCGGCATGCTCTACGTCGCCCGGGGGGCGGCGCTGCTCATCTCCAACGGGACGACGTATCCGAAGCTGGCCGGAACCGAGGAACTCGGCAACCAGGGATTCCTCCTGATCGGAGGCGGGCGCATCCTCGGCATCCCGACCGCGATCTGGATCATGGTCGTGTTCGCGCTGATCGCCTCGCTCGTGCTGCGCAAGACGCCGTTCGGACGCTGGGTGTACGCGACAGGCGGCAACGAGCGGGCCGCGGAGCTGTCGGGCGTCCCGGTCAAGAAGGTCAAGCTGCGCGTCTACATGATCAGTGGGTTCTGCGCCGCGACCACGGGTCTGATCATCTCGTCCGAGCTGACAAGCGCGGCGCCGCAGCTCGGCGAGACGTTCGAGCTCAACGCGATCGCGGCGGTCGTGATCGGCGGGGCTGCGCTGACCGGCGGCCGGGGCAACGTCCGCGGCGTCCTGATCGGAGCGTTCGTCATCGGCTTCCTCAGCGACGGTCTCGTGCTGGTCGGGGTCTCGACGTTCTGGCAGATCGCGATCAAGGGCGCTGTCATCATCCTCGCGGTCATGCTCGATCAGGCGCAGCAGCGCATCACCCGCTCGAAGAACGCAGCGCTCGCCGCGGCGAACAAGCAGTCCTCACCCCCTCAGGCAACGCCGGCGACGGCGTGAACCCCGCTGCGACGTCAGCAGCACCACAGCACGATCGAAGGAGAATCATGCGACGCAGTATCCTCGCCGCAGCAGCGGCACTCACCCTCGTCTTCGGGCTCGCCGCGTGCAGCCCCGGCGGCGACGACGCCGGTTCGGGCGACGGCGGCGGTGGCGACGGGGGCGGCGACGCCGGCGGTCTCATCGCGATCATCACGCCATCGCACGACAACCCGTTCTTCAAGGCCGAAGCGGATGCCGCGGCGGCGGAGGCCGAGAAGCTCGGCTACGAGACGTCCGTCGCCTCCCACGACGACGACCCGAACAAGCAGAGCGAGCTGATCGACGCGGCCATCAGCAAGGATGCCGTCGCGATCGTCCTCGACAACGCCGGCGCCGATGCGTCGATCGGCCCGGTGCAGAAGGCCAAGGATGCCGGCATCCCGGTCTTCCTCATCGACCGTGAGATCAATGAGACCGGCGTCGCGGCAGCGCAGATCGTCGCCAACAACGCGCAGGGCGCTGCAGCGGTCGCGGAGGAGTGGGTCGCTGCTCTTCCGGACGGCGGGAAGTACATCGAGCTGACCGGCAAGGAGTCCGACACCAACGCCGGCGTGCGTTCGGAGGCGTACGCGAGCGTCATCTCGCAGTACCCGAACCTCGTCTCCGTCGCGAAGGAGACCGCGAACTGGAGCCAGGACGAGGCCTTCACGAAGATCGAGACTCTGCTGCAGCGTGACCCGGACATCCAGGGCATCATCGCGGGCAACGACACGATGGCGCTCGGTGCGGTGGCGGCGGTGGAGGCGGCTGGCCTCACCGGCAAGGTCGTCATCGCCGGGTTCGACGGCAGCCCCGACGCCGTCGAGGCCATCAAGGCCGGCACGCTGCTGGCGACCGGCCTGCAGCCGGCCGTGCTGATCTCGCAGCTCGCGGTGCAGCAGGCCGACACGTTCGTGAAGACGGGGGAGACGGGTGAGGACGAGAAGCAGTCGATCGACTGCATCGTCATCAACGCCGAGAACGCGGAGAGCTACACGCTCTTCTCGTTGGAGTGATCGGTCGGGGGACCGGAGAGAACGAGGGGCCGTCCTGCGGGGCGGCCCCTCGTGGTGGCGGTCCATCACGCCGATGAAGGAGAGTAGGAGCCATGACTGATCCTTTCCTCGCGCTCGATGCGCTGCCGCCGCTGTCCTGGGTTCCCGTCGAGGGTGAAGCATCGGTCGAGCAGTCGACGCAGACGCTCACCCTGCGGAGCGCGGCCGGAGTGGATTGGACCAATGACGCGACCGGTGGCGAGCAGCAGCATCAGGCGGCCAGTCTGGCGTTCGTGGCCCCATCCGCGCCGTTCATGCTCTCGGCCGACGTGTCCGTCATCGGTGACCGCACGACGTTCGATGCCGGTGCGCTGTCGATCTGGGCGGATGAGGACCACTGGGCGAAGCTCTGCTTCGAGAACTCGCCGGACGGCGAACCGATGGTCGTCAGCGTCGTGACGAACATGTACTCCGATGACGTCAACTCGCGCCTTGTGCTGGAGGCGAGTGTCTATCTGCGCCTCGCGTTCCTCGGCGGCAATGCCTGGGCCTTCCACTCCTCGGCGGACGGCGAGCGCTGGGATTTCGTGCGCCTGTTCCATCTCCCGGTGCCGGCCGGGACGTCGACATACGTCGGCTTCCTCAGTCAGGCACCCTGTGGTGAACGGTGCGATGTCGTCTTCAGCGACATCCGCTTCAGCCATTCGCTGCTCAGCGACATCCGGGACGGCAGCTGACCGCCTCTTCTCTCCCTCCTTCCGTACGTCACAAAGTCTTGCCTGTTTCGAACATAGGTACTAAACTGGGGTGATGGATGCGGCGGCGCGGGTGCCCTCTTCTTCTCCGGTTCTGGAGCCGGTGGAGGAGATCGGTGTGCTGCTGGCGGATGCGAGTGCTCGCAGGTCGATGCGAATCGTCAGGTGGCGTTGCAGGCGGGCCGGATGCTGCGGGTGGTGCGGTACGCGCGTCGGCATCCGGAGTTGTTCGTCGACGGGATCGAGGATGCTGAGGCGATCGATCACGCGGAGCGGGCCGCGGTCCTGGATCTCGCGTTGCGGATGAACATGTCCGAGGAGCATGTGCGGGGGCAGGTGTTCCTGGCTGAGCGTGCCCTGGTGCATCTGCCGGGGTTGTGGGAGCGGGCGGTGACGGGGTTCGCGTCGTTGTATCTGGTGGGTCGGGCTGTGCATGCGCTCGGTCTGGTCGCCGCTCCCGCGGATGCGACCGCCGAGGAGCGGGCGGCGGAGCGGGCCGCGTTCGCGGCGATCGACGCCGCCACCGCGGAATGGGCGGGGTCGTGTTCGCCGGCGTCGTTCAATCGGCGGCTGAAGCGGCTCACGGACCGGTTGTGTCCGGTGCCGGCCGAGGCGCAGCATGCCAGGGCGATGCGGGACCGGCGGGTGTATGTCGAAGACACCGGTGGGGGCATGGCGTGGTTTCATGCGCTGATCCCCACCCTGACGCGCGGGCCGCGTTCCGGAGGGCGACGAGTACCGCGAAGCACCTGTCGAAGGACGCCCGTGAGGGCCGCACCCGCGACCAGCTCCGCGCCGACCTGTCCAGCGCGTGGCTGCGCGGGATCGGCACCGACACCGCGGTGAAGACGAAAGTGTTCGTCACCATCCCCGTGCAGTTGCTCGCCGCCGCCCGCGACGGCACCCCGATCGACGCCGATATCGTCCGGGTTCTCGCGTCCGAGCAGGCCGAGGTCGTCGGCCGCGACAGCATCGACCCGGTCACCGCCGCGCAGATCTTCTCCGACGCCACCGCGTTTCACCGGGTGATCACCGACCCCGTCCACGGAGTGATCCTGGACATGGACCGCCGCACCTACCGGCCCACCACCGCCCAACGCGACTGGCTCATCCTGAAACACCGCACCTGCTCCTGCGACGGCTGCGAACGCCTCGCCGCCGACGCCGAGATCGACCACCGCCGCCCCTGAGCCACCGGAGGCACAACCAACGCCGACTCCCTCGCACCCCTCTGCCCCCACCACCACAAACACCGCCACCGCACCCGAACCCACTACCGAACCCGCCCCAACGGCACCATCCAACTCACCACACCCACCGGCCACACCACCCGAGAACAACCACCACCGTTCTGACAGCCGCGCTCACGCCGTGGTGTGCCGTCGGCGCGACGAGCCGTACCGGAGCGACTGCTCCGTCAGGAGGGGCGAGATCGGTCAGTGCTGAACCCGCACCCACGCGCCAGTGTCGACCGTCACCTCGCCGATGCCATCGACCTCCACACGACGTTCCTCGCGGTCCAGATTCGCGACGAGCACGGTGACGCCGGCATCCGTCCTCGAACTGATCGCCCACACCAGGCCATCCGCAGTCATGCCCGAAAGCAGCGTCCCGCCGGCCAGGGACACGAGCGCGTCGACGGCATCCGCTGCGGGCGTGCGGCCGTCCGCCGAGGCGAGTCCACGCGGACCCCAGGTCTCGAACCACGAAACCGAAGCGACGCCGGGAACAGCGAACGCGGCGGCGCTCGCGATCACCCAGGCTCCCAGCTCGGGAGCACCCTGCCGTGCGTCGACGGCGCCGGTGAACTCGGCGCCGTACCCCTCGGACAGATCCGTCCGCCTCGGTGCAGGCTCCGGCGTCGTCGCCACGTTGTTGAAACGCGGGCGCAGCGACACCGGTCCGATGTGCACCGGCAGACCGCCCGCGATCGACACTGCCTGCTCGGCGATCAGCCGCTGCATCGCGAGCGCCTCCACGAGCTGCTCGGTGTCCAGCGTGTGGAACAGGGGAGTCGTGTTCACGACGATCCCGTCCACGTCCCGCGCGATGCGCGCCTGCTCCCGGTTCAACTCGGTGAAGTGCGAACGCGCGCCCGCCAGTACGGGCAGGGACAACCCGGATGCCGCCATCGCCGCGCGCAGCGCGGAGACGACGCGGGAGTCGCTGACATGCTCGGTCGCGTCGAACGCCGTCATCCGCAGCACGCCGGGGGCATCGGCATACTGCGCCACCTCACGAACACCCTCGGCCAGGACAGGCGCCGAGCCGTCGGTCACGATCCGCACGTCCAGGGGCACGCCGTCCCCCGCGGCACGTTCGAGCGCCGCCCTCCAGTTCGGAGTTGCGAGATTCAACTCGACGACGCGGAAGCTCCCGGCATCCGACACCGGCACCGGACCCGGTGCCGTCGACGCCTCGACGCCGAACGACGGCACGGTCCCGCCAGCGACGAGAGCGACGGCACCGCTGTCGCTCGACGGCACCGGCCCCGTCCCGAGCGCCCGGATCGTGATCGACTGCCGTACGCGCTCCCCGGCATCCAGCGGGTACGGAAAGGGCAGTTCCAGCGGGCGGCTGTACGTCTTGAACGACGCGTCCGTCCAGTTGCGCTGGTCCTCCATCTCGAAGACGCCACCGGCGAACTTCAGCGCGAAATCGTCGTCCACGCGCAGCTTGCGGATGCCGACGATCGGTTGATGCGGACTGATGACCGTCGGGAAGGCGACGGCCTCCGACGACCCGTCCGGATGCACGACAACCGCCGGCCGCCCCGCGTCCGTCGCGGGGTGCAGCACGACGAGTCCCGTCCGGTTGGTCTCGAAGGCGTCCGTGTTCACGGCATCCCATTCGATGCGCAGCGCATCCGCCTGAGCGGCGACCCGCAGCGTCGAATCGAGACGTGCTCCCAGGCCGTCGTGCTGCAGGTGCATCGTCAGCGAGGACGCGTCCGAAGCCACCGACAGCACCGTCACCGGAACCGTCAGCCAGCCGCTGTCGCGCACCGCAGCGCGGACCGCACGCAGCAGCATCCTCCCGCCGTATCGGATCTCGGCGAGCTCGTCGCCGCGCACCTCGATGCTCCAGTCATGCGCTCGCCATGTCATGGCATCCGTCCGCCACCAGTAATCTCTCTTCGACACCACGTCACAACCATAACCGGTTGACCAATTGGCCGATAGTCTCAGCGAGGAACATCAACGGAAAGGGCCGCGATGGCAGGCAACTGGGCAGGAACGTACGAGTATCGGGCACCGCGACACATCGTCGTCGCTGACGAGGATGAACTGCGCGCTGCGCTCGCCGGCAACGGCCCTGTCCATGCCCTCGGCACCCGCCACTCGTTCACCGACCTCCCCGACACCGCAGGCACCCTCATCGAGATGGCCGCGTTCGACCGTCCGATCACGATCGATGAGGACGCCCGCACCGTGCGCGTCACCGCCGGCACCCGCTACGGAGTGCTCGCCGCCCAGCTCCACGCCGCCGGCTGGGCACTGCACAACACCGGCTCCCTGCCGCACATCAGCGTCGGTGGCGCCACCTCCACCGGAACGCACGGCTCCGGCGACGGCAACGGCGTGCTCTCCAGCGCGGTCGCGGGCATCCGATTCCTGGACGCCGCAGGCGAAGCGCACGAGGTCAGCCGCGGTGACGCGGACTTCGAGGCGCTCGTCGTCGGCGTTGGCGCGTTCGGCATCCTCACCGAGCTCACCCTCGACATCCAGCCGACCTACCTCGTCCGGCAGGACCTCTACGCCGACGTCACCTGGGAGACGCTCCTCGGCGACATCGACGCCGTGACCTCCGCAGGCGACAGCGTCTCGGTGTTCACCCGCTGGGGCGAGGACCTCGGCTGGGTCTGGGTCAAGCGCCGTGCGACGGATGCCGAGGCGACCGCCCCAGAAGAGCTGCTCGGCGGACGGCTGTCCGCGACGCTCGAGCCCCTCGGGCTCGGCGACAACGTCACGGTCATCGGCACGGCAGGCCCCTGGTACGAGCGCCTGCCGCACTTCCGAGCGGATGCCGAGCCGTCCCGCGGAGACGAGATCCAGACCGAGTACTTCATCGACCGCGCCGACGCGGCGGCCGCCCTCCGAGCGGTCCGCGAGGTCGTGGCGCCCTACACCGAGCACCTCATCTGGACCGAGCTGCGCACCGCGGCATCCGACGAGCTGTGGCTCAGCGGTGCCTACCAGCGCGACGCGTTCATCATCCACTTCACCTGGGAGAACCACCCGGCCGAGGTCACCGAGGCGCTGACCCTCATCGAGCCGGTCCTCGCGCCCTTCAACGCGCGCCCGCACTGGGGCAAGCGTCACCTGATGGAGCGCGCCGATATCGAGCGCGTCGTCCCGCGCCTCGCCGACGCGCGCGCCGTGTTCGAACGCCTCGACCCGACCGGTCGATTCGTCAACGAGCACCTTGTCCGCGTGGGGCTGCGCGAGGCGCGTTGACCCGCGTCAGGCTCCGACGGTGCTGCCGCGGGGAATGAGCGGCACCGGGATCACGACGCGCTCGTGCACATGGCCCGGCTCGGCCTCGGCGTTCAGGAGACGGATCGCCTCCGCACCCATCGCCTGACCAGGCAGCTCGATCGAGGTCAGCGTGATCCAGTCGAGTCCGTTGTCGTGATGGTCCCCGTCGAGACCCAGCACGGCGACATCGTCAGGGGCCGTCAGCTCCATGCGCGCGCGCAGATGGTGCAGGACGCCGGCGGCGAGGTCGTCCGACAGCCCGAGGATCGCCACGCGCTCGCCACCCGCATGCAGAGGCAGAGCGGCCGCGGCGGCCTCTCCGGCAGCCGAGTCCAGACCGTGCGAGGTGACGTCGATCAGTTCCACGCCGCGCGCTGCCGCCGCGTCGTGGGCACCTCGCCGCCGCTCGACGACGGGCTGGACGAGATCCGGGATCGAGACGAAGTACGCGCGACGGATGCCGAGGTCTGCGACGTGCTCGATCGCCGACCGACCGACCTGCTCGTTGTCCATGAGGACCGTGCACCAGTCGGCATCCGGAACGTCGTAGTTGATCACCACGATCGGGCGGACGTGGCTGCGGATGCGCGCGATCCCCGCGGTGGGGTCGCGCATGGAAGCGACCAGCACGCCGTCGGTGCGCGCTTCCGCGAAGTACTCCAGGTAGGAGTCCTGAAGATCGTTCTGCTCGTGGCCCGCCGCGAGGTCATGCGCGTTGAAGAGGCTGTTCGCCATGACGAGGCGCTGGCCCTGCGCGGAGGCCGTCGCCTGCGCGCCCCGTGCGATCCGCACGAACAGTTCGTTGACCAGGTCGGGTGTGATCAGACCCAGGCTGTCCGATCGGTTGCGGATCAGCGTGCGGCCGGCCGAACTGCGGATGTAGCCGATGCGCTCGATTGCGGCCTGCACGCGCTGCAGGGTCTCCTCGGCCAGCCGCTCGGGGTTGTTCAGCGCGTTCGAGACCGTCCCCACTGAGACGCCGGCCTCGCGCGCGACGGCGTTGATGTTCGGATGCGCCCGCCGGGTCGTCCTCGACACCTGCACCCCCTCCGCGGCATACGTTTTCACGCCATCGTACGGGAGTGCAGGTGCTCCGGATCACAGTGACGTCATGCCGCCGTCGACCTGGAAGATCGCGCCCGTCGCGAAGGCCCCGTCGTCGCTGGCGAGGTAGACCATGATGCCCGCGACATCGTCCGGAGTGCCCGCTCTGCCGACCGGGATACGGTTGATGATCGCCGCCCGCGACTCCGGATCCTCGCTGATCGCGGCGACCAGCGGCGTCTCGGTGTAGGCGGGCTGGACGGTGTTGACCCGGATGCCGCGGTCGGCGTACGCCGCGGCGACCGTGCGGCCCAGACCGTGGATGCCGGCCTTCGTCGCGCTGTACGCGGTGAAGTCCTTGCCCTCGCCGTTCACGCCGGTCGGGCTTCCGGTCAGGATGATCGATCCGCCGCCGCGCGGCAGCATCGACCGGACCGCGTGCTTGACGGTCAGGAACGTCCCCGTGAGGTTGATGTCGACCGTCCTGCGCCACACGTCGAGATCGAGGTCGGCGGCCTGCGCATCCTGTCCGAACAGCTGCACACCCGCGTTCGCGACCACGACGTCCGGAGCCCAGCCGTCGGCCTCGACCGCCGCGAAGCCGGCGGCGACGGCATCCTCGTCCGAGATGTCCATCGTCACGGCCCGCGCGTTCTCGCCCAGTGCCGCGGCGGCCGCAGCAGCCCCCTCGCCGTTGCGGTCCGCGAGGATCACGCGGGCGCCCTCACGCACGAAGCGTGTGGCGACGGCGAGGCCGATTCCCAGTGCCGCTCCCGTGACCAGGGCGGTCTTGCCCTCGAGCTGTCCCATCTCAGCGCTCGATGTGGTCGAGGTGCAGCATGCGGGCGAGGTTGCGGTCGAGCTCGTCGTCGCGGAAGATCTTCTTCCAGTCGTCCTTGATGATGCTCTCGCGGCCGTAGTCCATCGCGATCAGGCACGCGTCCGAGAAGGGGTTGTCGCCGCGAAGCCCGTTGGCCAGAGCGACCTGCGTGTGTCCGTACAGGATGCTGCGGGCAGCCGCCTCCGGGACCCCCATCGTGTGGATGGTCTCCTGAAGGGCCTCGTTGAGGAGGTCGCCGATCATGCACGCGACCGTCTCGACAAGGGTCGGCTCGAGCTGGGCGAGCTGCTTGATCGTGACCCAGTGCACGTCGATGACCGGCGCGTAGATGGCGCGGACGGTCTCCTCGACGATCGCCTTCTTCGCCGGGTCGTCGCTCTCGACGGCGGCGATGGCGTCCTGCGGTGCGGCGATGCCGCCGAACGTGTCCGCCCACTGCTCGGGGGTCTCGCGCTGCAGGAAGATCGACGGGTGGCATGGGTGCGCGACGGCCTGGATGACGTCTTCGCGCGTGGTCAGCAGACCCGCGTAGGCGGCGGCGGGGTCGAGCGTCAGCACGATCGCGCCGTCACGGAGTTGCGGGACCAGGTCGGCGGTGACCGGGCCGAGCGCCAGATCCGGCACGGCGAGCACGACGATATCGGCATCGGCGACCGCGACGGACGCCTCGGTCAGCTCGCGTCCTGCGTCGATCGTGCGCTGCTGGCCGGCCGGCGAGTTCTCGACGTACCAGACGGTGTGGTCGGTCTTCGCGAGGTTGTCGGACACGCGCATGCCCATCTTCCCGCCCGCTCCGATGACGGCGATCTTGTGGCTCATGATGTGCTCCTCAGGTGTTCCAGGGTGATGCGGGTCCATTCCCGCTCGGTTCGGATGGTGGTCTGTGCGTCGTCCTGCCAGGGCAGCCAGTGCTCGACGATCTCGTTGATGCCCCGTTCGCGCGGCCGCACGGTCTCGAGCAGATGCGCGTAGTCGTGGAGCCCTGCGCCCATCGCGGCACCGGAATAGGTGAACCCCACCCAGCCCGGTTGACGGGCGAAGGCGAAGTCCTTGACGTGCACGTTCGCGGTGAGGGCTGCGGTCTGCTCGACGCACGACTTCGGGTTCTCCAGCTGCGCGACCACGTTCGCCGGGTCCAGGCAGATGCCCAGATGCGCGCTGCCGACGCTCTCGACGACGCCTATGAGATCGGCGGTCGGCACCTGCTCGTAGGTCTCCAGCGCGAGGGTCACGTCTGCGGCCTGGAAATCGCGGATGCTGCTGCGCAGCCACACCTGCGCCTCGGCGAGACTCGGGCGGGAGTCCGGGCCGTGGATCATGCTGCGGATCAGTCGAGCGTCGAAGACCGACGCGATACGGAGGAAGCGCGTCAGGTGCTCGGGGACGATCCCCTTGGTGCCCAGCTCGATCCGGATGCCGAGCTCGCGGGCTGCTCGGGCGGCATCGTGCAGCTCGGCGTCGGACATCCGCTCGAGTGGCGCGTAGTCGCAGATCTGGAACAGGTCGACGCCCTGAGCCCTGGTGTCCTCCAGGGCACCGATCAGGTCGAGCGGCTCGTCGACGCGGTCGGAGTGCTGCCAGAAGTAGGCGTAGGTGCCGAGGCCGATCATCGGGCGCTCGCGATCCGCTTCGGCATCAGCAGCTCCCGGTGGTCTCGTACTCGTCGATGACCGCGACCTTCTCGGCGGACGCGCTGGTCGCATCGAACCGGTAGGTCAGCCACTCGCGCACGTTGCGGCGGGCGAGCTCGATCCCGACGACGCGCTGACCCATGCAGAGCACCTGCGCGTTGTTCGACAGTACGGCCCGCTCGACCGAGAAGGAGTCGTGCGCCGTGACCGCACGGATGCCGGGGACCTTGTTCGCCGCGATCGCGACGCCCAGGCCCGTGCCGCAGATCAGCAGCGCTCGGTCGGCTTCGCCGCGCGCGACGCGCTCGGCGGCCTCGATCGCGATGCGCGGGTACACGGTGTGGCCATCGGCATCCACACCCACGTCGACGACGGACGCGACGCCGGGGTTGTTCTCGAGGTCCTTCTTCAGGATCTCCTTGTAGTCGAAACCGGCGTCGTCGCAGCCGATGACGATGCGGAGGGAATCGGTCACGAGGCGGTGTCCTTTCGGGAGGCGAGAAGCTCGCCGATGGCGGTGGCGATCAGCGCGAGCGAGATCGCGCCGGGATCCGGGGTGCCGATGGCGTGCTCGCCGTGGCTGCGGGCGCGCCCCATGCGGGGGAGCAGGTCGGCGGTGGCCGCGGCCGCCCTGGTCGCGGCATCCGCGGCCGTCGTCCAGGCATCGGCGAGGAAAGCGCCGCCGTCCGCTGCCGTGGTCAGCTCGCTCGCGAACGGCACGAGGGCATCGACCATGGTCTTGTCGCCGACCTCGGCCCTACCGTGGCTCTGCACACCTCGTGCGCCGTCGGCGATGCCGGACGCCACCGCCTGCGCGTCTGGACGACCGGCGTCGCCCAGACGATCGGCGACGGCGTTGAGGATGACGCCCCACAGCACGCCAGAGGTTCCGCCGGCCCTGTCGGACCAGGCGTCGGCGGCACGGGCGAGCGTCGTCCTGGCGCCTGCGCCGGCTTCGGCCGCCTGGATGCCGGCGGCGAGAGCAGCGTGCGACCCTCGGCGCATGCCGATGCCGTGGTCGCCGTCGCCGGCGATCGCGTCGATCCGGCCCAGTTCGTCGGCGTGCTCGTCGATCGTGTCGACGATCGTCTGCAGGGCGGCGCGCACGACCTGTGCGACCTCCTGCGAGTCGGCGTCGCCGGGGGCGATGGCGTCCTCGACGGCCGCGACGTCGATCGCATCCGCCTGGGCTGTGGTCGCGACTGAGCCTCGGCGATACGCCGGGGCGTCGACGGGAGCCTCCCAGAGCCGCTCGAGCTCGTCGTCCAGCCAGAACAGCGTGAGTGAGGTACCCGCCATGTCGAACGAGGTGCAGTACTCGCCGACGTGCGGGTCGACGATCACGATCCCGGCATCCGTGAGCAACTGCGCGATGCGCCGGTAGACGACGAACATCTCCTCGTACTTGAGGGATCCGAGGCCGTTGAGGATCGGGATGACCCTGGCGCCGGCGACCTCGATGCCGTCGGGCACCTCGGCCAGGAGCCTGTCGACGAGGAGCGCGGCCAGCTCGTCCGCTGTCGGGACGTCGGTCTCGTCGATCCCCTGCTCGCCGTGGATGCCGAGACCGACCGCCATGCGGCCTGCGGGCACCGTGAACAGCGGCGACGGTGCGCCGGGCAGCGTGCAGCCGGTGAACGCGACGCCGAACGAACGCGTGCGCTCGTTGGCCTTCGCAGCGATCGCCGTCACGGTGGCGAGATCGTCGCCGCGTTCGGCAGACGCAGCCGCGACACGGAAGACGGTGAGGTCGCCGGCGATGCCACGGCGCTTGTGCTTCTCCGCAGTGGACGCACTCGAGATGTCGTCGGTCACGGCGACCGTCGACACCTCGATGCCCTCGGCGCGCAGGCGCTCCTGCGCCGCGTCGAAGTTCAGCACGTCGCCCGCGTAGTTGCCGTACGAGAAGAACACTCCGGCGCCGCGCTCCGCCGCCTTCGCGACGGCATGGATCTGCTGCGCCGACGGTGAGGCGAACAGGTTGCCCATGGCTGCACCGTGCGCCAGTCCCTGACCGACCATTCCACCGAAGGCGGGGTAGTGTCCGGAGCCGCCGCCGATCACGACCGCCACCTGTCCGTCGGGAACGACGGTCGAACGGACCACACCGCCGGTCACGCGGCGCACGGAGCGCGCGTTCGCGGCGACGAAGCCGTCGATCATCTCGTCGGCGAAATCCTCAGGGTCGTTCCACAGCCGGGTCATCGGGTGGTCTCCGCGGTGATCGCGGCATCCGGTGCGTCCGCCGTGCGGATGCGGCCGCTGCGGGCGAGCACGATCATCAGGATCGCCGAGACGAGCATGAAGCCTCCGACGATGAACATCGGCACTTCGTAGCCTCCGGTCCAGTCGTGCACGGCGCCGGTGAGGTACGGCGCGCTGAAGCCGGCGAGGTTGCCGATCGTGTTGATCAGTGCGACGCCAGCAGCGGCGGCGACGCCGGTGAGGAACTGCGTCGGCAGCGTCCAGAAGTTCGGCAGAGCGGCGAAGATTGCGCACGCCGTGACCGTGATCACTGCCATCGTCGCGACGGGCGAGCCGGCGAACAGCGCGAGCGGGATCGAGATCGCACCCGCGATCGCCGGGGCGGCGATGTGCCAGGTCTTCAGACCGCGCTTGCCGGCGTCGCGCGACCAGAAGTACATCACGATCGCGGCCGGCAGATACGGGACCGCGGTGATCAGACCCTTCTGGAAGACGTCGTATGTCACGCCGGACTGCTCCTGGAAGCCTTCGATGATGGTCGGCAGGAAGAATGCCAGCGCGTAGAGGCCGTAGATGAAGCCGAAGTAGATGAAGGACAGCATCCAGACCCGGCCGCTGCCGAAGGCGAAACGGACCGAGACGTGCTTCTCGGTGGACTCGGTCTTCTTGCGCTCGGTCTCGAGGGCATCCGTGAGCCAGATCTGCTCGTCGCGGGTCAGCCACTTCGCGTCGGCCGGCTTGTCCTTGAGGTAGAACCAGGCGATGATCCCGACCACGATCGCGGGGATGGCGACACCCAGGAACATGAAGCGCCAGCCCTCGAGGCCGAAGAAGATGCCGTGCTGCTGGATGAGCGCGCCTGCCAGCGGGGCGCCGATCACCGTCGTCAGGGGCTGTGCCAGGTAGAACAGCATCAGGATGCGTCCGCGGTACTGCGCGGGCACCCAGAGGCTGAGGAAGAGGATCGCGCCGGGGAAGAACCCGGCCTCGGCGACACCGAGCAGGAATCGGAGGACGACGAGCTGTTCGAAGTTCTGCACCCAGGTGAACAGCAGGGCGACGATGCCCCAGCTCACCATGATGCGGGCGAGCCAGCGACGGGCGCCGAACTTGTGCAGCGCGATGTTCGAGGGCACCTCGAGGATGATGTAGCCGATGAAGAAGACGCCGGAGGCGAAGCCGAACTGAGCCGCGCTGAGCGCGAGATCGTCGTTCATGCCGTTCGGGGCGGCGAAGCCGATGGCCGTGCGGTCGAGGTAGTTGATGAAGAACATCAACGCGACGAAGGGAACGAGCCGTACGGAAACCTTCCGGATGGCGGATTTCGCGACCGAGCTCTCGGTCTGGGTGTTGTCCACGATGACTCCTGGAATCGACGATGATGCGCGGGACTGGTTTCCTTATTTTGGCAAACCGGTTGACCAATTGCAAGCCGTTTCCAGAATCGATCCTGTTTCGGGGAGGCTCAGCCGCGCGTGAGCGTCGGGATCCGGTACAAGCTCGTCGTCGCGGTGATGTACAGATCGGTGCCGTCCCGGCCGCCGAAGCAGAGGTTCGCGACGGTCTCCGGCACGGGGATCCGGCCGACCTCGACGCCGTCGGGGTCGAACACGATGACCCCCGTCGCGCTGGACGAGAAGAGCCTGTCGTGCACATCGATGCGGATGCCGTCGGGGTGGCCGTCCTCGGCATCCAGGACCGCGAAGACGCGGCCGTTCTTGCAACGCGTGCCGTCCTGGACGTCGTACGCCCGGATGTCGCGGAGATCGGAGGAGTCGGCGACGAACAAGGTCCGGCCGTCGCGGGAGAACGCCAGCCCGTTCGGCTGCTCGATGTCGGTGATGACCGGGCTGGTGCGTCCGGTGGCCGGGTCGTGGCGGAAGACGAAATGGTCGCCGTACTCGCGGACGCCCGGGTGCCCCTCGCGCGGCTGGGTGATCCCGTACGCGGGGTCGGTGAACCAGATCGTCCCGGTCGCGTCGACGACGATGTCGTTGGGGGAGTTCAGACGAACGCCGTTCCACGAATCGACGATGTTCTCGACGACGCCGTCGGTGTCGCGCTCGACCCGACGACGGCCGTGCGAGCACTGCAGCACACTGCCGTCGTGATCGAGCGTCCGTCCGTTCGTGAACTCCACTCCCTGCGCGTAGACGGTCGTCTCGCCGGTCGCCGGATCGTATTCGCGGATGCAGTCGTTCGGGATGTCGCTCCAGCGCAGACGGGCGCGACCCGGGACCCAGAGCGGCCCTTCGGCCCAGACCGATCCGGTGTGCACGCGCTCGAGTGCGGCGTCCGGAGCGAGGATGCCGGCATCCTCGAGAGGGGTCGTCATCGGTGCTTCTCCTTGTCTCACGCCCGAACCGGTTGACCGGAATGGTGACCGATCGGGCATCTGCCCGGTAGGTTACTGCCATGCCCGCCTTTCCCGGAGATCCCGTCGACGACATCGCCGCCGCGCTCGGCGCGCTCCCGTCCGGGACACCGGTGTCCGAAGTCGCTCGCCGTCTGCTCGATCTGTTCACGGGCGGATCGATCGCGCCCGGCACGCGCCTGCCCCCCGAGCGGCAGCTTGCGACGACGCTCGGCGTCGGACGCTCGGCGGTGCGTGAGGCGCTCGCCGCGCTCGAGATCCTGGGCATCGTCGACGTGCGCCCGGGCTCCGGCACCTACCTCCGCGGCGCGGCCAGCGAGCTTCTGCCGCAGACCTTGCGCTGGGGGCTGCTGATCGGAGAGCGCAACACCGCGCAGCTGCTGGAGCTGCGCGAAGGGCTGGAGATCTTCGTGGCACGACTGGCCGCGACCAGAGCGGATGCCGCGATGATCGCGCGTCTCGAGAAGGACGTCGCCCGCATGCACGCCACGATCGACGACCTCGGCGCGTTCGCCAAAGCCGACCTCGACTTCCATCACGCGCTCGCCGAGGCCGCGCGCAACGCGACGCTCACCGACCACCTGCACGTGATCCGCTCCCTGCTGCAGGTCTACGCCGACCGTGCCGTCCATGACCGCGCGCACGCCGAGCGGGCCACGGCCGAGCACGAGGCGGTGCTGGCCGGTGTGAAGGCCGGAGACGGGGATGCCGCAGCATCCGCCATGGCCGTGCACATGGCCACCGCGACCCAGCGACTGCTGGCCGAACGAGCGGGCTGACGGGAGAGAAGCATGATCAACGACGATCACCGGACGCGCCGCGTCATCATCGATTCCGACGTGAAGAACGAGGCGGACGACCAGTTCGCGCTGGTTCATGCGCTGCTGTCGCCGACGCTGGACATCCGCGGCATCATCCCCGCGCACTTCGGAACGCACCGCACGACCGAATCGCTCGCGGAGTCCCGCGAGGAGCTCGAGCTGCTGCTGCGTCTGCTGGCACTCGATCACCCGGTGCCGACCGCAGACGGTGCACCGCACGCGCTCCCGGATGAGCGCACTCCGGTCGACAGCCCCGGCGCGCGCCTCATCATCGAGGAGGCTCGGAGGACCGACGCCGGGCCGTTGTACATCGCGTTCCTGGGGCCGCTGACGGACATGGCCACTGCGCTGCTGCTCGCGCCGGACATCGCGGGCACCGACACCACGGTGATCTGGATCGGCGGACCGCCGTACGGAGACATCGTCTCCGTCGGCTCCTGGCCCGAGTTCAACCTCAAGAACGACATCGCCTCGGCGAACGTGGTGCTCGACTCCGGCATCCGGGTGTGGCAGGTGCCCTCGAACATCTATCGCCAGGTCAACGTCTCCTACGCGGAGCTGGAGGCGCGCGTCGAACCCCACGGCGAGCTGGGACGCTACCTGGCGCAGCAGGTCGTCGATTTCAACAGCGCGCACCACCGCACCGCGATCGAGTCCCGCTCGCTCGGGGACTCACCGGCCATCGCACTCATGCTCGAACCCGGTTGCGCGGCGATGCGCCGACAGCCGCGAGTGCGGTTCACCGCCGATGGGCACTATGAGCTCGGGGATCCGGCGACCGAGATCCTCGTGGTCGAGAGCGTCGACGTCCGGTTCCTCCTGGAGGACATGTTCCACAAGATCGCGCGCCACGCCGGCTGACAGTACAGGCATGTCCGGGTTCGCGCGGGTGCGGCCGCGGTGGACCCGCACGAACCAGGACATCCTCGGACCACATGTCCGACTTACGGAGGGTCGCTGTGCTGAAGACCCGCATGAACCCGGACATCGACGAGGTCGGCCGTGCTGACGGTCAGAGCCGGAACACGCTCCGCGGGATGGCATCGACGAGGTCGTGCGCGATCGTGTGCGCCTCCTCCTCGTCGAGACGGCCGGTGACGACGAGCGTCGCCAGCCATCCGGCATCCATGCGGCGCGAGACGTCGTGGCGCGCAGGGATCGACAGATACGCGCGCGTGTCGTCGATGAAGCCGCTGGTCTTGTAGAACCCGGCCGAATCGGTGACGCCCTCCCGGAAGCGGCGGATGCCGTCCGGGCTGTCCAGGAACCACCACGGCGCCCCGGCGAACACCGAGGGGTAGAAGCCGGCCAGGGGGGCGATCTCCCTGGTGAACGACGTCTCATCGACGGTGAACAGCACCATCCGGAACGTCTCGTTCGTCCCGAAATCGCCGAGCAGCTCACGCAACGGCTCGGTGTACCGGGTGAACAGCGGCAGGTCGTGCCCGGTGTCGGGCCCGTACCGTTCGGTCGTCGGGCGGTGATGGCCGCGGAGCACCCCGGGGTGCAGTTGCATGACGAGGCCGTCCTCGCTGGACATCCGGGCCATCTCCCACAGCATGTGACGGCGGTACGCGGTGGCGTCATCCGGCGTCGCCGCACCGACGAGGCCCGCGCGGTGGATGCGCTCCAGCCCTCCGGGGGTGAGACGCGTCGCCCAGGCATCCACGACTCCGGTATCGGTCGCCGTGGCGCCCAGCGCGCGGAAGTGCGCACGCCGGTTCTCGAGCGCGGCGATGAGGCCCGACGCCGTGCCGGTGTCGATGCCGCTGGCGGCATGGAGCTGCTCGAGCGCGCCCGGCCACCCCGCCGCTGAGGGATCGAAGTAGCGATCCGGGCGGAACGTCGGCAGCACGCGGCCGGTGAACGTCGCATCGTCGCGCAGGGCGGCGTGGGCTTCCAGAGCGTCGGCGGGGTCGTCCGTCGTGGCCAGCACCTCGATCCCGAAGCGGTCGAAGAGCGCGCGGGGGCGGGATGCGGCATCCGCGATCCAGGCCGAGATCGCGTCGAACTGGGCGTCCGCGTTCGTCGCCGACGGATGCTCGTCCAATCCGATCACGGAGTGCAGCGTGTCCTCGAACCACGCACGCACCGGTGTGCCGGCGAACACGTGCCAGTGCGACGCGAAGCGGCGCCAGATCTCGCGCGGCTCGACACCCGCGGAGCCGCGCCCCAGAGCGTCCAGGCCGATGCCGTGCGCATGCAGCAGGCGCAGCACGTAGTGGTCGGGGACGATGAGCAGATCCGCCGGGTCCGTGAACGACAGGTCGTCCCTGAGCAGCGCCGCGTCGACGTGTCCGTGCGGCGACAGGATGGGCGCGTCGCTGACGCTCTCGTACAGCGTGCGGGCGATCGCACGCGTCGTGGGATCCGCCGGCAGGAGCCGATCAGGGGAGGGGGCGAGTCTCACAGGGCATCCTCTTCGTTCGACGGCGCAGGACCGCTGCTCTCGCGGGTGCGCAGATAGGTGGGCAGGACGGTTCGCAGCCGTGGAGTGCCGCCCTGCGACAGTCGGCTCAGCAGCATGGTCACCGCGACCCGGCCGGCCTCCTCGATCGGCGCCGAGACGGTCGTCAGCGGAGGGTGGCAGAAGTCCGATCCGAAGATGTCGTCCGTGCCGACGATCGACAGATCCTCGGGAACGCGGATGCCGCGCTGCGCGAGCCGTTTGAGCATCCCGATCGCGAGCAGGTCGTTGAACACGATGCAGGCCGTCACATCGCGCGAGGCGACGCTGTCGGCCGCCGTCGCGCCGGCGGCGGCGTTGGGGGCCCACGGTCCGAGGAACGTCAGGTCCACCTCGAGCTCAGCCGCGGCATCCTGCAGCGCCTCCCAGCGCCGGGCGCTCGACCAGGATCCGGCGGGACCGGCCACGTACGCGATGCGCCGGTGACCGAGTGAATGCAGGTGGGTGAGCGCCTGCCGGACGCCGGTCGGGGTGTCGATGAGCACGCTGGGCACGTCGGGGAGGTCGCGGTTGACGGTGACCAGCGGCTGCCGGGCGGCTGCCGCGATGAGCTGCTCCTCGTCCAGACGGGATGCCGCGAGGATCACGCCGTCCGCCGACTTGCGCATGATCTCGAGCGTGTCGGCCTCGACCTCGCGGGACTCCTCGGTGTCCACGAGCAGCTGAGTGTAGCCGGCTGCGCGCAGTTGACGCTGCGAGCCGCGGATCAGGTCGAAATAGAACGGGTTCGCGATGTCGGGGACCAGCAGCGCCACCGTGCCGGTGCGTCCGGACGCCAACGATCGGGCCTGCGAGCTGGGGACGTAGGCGAGCTCTGCCGCCGCCTCCTCGATGCGCTGGCGGGTGACCGCGTTGACGCGGTCCGGATTGCTCAGAGCGCGTGACACGGTCGACGCCGCGACCCCGGCGAGGCGGGCGACGTCCGTGATCGTCGCGGCACGACCGGCAGGGCGCGCCGCGGGTCCGGCGGTGGCGTCGGTGTCGGTCATGCGGTGAGCATATCCATTCGAACGGGTCTGTGGCAAAATTTTGGCAAACGCTTGTCAAAGGGTTGCCGCATCGCTACCGTGGTGATCGCCGACCTGAACCCGACGAAGGAATGCGATGTCACCGACGACCGCCCAGCCCACCTGGACGCTCTCCGGATTCGGAGATGAGATCCACCCCGAACCGAGGATCCAGTGCGCTGTTCTGCTCGCGCTCGGCGCCCGTCACATCGAGGTGCGATCGGCATGGGACACCAACATCGTCGACCTCGACCGGGAACGGTTGGGCGAGCTCGCCGCGGCGATCAGGGCCGAGGGGATGGGCGTCTCCGCCATCGCCTCGCCCATCGGCAAGAGCGACCTCGCAGGTCCGATCGACGTCGAGCTCACGCGCCTCGACAACGCCCTGCGCGCCGCCGACGTCCTCGAGTCGCGCTACATCCGGATGTTCTCGTTCTGGCAGCCGGAGGGCGAGCCGGTCGAGCGCATGCGCGACGAGGTGATGGATCGGCTCGGCCGCTTCGCCGAACGGGCGGCGTCCGCCGGCGTGACCCTCGTGCACGAGAACGAGAAGCACATCTACGGCGACACCCCGGAGCGCGTGCTCGACATCGTCCGCACCGTCGACTCGCCGGCGCTGCGACTGGCATGGGACAACGCGAACTTCGTGCAGGTCGGCGTCCGACCCGTCACCGACGGGTTCGCCCAGCTCGCCGAGTACATCGAGTACCTGCAGGTCAAGGACGCGCGTCTCGACACCGGCGAGGTCGTGCCGGCCGGAGAGGGCGACGGCGAACTCGTCGAGACGATCGAGGCACTGCGCGATCGCGGCTTCACCGGCTTCGCCTCCCTCGAACCCCACCTCGCCGACCAGAACGCCCTCGGCGGATTCAGCGGTGCGCACCCGTTCGGTCGCGCCGCCCGCGCCTTCCGCACCCTCACCGACAACGCTGGAGTGAAACTCGCATGAGCACCCTGTCCACCGCCATCATCGGCTGCGGCGTCATCGGACGCACGCACGTCGACGCCGTCCTGCAGCTCGCCGACCGCCTCGCCCTCACAGCACTCGTCGACGTCTCCCTCGAACGGGCCGACGCGCTCGCCGACGTCGTCGAGGAGCGCACCGGCGTCCGCCCCGCGGTCCACGCGACCGTGCAGGAGCTCGTCGCCGCCGAGCCTCCCCAGCTCGTCGTCGTCGCGACGCCTTCCGGCCTCCACGTCGAGCAGGCCGTCGTCGCACTGGAGGCCGGCGCGCACGTCCTGATCGAGAAGCCGCTCGACGTCGACCTCATCCGTGCCCGCCGTCTGGCGGACGCCGCCGCAGCGGCAGCGGCGCGCGGCCAGGTGTGCAGCGTCATCAGTCAGCACCGCTTCGACCCGTCGAGTCAGATCGTGCACTCCGCGATCGCCGACGGCGCCTTCGGCCGCGTGACCTCCGGCGTCGCGACCGTCCCGTGGTGGCGGTCGCAGGACTACTACGACTCGGGCGACTGGCGCGGCACGTGGGCGCTCGACGGGGGCGGCGCCCTCATGAACCAGGGCGTGCACACCGTCGACCTGCTGCTGTGGTTCCTCGGTCGCCCGGTGACGGTGTCGGCCGACATCGCCCTGCTCGCCCATGAGGGTGTCGAGGTCGAGGACACCGCCGTCGCCACGCTGACGTTCGACAGCGGTGCACTGGCCGTGCTGCATGCGACGACCGCGGGGTACCCGGGCCTGCCGGTGCGCCTCCAGGTGCTCGGATCCGACGGCTCGGCCGTCATCGACGGCGACGCCCTGCAGTACATCCACCTCTCGAAGGACGCCGATGGCGCCACCGGCGCATACGGCGGCGGGGGCAACCAGGCGGATCGCTACTCCGTCGAGCCGCCGGCCGGCGTCGACGCCACTCAGTTCAGCTACGGCCACGTCCGGCAGTACTTCGACCTGCTGGACGCGATCGACGGCGGCCGCGAACCGCTGCTGACCGTCGAGCAGGCGCTGCTCGCGCTCGCCGCTGTCCGGGCCGTCTACGTCTCGGCCGTGCTCGGCCGCAAGGTGCGCATCGACGACGTCATCGCGGGAGAGTACGACGACCTGGTGCTCGAAGTCCCCGTCATCGAGGTCCCCGCGGTATGACCGCACCCGACCGCGCGCCCGTCCGGATCGCCCACCTGGGCCTCGGGGCGTTCCACCGTGCGCACCAGGCCTGGTACACGGAGGTCGTGAACCGGTCCGGCGGCGAGCAGTGGGGGATCGCGGCCTTCACCGGCCGGACGCCGGACGCCGCGGTCGCGCTCGCGGCGCAGGGCTGCGCGTACGATCTGGTCGTCCGCGGCCCGGAGTCCGACGCGGTCGAGCGCATCTCGTCGATCGTCGCCGCCCACGACGGAGCGGATGCCGGAGCCTGGCGCCAGGCGATGGCGACGGTCGCGGTGCTCACCGTGACGATCACCGAAGCGGGGTACCACGCCGACGGCACGGCGATCGCGCGCATCGTCGACGGTCTGCGCGCGCGGCGGGACGCGGGGGCCGGGCCCGTCGCGATCGTCAGCTGCGACAACCTGGACGGCAACGGTGCGCTCCTCGGCGCACTCGTCACCCGGACCGCCGACGCAGATCTCGCGGCATGGATCGACGACAACGTTTCTTTCGTGTCATCCGTCGTCGACCGCATCACACCGGCGGCCGCCGACGCGCTGCCGATCGCGGTCACGGATGACCCGTGTGCGATCGTCACGGAACCGGCGGCATCCTGGATCCTGTGCGGCGACTTCCCCGCCGGGCGGCCTGCATGGGAACTCGCCGGCGCCGAGTTCGTCGACGACATCGAACCCTACGAGCGGCGCAAGCTGTGGCTGCTCAACGCCGGGCACACGCTGCTCGCGAGCCTGGGTCGACTGCGCGGCCATGCGACCGTCGCCGATGCCATGACCGATGCGCACTGCCGGACGGCGCTCGCCGACCTCTGGGACGATGCCGCGGAGGTGCTGCCGTTCGACTCGGCCGACCTCGACGGACAGCGAACGGTCATCACCGCGCGGTTCGAGAACGCCCGCATCCGGCACGCGCTGCGCCAGATCGCGACGGATGCCGAGATCAAGCTCGCACTCCGGGTCGTGCCCGTCATCCGGGCGCGCCTGGCCGTGGGCCTGGACGCCGGACACGGCGAGCTCCGCGCGCTCGCCGCCTGGGCCGCGGTGGAGGGCCACGACGCTGATGCGGTCGTCGACCGCTTCGACCTGGACGACGACGTCCGCCACGAGCTGATCGGCGCGATCGCCGAGCTGAAGGGAGTGCACGCATGATCATCGACAGGGCAGAGGTGATCGTCACGAGCCCCGATCGGAACTTCGTGACGCTCAAGCTCACGACGGACGACGGCCTGACCGGTCTGGGCGATGCGACCCTGAACGGCCGCGAGCTCGCCGTCGTCGCGTACCTGACCGAGCACGTCGTGCCGCTGCTGGTCGGACGGGACGCGCACCGCATCGAGGACACTTGGCAGTTCCTGTACCGCTCGGCGTACTGGCGCCGCGGCCCGGTCACGATGGCGGCGATCGCCGCCGTGGACATGGCACTGTGGGATATCAAGGCGAAGGCCGCGGGCATGCCGCTGTACCAGCTGCTCGGCGGTGCGTCCCGGCGGGGGCTGCTCGCGTACGGGCACGCCTCTGGCAAGGAGCTGCCTGAGCTGTTCGACTCCGTGCGCTCGCATCTGGAGCAGGGATACCGCGCCATCCGCATCCAGACCGGTGTCCCGGGGCTCAAGGCGATCTACGGCATCGCCTCGCAGGCGGCCGACACGTTCGGCGGTGAGGCCAGGTACGACCACGAACCGGCGCGACGAGGGGCGAAGCCCGTCGAGGAGGACTGGGACACGCGGGCGTACCTGCGGCACCTGCCCGGGGTCTTCGAAGCGGTGCGCAACGAGTTCGGACCCGAGATCCCGCTGCTGCACGACGGTCACCACCGGATGACCCCGATCCAGGCCGCGCGCCTGGGCAAGGACCTGGAGCCATACGACCTGTTCTGGCTCGAGGACTGCACACCGGCGGAGAACCAGGAGGCGCTGCGCCTGGTGCGTCAGCACACCACGACGCCGCTCGCGATCGGCGAGATCTTCAACACGGTCTGGGACTTCAAGGACCTGATCCGCGAGCAGCTGATCGACTACGTCCGCGGCGCCGTCACGCACATGGGCGGCATCACGGCGCTCAAGAAGACGCTCGAGTACGCGGCGCAGTACCAGATCAAGTCCGGCATGCACGGTCCGACCGACATCTCTCCGGTCGGCATGGCAGCCGCGATGCATCTCGGGCTCAGCATCCACAACTTCGGCATCCAGGAGTACATGCGGCACGGCGCGCGCACGGATCAGGTGTTCCGGCAGTCGTTCTCCTGGCAGGACGGGCTGCTGCACCCGGGTGACGCACCGGGCCTCGGCGTCGAACTCGACGTCGACGAAGCAGGAAAGTACCCCTACGAGCAGGCCTACCTGCCTTACAACCGACTGGCTGATGGCACCGTCCACGACTGGTGACCGGCACTTCACCCGAAAGGAAACCTCATGGCACGCATCGGCGTCCAGGCGATGATGCTCAAGAGCGCCGTCGCAGAGCTCGGCGCGTTTGAAACGTTTCGTCGCACGACGGAGATCGGCTACCGTGTCGCCGAGCTGTCGCAGATCCCGCTCACGACGGAGACGGTCGCCGAACTGCAGCGAGCCGGCGGCGAGCTCGGCGTCGAGTACTGCGCCCTGTCGGCGGCACTGACCGCCGGCGGGATCAACGACTCCCTCGAGGACGATTTCGGCAAGATCGTCGCGGACTGCCGCGCGCTCGGTGCGGACATGGTCCGCATCGGAATGCTGCCGATCCCCGCGCTGCGCTCGACCGACGCCGTGCTCGACTTCTGCCGAAGGGCGGATGCCGCGGCCGAGCGCCTGTCCGACGAGGGCATCGCGCTGTATTACCACAACCACCACGTCGAGTTCGCGAAGGTCGACGGTCGCTACCTGCTTGAGATCATCGCCGAGAACTCCCCGCACGTGGGGATCGAGCTCGACGCCCACTGGATCGCCCGCGGCGGGCTCGACCCCGCTCGCGTGATCGGGCAGTACGCCGGCCGGGTGCGGATGGTGCACCTGAAGGACTACCGGATCGCGATGCCGGATGCCGCGGACATCGACGCGTTCGAGAGCGGCGATCACGCGGCCTGGGGCGCGGCCTGGAACGGACTCGTGCAGTTCGCCGAGGTCGGCGAGGGCAACCTCGACTGGCCGGCGATCATCGACCAGTCGGTCCGATCCGGCGCCGACTACCTGCTCGTCGAGCAGGACGACCTCTACGGGCGCACGGTCTGGGAAGCGCTCGAGATCTCGCATCGCAACCTCACGAGGCTCGGCTTCGCCGACCTCTTCTGACCCACCCTCGCAACACACCACGTATCAAGGAGGATCACATGGCACACCGCAGGACACTCACCGCCATCGCCGGATTCGTCGTCGCCGGACTGGCTCTGGCAGGCTGCGCCTCCGGCGACTCGAGCGGCTCAGCCGATTCGGGCTCGGAGAAGGAGAACGACGGTCCGGTCACGCTCGAGTTCTGGGCGTGGGGATCGAACGTCGACAAGCGCGTCGCCGAATGGAACGAGCAGAACCCCGACATCCAGGTCAACATCTCCGCCCCGGCCGGCGGTGCGGACTTCCCGGTCAAGGTGCTGTCGGCCGTCCGAGCCGGCGAAGGACCCGACATCGCGCAGGCCGAGTACACCCAGCTGCCCACCTACGTCTCGGCCGGAGTCGTGGCGGATGTCGAGTCCGTACGCGACGAGCTGGAGGAAGCCTTCTCCGAGACCACACTGGACACCGTCACCTTCGACGACACGATCTTCGGCATCCCGCAGGATCTCGGACCGGCGCTGTTCGTCTATCGCACCGACCTGTTCGGTCAGCTGGGCATCGAGCCCGCCGAGACGTGGGACGAGTTCCGTGCGCTCGCCGAGCAGGTGCGGTCGTTGCCCGGCGACCACTACCTGGCCAACTTCAGCGCGCTGGACGCCGACCTGTTCATGGGGCTCGCCCTGCAGAACGGCGCGCAGTGGTGGGAGTTCGCCGACGACGAGTGGAAGGTCGACATCGACGACGAGGCCAGTGCCGAAGTGCTCGAGTACTGGCAGGGTCTGATCGAGGACGACCTCATCAGCACGTACCCGTCGGGCAGCCCCGAGTTCATCGAGGCGACGGCATCCGGCAAGGTGCTCGGCCAGATCGCCGGCGCGTGGGCGCCGGGGCCGCTGCTGAACCAGTACCCCGACACGGTCGGGCTCTGGGGTGCGGCGCAGATCCCGCAGTGGGAAGCGGGAGAGCTCAAGACCTTCGCGCGCGGAGGGTCGGCCGACATCATCCTCGCCGACAGCGAGCACTACGACGAGTCCGTCGAGTTCCTCACGTGGTTGAACGCATCGGATGAAGGCGCGGAAGGCCTCGTCGGCATCAACAAGTTCACCGCCGCACTGCACGGCCAGGAGATCGACCGGCCGGCGCCCGACCTCATCCCCGAGGACGACGCGTACTGGCCGTCCGCGGCCGAGTCCGCATCGGGGCTGGTCTCCGTGCAGTGGGGACCGAACACGCAGGTCGCGTTCACCGCACTGAACGACGCGCTCGGCGCGGCGATCGAGACGGGAGACTGGTCGAAGGTGCTGTCCACCGTGCAGACCACCGTCGAAGGCGATCTGGACTGACATCATGACTGCACTCCTCCAGGAGAGTGCGCCCGCGGGCGGGGAGGCGACGCGAACCGTCGTCCTCCCGCCCCGGCGGGCGCGCCGCCCGCATCTGCAGCGGCACACGGGCTTCGCCTACGCCCTGATGGCACCGGCGCTCGTGATGTTCGCCCTCGTGTTCGTCATCCCGATCGTCTACTCCGGGTGGTTGAGCGTGCGCGGCCGCGGCGAATCCAGCGGCGGGGCATTCGGTCCGCGCGAGGAGACGTTCGTCGGACTGGGCAACTACGTCTCCGTGCTCGAGGACCCCACGTTCTGGACGAGCCTCGCGCACCTGGGCATCTATGCCGCGATCATGGTGCCGCTGCTGATGGGCACCTCGATCCTGCTGGCCCTGCTGCTGGATCTGCCTCGAGCCCGCGCGAAGTCCTTCAGCCGGACCTCGATCTTCCTGCCGTACGGTGTGCCCAGCGTCATCGCAGCCCTGATGTGGGGATTCCTCTACGTCCCCGACATCAGCCCGGTCTACCAGTTCGCGAGCACCTTCGGCATCCAGCTGCCGAACCTGCTCTCCGGGGACTGGATCTACGTGGGCATCGTCAACGTCGTGCTGTGGGGAGGCATCGGGTTCAACACCGTCATCATCTACACGGCGCTGCAGTCGCTCGACCGCTCGCAGATCGACGCCGCCCGCATCGACGGCTGCGGCGAGGGGCGCATCGCGTGGTACATCAAGCTGCCGCACGTCGTGCCGGCCACCGTGGTCACCGGGCTGTTCTCGGTGATCGGCGCCCTGCAGATCTACAGCGAGCCCGCCATGCTCGCGACCCTCACGAACGCGATCGACTCGACGTTCTTCCCGCTCATGCGCGTGTATCGCGATGCCTTCGCGCACGACGATCTCAACTCCGCCGCCGCGGCATCCATCCTCCTGGCGCTGGGGACGGTGCTGCTGTCCCTGCTCGTGCTCGGCGGACGCCGACTGGCCACACGGAAGGCCGACCGATGACCCTGCTCTCCTCGCGCGAGAAGCGCGCCTCCGCCGCGCAGCGACCGCCGGCCTACGATCGTCCGGCAGGCTCACGTCGGCGGGGCGTTCCCCTCACGGCGATCCTGCCGACGACGGTGCTGATCGTGTCGGCGGTGTACTTCCTGCTGCCGGTCGTGTGGGTGTTCTTCTCGGCCACGAAGTCGTCGGCCGAGCTGTTCACGACCCCCGCCTTCAGCTTCGGGACTGCCCTGTGGGACAACCTCGTCGCGCTGTTCGCCTACGAGAACGGCGGCTTCGCGAAGTGGCTCGGCAACAGCTTCCTCTACAGCATCGTCGGTGCTCTCGCCTCGACGCTGTTCTCGGCAGGTGCCGGCTACGCGCTCGCGATGTACGAGTTCCGCGGCAAGCACGCGATCATGGTCGGACTGCTCGGCGGCGTCCTGCTGCCGACGATCACGCTCGCGATCCCGCAGTACCTGCTCTTCGCGGAGATCGGTCTGGCCAACACCTACTGGTCGGTTCTCATCCCGACCATGATCACCCCCTTCGGCATCTACCTCGCGTACGTGTTCGCCCGGGCTTCCGTGCCGGTCGAGCTGCTGGAAGCCGCGCGCGTCGACGGATCGAGCGAATGGCGCACGTTCCGCTCGATCGGTCTTCCGATGCTGATGCCGGGACTCGTCACCATCTTCCTGCTGCAGTTCATCGGGGCGTGGAACAACTTCCTGCTGCCGTACATCATGCTCACCGACCCCGACCTGTTCCCCATCACGGTCTCGATGTACATGATGCTCAACCGCGGCGGCAGCGAGCCCATCCTCTACACCCTCGCGATCGCCGGTGCTGCGGTCGCGATCATCCCGGTCGTCGCGTTCGTGCTGATCCTCCAGCGCTACTGGCGCCTCGACCTCGTCTCAGGGAGTCTCAAGTGACCACTGTCGGCCTCATCGGACCTCGGGCCAACGGCCTCATCGCGCAGCGACTCGGCGCGGACTACGTCGAGCCGACGATCGTCGGCAACGTGATCCTCTTCGCGGACGACGGCACGCCGAGCCTCAACCCGGAGTTCGCGGGAGAGCGGCATCCGTCGTTCGCGATCCTGCTGCCCGGCGACGTCCGGGTGGCCGACCCCGCCTTCGACCTCGAGAAGGTCCGGTCGTACTTCGCGTCGATCTTCCCGGTGCTCGCGCAGGTCGCCGAACCCGGCGCGAAGATCGTCTTCGGCTCAGGGGCCGCCCGCCGCATCCCCGAGGGCGCCGACCGCTCCGCTGCCGAGGTGCGCTTCGCCGAGTCGCTCGCGATCGCGCGGGATGCCGCAGCGGCGCACGGCCTTCGTGTGATGCTCGAGCCGTTGCATCAGGGGGAGACGAACCTCATCCACACGATCGGCGAGGCCGTCGACTTCCTCGACGCGCACGGCATCGATGGTGTTCCGGTCGTGGCGGATCTCTTCCACATCGAGCAGGAGGGCGAGCCGCTCTCGACGGTGAGCGACCACATCGATCGGATCGGCCACGCGCACATCGCTGATGCCGGTCGACGCTGGCTCGGCGCGGGTGACGGGCAGTGGCGTGAGTTCGTCGCGACGCTGCGGGATGCCGGATTCGACGGCCCCGTGTCGCTGGAGTGCAACTGGGGCGACGACCTCGAGACCGAGATCGCCGCCTCGATCGCGGCGCTGCGCGCGCTGCCGTAGCGGGTGCCCGCTCGCTCCGTCGTTCGTTGAGCGAGCCGAGCGTCACCCCCTCGTTCGTTGAGCGAGCGGAGCGAGTCGAAACGCGATCACAGCTGAACAGCCGTCACGGCGTTTCGACTCCCCGCTGCGCTCGTCGCTCAACCAACGGGGTGGGGCGCTGCGGGGGTGCGGAGGACTCCGTTGCGACGGTGCGGGAGCGATGCGAGGGAGGCGTCGCGCAGCTCGGGCGGGAGCAGGCGCTCCGGGGCATCCTGGAACACGACAGGGCGCAGGAATCGGCGGATCGCCGTCGCACCGACCGAGGTGTGCAGCGATGTGGTCGCCGGCCACGGGCCGCCGTGCTGCTGGGACCACGTCACGGCGACACCCGTCGGCCAGCCGGCGAACAGGACACGACCGGCGCGTTCCTGCAGCAGCACGAGCGTCCGGGCCACGTCATCGGACGGCTCGGAGTGCAGCGTCGCCGTGAGGCTACCAGGCACGACGCTCAGGGCAGCGTGCAGTTCGGCCTCGTCCGTGTAGCGCACGAGCAGCGTGAGGGGACCGAAGACCTCTTCCAGCAGCGCCTCGGGGCGCGCGGCCACGGCAGCGGCATCCGTCGTCACGACGACCGGACGCGCACCGTCCGGGGTCTCGGCGCCGTGCGCGATGAGCGCGGTCGACTCATCCGCCAGCAGGGACTGGATGCCGTCGGGGAACGCCGCCGTGATCCGGTCCGTCAGGAGCGGGCCGCCGGTCACCGAGGCGACGGCGGCGGAGACGCGGTCTTCGAACCCCGTGCCCGCGGGGATGAACACGACGCCCGGCTTGGTGCAGAACTGACCGATGCCGAGCGTGAACGAGCCGACGAGTCCGGTGGCGAGCTCGACGCCTCGAGCCTCGAGCGCGGCCGGGGTGATGACGACGGGGTTGACGCTGCCCAGCTCGCCGTAGAACGGGATCGGGGCCGGTCGCCCTGAGGCGAGGTCGAACAGTGCGCGCCCGCCCGAGACGGAACCGGTGAACCCGGCCGCCTGGATTGCAGGATGCTGTACGAGCGCATTGCCCGCTTCGCGCCCCTCGATGAGTGCGAACGAGCCATCCGGAGCGCCTGCAGCGTGCAGCGCCCCCGCGACGATCTCGGCGGTGCGGCGGGACAGCTCCAGGTGGCCGGAGTGGGCCTTCACGATCACCGGGTTCCCCGCGGCCAGCGCCGAGGCGGTGTCGCCGCCGGCCACCGAGAACGCGAACGGGAAGTTCGACGCCGAGAACACCGCGACGGGCCCGACGCCGACGAGGAATCGGCGCAGTTCGGGTCGGGGCGGCGCAGCCGAGGCATCCGCGTCGTCGACGATGATCTCGCGGAACGAGCCCTCCTCGACGACCGAGGCGAACAACCGCAGCTGTCCCGTCGTCCGGGCGACCTCCCCCGTGAGTCGTGGGGTGCCGAGGCGGGTCTCACGATCGGCGATCTCGACGAGCTCCGCGACGTTCGCGTCGAGCGCGTCGGCGATCGCGCGCAGCCAGGCGGCACGTTCGGTGGCGGACGACGCCCGCCACACCGGGGCGGCCGCGGCCGCCGACTGGGCGATCGACTCGAGCTCTTCGGCGGTCGTGGTCATGATCAGGCCTTTCCGGTCAGAAGGGGGGAGAAGCGGATGCCGAGGCCGGCGTGCGGCGTCTCGGTGAGGTACCCGTCGGCGATGGCGACGGGGGAGGAGTCCTCCAGTGCGCCGAGTGCGCCGAATCCGGCGTCCTCCACGTCCTCGGCCCACGGCTCGGCGACGTCGCCGGGGAGCGTGAGGGCGAGCTGCCCGGACAGTTCGGGCAGCAGGTGCGGATGCAGCGCGGTGCCGTGGTCGGAGGCGATCTGCGCGATCCGCTGGAACGGGGAGATCCCGCCGACGCGGACGATGTTCGGCTGCACGATCTGGGCGGCACCGGCGCGGAGGAAGTCGGCGAAACGGTGCGCGGTGTGCAAGTTCTCCCCGACCGCGATCGGCAGGTCGATGCGTCGGGCGAGTTCGGTGTGGCCACCGAGGTCATCTGCCCGCAGCGGTTCCTCGATCCAGGCGAGGTCGAAACGGGCGAGAGCCTCGACGGATGTCGTCGCGCGGTCCAGATCCCAGCGCTGATTCGCGTCGATCATGAGCTCCCGATCCGGGCCGAGCAAGGCGCGCACGGCGCCGACGCGATCGACGTCCTCGGCGATGTCCGGCTTGCCGACCTTGATCTTCACCGCGGTGAAGCCGGCGTCGATCCAGCGCTGGACCTGCGCGAGCAGTTCGTCCTGCGTGTAGTGCAGGTTGACGCCGGAGCCGTAGACGCGGGCCCGCTCGCGACGGCGTCCGATCAGGGCGGAGGCCGGCAGGTCGCGGGCGCGGGCGGCGGCATCCCACAGCGCGAGATCCAGTCCGGCCAGTGCGATCGTCGTGACGCCCCCGCCTCCGGCCTCGTGCAGGTGCTCCCAAAGGCCCTGCCATGCCTCGCCCGGCTCGGCCGACCGCCCGATCGCGGCCCGCACGATGTCGTCGGAGAGGAGAGCATGCACGGCGGCGGCGCCGATCTGCGGGGTCCACGAGAAGCCCCAGCCCTCCGCGCCGTCCGACCGCACGACGTGCGTCGCGACGATGCCGACCGAGGTGACATCGGCCGCCCACGGCCGGGTGAGCGCGATGCGCTGCAGCCGGGTGTCGAACCGGGTGATCGTGGTCACAGCAGTGCGCGCCCCGCGTCGAGGATCTCCGCGAGCCGTGTCGCCTGCGCCGCAGTCGGATCGACCAGCGGTGCGCGCACCGAGCCGACCGGCAGCCCGCCCAGACGCAGGCCCGTCTTGATGAGCGAGACGCCGAAGCCGGGCGTCTCGTCACGGAGGTTCACCAGTGGTCGGTAGAAACCGTCGAGGATCTGCAGGCGGCGCTCCTCATCGCCGGACACGTATGCGCGGTAGAACGCGTTCGCGACCTCGGGGATCATCGCGAAGGCGGCGGACGAGTACAGCGGGACGCCGATGCCGCGGTACGCGCCCTGCGTCAGCTCGGCCGTCAGCAGGCCGTTGAAGAACGCGAACTCCGCGCGTCCGGTCTCGGCGACCGCTCGGACGATGAGCTGCGTCGTGCCGATGTCGCCGGTGCCGTCCTTGAAGCCGACCACCTTCGGGTTGGCAGCCAGGGTGCGCATCGTGTCGACCGAGTACTGCGCGCTGCCGCGGTGGTACACGATGACCGGCAGATCGGATGCCGCGGCGATCGCCTCGACGTACGCGATCAGCCCGGCCTGAGTACCACCGACGAGGTACGGCGGCAGCACGAGCAGACCGTCGGCTCCGGCATCCGCGGCGGCTCTGGCGACCTCGATCGCATGCCCGAGCGGCCCCCCGGCGCCCGCGATCACCGGTACGCGGCCCGCGACGGTCGTGACGGCCGTGCGGGTGACCGCGGCGGCCTCGGTCGCGGACAGCGCGTGGAACTCGCCGGTGCCGCACGCGGGGAAGACGCCGCCTGCTCCGGCGGTGACCCCGCGCTCGATGTGCTGGGCGAGGAGGTCGTGCTCGACCGAGCCATCCGGGGTGAACGGTGTGACAGGGAAGAAGAGGATGCCGTCGAAGTTCATCAGAGACCTTTCGTGAGGAGAGCGTCCGCGCTTGCGAGCTCGGTGCGCCAGTCGTGCTGCGGGCGCCAGCCCAAGAGTCGCTCGGCCTTGGCGATCGAGAACGCGGGTCGGGTGCCGGTCAGCTCGGCTGCGGCGCCGGCGGTTCCCGGATGGAACTGCGGCAGCAGGTCGGCCAGCGGCTCGCGGGCCAGAGCGTCGGAGGCGCCGACGAAGAAGACCTCGCCGTTGGGGATCTCGGTCATGCCTGCCAGCAGCGTGTCCGCGAAGCCGGCGACGTCGCGGGCGTCGACGTAGTTGAACAGCGCGGGCGCCGAGAGCGCCGGGTCGTCCAGTCGTTCCCGCACGGTGTGTCCCTGCTGGGTCGGAGCTCCGGCCCATTCCTCCGGCGCGATCACGTAGCACGGCCGGAACGCGGCGAACCGCGTCGCATCGCCGGTCTGGCGCTGCAGCATCCCGAGGGTGTCCTCGATCAGCAGCTTCGACAGCGCGTAGGCGTTCCACGGTCTGGTCGGGGTCTCCTCGTCCACCGGCAGCCGCTCGGGGATCCAGCCGGTCGGCGACCCGTACCCGAGCACGGTCGGGCTGGACGCCGCGACGATCTTCGGAATCCCTGCGCGCACCGCACCGTGCAGCACCGAGACCGCGAGGCCCGCGTTCGTGCGCATGATGACGTCCTCAGGGGCGCTGAACGGCACGGCGATCGCGGCGAGGTGGATCAGGGCGTCGGCTCCGGCATCCGCGAGGACGGATGCCGCGGCATCCGCGTCGGAGAGGTCCAGGGAGACCTGCGTGATGCCGTCCTGCTCGAGCTCGGGGGCGATGACCCTGTCGAGCGACACGATCTCGTGCCCGAAGCCCGCGAGCCCTGCGACGAGGCTGCGGCCGAGCCGGCCGGCGCCGCCGGTGACGACGATGCGGCTCATGCGTGCACCGCGCCTTCGAGCAGGTGGATGCCGAGGTCGGCGACCTGGACGGGCAGGCCCGTTTCGAGCGACCGGTTGCCGGCGATGCCGACCGCGATCGAGCGGATGCCGTCGCTCCAGTCCGCCGGTCGGGCGAGCGGGTCGTCGCCAGGGCCGACGAACACATCCGAGAGCAGCAGTGCGTCGCCGCCGCCGTGACCGCCTTCGCCGCGGACGATCTCGACTTCGCGGGCGGCCTCCCAGTGCTTCTGCACGATCAGGCGCTCGCCCTCGGGGCGCAGCGCGTTGCCGGCATCCGATCCCGAGAGGCTCGGGTCGAGGGCCGGATGCAGACCCTCTTCGGCGAGCACGGCGCCGCGCTCGACGACCTCGAGCTCGGCACGGCCCCGCGTGCCGTTGACGGCGACGCGGTAGCCCTCCCACGGGGAATGCGCGTTCAGCGAGTAGGAGAGCGTCGCCCCGGAGGCGTAGTCGACGACGAGCGCGAGGTTGTCTTCGATGGTGATGCCCTCGCTGAACACGTCGCGGTCGCGCACGTAGCCGTCGTGCTGCTCGGCGTCGAGATAGAGCGCCTTCAGCCGCTCATCGTCGCGCAGGTCGAGCTCGAACGGATCGCCCCCGTCGTGCGTGCCTCGGGCGGGCCGGCCCGTGATGCCGCGGGCGGCAGCGTTCTCGGCGCCGTAGAAGCGCAGTCCGCCGGATGCGTAGACGCGCCGCGGCTCGGAGCGCAGCCACCAGTTGACGAGATCGAAATGGTGGCTGGACTTGTGCACGAGCAGTCCACCCGAGTGGGCCTTCTGGCGGTGCCAGCGGCGGAAGTAGTCGGCGCCGTGCTTGGTGTCGAGCATCCAGGAGAAGTCGATCGAGGTGATCTCGCCGATCTCGCCGTCCTGCAGCAGACGGCGCAGCGCACTGTTGCGCGGCGAGTAGCGGTAGTTGAACGTCAGCACGACCTGGCGGCCGGTGCGTTCGACGGCCTCTTCGATGCGTGCGGCGCTCGGGGCGTCGATGGTCAGCGGCTTCTCGACCACGACGTCGGCGCCTGCTTCGAGCGAGCGGACGATGAGCTCGGCGTGCAGGTCGTCGCGGGAGCAGATGATGACGCGGTCGATGCGCTCCTCGCGGATGATCTGCTCGAGGTCGTCGGGTCCCGCCGTGCGCGGGGCTGCGGTCCCCGCGGCGGTGATGCGGTCGACGTAGTACTGCGCTCTGGTCGGGTTCGGCTCGATGAGGGCGATCAGCTCGGCGCGGTCGCGGTGCTCGCCGATGATCGCATCGACGTACATCTGTGCGCGGTGGCCGGCACCGGCGAGAGCGTAGCGCGTCATTGTCATCCACTCATCTCAACTGCTCAGGAAACGTTTTCTCGAGACTAGCACAGTGCTTGGGGCGCGAGACTTGGTTTGTGGGGTGAGACTTGGCCGAACCGGCAAAGTCTCACCCTGCAAGGTAAGTCTCGCGGAGAGTCAGGAGGGAGCTGCGGTGGTCTCCCGCACCACCAGCTCCGGCACGACCGTCGTCACGGCGACCGGCGCTCCATCCTCGAGCAGTTCGTGCATCGCCTGCCAGGCATGCGCACCGAGTTCGGCGGCCGGTACGGATGCCGTCGTCAGGGGAGGCGTGGCATTCGCGGCGAAGGGGATGTCGTCGAATCCGGCGATGGAGATCTTTCCCGGTACATCGACGCCGCGCGTGCGCAGGGCGGAGAGCAGTCCGAGGGCGACGAGGTCGTTGAACGCGAGGATGCCCGTCGCGCCCGAAGCGACCACCTGATCGGCCACCGCGACGCCGCTGTCGAAGTCGACGCCCGCGGGGATCTCGTCGACGCGCAGGTCCGCGATCCGCGCGACGGCCGCGGCGATCGCGTCCTGACGGGCTCGGTGCGACGCGCTGCGCTCCGAGCCGGCGAGGTAGGCGAGGTGGCGGTGGCCGAGGCATGTGAGGTGGTCGATGATCTCGCGCAGGCCGGCCCCGTAGTCCGCCGCGACCACAGGAGTGCCGGTCTGCGGCGCGCGGTTGATCACGACGGCAGGCGAGAGCTCGGGGAGCAGGGCCTGCAGCTCGTCCTCCGGCATGCGAGGGGCGCACAGGATGATGCCGTCTGTGCGCAGCCGTGTCGTCTTGGCGAGTGCGCGCTCGTTCTCCAGGTCCTCGATCGAGTCCGCGATCAGCACGTGATAGCCGTCCGTCGAGGCGGCCCGGCTGAGGCCGCGCAGGATCGCCTGATACGTCGGGTTCTCGAGATCCGGCACCACGACCGCCACGGTCTGGGTGCGACCGAGCACGAGGCTTCTGGCGAGGGGATTGGCGGTGTAACCGAGTTCGGCGGCCGCGGCCTTCACGCGCTCCACGAGGGCGGGGTCGACGGTCGGGTTGTCGTTCATGGCGCGCGACACCGTCGACAGGGAGACGCCGGCGAGCTTGGCGACGTCGGTGATCCGCGTCCGTGGTGTCGAACGGCTCATCGGCCAGCCCCTCTGTTCGCGTCGTCCACGCGGTGGCGCGAACCAGGCCATATTAGCCACTAGGGTGTGAGAAAACGTTTCCGGAGACCGGGTGGAGATCGCGATGGTGGGATCGATGAACGACCGCGAGGGCAAACAGGAGCGACTGGCGCGTGTGCGTTCGGCCGCGGGAGAGCCGCTGGTGCTGACCTCGCACGAAGCCGTGTCGTGGTACCTCGACGGCGTCCGCACGCATGTGTCCCTGGCCGGGCCTCCGGTTCTGGCCGTCAGGGTCGAAGATGCCGGCGACACGCTGTTCGTCGCCGCCAATGAGGCCGACCGGCTGATCGCGGAGGAACTGCTTCCCGCCGACGCCGATCGCGTCGTGCGCGTGGACTGGCAGATGCCGCCGGCCGACGCGGCGCTCGCCGCGGGATCGAGCGTGCCGGAGTCGGCCGTTGCCGCCGAGCTGCGGGCGGCACGGGCGTCGTTGCTGCCGGGGGAGCGCGATCGCTACCGGGCTCTCGGCCACGACGCGGCGGCCGTACTGACCGATGTCCTCTCGTCCGTCACCCCGAGCGACTCCGAGCAGACGGTCGCGGCATCCGTGGCGCAGGGACTCGTGGCCCGCGGCATCGACCCGCTCGTGATCCTCGTGTCCGGGGCCTCGCGGCTGGCGTTCCGGCATCCGCTCCCGACGTCGGCACACCTGGGCGAGCGGGCGATGGTCGTCGTGTGCGGGCGTCGGCATGGCCTGATCGCGAACATCACCCGCTGGGTCGGTGCGGATGCCGAGGACGAGCGCATCCTCGGCGTCGAGCGCGCCTTCCTCGACGCCTCGGTTCCCGGTCGTCCGCTCGATGTGGCGTTCGCCGAGGGCGCGGCGGCATACGCCGCGAACGGGTTCGCCGCGGACGAGTGGCAGCGGCATCACCAGGGCGGACCGACGGGTTACGCCGGCCGAGACCCGCGTGCGACGAGCGTGACGACCGATGCGCTCGCCGAATGGCAGGCGTTCGCCTGGAACCCGACCGCGCCTGGCGTCAAGGTCGAGGACACGCTGCTGCGCACGCCGGATGGCTGGGAAGTGCTCACGCTCGACGAGCGCTGGCCGACGGTCGCGTTCGGTGGCCTGAGCCGGCCGGTCGCGCTGCCCTTTGCCTGATCCGCCCGTCGCGGGCGATTCGCCGGGGACAAATCAGCGCCGAACCCGACCGCCGTCAGCGCCAGTTGTAGGTGAACGCCCATCCGAGGGCATCGAGCGCGGCCGCGCCGAGCTCGGGGTGGCGGGCCTTCATCACCCGCTCCACCTCATCTCCGCCCTCGGGAAGAGTGGTGTTCGACCAATCGATCTTGACGGCCAGGCACTCGTCCGTCAGTGAGACGACCGTCCTCACCAGCGCATCCGGATCGACATCCGCTTCCGCGGCGACGACGTGCACGGCATCCTCATCGTGCCGCGGGAAGGCCGACCTTCCTTTGCCCAGATAGGCCAGGACTGCCCGCTCCAGCGTCTGATCGTTCACGCGTTCCTCCAGAGATATCTCGTCCAGATCGCAGTTTCACACCGCGTCGGTTCACGTTCCATGCGGCCATGGTCGCCGTCGCATCGCTGTTCATCCTGCTCGTCGGGAAATCTGCGGGCACCGACCACGCGCACGCGATGGGGGAGAAGAACCCGCGCAGTTCGTCAGCCGAGCAGTGCGATGACGTCTGCGTCCGTCAGCCGACCGTCGGCGACGACGCCGCGGAAGGACAGCGTGACGGATTCGCCGGCTTCCAGGACGACGGGCTCCTCCCAGGCGAGCGCGGATCCGACACCGGGGTAGTCGGTCACCCGCACGAACCACGGTCGCTTCTCATCCGCCGCGAACGCGACGGTCGCCTCGCCGTCGGGGAAGCGTGCGCTGAACGCGATCCAGTCCGACACGCTGCCGTGCACGGCATCCTCTCCCGACGCATCCGCGGTGCGGACGTCGACCTCGGATGCTTCCGGGAAGCGCCACGAGAATCCGCCGTATCCGCCACCGGCGCGGCCGTGCGAGCCAGGGCTGCCCAATTCGATCCGGCCGGATGCCGCTTCGAGAGACGTCGTCGTCTGGAACGTCCACGCGCGGGCGTCGGAGGACGCGCGGAAACGCCACGTCGTCATCTCGCGCAGCAGCACGGTGCCGTCGGGGGCGAGCCAGTCGGCGGTGGACGTGAACCCTGACCGGGTGCGGTCGAACGACGTCGTCACGATGCGGCCGTGGTCGTCCAGCCAGCGATAGCCGCCGTCGCGCGTGTAGGTGGGGCCGCCCCAGAAGTTGACGCCACCCGCGTGCTGGATCGCCACCGAGACGCCGAGGTGCCAGTCGTGGTCGGCGGGGTGCGCGTCGGTGACGACGACGCCGCCGAGCGTGCGAACGGGGTGCAGGAACGGGCGAGGCCCCGAAGTCGGCGTGACGCCTGTACCCGAGTCCCGGACGGCGATCACACTGTCGCCCAGCGTCAGCTCCTCGGTCGCCCCGTCCGGACTCTCGGGGGCGAACGGCGCGCGCACTTCGCTGAACAGGGCGCCGGCGCGGGCCGTGCGCTGCACCCAGTCCGCGATGTCGTCGACGACGACCATGGTGTCGAGAGCGGTCATCGCGGCATCCGGGATCCGCACCGGGTCGGGCGCCGTGCGGACAGCCTCGAGGACCTCCATGTAGGCGCCGGTGTCGACGAGCGACGACAGCTGAGCGGCGCCGTGCTCGAGGTGATCCAGGAACTGCTCGAACAGCTCGATCCGTCCCGGCTCGGACGCGCGTCCGTCCGGGTAGGTGATGACGTCGTTCGTGTAGGAGAACAGTGCGTCGGTCGAGGGCGTCCGCACCTCGATCAGCGGCTCGTCCTGCGCGGCCCCCGCCAGAGTGAGGGCGGCGGACACGATCCGTCCGTCCGCCAGGGTGATCCGGGCGCTCGAGGTGTCGTCGGCTTCGATGTCGTTCGCGCGATAGAGCTCGAGCTCGATGCGGGCGATGTGCTCACGGCGGCGCGCGCCGGCGATGTGCAGTGCGGTCGCGACGGCGTGCGAGAGCGCGTTGGTGAGGACGCCGTCGACCACGGGCTGTCCGTCGAGAGTGCGCCTGCCCGCCCACGCCGACCGGTTCCAGTAGGTGAACTCGCGGCTCCAGTTCGCCCAGGTGGCGACGGAGGTCGCGTCACCGAGCTCGGCGAGCTCGGTGAGCGCGTGCGAACCGAAGCTCTGGAACCCGACCTGGATGCTGAGCCCGGTGCGCTCCTGCAACTCGAGCAGATCCGTGAACTGCTGCATGGTCGCGACCGGCGGCTTCTCGAGGTAGACGTGGCTGCCGTGCTCGAGCGCCTGCGCGGCCAGACCGAAGTGCGTGTTGGTCGGGGTCGCGACGATCACGACGTCGGGGCGGGTGCCGTCGGCGAGCGCGGCGTCCAGGGTCGGCCAGGACGGGACCTGCGAGCCGAATCCGTCCTCCGGGCCGCCCTTCGGGTCGGCGAGACCGATCAGCTCGACGCGGTCGCCGAGCCGTTCGAGGTTGCGGAGGTGGACGTGGCCGTAGCCGTGGGCTCCGACGAGGAAGACGGTGGTCATGCGGTTTCCTTCACAGAGTCATCTTCGTTCACAGTGTCTCCGCCGCTGCGCGGCAGATCGAGCAGCACGATCTCACAACGGTAGTGCTGGGAGGCGGTCATCTCACCGCGGAACCAGAGCAGTGCCGTGCGGCCGGGGTCGCCGGGGGCGACGATCGGGCGCAGGTTGTCCTGCGGGGAGTTCTCGGTGATCGGCGTCCACGACCAGGTGATACCGGCATCCGAGGTCCGGCCGTGGAAGATCTCGTGACGGGCGAGGCGGTCGCGGGTGCGAGGGTCGACCGGAGTCGAGATGTATACCGAGTCGACGTCGTACGGGTCGATGGCCGCGAGGCCGGTGTAGTCCTGCTCGTGAGGGAGCAGCCCCCCGCCTGCTTCGGCCAGCTCGACGAGCTGCCAGGCGTCGGCACATGGGGAGAGCCGGGCAGCGTAGAAGCGGATGTCGCGGACGGGGTGGTTGCGATCCGGATCGTCTTCGAGGTCGTCGTCGACGCGGGCGGTGAGGACAGCGGCGATCGTGCCGTCCGGCGCGCGCCGGATGTCGGTCGTCCAGGCGTGCATGCGGACGCCCTCGGGGCCGGCCGAGCCGGCGGCGAGCACGGTCGTCAGTTCGACCTGGGAGGGGGCGTCGTCGCTCGGCGCGGGGCGCGCGATGAGGGCGCCCGCGCTGTCGTGCAGAGCCCCGGCGGCGAGGTAGCCGTGGTAGATCGAGTTGTCGTAGTCGCGCGGGTGGTGATCCGTCGTGACGAAGTCGATGCGGTCACCGTCGGAGACGTAGCGGGTGTACCCGTTGACGTAACCGAGCTTGGGTCGGGTGAAGAGCTTGCCCGCATAGGTCCAGGTGTCGCCTTCGTCGTCCGACACCAGTGCGCATGGGTCGTCGTTGATGGCGCGGACGAAGCAGTACAGCCGGCCGTCGAGCTCGTGGAGGTTCGAGTAGGTGACGCCGCTGCCTCCGGTCAGCTCGCTCCAGTCGAAGGTGCGCTCCGGCCCCCAGCGGGTGGGGTCGTCCGATTCGCTGACGCGCCAGCGGGTCAGGTCGTCGGTCTTGTGCTTCGCGTAGACCGCGAGCCAGCGGCCGTCGCGGCGCCGCCAGAGGGCCGGCACGTCATGGTCGTCGGTCTCGAGGCGCTCGTGCAGGACGACGACCTGCGAGGTGCCGTGCGCGAGATCGGCGACGGTGAGTTCGATGTTGCCGGCGCGATCGTCGCCACCAGGGCCCTCCGGTGCCGGAACCGAGCCGACGACGAGGAGCTGTCGGACCGGGTCGACGAGGGCGCGTTCGTCCTGGAACCAGCACCAGGCTCCGTTGTCGTTGATGACGCGGGGTTCGGGCATGTCCTCTTCCGTTCCGATGATGTGGCGGCTGCGGCACGATCGTGGCGTCCTCGAGCATATCGGAAAGCGCTTACCCGAGGGGAGCCCGCCGGTGGTTCGTGGTGACTGTCGGGAGCGGTTATGATGGCATGACGCGTTCTCGCCACGGCGGGACGCATGGAGACGTCGCATAGTCAGGCCTAGTGCACCACCCTGCTAAGGTGGAGTCCCCTCACGGGGACCGAGGGTTCAAATCCCTCCGTCTCCGCCATTTATTTCCTGGTCAGAGGGTCAATCCTGATCCTGATGGATCTGGGCTCGCCTGAATCTGATCGGGATTCGCAGGCTTAGTGTCCGTGGAGTGTCCGGACTCACTCTGGCCGGTCTCCGCGATGGTGAGACGGCGGACGAAGTCGCGCCGTTGTCCTTCGCCGAGGATATGTGCGTAGATCTTCAGTACCGTGCGCGGATCGTCTCCCAGATACTCCGCAACTTCGTGAACGGGTGTTCCCAGGCGGAGCCAAGTCGATGCGGCGTAGTGGCGTAGCGCGTGACGACGGAAGCCCAGAGGAAACTTCCGCACGACGCCCACCCTCAACTGGCTGCCTAATTTGTTCGTGAACAAGTAGGCGTCGTTGCTTTTGCCTGATGCATGCTTCTCGTAGATCTCAACTGCTCGCGGCGACATCGGCACGAGCCGTATGCCCCGCCACGACTTGGGATCCTTCTCGTCGTAGCTGTCGGAATGCGAGCGAAGTACGGCGAGCTGTGTGAGTGGAGTCTTGACGAGCCAGCCGACCCGAGCAGCGCGCAACTCGCCCCACCGCAGGCCGGTCAGGGACTTGAACTCGTAGACGTCAGCGATGTCGTCCCGACGTTCGCGCAGTTCTCCGATCCGTGCCGTGAGGAGTTCGACCTAGCCGGATCGACGTCGACGTGCTGGACACCGCAGCGCTCATCGCAGGGACCGCGACGCTCATACCGACCGCGACCTGACAGTCCGCGTCACCGGTGGTCTCATTCGTTGAGATCGATGTCCCGCCACGGCGAAGAACGACCCGCAGGTCGAGTACCTGCGGGTCGTCTCGTGTCGAGGTTATGTAGTGGGCTGGTCGACGGCTTGGAAGCGCAAGGCCATGTAGGGACGGCCCGGCAGATCGATCGTGAATCGACCCGTGACGTGGCCGGGCAGGCGCTGGATGGTCATGTTCCAGGTGTCGATGACATCGACGGTGTATTCGGTCTCGGGGTCCCACAGGAATCGGCGGAACCGGGGCTGGTTGAAGCCGTAGTAGAACAGCATGTAACGGCCGGGGATCCCTGCGCTGGGGATGTCCCAGTCATGCGCTACAGGCTCCAACCCGAAGGGTGCCGCCTCCATGATTTTTCGCAGGAAGGCGATGCGCGCGGGGCTGGATCCGACGAGCTCTCCGCCCTTGGCCCACCAGATCTCGTCGTTCTCGCGTAGGTACGTTTCGCCATGGCCGACGTAGCCGCCACGGACGGCGCCTTCCCAGAAACGTCGCACCATTTCCTCGCCGGTGATATTGCCCCACCCCTGATCGAGGTCCCCCTCGTAGGCGCACTCATCGATCACGACGGGCTTGCCCCATGCTTGGCGCCACTGGTCGGTCATCTCTGCGGTCTTGTAGATATCGCGCCTCTGCACGCTCGCGTGCGTAATCCACTCACGGCTGTAGTCGTAGAAGTCGAAGCAGTTGTGAATCGAGAGCAAGTGCCCGGTCGGGTCGGACTCTTGCACGATGCTGGCGAAGCGCTCCCAGTCTGTCTCCGTTTTCGTAGGCAGCAGATCGTATTCGTTCGCGAGGGACCACCACACGTTCGCGAATCCGGCCAGTCGCGCCACTGCATATCGCAGGTAACGATCATCGGCTTGCAGCCCCATATCGGCGAAGCCCCACCGGTCGTACGGGTGGAAAAGGATGATGTCGGCTTCGATGCCCAGCGCATCCAACTGGGCGATCCGATGCTCCAGGTGCTCCCAGTATCGAAGGTCGAATCGTGCGAGATCGAATCCCGCGTCGGGGTCTCCGACGAATGGGTACAGTGCAGGCTCGTTCTCGTTGAACGCGTACGACTTGGGGAACACGCACATGCGAATCTTGTTGAAGGGTGCACTCGCCAACGTCGTGAGCGTGCGCTCCTCGAGCTCCCCGCCCTGATGCGTCCACGCATAGGCGGTCGTCCCAACGGGCGAGTACCGCGTGCCATCGGCGTGGGCGAAGTGGAAGCGATCCTGCACACGGACGGGGCCGCGCCCGGCGGCAGCAGAGGAGACCTCGAACTCGCCGCTGATGCCGTTCATGGAGCGTGCGTTGCTGACGCTCTCGAAGCGGTGCAGACCTGGATTCTCGGCCAGGAACCGCACCCGGTAGACGCCGTCACCGTCGTAGAAGCCTGGTACTTCCACGCGGCCCGACGGCGTGTCCATCTGCAGCGCGAGGGTGACATCCGTGAACGGGTTCCCGTGTTGCGGGCCTGCGAATACGACCTCGAAGCGTTCGAATCGGTGCAGTTCTCGCGGGTAGGTCACCGTGGCTGAGGCCGGGAGGCCCTCCGGGTCGTAGTTCTCTGGTGCGGCCGGCGACGCGGTGCGGATGGGTTCGGCCGGGCGGTCATCGCCCGGGACCTCAGACAACTCGAGGAACAGGGCGTCGATCGCGGCTTCGTCTTTCAGCGCTGGCGAGGTTTTGGCGACCAAGCGGAGCGAATGCCCGCCGAGTGTCAGACGGGAAGACAGACTCTGCAGCTCGGGCATGTGTCGTTCGAGAATTGCGCGTGCGTGGGGGTTGCGCATGAAGGAGTTCACAGACTCCTCGCCACTGACGGCGGTGGTGGGGGCAGGCAGGGGTGTCATTGGGTTATCCCTTCACAGATCCGGCAAAAGCACCGGAAACGAAATAGCGTTGAAAGAGCAGATACACGATCACGACAGGGATCACGGACATAAGAGTGAACGCATTGATCGGTCCGTATGAACTGGTGTATTGCGATTGGAAGCCCTGGATGGCCAGCGGAACCGTCCAGGAATCGGAACTCTGCAGGAGAACGAGGGCCATGCCGTACTCGTTCCATGTGGCCACGAAGTCCAGGATGAACAGTGCCGCCAGCGCGGGGCCGGAGAGCGGGAGGATGATCTGCCAGAACAGTCGGGCGTTCGAGGCTCCGTCGATCCGTGCGCTCTCGTCCAGTTCCTCGGGAATCTGCCGGAAGAATCCGTACAGGATGAAGATCTGATACGGGATGCCGAAGCCGATGTAGGGCAGGATCACACCAATGTGGGTGTTCAGCAGACCGAATGAGTTGATCACCTGGAACAGGGGAGCGATGGCTACCTGAACCGGCACCATCGCCCCCATCGCCACGGCTGCCAGCAACAGCCGGTTGCGACGGAATCTGATGCGTGCGATGGCGAACGCGGCGGCAGCAGAGATCAGCAGGCCGACGGGCACCTTCACCAGCGCGATGATGAGGCTGTTCAGTCCCACCCCGAGGAGGTTGCCGGACTCGATCGCTTCGGTGTAGTTCCCGAAGTCGGGATTCAGCGGTGGCAGGAACACGGGGGTACCGATCGCGTCCGCCTCGGTCTTCAGGGAAGTGAACAGAATGAAGACAAGCGGCATGATCCAGATGATCAGCGAGATCACCAACGCGATCCACAACCCGATGCGGATGTAGTTGGGTCGCTTCACCGGGCGGCTCATGGTCGCGTCCGTTTTCGAACGGCGCGGAGTGAGAGTCGATGTCGCGCTCATCTTTCGTCCTCCTGACGGCCAGTCCAGGCCAGATATGGCAGGACGACGGCGAGGGTCACGACCAGGAGCACCGTCGCGACGGCGCTGCCCGGTCCATATTCATGGTTGGTGAGTGATTGCTGGTAGGACCACAGCGCGAGCACCTGGGTCATCTGCGCAGGACCGCCTCCAGTCATGCCGACGATGAGATCGAACACTTTGATCGCGCCGATGAACGTGAGCACGAAGACGATCACCATCGTGGGGCGCAATGCAGGGAGGGTGACGTTGCGGAAGACCTGCCAGCTGTTGGCTCCGTCGATTCGAGCGGCATCGATGTGGTCCTTCTGCACAGATTGCAGTCCGGCGAGAAAGAGGACCATGTTGGTTCCGACGCTTTGCCAGACGAAGGCGATGAACACGGAGTAGAGGGCGAGGTTCTGGTCGCCCAGCCATTGCACGTCGGCTAGCCACGGCATGCCCAGCGCGTTTCCGATGCTGGCGCCGATGCCGTAGTTGGGGTTGTAGATCCAACGCCACATGTTCGCCACCGCGATCGAGGCGAGCACCCCGGGGATGTAGAACGCGGACCGGAACAAGTTGCGGCCGAACAGCGGTCGGTTCAGGGCTAGTGCGAGCAGCAGGCTTATCGACAAGGGGACGATCAGCGACAGCACGATCCAGATGACGGTGTTGCGGAACGCCGTCCAGAACACCGGATCCTGCGTGAAGATGCGCACGTAGTTGTCAAAGCCGACGAACACCTGAGGTGCGCCGACAAAGCCGGTCCATTCGAAGAAGGACAGCCGCACGGACTCGATCATTGGGCCGATGACGAAGATGATGTAAGCCACCAGCGCGGGAGCGAGGAAGGGTAGCGCAATCATGAATCGCGAGCGCCGCAGTGAACGCCGCGGCCTGGTCGGAGAAGAAATGGTCATGGGATCCCTCGTCTGTGACGACGTGGCCGGCGGGCGATGCCCGCCGGCCAGCGCTGTCACTGGTTATCGATGAACTTCTGCAGCTCGGCGCCCGCCTGCGACGGGTCCAGCTGATCGGTGGCGACCAGGTTCTGGATGCGCCAGTATTCGGTCGTCATCGCCAGAGACATGCCCTGATCGTTGAAGTAGTACAGACCCGTTGCTTCGTCGAACAGCGGGTTCCACTCCTTGTCGAGGCTGTCCTGCGTGGCTGGATCCACCGTCACAGCAGTGTTCACTGGACGTGAACCGACGATCTCGAGGTTGATCTCCTGCGGTTCCTCGCTGGTGAGATAGTCCAGGAACACGGCGGCCTCATCGGGATGCTTCGTTCCGGCGGAGACATACACGTTAGACGTGTCGCCGTACAGCTCTCCGCTCCCGGTGGGGAACAGGAAGACGCCGATCGTGCTCGTGTCGACATCGTTGGCACGCAGCATGTTGTTGAACCAGTTGCCCTCGATCACCATCGCGGCCTCGCCTGAATAAAACAGAGCATTCGCCTCCGAGTCGCTCAAGCTCGCCCACCCGCTGACAAGGTAATCCTGGGTCCAGGTATGGAACTCCTCGAATGTGTCGTCGACACAGGTCTCCGATGCCCAGTCGCCCTCGGCGGTGATCAGTGACCGGAACGTGTCAGGACCGCACTCGGTCATGAGGATGTTGTCCAGCAGCCTCATCAGATGCCAGTTGACCGTCCCGCCGAACTCGATGGGGGTGAAGCCCGCGTCCACGAGCTTGTCCGCAGCATCCACCAGCTCCTCGTACGTCGTGGGCGGCGCCTTGATACCCGCCTGAGCGAAGAGCTCCTTGTTGTAGAACACCGCTGCGCCAGCTTGACCATTGGGCACGCCGTCATAGCTGCCGTACTGCGTGACGCTCGCCATGCCGACGTCGCTGAAGCGGTCCTCCCAGCCGTACTCGTCGTAGTACCTCTTCAGATCGAGGCTCGCCCCTCCCTGGACGTACTCGCCGCCGATGCCCGGACCTGCCCAGGACCAGTACACATCCGGTGCAGCGGAGGTGCCCAGTGAGGTTCGCAGCGCCTCCTTGTGCCCATCCGTCGATCGCTCCTCGACCTGAATCTTGATCTCTGGGTGCGCCTTCTCGAAACCGGCCAGGACCTGCTCCCATGCTTGCTTCGACGCGTCATTGGTGTCCGCCAATTTCCAATAGGTGAGCGTGACCTGCCCGTCAGCGGCCTGATCCCCACCTGCGCATGCGCCCAGCGTTGTCGCGAGCAGAATAGTGCTCGCGGCCGCGGCCGCCTTTGTAATCCATCGCATCTCTGCTTCCCTTCACTGCATTGTGTGTGAGCGTGATCGTGTTGGGCTCGGCCTGCTGCTCAGCGCGCCGCCCAGAAGCCTATGTTAGCGTTTGCATATCTCGCGTCAAGCCCCGATTTCATGACCGTGGGAGACCATGCTCGTGGATTCCCGCCTGGTCGCGATGTCGCACGATGCCGGCTATGAGATCGCTATCATGATGGATACGATGAGGCTGAAAGGGGGCAGCGTGGCAGCCACGAAACAGAGCAAAGCGTCGACGACAGCGCGCCCGACTCTGAATGACGTTGGCCGGCTCGCAGGCGTCTCGGCACAGACGGTGTCGCGCTTCCTCACCGGCGCCTCTTACGTCGGCGCCGAAGCGGGGGAGCGCATCCAACAAGCGATCGACGCCCTCGGTTACCGCCCGAACCGGCTCGCGCGAGGGCTGCAGAATGGTCGCTCCGACATGGTCGGCGTCCTGACTGCCGCGCCACTCAACTACGGAGCGGCCGAGACGTTGGCGGGACTCAGTGCCGCAGCGCACGCCGCCGACGTCACCCTCATCACTGGACATCTCGATGTTGATGACCCCCAGTGGTCCGATGCAGGACGCATCCTGGAGCGCTTTCTGTCGATGCGCGTCGACGGAATAGTCGTCTCCGCGCGCATCGAAGGCCTCGAGTCCCTCCTGCAACAAACTGTGCGCAATGAAGTCCCGGTCCTCGCGATCACAGGCCGCCCCGTGCCCGGGACTGCTAACGCAGGCGCCGATTCGTATGCCGCGGGCCTGCTGGTAATGGAACACCTGCTGAGCCTCGGTCACCAGCGGATCGCGTTCCTGGCCGGTCCGCGAGAGAGCACCGAATCGCAAGAACGCGAGCGGGCGTACTTTGACGCGATGGCGACCGCGGGTGGAACAGTTCTGCCCATCATGATCGGTGGCGGTTGGACCGGCGCAGCCGGATACGAAGCAGGCCTGCGCGCCGACTTCTCTGCGTTCACGGCGGTCTACGCTGCGGACGATGAACTTGCGCTCGGGTTCTCCGCGGCCGCGCGCAGCAGAGGTCTCAGCGCGCCCGGAGACTTCTCGCTCGTCGGCATCGACGACATGCCACAGTCGCGCTACTTCGCGCCTCCGCTGACCACCGCGCGGATGGACTTCGACGCGCTCGGCCGGCGCGCGTTCGGTGCGCTCCGAGAACTCATCGACTCCGGAGGCGGGGACCACGTCGTGGTTACCCCCAAGCTCGTCATCCGCGAATCAACCTCCGCGCCTTCGTCCGTTTCGCTTTCCGCCGCGAAACAAAGTACGGCTTGAGCCCCGTTGCAGCGGTCATAGCGCTGCAACAGAGCGGCCGGAGAAATGGGGGGCGATGGATCTCGGCCATCTTGTCAGGAGTCACGATCAGACCGAGATTTGTCGAGGCGTCTCCCTTCAACCTGTGCGCCGGAGAGAAGGATGTGGTGCTTCTGTCCGACCGTGCTCCGGGGAGGAGGGGCACGTATTCCGATCGGGGAGCCGGAGCCCTTCCGGGCACACACCTTAGATCCACGTAGGCCGAGATCGTGACGTCGCCGAGTGACTAGATTCCATCGCGTTTGTGCGACCCGTCGGCTGCCAGTAGTTACCGGAGATGTGTCTTTTCCGCGAACCGGTGGCCTCAAGACGTTGAGAATCGCATGATAGCCCGCCCGCATCGTCAAGTCGGAGCATCCCATCGAGATTCGCTACCGCATGAGCGAATGCCATGGACGCTTCCTGCAACTGGTTTCGCGAAGTGTCCGGATAGTGTCCGGAGTATCCGGAGTATCCGGAGTTTATTGATTCTGGCGTGTGCGGGGATCCGTGAGTGCCTGACGGCACTGTCGCTGCATTGCTCTGATGCGCGGAATCTCGCGGATCCGACGTGCTCTCTGATGAAGTGGGCGGCGGAGCTCGCGCACTCGGTTGGACGATGCACCACCCTGCTAAGGTGGAGTCCCCTCACGGGGACCGAGGGTTCAAATCCCTCCGTCTCCGCCACGAGAATCGCGCTCCGGGACGAAGTCCGGGGGCGCGATTCGTTTTGCTGCTAACATCGTCGGTTATACGATTAACGCTCTCGATCCACGAACACGAAAGCCGACGATGATCTTCGACCTCAGCTTCACCGGCAACCCCGTGACCGTCGTCGATGCGGCGCGCGGATCCGCATCGATCGTCATCGACGCGCCTGCCGCGCAGCGCAGGACGCTCGGGAAGCCGCGCCGCGGCCGCACCACGGGGGAATCCGCCCTGTATCTGGACGGCTGGTCCACTTGGGTGGAGCATCGGGGCCGAACGTACGAGGACGTCGAGGTCCGGCTGTCGGCCTGGTTCGCGCCGCGGGCGATCGCGAGCGGGGACTCGCGCGGCTTCACCGCGCTGATCGACGCGACCGACGTCGAGCGCGGAGTCGCCCTCGGCCATGTCCGGTCTGGACGCATCGCTGCCATCATCGGCGGTGAGCTTCTGGTCGGAGAACGGATGCTCGACAGGGACCGTTGGCACCACCTCGTCCTGGAAGTGAACGGTGGGGCGTCGCGCCTCTTCCTCGACGGCATCGCCGCAGGCGAGGTCGCGTTCCGGCCTCGAACGGTCTCCCTCCCGTCGCTCGTGCGGATTGGGCGAACGGGCGAGGCTCCGCTCGTCGACGACCTGTTCCGGCGCGGTGCGGCGAACGGACTCCTCGCCAGGGCGTCGGTGGCACTCCTCCAGGCGAACGGCGCGGGTGACGTGCCGACCGCGGATCCGGCGGCCGGCACCGTCGGTTCACGCGCCGAGACGGCTCCGGACAGATCCCGCTTCGCGGATGACCCGCACCGCCCGATCGCACACGTCACGGCCCCGCAGGGCTGGATGAACGAGCCGCATGCGGCCATCGAGGTGGCGGGGACCCATCATCTCTTCTCGCAGCACAACCCGGTCGGTCCGTACTGGGGTGACATCGCGTGGGCGCACGCGGTCAGCGAGGACCTCGCGCACTGGCGGGACGAGCCGATCGCGCTCGCACCCGCGGACACGATCGTCGCGCCGGACGGGATCTGGAGCGGCAGCTCGGTCACGGGCGCCGACGGCGAGCACCTGCTCTTCTTCACGGCAGGCGACATGTCCGCGAAGCCGGATCAGTCGGTGGCGGTCGCCAGACCCGACGGTGCGGGTTGGAAGGCAGACGAGGTCCCTGTGCTCCGCATGCCGGCGAGTGTGCCCGGCCGCACCGAGTCGTTGGTGGACGGCCAGTTCCGAGACCCGTTCGTGTGGCGGGAGGGCGAGGCATGGTTCATGCTCGTCGGGGCCGGCCTCGAGGGGTTGGGCGGGGCGGCCCTGCTGTTCGACTCGAGCGACGGGCGGGAATGGCGGCAGTGCGAGCCGCTGCTGGTCGGCGATGTGGGGCGGTTCCCCGCGACGGGAGTGATGTGGGAGCTGCCCGTCCTGCTCCCTGTCGG